>MGUG01000060.1 GCA_001799845.1 Elusimicrobia bacterium GWC2_64_44 | reverse complement strand
TCGGTGGGGATGGCGAACGTGAGCGGGTTGGTGCCCATCATGTTCTCCACGCCGAAGGTGGGCGCCACCGACGGCCTGGCGTTGGTGCCGGTGATGCCTATCATGCCGGCCTTGGAGGCCAGCATCGCGTGGTAGCCGGCTATGCCGTAATGGGTGGAGTTGCGCACGGCCGTCATGCCGAGGCCGAACTTCTTGGCCTTCTTCACCGCCAGCTCCATCGCGCGCTTGGCGATGTAGTGGCCCATGCCGTTGTGTCCGTCGATGACCGCCGTGGTCGGGGTCTCGCGGACCACTTCGAATTTAGTTTTCGGCAGCTGTATGCCCTGCTTGATGCGGTCATAATAGATCGGCTTCAGGCGCGAGGCGCCGTGCGAGTCTATGCCCAGCTTGTCCGCGGTTATCAGCACGTCGGCGCAGACCGCGGCTTCCTCCGCCGGCACGCCTATGCCCTTGAAGACGTCGCGCATGAAGCGCTCCATCACGTCGAACTTCACCCACTTCGCACCTTTCTCTATTTCCATTTTAGTCTCCTCCGTAAATTCAGCCGCCCTTCTCCACCAGGTCGGCCAGCGCGGCGGCGGCCCCCAGGGCGGGCGGGATGCCGGTTTTGGCACAGCTCTCCGACATCGCCGCGGCGCGGGCCGGGTCGCCTATGAAATTGCGTATGGCGGCCGCGAGCCGGTTGTCGAAGTCCGGACCTTCTTCCAGGCACAGAGCGGCGCCGTGGTCGGCCAGGGCCAGGGCGTTGTGGCGCTGGTGGTCCCCGGCCGAAGAGGGCAGCGGCACCAGTATGGCCGGCTTCTTAAGCTGCAGCAGCTCGGCCACCGTGCTCGCGCCGGAGCGGGCCAGCGCCAGGTCGGCGGCGGCCAGCAGCGCGGGCATGTCCTCGCGGTAGGCGTAGACCTGCAGCCCGGCCGCGCCGTCGAGGCCGGCCGCGGCGTAGGCCGCTTTCACGTCCTCGAAATTCTTCGCGCCCGTTATATGCACCGCCTGCAGGTCGCCTTTGAGCGTCTTCGCGGCGGCGATGAAGGCGGCGTTGAGGCGCCGCGCCCCCTGGCTGCCGCCGAAGACCAGCACCGTGAACTTCTTGGCCTCCAGGCCGAGCGCCCGGCGCGCCGCTTCGCGGGAGGGCGGCTGCCGGAAGGCCTCGCGTATCGGCGTGCCGGTCAGCACGGAGCGGGCTTCGAAAGGGTTGTTCTTTACCGGCAGGCCCAGCGCCGCGCGCCGGCAGAACCGGGCGGCCAGGCTGTTGCCCAGGCCGAACCTGGCGTTGGACTCGTGGATGTAGACGGGCACGCCGGCCAGGCGGGCGGCCAGCACGGCCGGAAAGGCGACGTAGCTGCCGGTGCCTATCACCGCCGCGGGCTTGAAATCGGCGATCATCCGCCGGACTAGCGCGACGGACCTGATGAATTTTATAAGGAAGGCCGCGTGCCGCAGCGGGTTGAGGCTGCGCGGCAGCGCCACCATGTCCAGCTCGGCGTAAGGGAGATCCGCCTCTTCCAGCGCGGGGCGCGAGAGGTCCTCTCTTTTCACCAGGAACAGCGGCTGCCAGCCGCGGGCGCGCAGCTCGACCGCCAGCGCGAAGCCGGGATAAAAATGGCCGCCGGTGCCGCCGGAGGCGATAAGCGCGCGTTTTTTTTCTACCATCGCTGGCCGCTCCTGTGGGCGGAGATATTGAGGATTATGCCTACCATGATCATGGACGCCCAGATGGAGGAGCCGCCGTAGGAGAAGAACGGCAGCGGGATGCCCTTCGTCGGCAGGATGCCGATGGACATGCCGATATTGTAGAAGGCCTGGAGCGCTATGAGCAGCGTCAGGCCCAGCGCGGTCAGCGAAGTGTAAAGGCTTGGCGCGTTGCGGGCCACGCGCGCGCCCTTGATCAGGAAGGCGGTGAAGAGCCCCGTAATGAACAGCCCCCCTACCAGACCCAGCTCCTCCGCCACGACGGGAAAGATGAAATCGGTGTGGGGCTCGGGGATGTAGAGGAGCTTGAGTTTGGACGCACCCAGCCCCTTGCCGAACCAGCCGCCCGAGCCGACGGCGAGCATGCCCTGCACCAGCTGGTAGCCGGTGCCCGAGGTGTCGTTCCACGGCGAGAGCACCGCCTTGAGGCGCGCGATGCGGTACGGGAAGAGGATGAACAGCGCTATGACCACCGGGATGGCGGCCAGGAACGGGGCCATCAGGAACTTCAGCTGCACGCCGGCGGCGCCGGCCATGAACAGCGCCACGCCGAAGATCAGCGCGGGGATGCCCAGGTCCGGCCCGGCGGCGATCAGGGCCAGGATGACCAGCATGGCGCCGAGCGGCTTCAGCAGCTCGCGCCAGTTCTCCTTGATGCGGCTCATGTTGCGGTCGAAGTAGTCGGCGAGGTAGAGGATGACCACGATCTTGGCGAACTCGCTGGTCTGCAGCTTCATGAAGCCCAGCGGTATCCAGCGGCGGGCGCCGGCCACCTTGGGCATGAACAGCGTCAGGATCAGCAGCGCGGCGGTAAACAGGAAGACCGGCTTGATGTAGGGGCGTATGCGCTCCAGGTCTATGCGCATGGCCGCCGCCATCAGGCCGAAGCCCGTCAGCATGAACAGCGCCTGCTTCTTGGTGAAGAAGAGCGTGTCGAGCCCCTTGCTGCCGGCCCAGATGGCGCTCGCCGAGAAAAGCGAGACCAGGCCCAGCATCAGGAGGATGACGACCACGAAGAAGAGCGGGTAATCCATGAACCGCAGGCTGCGGTTGTGGATGACGTTGTAGGCCGGCTTCTGGCGTTTAGAGGCGAAGTCCATTTATTTGGCGCCCAGGGTCCTGACGAAGGCTTTGAACTTGCGGCCGCGGTCCTCGAAATCCTTGAACTGGTCGAAGGAGGCGCAGGCGGGCGAGAACAGCGCCAGGTCCCCCCGGTCTGCGAGCTGCAGGACCTCGCGGCAGGCCGTCTCCATCGTGCCTGCGCTGATCACAGGCGCGGCGCCGGCGAGCTCGGCCTCTATCTTCTGCGCGTCGGCGCCGATGGTCAGCACGCCTTTTACGCTTTTCCTTATCAGCGGTATCAGCGGGGCGTAAGGGAGGCCTTTGCCCTGGCCGCCGAGTATGAGCCAGATGTTCTTCCTGGCGCCGAGGGCTTTCAGCGCCACGACGGTGGAATCCACGTTGGTGCCCTTGGAATCGTTGACGAAGGCCACGCCGCGCACGGCGCCGGCCGGCTCGATGCGGTGTTCCACGCCCCTGAACGAGGAGAAAACCTTTTTCAGCGCGGCCGCCGGCGCGCCGCAGTGCAGCGCCATCAGGCCGGCGCACAGGGCGTTCTCCAGGTTGTGCGCGCCCGGCAGGGCCGGCGGCTTCACGGCGATGGTCGTCCCGACGCCTGTCTTGAAATGCAGCTTGCCGCCGGCGGTCCAGGCCGCCAGGCGGCCCCCGGCGCGGCGCGAGGAGAAGAACAGGACCTGCGAGGGGCAGCGGCGCGCCATGGCGCGGCAGAGCTTGTCCTCGTAATTGAAGACGCAGCAGGCCGACTTGTCCTGGGAGCTGAAGACCTTTTTCTTGGCCTTGACGTAGGCGGCCATGCCGCCGTGATGGTCCAGGTGGTCGGGGGTCACGTTGAGCACGCAGGCGGCGTCGGGCTTCAGCCCTGAGCTGTCCTCGAGCTGGTAGCTGGAGACCTCCATGACTACGGCGTCGCCGGGGCGGGCTTTGGGCGCGATCTGCGCCGCCGGGATGCCGACGTTGCCGCAAACGAGGGCGCGGCCGCGCGGCTTCAGCGCCGCCGCCATGATCTCGCCCAGCAGCGTGGTGGTGGTGGTCTTGCCGTTGGTGCCGGTCACGGCCAGCAGCCGCCCCGCCCGCGAGAAGGCCAGCGCAATTTCTATCTCGCTGAAAACCGGGATCTTTTTTTCCTTGAGGGCCTTTATCAAAGGGTGCGCGTGGGCCATGCCCGGGCTTTTTACGGCGAAGCCGCAGGCGAAGGCGGCTCTGGAGTGGCCGCCGGCCTCAACATCCACGGCATCGGCGAGGGCCTTGAGGCGTTCTTTCAGCTCGGCCTCCGGCTTCTCGTCGGACAGCAGCACGGAGAAGCCGCGCGCGGCCAGGAGGTTCGCGCAGGCGACGCCGGACTTGCCGGCGCCGATCACCAGCGCTTTGCGGTTCTTGAAGTTTTCAGGGTCGAACATGTCAGCGTATCTTCAGCGACGAGAGCGCTATCAGCATCAGCATGATGCCGGCTATCCAGAAGCGCACCGTTACCTTGCTCTCGGCGATGCCCTTCAGCTCGAAATGGTGGTGGATCGGGGCCATCAGGAAAAGGCGCTTCTTGTTGCGCAGCTTGAAGGAGCCCATCTGCAGGATCACCGAGACGGTCTCCAGCAGGAAGATGCCGCCGGCCACCGGCAGCAGCAGTTCCTGCTTGGTGCAGATGGCCGCGGTGCCGATGGCCCCGCCGAGGAACAGCGAGCTGGTGTCGCCCATGAACACCTCGGCCGGGTGCGCGTTGTACCACAGGAAGCCCAGACACGAGCCGATCAGGGCCGACAGGAAGACGGTTATCTCGCCGGCGCCATCCACGTAGATCAGCTTCAGGTAGGAGGCCCACTTCACGTTGCCGGCGGCATAGGCGATGATCGCGAAGGTCAGCGCGGTGAAGACTATGGAGCCCGCCGCCAGGCCGTCGAGACCGTCGGTGAGGTTCACGGCGTTCGACGAGCCGATGATCACTAGCATAGCGAGCGCCGCGTAGAGGAAGCCGAGGTTCAGGAAGACCTCCTTGGTGTAGGGAATGGAGAGGAGGTTGGCGTACTCGGGGTTGGGCGGGTTGACGGCCAGGTAGCCCACTACGCCGATGGCGGTGAAGATCTGCAGCGAGAACTTGAACCTGGAGGAGGCGCCCTTGGGATTCTTTTTTACCAGCTTGGTATAGTCGTCCATCCAGCCGGTGAAGGCCAGCACCACCGTGGTGAACAGCAGCAGCAGGATGAAGCGGTTGTCCATGCGCGCCCACAGCGCGGTGGAGACCACGAGCGTCAGGAAGATCAGCAGGCCTCCCATGGTGGTGGTGCCCTGCTTGGCCAGGTGCGTCTGCGGGCCGTCGGTGCGCTGGATCTGGCCTATCTTGTAGGTGCGCAGCTTCGCTATCAGCCACGGGCCGATCAGGAGGCTCAGCAGGAAAGAGGTCATGACCGCGCCGCCGGCGCGGAAGGTGATGTACTGGAAAACGTTCAGCGGGCTGAAGAGGTCTTTTAAATAGTGCGCGTAGTAGAGCATAGTCTCCCTGGTGCGGCCGCGATTGATATCTATATTTTAATAATTTTTGAGGCCCTTGTCTTTTCCCGAAGGGCCCAGAACGCCATTCCCCCTATTGCCCATGCGGGGCGGGAGCGGCCGGCGCTATAATATAAGCGTGAAGAAACTCCTTTTGCCGCCCGCCCTGGCTTGTGTAGTTCTGCTATCCGCCATCCCCGCGCGCGCCGTGCCGCTGGAAGCGCTCGGCGCGGCGGACCTGCCGGCCGTAGAGAGCGCGGAGCCGCCCGCCCCCTCCAGGCCCTCCACGAAAGAGTGGACCGTGCTGATCTACGTGAGCGCCCGCAATAACCTGGGCCTTGAGGCCATCAAGGACGTCAACGAGATGGAGGCCGCGGGCTCTGACGGCAAGGTCAACGTCGTGGTGGAGATGGCCCGCATCGTCACCGAGCCGGACTTCAACCCTTTCTCGAGCGTGCAGGAGCCTGCGCCGCCGCAGGCCGACTGGACCGGCTCTCGCCGCTTCCTGATGGTGAAGGACGCCGACCCGCTCAGGATCAATTCTCCCGTGCTCGCGCATTTCCCCGACGCCGACATGGGCGACTGGAAGCATTTGGCCGAGTTCATCGCCTGGGGCAAGGCCAATTACCCGGCGCGCAAATATATGCTGATAGTCGGCGGCCACGGCAGCGGCTGGCGCGGCGTGAAGCCTCCCCCCGGCGCGGCCAAGGGCATTTCCTACGACGAGCCCTCCGGCCACCACATCGCCCCGGCAGAGCTGGCCGCGGCCATCAAGGCCGGCGGCGGCGTGAACGTGTACGCCTCGGACGCCTGCCTGATGCAGACCGTGGAGGTGGTTTACGACCTGCGCGACTCGGCTGAGTACGTGGTGGGCTCGCAGGAGACCACGCCGGGCAGCGGGTACAACTACGAGGTCTTCCTGAAGGCGCTGCAGGCCGCCCCGGGAGACGGCTTCGCCGCGGCGCAGGCCGTCATGAAGGGCTTCTCCGAGTTTTATTTCGGGACGCAGAAGATGTCCGTGACTATGTCCATAGTGCGCCCGTCCGCGGCCACGGAACTGGCCGCTAAGCTGGACAAGTTCGCCCGCCTGGTGCTCGCCTCACCGGCCGACATGGCACTCTACCACGAGAAGAAGTGGGGCCTGCGGGCCTTCGACGACGAGGATGCGCGCGACCTGTACCAGGTGATGCAGCTGTACTACGACAATTCCCCCACCCCCGCGGTAAAAGAAGCAGCGAAGGACGTGATAGTCCACCTCTCCGGGAAGTTCGTGCTGCGCAACGACGCGCTGGGCTACAAGTCCAAGAACGCCAACGGGATCTCCGTCCACTTCCCGCTCTTCTATATGAACTACAAGCCCAAGTACGAATACCTGGGCTTCTCCGCCGCCACGCAGTGGGACGAGATGGTGAAGGCGGTAGTAAATTCCAAAAGATAGGCGCGCCCTGGTCCGCAAAGCAAGACCGCCGGTTTCCCGGCGGTCTTTCGCTTTTGCGGGGCAGCTTCAGCAGGCCACGTTCAGGCCGTCGAAGAGCACCGGCGGGTTATTGCCCAGGACCGGGGACGCCTCGCAGCCGGCGGCTATCATTCGGGTCATCATGTCGTAGATATTGCCGGAGACCATGGTGTCCTTCGCCTTGCCGGCCACCGCCCCGTTCTCCACATAGAGCCCCGGCGCGAGCCCTATCGAAAAGTCCCCGTTGGGGATGTTTCCGCTGTGCGCGCCCAGCGCGCCGAAAACCACCAGGCCTGTGCCCATCTCGCGCAGGAGTTCGTCGAAGGTCTTATCCCCCTTATCGAAGTATAAATGGCCCAGGTAGGGCAGCGGTCTTATGGCGACGGTATCGCCGCCCCACATGGTGCGCCGGAAGCCGTGCCCGGAAGGTCTTGCCCCGCTCTTGGCCGCGTAATTCAGGTCGTAATAGAAGCCCTTGAAAACGCCCTTTTCTATTACCGGGAAGTCGGAGCAGGGCGTGCCCTCGTCGTCCACGGCCCGCGCCCCGGGGATGGCGTCGTTGAGCGGGTTGTTCCGCACGGTCAGGATCTCCGGGAACAGGCGATGCCCCTCTTTGCCCGCCAGCGGCGTGGTCTTCTGGTAAAGACTTTGCCCGCTGGCGCCGCTCTGCAGGCGCCACAGCAGGGTGTGCATGGCCTCCGGCATGAACAGCACTTTGTGCCTGCCGGGTTTCGGGCTCACCTCGCGGCGGCCGGCCTCGAACAGGGCCGCGGCTGCGTCCAGCCTGGTTTCCGGGATGGAGGCCCGGTCCAGCCCGCAGTCCGCTTCGGCATAGGTGTCCCCGCCGTCAGAGACCACGCTGCCGTAAGCGGTTACCGAGGATTCCTTCCACTCCAGGTCGGTGCCGGAGGAATTGAAAATGCGGCAGGCGCCGGTGACCGCCGCCGCCCCGGTATTTATCTGACCCTTCGTGCGCCTGGCCAGGATGTCCCGTGTCCGGGAGGCCTCCTGCAGCAGGTCGGAGGAGGTGAGCTCTTCGGCTTTTTCAGAATAGGTCCTGAGCGGCTTCAGCCCGGCCGTTTTCGGAAAAGAGAACTTCGCCTCCACGCCGGCCTTCATCGAGGCCAGGGCGTTGTCTACCAGGCCGGCGGGGTCGCCGAGATTCTTCGTGTAGGCGAAGCCGTAGAGGCCGTCCCTGAGCAGCCTCAGGCTTACGCCCGAGGTCAGGCTGCATTCCGCTTCCCTCAGCTCTCCGTTCTCTATGGTTACGTTCTTCTTTTCGGAGGAGCAGGAATAGATCTCGAATTCGGCGCCCGCGGCCGCCGCGCACTCTATGAGCTTTTGCATTATTTCCCCCCCACTACGGCGTTATTGATGAGTACCTGCGGCCCGCCGTGGCAGGACCGGATGTTGGTCTGGCCTTTGCCGCAGCCGCCGCGCTCGGAAAGATGCACGTCACCGCCCACCGCGGCTATGTTCTTCAGCGTCGAGAAGAGGTTCCCCATGATGTTGATGTCTCTCACCATTCCGGCGATCCTGCCGCCCTTCACCTCGAAGCCGTATGCCGCGCCGAACGTGAAATTTTCGCCGGAAGTCTGGCCGCCCTTCGAGCCGCAGAGGTAGAGCCCGTCTCCGAGCTTCGCGAGCAGCCTCTCCAGGTTCATGGCCGGGTCCGGCAGTATCATTATCGTTCCCATCCTCACCATGGGGGCGAAGCGGTAGTCCTCGGCCACGCAATGCCCGGTGGGCGGTTCGCCGAAGGCCGCAGCGGTGCGCCGCGAGTGCAGCCGGCCGCAAAGCGTGCCGTTCTTCATCAGTTCGACCCGCCTGGCCCGCACGCCCTCGTCGTCGTACTTGTAGAAACCCAGTTGGTGCGGCAGGGTAGGGTCGTCAACTATCGTGACCGCGGGGCTGCCCAACGGCGCGCCCAGATGCATCTTCCTGCGCAGCTCCGGCATGTTCTCCACTATGTCGCCTTCTGAAAAATGCCCGAAGGCTTCGTGGGTAAAGACCCCGCCCAGCTCGTGGTCGAGCAGGACGCTATAGGTCCCGCCGGTCACCGGCTTGGCCGAAAGCATGCGGTCCAGCAGCTCCGTGCGCTCCGTTAAAACCTGGTCCCGGTTCCTTATCGTGGAAAAGCCGTCGCTTCCCCCGAGCATGAAGTTGATGCTCTGGGTCAGCGCGCCGTCCTTGGCCGTGGCCATGCCGGAGAAGGAGACGGTGACCAGTTCCTCCCTCAGCTCGGTCCCTTCGGTGGAAACGAAATGCTTGTCGCGGGATGTTTCGCTGTACATCAGGTTCGTGGAGACTACCCTCGGGTTTTTAAGCGGTATCGCATTGTAAGCGCGCGCTATCGCTATCTTTTCCTCCAGGCTCACGGCGGCCGGGTTTTCGGACATTTCCGGGCGGAAATATTCTTTGACCGCCGGTACGGGGGCCAGCCGCGCAGGTGTTTTAACGCTGCGCGCCAGCAGCCGGGCGTTCTCCATAAGGGCCGCGGCCGCTTTCAGCGCATCTTCCGGGCGGGTGAACGCCACCGAGGAGAAGCCGCCTTTATGGAGGGCCCTCATTACGAACCCGTCCGTCGAGTTAGTGGTGACGCGGGTCAACTCCTTGCCATTGAATACCACCGCCGTCTCTTTCTTTAATTCATGGCGCACGTCTGCATAGTCCGCTTCTATGCGGCCCAGCATCGTTTTGATCTTGTCGAGCATCGTTTTTCCCCCTGCGCGGCTATGAAACCCTGGTAACATTCTACCAAAAGCCGCAATGCGGAACCGCCGGGTTTCCCCGGCGGTTCTGTTCGGTCTCCCGTGTAAGCCGTCAGTAAGACTTGGCCATCAGGACGCGCAGTTTGGACGGCTGGCCGGTGAGGATGCACTTGCCCTCTCCCCTGGCTTCGGCCGGCACCTGGTCCTCGAACGGCAGGCAGCGGATGCTGGTCTCGAAGCGCTTGGCCATCTCCTCTTCCTGCGCGGGCGTGCCGGCCCAGTGCACCCAGGCGAAGCCGCCGCCCTCGTCCTTGAAGAATTTCTCGTAGTCCTCGAGCTTGTCGATCGTGCGCGTGCGCGCGGTCCTGAAAGCCCGCGCCTTCTCGAGCAGCTCTTTCTGCATCGCTTCAAGCGTCGGCACGATGGAGGCTATGGCCTCGGCGCGCGGCAGGAAGGCCTTGCGGCGCTTGCGCTGCGCCTCGGGCGTCTCGCCGGGGATGTCGGAGACGAAGCGGCGCGCGACGCAGAGCGAACCCTTCTCCAGGTCCTTGGGGCCTATCTCGATGCGCAGCGGGACGCCCTTGCCTTCCCACTCGTAGTACTTGGCGCCGGGCATGATGCCGTCGCGGTCGTCGAGCTTCACGGCCACGCCCAGGGCCTTGAGCTCGGCGAAGACCTTCTTCGCCTCCTCCACGGTCTTGGCGCGCTCTTCGTCGCTCTTGTAGATCGGGACTATCACTACCTGGATCGGCGCGAGCTTGGGCGGCAGCACCAGGCCGGCGTCGTCGGAATGGGTCATGATCAGCGCGCCCACCAGGCGCGTGCTGACGCCCCAGCTGGTGGCGTACACGTATTCCAGCTGGCCGTCCTTGTTCTGGAACTTCACGTCGGCGGCCTTGGAGAAGTTCTGGCCCAGGTAATGGCTGGTGCCCATCTGCAGGGCTTTGCCGTCCTGCATCATGCCCTCGATGCAGAGCGTGTCGAGCGCGCCGGCGAAGCGCTCTCCCTCGGTCTTGTGGCCCTTGATCACGGGCACGGCCATGACGTTCTCGGAGAATTCGGCGTAGACCTCCAGCATGCGGGCGGTCTCCTCCAGCGCTTCGACCTCGGTCGCGTGGGCGGTGTGGCCTTCCTGCCACAGGAACTCGGCGGTGCGCAGGAACAGGCGCGTGCGCATTTCCCAGCGGACCACGTTGGCCCACTGGTTGATCAGCAGCGGCAGGTCTCGGTAGCTCTGGATCCAGTTCTTGTACTGGTCCCAGATGATGGTTTCGCTGGTCGGGCGCACCACCAACGGCTCTTCGAGCTTGGACTCGGGGTCCGGCACGATCTCGCCGTTGATGGACTTAAGGCGGTGGTGCGTGATGACCGCGCATTCCTTGGCGAAGCCGGAGGCGTGCTTTTCCTCCTTGGCCAGGAAGGACAGCGGGATGAACAGCGGGAAATAGGCGTTCTCGTGGCCGGTGGCCTTGAACCTGTCGTCGAGCTCGCGCTGCATCTTCTCCCAGATGGCGTAGCCGTGCGGGCGGATCACCATGCAGCCGCGCACGGCGGAGTGCTCGGCCAGCGTGGCTTTCTTGATCACGTCTAGGTACCACTGGGAGTAGTCCTGCGCGCGGGTGGCGATGGCGTTCGGTTCTGTTTTGGCGGGTTTATTCATAGTTAGATCCTTGGAGACGTTCTATTGTAATTCTTACAGGCCCTCTACGATGCGCTCGAACTTCATGGAGCGGGAGGCCTTTACGAGGAAGGTGCCCTTGCCGGCCTTGATGAGGGCGCGGGCCTCGTCCAGCCAGCCGTCCAGCGTTTCCGCGTAGACCGCGCAGCAGCCGCCCGCCTTCATGTAGGCCTCGACGGCCGGCTTCATTTCAGGTCCGGCCAGGAAGACGCGCTCGGCGCCGGTATGGGCCAGCGCGGCCCCGAGGTCGGTATGGTAGTGGGCGGAATGCTGGCCCAGCTCCTTCATGTCGCCGAGCATGAAATAGAGGGGCCGGGCCATGCCCAGCACCTGCTTGATGGCCGAAGCTGCCGACTGAGGGTTGGAATTGTAGGCGTCCAGTACGACGGTGGCGCCGCCGAACTTCAGTTCCTGCAGGCGCATCGGCGGCGGGGTATAGCGCTCCAGGCCCTTGCGGATAGCGCCGAAATCCAGCCCGGCGGCCAGCGCCGCCCCGGCCGCGGCCGCTGCGTTAAGGAAATTATGCCCGCCGGCATGCGGCAGGCGTATCGCGTGTATCTCCCCGGCGTATTCCAGGCGCAGCTGCTCGCCCTCCAGCACCCGCAGGTCGGCGCCGGGGTCGCGGCCGAAGGTCAGCTTGGGGAAGTCCCGGCCGTTGAGGCGCGAGAGGAAGCGGTCGTCGTAGTTATAGACCAGCCTGCCGCCCTCGGCGAGGCAGCCGGCCAGCTCGGTCTTGGTCTCGTAGACCGTCTCCAGGTCGCCGAAATACTGCAAATGCGACGGGCCGATATTGGTGATGATGCCGCAGGTAGGCCGCGCGACCTCGCCGATCTCCCTGATGTCCCCCCGCTTTGAAGCCCCCAGTTCGAAGACGCCGAACCGGTGCTCCGGGCCCAGCTCCAGCAGGGACAGCGGCAGGCCGAACTGGTTGTTGAGATTCCCGGCGTTGGAGCAGGTCTCGCCGGCGGCCGAGAAAACGCTCTTCAGCATCTCCTTGGTAGTGCTCTTGCCGTTGGAACCGGTGATGGCCACGACGGGGATGTTAAAGCGGCGCCGGTGCCAGGCGGCCAGGTCCTGCAGGGCTTTCAGGGTGTCCTTGACCGCCACCGTCTCGGGCGGCAGGTCCTTAAGCACGGCCAGGGCGTCCTCGCGCGCCAGCCAGCCGCGCACGCCCAGCGGCACGGTATTGGGCAGGAAATCGTGCGCGTCGAAAGAGGCGCCTTTGAGCGCCCAGAAGAAATCCCCGGCCTTGAGCCTGCGGGTATCGGTGACAAAGCCGCCGAAGGTCGCCTCCGGGCTGCCTTTGACCAGCCGGCCGCCGACGGCGGCGGCGAGCTCTCCCAGCGTCATCCTTAAATTCATTCGCGCAGCCTCTCCTTCAGCGCCGCGGCGGCGGTTTCGGCGTCGCTGAAATGCACGGTCTGGTCCTTGAGCACCTGGTACGTCTCGTGCCCTTTGCCGGCTATCAGCACGATGTCGCCCTTGCGCGCCTGCGCTATGGCCGCCTCTATGGCGCGCTTGCGGTCCGGGATTATCTCGAAGTTGGAGTACTTGTCCATCACGCCCTTGGAAATGTCGTCGATGATGGCCAGCGGGTCCTCGCTGCGGGGGTTGTCGCTCGTGATGATGGCCAGGCTGCTCAGCGCGCAGGCAACCGCGCCCATCGGCGCGCGCTTGGTGCGGTCGCGGTCGCCGCCGCAGCCGAACACGGTGATGATGCGGCCGTGGGGCAGCAGGCCCAGGCTCGAGAGCACGTTCTCCAGCGCGGCGTCCGTGTGCGCGTAATCCACGAAGACCGAGAAATCCTGCCCGGCGTTCACCCTCTCCAGGCGGCCCGGCACGTTCTCCAGCGCCTGCACTCCGTCCACGGCGGCGCGCGCTCCCAGCCCGCCCGAGGCGGCCGCGGCGATGGCCGCCAGCGCGTTGTAGATGTTATGGCGGCCCAGCAGGTTCAGTTTCACCGGCAGGCGCTCCGCCCCGGCGCACAGGGTGAACCTGGTCATGGTCTCCAGGATCTCTATGCCCTCCGCCCGGAAATCGGCCTCTTCCTCTATGCCGAAGGTGACGGTCTTTACCCGGCCCTTGAGTTTCTTCAGCAGCCAATTGGCGCGCTCGTCGTCGGCGTTAATCACGGCGCACTTGTCCTTCTTGGGCGAGCGCTCCAGCAGGTCGAAGAGGCGGGCCTTGGCCTGGAAGTAGCTTTCCCGGTCCTTGTGGAAGTCCAGGTGGTCGCGCTGCAGGTTGGTGAAGACGGCGCAGTCGAACTCCACGTCCTCCACCCGGCCCAGCGCGAGGGCGTGCGAGGAGACTTCCATCACGGCGGCAAGCGAGTCTGCCGCCACCATCTTGGCCAGCAGTTCCTGCAGCGTGTGGGCCAGCGGCGTGGTATTGGCGGCCGCGGCCAGCACACGGCCGTCGATGCGGTAGTCTATGGTGCCGATGACGCCCGGGCGGGAGCCGGCCTGCCGCAGGGCGCTTTCCAGCAGGTAGGCGGTGGTGGTCTTGCCCTTGGTGCCGGTAATGCCGAAGACCTTCAGCTTCCTGGAGGGGCGGCCGTAGAAATTCGCGGCTATGACGGAGAGCGCGGCGGAGATCTCCCCCGCCTTGAGCAGCGGCGCGGCGGGGAAGGCCGCGCGCAGGTCCGGCGGCGGCTCGGCGGCGGAGATCACCGCGGCCGCGCCCCGCTCGAGGGCCTGCCTGATGAAATTAGCGCCGTCGGTCCTGGCCCCGGGCAGGGCGAAGAAGAGCGCGCCGGGCCCGGCCAGGCGCGAGTCGTTGATCACCGAGGAGATCTCGGGGTCCGGTCCGGCGTGCGTCAGGCCGGAATTTTCCAGGGCGAGGGACAGCTTCATACTTACAATAATAGAAAATTTAGGGCGGGCGCGCTCGGGCTAATCGGAGATGGGTCGGGCGGGCGCGGCGTGCCCCACCTTGTGCGAGGTAGGCGTATCGGCCTTGAGGCCCTTGAGCGTGATGATCTTGGAGGCGATCTCGCGGAAGGCCGGGGCGGCCGTCTCGCCGCCGTAGGTCAGGCCCCTCGGGTTGTCGATCACCACGAGGATGGTGTACTGCGGTTCAGGCACCGGGAAGAACCCGGCGAACGAGGCCACGTTGCGGCCGGTCAGGTATTTGCCGGTGCGCGGGTCTATCTTCTTGGAGGTGCCGGTCTTGCCGCCTATCGAATAGCCGGCGACGGCGGCGTTCTTGCCGGTGCCGCTGTCCACCACGGCGCGCAGGATCTTCTTTACCCGGCCGCCGATGCCCGGCGTGATGGCCTGGCGCAGCACTGTCGGCTCATTCTTGAAGACCTCTTCCCCCTCGAATTCGGCGATCTTTTCCACGAGCTGCGGCTCGAAGAGGCGCCCGCCGTTGACCAGCGCGGAGTAGGCGTTGAGCACCTGCAGCGGCGTGGCGGCGATGCCGTGGCCGTAGGACCCGACGGCCAGGTCTATAGGCTTGAACTTGTCCAGCGGGCGCAGCAGGCCGGCCGACTCTCCGGCGAAGCCCAGCCCGGACTTGGCGCCGAAGCCGAAGGCCTTTACGTAGCGGTAGAAGCTCTGGACGCCGAGCTTGAGGCCTATCTTGGCCGTGCCGATGTTGGAGGAGCGCTCTATCACCTCGGAGAGGTTCAGGGTCTTTTCGGGCTCGTGGTCGTGCAGCGTGACCTTGCTGTTGAAGGCCCACGCGCCGTTCTCGCAGTAATAGGTGCTGGCCTCGCTGGCTATCCCCTCCTCAAGCGCCGCCGCGAGGGTGATGGCCTTGAAGGTCGAGCCCGGTTCGTACACCCATTCCACGGGCTCTATCTTCTCCACGTCGGAGGGCCAGGAGGCCAGCGCGAGCAGGCGGCCGGTGTTCGGGTCCTGCACCAGGGCCATGCCCAGCTCGGCGCGGTTCTTCTCTACCGCTTTGCGGATCGCCTCCTGGGCGAAGTACTGGATATTCTTGTCGATGGTGAGGTACAGGTCGCGCGGGCGCGCCTCTTTCTCCAGCTGGGCCTGGAAGATCACCTTGCCGGAATTGTCGCGCACTATCTCGCGCCGGCTGACCTGCCCGCTGAGGACCTTGTCATAGAGCAGCTCAATGCCGGTCAGGCCCTTCTCCTCGCGCGTCACGCCTATCACGCTGCGCGCGATGTCCCCGGCGGGATAGTAGCGGCTCTGCACGGGCTGCAGGGCCACGCCTTTGAGCTTCAGCGCCTTGACGGCCTCGCTGGCTTCCCGGTCCAGGCCCTTCCTTACCGGGACGAAGTTTTTGGCTTTGCGGTATTTTTCCCTGAAGGCGGGCGGCAGGCCCAGCGCGCGGCTGAGCTCCGAGACGGCCCTGGCCGGGTAGCCGGGGTCCTTTTTTGCCTTGGCTTCGGCCTCGAGCTCCTTCTTGTAGAGCCCGGCGTCCCAGGTGACTATGGATTCCGCCAGCAGTTCCCCGCCGGCGCCGAAGACGCGGCCGCGGGGGCCGATCTCCGAAACGGTACGGTTGAACTCCTTAGAAGCCGTTTCCGAAAGCTTTTCGTGGCGAATGGTCTGCAGCCAGAACAGCCTGACGCCAATCAGCAAAGGGGCGATAGCGGCCAGCGCGGCGCAGACTTGTATTCTTGTTTTGATGGTATGGGCTGTCATGTGCGGCCGCCGCCCTGGCGAAGCCGGTCTCCCCGTGGACGGGGATCCTGTCGAACAAGGTCCTGAAGTTCTTTGGTTCCGCCATTTCTCTCCCCGGCGGCGGGCGGCCTTTTAAGAAGACTTGCTTAGTTTGAACAGCCTGGCCAGCCAGCCCCGACCCGCGGTGCCTTCAGCCGGCCGGCCGTCAAGGAGGACGACGGCGCCGGGTTCCGGGTAAACCATGCCCAGCCGGGAGGCTTCCGCCTCGAGCTTTTCCGGCGACAGGGAGACCTGAATCTCTTTTTTCAAATAGGTGTTAGCGCTCTCCAGGTCTTTTATTTCCCGGCGGAGCTTTTCAATGTTGTAGCCAAGTTTCACCGCCTGGACGTTTTCCCAGGCGAACAGGAAGCCCGCGGCGCAGATGACGCCCAGGGCGGCCAGTTTCAGGTTCCTAGTTTTCTTAAGCATAGCTGACTTACCTCGGTTGCGTTATTCCATGCTGAACAGCTCTATCCGCTTTATGCCGTGCTTCTCCCACAGGTAGAAGATCTTGGTGGGGCACACCGCGTCCTTCAGCCCGTTGAGCTTCGCCCGGGTTCTCCTGCCGTGCAGGAGCTTGTTGAACTTCGCGCCGACCTTAAGGATGTTTTCAGGATACATAGGGCCTCCTTAGCTTACAGCTTCTCTATCACCCTCAGCTTCGCGCTGCGAGCCCTCTTGTTAGAGGCGGTCTCCTCGTCTGAGGGCTTCACCGGCTTGCGCGTCACTAATTCCCACCCGCCCATCTTGGCCATGATGCGGAACGTCTCTTTCACGATGCGGTCCTCGAGCGAGTGGAAAGTGATGATGCCCAGGCGCGCGCCGGGCTTGAGCAGCGGCAGGATCTTCTGGATGCCGCGCGTGAGGTTGTCGAACTCGTAGTTCACGGCCACGCGCAGCGCCAGGAAGGTCTTGGTGGCGGGATGGATCTTTTCCCCGTGCGCCGGCGCCACTCTTTCTATCAGGGCCGCGAGCTCGGCGGTGGTCTCCAGGGGCTTGACGCGGCGGGCCGCCAGGACGGCGCGCGCGATGCGGCCGGAATGGCGCTCGCCGCAGACGCGGATCAGGTGCTCTATCTGCTCGAAGGGCCACTGGTTGATGATCGTGTAGGCGGTCAGCGGGTTGTCGGGGTTGATCCGCATGTCCAGCGGCCCGTCGTGCTTGAGGCTGAAGCCGCGGGAAGGCTTGTCGAAGTGCAGCGAGGAGATGCCCAGGTCGAACAGGGCGCCGGACAGGGAACGTATTCCCTCCCGCGCCACGATCTCGTCGATGTTGGCGAAATTGCCCTGCGCTATCTTCACGCGGGCCCCGAACGGCGCCAGGTTGCGCGCGGCTACGCCGGCCATCTCCGGGTCCCAGTCGATGCCGAGCACGGTGCCTTCCGCGGGGAGCGCGTTGAGCAGGCGCGCCGTATGGCCGCCCATGCCCAGCGTGGCGTCGACGTAGGTGCCTTTCTTCTCGGTGATCAGCAGGTTGACTACTTCCTCGGCCAGGACGGAAATGTGAGTGTATTCCGTCATATGTCGAGTATCTTGCCGAACTTTCCGAGGGAAGGCTCTATCACGTCTTTTTTGTATTTCGACCAAGCCTGCGCATCCCATATTTCAGCCTTATTTCCGACGCCGCGTATCAGGATGTCCTTCTTGAGAGAAGCGTACGCTTTCTGATTCTGCGGCACTAAGATCCGTCCCTGCTCGTCCAGCTCCGCGTCGCACGCGTTGCCGAAGAAGAAGCGCTTGAACGCCCGCTCCTCTTCCTTGTTCTCGGACTTGAAGACCTGCATATTGCCGGCGAGCAGTTCTTCCCACTTCGACGGCAGGAAGATGTACAGGCAGCTGTCCAGTCCGATGCTGAGCATGAAATAGTTCTTGTCTTCCTTGCGGAGCTCCTCGCGGAAACGCGCGGGCACGACGACGCGGCCTTTGGCGTCCATCGTGTATGCGTATTCACCGTAGAGCGAGCTCATAAATTTTCTTTAACTTCGCGTTGAAACAGTATACAACATTATTCTACACAAAAAAACATTATTTCCCACTTTCTACCACTTGGATTATTAGTATATAGCATAGCCCCCCCCTTGTCAATACCCGGGGTAAAAAGCGCTTATAACTGCGCTATATTTTATGGTTTGGGAGGGAGGGAAAAAGGCAAAAACAGGGGTTGATTTCGGTCAACCCCTATATATAAGGAGAGGGGACGTTGTTGAGTTGTTGACTATTTGCCGTGGAGCATCGGTGCTATCTCCAGGTAGCGAAATAGTCAACAACTCAACAACGTCCCCAATCAGCGGTTCATGCCGGAGATCTTGCCGGTCTTCAGGTCGTAGCGCCAGGCGTATTCCAGCGACGAGAGTTTGTTGTAGGGCATGCCGTAGGCGCGGTAGAGCGCCTGGTTGGCCGGCTTGCCGTCGCGTATTTCCTTGCAGAAAACGTAGAAGGCGTCGCCGGCCTTCATCTTCATCAGGAAGCGCACCACGCTGTAGGACTGCGCGTACCAGAGGCGCACGTTGTCCTCGTCTGCGCCCTGCATGTCCTCTATGCGCACCAGGTCCCCCAGCTTGAAGCCGCTGCCGCCCTCGAGGAGCTTGAGGTTCTGGTTCAGCCAGTTGGGGGTGGAGTAGCCGCGCTCGGACTGGATGTAGGTGGCCACGCCCTCGCTGAGCCACAGGGGGCTTGGTACCGAGGCCGGGAAGAAGCTGTCGAAGTAGATGTGCGTGAGCTCGTGCGCGAGTATCCCGAAGGCTTCGTCGCTCTTGTAGACGTAGATCTTGCGCTCGCCCAGCGAGGCCGCGCCTCCGGACCAGGCCGGCCGCCCGGTGAGGGAGCGATAGGTCTCTCCGCTCTGCGCGTAATAGATGAAGACCTTCTTCTCGCGCGTCCACGGCGAGAAGGCCACCAGGTCCAGCATGATGTTGCCGTGCAGGGACTCCAGCGTTTCGGAGAGTTCCTCGGAAACCTCCGCGCCCTCTTCGTAAACTACGAAGTGGCGCGTGACCTTCATCGAGAAGCCGGGCGGGGTCTCAGGGTAAGTATCCTCTTCCCCGCGCGCGCCGATGACGGTCTTGTCGCCGGGGGCGTGCTCGGGGATGAGCGGGGTGGAGGCTGCTTCCTTCACTCCCCCCGCCTTCACCAGGTCCAGCGTGCTGTAGCCGGTGGCGGGCCGCGGGAGCTGCGCCTGCTGAGAGTACTGCGGCTGCTGGTACTGCGGCGGGACTGGGTACTTGTTAAGAGTTGGCTTGGGCGCCGGGCGCATCGCGGCGAAAGGGTTGCTGCCTATCCTGAAGCGCTTCAGCATGGCCATGTCTTCGCTCATGTACTGGTACATGAAGAGCCCCCAGAGGCCTAGCACCAGGCCCCAGAAGAGCACTCTGAGTTTGGATAATATGTCCATGTCTCAGCCGCCGCCCGCGCGGCTTTACCGCATCGAGTCCCGCACCTTCACTATCATCTCGGCCATCGCCGCCGTGAACATCGAGAAGAAGACTATGAAGACGGCCTGCGTGAGCGCCATGCCCAACAGCTGCGTGTTGGAGGCGGCCTGCGCCAGCGCCGCGGCCAGCGTCAGGCCGGGGGCGTCGGCGGTGATGAAGACCACCGCCTTGTAGAAATAGATGGAGACCATGATGGCGGAGGCGCCGGCGGCGGTCAGGAAAACGTACCACTTCTTCATGTACATGGCGCTCGCGGCGGGCGCGGTCAGGAAGAGCAGCCACATGGGGGCCCAGTACGGGGAGAGCAGGTAGAACAGCGCGGCGCTGACGCCGAGGTTCAGCCAGACGGTGACCGCCCGGATATGCCGGCTCCAGCGCAGGAAGCGGTAGGTGTTCTTGCCCAGCCAGTAGTTGGCCGCGAAGGCCGCGCCCAGGATGGCGAAGCAGGCGTAGGTTACGGAGCGCTCGGGCTCCGAGAAGAAGATGGCGAACACGATCAGGATGACCGCGAACGGCGTGAAATAATAATTGAGTATGTGCATAGTTTTGCGCTCAGCCCTTCTGGAAAACCACTATATGCCTGTCCTCGGCCTCGCCCGGCAGGCGGTAGGAGAAGGTTTCCAAAAGCTTCCCCCCTGCCTTCTTCAGCGCGGCGTCGGCGGCCGGGCGCCCCTTGGCCAGCTGGGCGGCGCTCTGCCAGGCCAGGAAGTAGCCGCCCCCTGACAGTATATTTAAGCATTGGGGCAGGATGTTTTCAAGCTGTCCCATGGCCCTCTCTATGACCGCGGCGTATCTGCGCTCCGCGCCGGGGCCGCCTTCCCCCACCCTGCGCTGGTAAACCGCGACGTTGCCGGCCAGCATGGAGGCGGCCGCCAGGCCCAGGAAATCGCAGCGTTTGCCCCTGGAGTCGAGGAGCTCGAAGCTGAACTCCTCGAGTACCGCTGCCAGGACCAGGCCGGGAAAGCCGGCGCCGCTGCCGGCGTCGGCCACGGCCGCGCCCGGCTTCAGGAGCCGGCGCAGCACCGACGCGCCCGCGAGCGAGTCCAGGATATGGCGCTCCCAGAGCAGCGGCTCGTCGTTCCTGGAGACCAGGTTCATCATGGTGTTCTTCTCCAGCAGCTCCGCGGCGAAGATCCCCAGCCTGCGTTCCGCGGCCGGGGGCAGCTGCAGGCCCCATTGCGCGAGGGTGGTAATGACGGCGTCGTTCACGGCTTTCTCCTTTGCCTGCGGCGTTTTTCCAGCAGCACCCACAGCAGCTGCACGTCCGCCGGCGTCACGCCGGGGAGGCGGCCGGCCTGCGCCAGCGTCAGCGGGCGGTGCAGCTCCAGCTTGTGGCGGGCCTCGTTCGGGAGGGCCCGCGCGTCGGCGTAGCTGAAGTCGGGCGGGATGCGCAGGCCTTCGAACTTCTTCATCTTCTCCGCCTCTTTCTGGTTGCGGCGGACGTACATCTCGTAGATCTTTTCTATCTCCGCCGTGGCCCGCGCCTTTTTCAGCGTCCAGGGGCCGGGCGGCAGCCGGGCGGGTTTGCCCCCGGCCTGCAGGGTCCGCACCGCGTCGGCGTAGGCGCGGAAATTTTTCTCCAGCCGCGCGGGCAGGAGGCCCAGCTCGAAGCCGCGGGGGCACAGCCGCAGGTCGGCGTTGTCGGCCCGCAGCAGGAGGCGGTATTCTGCGCGCGAAGTGAAAATGCGGTAGGGCTCGTCTATGCCCTTGGAGACCAGGTCGTCTATCATTACGCCGAGGTAGCCCTCGTCGCGGCGTATGATCAGCGGCTCCAGGCCGGCCGCGGCGCGGGCCGCGTTGATGCCGGCTACCAGGCCCTGGCCCGCGGCCTCCTCGTAGCCCGTGGTGCCGTTGACCTGCCCGGCCATGTAGAGGCCCGGCAGCGGGCGCGTCTCCAGCGTGTAGTCCAGCTGGCCCGGGTCGGAGTAGTCGTACTCTATCGCGTAGCCGGCGCGCATGATCTCGGCGCGCTCCAGCCCGGCGACCGAGCGCACGATGTCGGCCTGCACCTCTTCGGGCAGGCTGGTGGAGAGCCCGTTGACGTAATATTCCTCGGTGGCGAAGCCTTCCGGCTCCAGGAACAGGTGGTGCGCTCCGTGGTGCGGGAACTTGACCACCTTGTCCTCTATCGACGGGCAGTAGCGCGGCCCGGTGGATTTTATCTTGCCGCTGTAGAGCGGCGAGCGGTGCAGGGCGGCCGAGATGACGCCGGCCGTGCCGGCCCCGGTTCGCGTGATCCAGCAGGGAAGCTGCGGGTTGGTAATCGCGCCGGTGAAATGGGAGAAGGGCGCGGGCGGCGCGTCCGGGGCTTGCCTGTCGCACTTGGAGAAATCTATGCCGCGCGCGTGCAGGCGCATCGGGGTGCCGGTCTTCAGGCGGCCCAGCCTGAAGCCCAGCCCCGCGAGGCTTTTGGACAGCAGGTCCGACGGCGGGTGGTTATACCTGCCGCCGGGAAAAGAATCCAGCCCGACGTGGATCACGCCGCGCAGGAAGGTCCCGGCCGTGAGCACCACCGTTTTGGACCGGTAGACGGTGTGGCGGGCGGTGCCGACGCCGGCGGCCCGGCCTCCCTTCTCCAGGACCTCGGCGGCCTCGTCCTGTACCAGGGTGAGGCCTGGCTGGCGCTCGAGCGCGCGCTTCATGGCGAGCTGGTACATTTTCTTGTCGCACTGCGCGCGCGGTGAGCGCACCGCCGCGCCCTTGGAGGTGTTGAGCATGTGTCCGCTCAGCATGGAAAGATCTGCGATCTTCCCCATCTCCCCGCCGAGCGCGTCGATCTCGCGCACCAGCTGCCCCTTGCCCACCCCGCCTATCGACGGGTTGCAGGACATCTGCGCCAGGGTGTCGAGGTCCTGCGTGAGCAGCAGGGTCTTCGCGCCCAGGCGCGCGGCCGCCAGCGCGGCCTCACAGCCGGCGTGGCCGCCGCCCACCACCAGCACGTCGAAAATTTCCGGGTAGTTATAGGCCGTCATTCTTTATACCAGCAGCAGCGCCTCGAAGATCCCGGCGGGGAGCAGGCCCGTGTTCAGCGCCAGGAACAGTAAGGCCATGGCGCCGAAAGCGCCCAGCACCACGGCCGCCGCGGCGCGCGCTTTGGCGGCGCCGTAGACCGCGGAAACCGCCTTGGCCGACCAGTAAAGCGAGAGCACAGCGAAGACGTATTCGGCCGCGGTGTAGGCCCGCACCGAGCCGGCCAGAGCCGCCGCCGCGCCGCAGAGGTCCCCGGCCAGCGCGAGCACTGAAACCGACATCAGGCATTTTAGCAGCCCCGGAAAAGCTTTCCTGTCCGAGTACCCGGCCCACCCCGCGAAGAGCGCGGCCGCCGCGGCCGCGGCCAGGCCCGCCGCTCGCCTGCCGCCTTCCGCTCCGTGCAGGGCCGCCGCCAGGAGCCCGAATGCGCCAATCAGCGCGGCGGCTCCGGCGAGGCGGAGCGATAGCCGCCCCCCGCCCAGGAAACGGGCCAGCGCGGAGACGAGTGCGCTGAGGAAAAGCGTGAGGACCAGCCCGCCGGCCAATGCGGCGGGAAAATAATAAAAGAAGCCGCGGTCCCGGCTCAGCGAAAAACCTTCCAGGGAATCGGCCAGGTATTGCGGCGGCAGCAGCGTGAAAAGCAGCGCGGCCAGGCAGATTGAAAGCGCGTAGACGCCCAGCGGCCAGCCCCAGCCGCGGCGCCCCGCCGCCAGGTCGCTGAAAGCGGCTGCCGGCTCCAGCAGCACTTTGACAGGAAAAAGATCCGTTATGGACATATTGGTTATTTCCCGACGCAGAAATTACTGAACACCCCGGCCAGCACTTCCTCGGGCGCGGTCTCTCCCAGCACTTCCGCCAGGGCGGCCAGCGCGCCGCGCAAATGTTCCGCGGCCAGTTCCAACGGCGGCGTTTTGCCGCGCAGCTTGCCCGGGAGCAGGGCCAGCTCGGCGGCGGCGCGCGAGAGGGCCGAGTAATGCCTGGCCGAGGTTACCACGGCCTGCGCCCCGTCGCGGAAGACCTTCTTCTGCTCGGCTACCAGCGCCGTCCTGAGGCGGGCCAGGCCTTCTCCGGTCCTGGCGGAGACCCTGAACGCACCGGCGGGGAGAGGGCCCTTCGCGGACAGGTCGGCCTTGCTCAGCAGGCGCAGCACCCGCGCGCCCTCCGGCGCCAGGCGCCCGGCTTCGCGCGCGGCGCCGCGGTCGGCCGGGGTTTCCTTCGAGGAGGAGTCCTTCACGAGCAGTACGGTGTCGGCCTTCTCCAGGGCGCGGCGCGCCCGGCGCATGCCTTCGCGCTCGAGCGCCGAGCCCGCCCTCGCGCTGAGGCCGGCCGTATCCGTGAATAATACTTTGAAGCCGTCTATTTCCAGCGAGGCTTCCAGCGTGTCGCGCGTGGTGCCGGCCTGTTTGGAGACCATGGCCCGGTCGCAGCCCAGCAGGGCGTTGAGCAGCGAAGATTTGCCAGAGTTTGGCGCTCCGGAGATGACCACCTTCAGCCCGTCGCGGATGCCCCGCCCGGCCGCGTAGCCGGCGGCCAGCGCCGCGGCCTTACTCCGCGCCGCCTCGGCCGCGCGGGCGAAAGCTCTGAGTTCCAGCGCGGGCTGCTCCTCGTAGGAATCGTCGAGGCGCGCTTCGAGCTGGGCCAGGAGCCCTACCAGCTCTTCCTTTATGGCGCGCACCTCGCGTGAAAGGCCCCCCTCCGCCTGGGTAAGGGCCGCGCGGTGGGCGGCTTCGGTGCCGGATTCTATGAGCTGGCCCACCGCCTCGGCCTGCGCCAGGTCCAGTTTGCCGTTGAGGAAGGCGCGCAGCGTGAATTCTCCGGGGGCCGCGGGGCGGGCGCCGTTGCTGACGGCCAGGTTGAGGATGGTTCGGACGATATAGGGGGAGCCGTGGCAGGTAAGTTCTACGGTGTCCTCGCCGGTGTAGCTGGCCGGGCCGCGGAAGAAGACGGCCACCGCCCTGTCCACCAGGCGTTCCCCGTCGCGCACGGCCAGCAGGCGCGCAACCCCGTGGGGCGGGTCCTTGGGCGCGGGGCGCAGAAAGCCGGCGGCCGCGGCGAAAGCTCCCCGGCCGGACAGGCGCAGCACAGCCAGCGCGCCCGCCCCGGGGGGCGTCGCCTGTGCCACAATTGTGTCGCTGGTTTCCGGCAGTATCATGCTTAAAATGAGAACGGCGTGACAGCTGTTCTGCCGTCACGCCGTTTTGACCGCGAGCGCTTACTTCTGCTCGGTGGTCGTCTGCTCGGGCTGCACGGCGGCGGCCTCTTCGGCCTGCTGCGGGACCGGCTGCTCGACGGGAGCGGCCTGCGCGGGCTCCTGTACGGCGGCGGCCTGCGGCTCCTGCTGCGCCTGCTGCGTCTCGGTCCTGCGGATCACGACCTTGCGCCAGCGGCCTTCGCCCTCGGAGACCGTCTCCATGTCGGGGTAGTTGGCCTTCACGAGGTTATGCACTATCTTGCGCATCGAGGCGGGCATCGGGTCCAGGCGGCTGGAGGAGCTGCCGGCGCGGGCTTCGCGCACGGCCTCTTCCACGCGGGCGGCTATCTCTTTTTCCTTGCTGTCCCAGTAGCCGCCGGTGTCCAGGCGCAGGGCCAGGTGCGGCTCGCGCTTGCGGCTGACTATCGAGTTGAGGATGAACTGCAGCGACTGCAGGCCGCGGCCGTTATCCTCGGTGAAGGCGGCCGGCTCGGCGCAGTCGAACCGTATGAACAGCAGGTTCTCCGCGGTGTCGAGCTTGGCCTCGGTTATGGTCGCTTCCACGCCCATCAGCGTGAGCATCTTGAGCAGCGCGGTCTTGGCGTGCTCCACGGGGTCCTGGGCGGGCTGTATGGCCTGGTAGTCCGCGCCGAGGGGCTCTTCCTGGTAGACGCGGTCGTTGCGGGACATGCGGTCCTCGCGGTGGGGCCGCTCGGAGTGGGTGGTCTCCTCCTGCGGGGGCAGGCGGGCGTCCTCGTAACCGTAACGGCCGGGGCGCCTGGGGGCCGCCGGGGAAGACGAGCGCTCTCCGCGCTCTTCGCTTCTGCCGCCGGGGCGTCCGCCGCGTCCGCCGGAGCGTCCGCCTCTGCCGCGGTCGCCACCGCGTCCGCCGCGTTCGCCGCCGCGCCCGCCGGGGCGCGCGCCGCGGGGCTCTTCGCTGCGGCTCTCGCCCCAGCGCTTTTCCCTGAGTATGACGCAGGCTTTCTTGGCCCCTATGCCTAAGAAGCCGCTTTTGCCTTCGCTGACGACTACGACTTCAACCTGGTCGCGCCGGAGGCCGAGTTCGGCAAGGCCTTTTTCGACGGCGTCCTGTATGGTTTTCGCTTCTGTCTTGGTTTCTCTCATTTGAGTGTCTCCTTACTTTCTACCGCAAATAAACTCAGCCCATCTTCTTCTGCAGGTACATGCTCTGCGCGAAGCCCCAGGTGCTGTTGATGAGCCAGTATAATACCAGCCCCGACGGGAAGGACAGGAACATGAAGGTGAAGATGACGGGCATCCACTTCATCATGGCCGCCTGCGCGGGGTCGGAGGTCTGCGGGCTCAGGTGCTGCTGCAGGAACATGATGCCGCCCATCACGAGGGGCAGCACGTAGAACGGGTCCTTGGAGGACAGGTCCTTTATCCAGAGGAAGAAGGGTGCGCCGTGGAGGCTCCAGGAGTTGCGCAGCGCCGTGAACAGCGCGAAGAACACCGGGATCTGCAGCAGCATCGGCAGGCAGCCGCCGAGCGGGTTGGTGCCGTGGCGCTTGTAGAGGTCCATCACCTCGCGGTTCATGCGCTGCGGGTCGTCCTTGTACATCTTCTGTATGGACTGCATCTCCGGCTGGATCTTCTTCATCACGGCCATGGCCTTGTAGCTCTTGAAGCTCAGCGGCGTGAGGAGGATCTGGATGATGACGCTCAGGATGATGATGGCTATGCCGTAATTTCCCGTGAGCTTGTGGAAGTAGATCAGCGAGGAGTTGGCGAACTTGGCCAGCGGCGCGAAGAAGCCGAAATCCACGGAGCGGTCGAGGCCGAGGCCGAGCTCCCGCAGCACGGCGAGGTCCTTGGGACCGAGATAGAAAAGCGTGGTCCACGCAACGGTCTCGCCGGGGCGCAGGACGGAGCCGGGCATCGGCACGGCCAGCACGGGGGTCTTTTCTATCTTGCCCACTTTCTCGTCGCGGCGCAGCGGGCGGGTGGTCTTAAAGCTCGGGTCGGCGAAAGCGGCGAGGAAATAGCGGTTGCTGAGTCCGGCCCAGACCCAGTCGTTCTGCGCGGGCTCGTCGTCCTCCACCTCTTTGAGCGTGGGGTGCTTGCGGCCGCTTTCCTGGAAGGTGTAGACGGCCTTGAGCTCCGCCTCGTTCTCCTTCATCTCGCTCTTCACCGTGTCCAGGCCGGGGCCGAGGCGCAGTTCCCAGGGCGGCAGCGACTGGGGCGAGCCGGAGGTGTTGACGGCGCGGATCTCGACGGCGGTGATGCCGTCTTTCTCCGTAAGGGTGAATTTCTTTGTGACCCGGATGGGGCCCTGCTGCGAGACGAACTCCGCCGACCTGTCGGTCTTCGCTTTCAGGGAGAACGTGCCGGGGAAGGAGGTATAGAGGAAGCCGCGCTGCGGGTCCGGCACCAGTTCCACGGGGGCGACGGGGCCCTGGTAGACGGCGCTGACGAGAGAAGCGGTTTCGGCGTTGAAGGTGTATTCGGCCTTGCCGGCGGTGAGCTTGACGGCCTTCTGTTTCCAGTCGGCCGGCAGCGGGGCCGGCTCCGCCTGGGCGGCCTGGGCCGCGGGCTGCGCCGCCGCGCCGGGCTGCGCCCCCTGGGCCTGCTGTGCGGGCTGCGGCTTGGGCAGCCGCTTCTCCATGAAAGAGTACCAGCCTATGTAGACCAGGGACGACAGGACTACGGCGAGTATAAGATTTTTATTCATTTAACCTCCCGCTGCGGCGGAAGGCTTCTTTGGTGGCGTCAGGGGACAGGGTCGTAACCGCCCGGAGAGAAAGGACGACAGCGGGACAGCCGGCCCGCTGCCAGCCTCCCGCCTTTTAAAATCCCGTGTTTGTCCAGCGCCTGGAACGCGTACTCGGAGCAGGACGGGTGGAACCGGCAGGTTCCCGGCCCGAGCGCGGGCCGCAACGTCCTGTACGCCGAGCGCATTGTCGTCAGCGCGAGCGATCTAAGATTTTTCGCAACGGTTCTATTCACCGTCATCGTTAAGGCGCGCCCTCCGCCGGAGCGTATCCAGCTCTTTGCGGGCCTGGGCCAGGTTGTCCATGGCGCAGCCCGCCTTCGGGTAAATTATGAGGCGCGTGCCTTCCTTTAACTCTGTTCTGTCCAGTCTGAACGCTTCCCTAAGAAGCCTCTTTAACCTGTTCCGCTTCACGGCCCCGCCGGTCTTTTTGGAGACCATGAGGCCGACCTTTTTTTTCTTGTCGGCGGCCCGGTAATACCAGCCCACCAGTTCCCCGGTGGCGGCCTTGTGCCCGGCGTCGAAAACGGCCTCGAACTCTTTTTTAAGGCGTAGGCGTGAAGCTCTTGAAAAGGCGAACTGTTTCACTGCGGCCCGGCCACTTATTTCTTGATGTCGGGGATCAGTGTCCAGCGGCCCTTGGCGCGCCGGCGGGCGAGCACTTTGCGGCCGCCCTTGGTCGACATCTTGGCCCGGAAGCCGATGTGCTTTTTGCGTTTCTTAACATTAGGTCTGTAAGTAGGTAACATAGTGCCTCAATTATATAATTTAGGTTCTATCTAAAGCAACTGCGCCCGGGCTCCCTATTTGGCGCTCCGGAAGTATTCGGTGATGTGGGCCGCGAGCTTGTCGGCGTGCACGCGGACCTGACCCATCGTGTCCCGGTCGCGGATCGTCACGGTCCCCGCGGCCTCCTGGTTCTCCCCCTTGCCTATCGTGTCGAAGTCCACGGTTACGCAGAGCGGGGTGCCAACCTCGTCGTGGCGGCGGTAGCTCTTGCCGATGTTGCCTGAGCTCTCGTAATAGATGCGGCCTATGCCGAGCTTCAGCAGGGCGTCCTTTATTTCCTTGGCCTTGGCCACGATCTCGGGCTTGTTGCGGGCCAGCGGGATCACTGCCACCTTGATGGGCGAGAGGTGCGGGCGGAGCTTCAGCACGATGCGCTCGGTGCCGTTCTCCAGCTTCTCCTCGGTGTAGGCCTCGGTCAGCACGGCCAGCACGCCGCGGTCCACGCCGGCCGACGGCTCGATGACGAAGGGCACCAGGGGTTTCTGCGTGACCGGGTCCGGCGCGGTCAGCTTGACCACGGAATCGGCGTTCTCTTCTACGCGCGCCTTGAGGCCCAGCTCCTGCGGGTGCTTGGAATGGGACCCCAGGTCGAAGTCGGTCCGGTTGGCCACGCCCTCCAGCTCCTCCATCCCGTGCGGGAACCGGTAAAGGATGTCCACGGTGGCCTTGGCGTAATGGGCCAGCTCTTCCTTGCCCTGCGCGTACTGCTGGAGATTAGCGCTCTCGAGGCCCTGGGCCTTCCACCAGGCCACGCGGGCCTCCACCCACTTCTGATGCCACTCGTCGTCGGTGCCGGGCAGCACGAAGAACTCCAGCTCCATCTGCTCGAACTCGCGCACGCGGAACACGAAGTTCTTGGGCGTGATCTCGTTGCGGAAGGCCTTGCCGATCTGCGCGATGCCGAACGGCAGCTTGTTGGACGTGGAGTCCATCACGTTCTTGAAATTGCAGAAGATGCCCTGCGCGGTCTCGGGGCGCAGGTAGGCGAAATTCTCGTCGTCGGCGACCGGGCCCATGGTGGTCTTGAACATCAGGTTGAAGGGCCTGGGCTCGGTGAGGTCGGCGGCGCCGCACTTCTCGCACTTGCCGTCCTTCACCTGGTCGGCGCGCCAGCGGCTCTTGCACTTGCGGCAGTCCACCATCGGGTCCGAGAAGGTGGCCTCGTGCCCGGAATGCTTCAGCACGGAGCGGTGCGTGAGGATGGAGGCGTCTAGCCCCTCGATGTCGTCGCGCTCGTAGACCATGGCCCGCCACCAGGCGGCCTTGAGGTTGTTCTTGAGCTCCACGCCGAGCGGGCCGTAGTCGTAGACGCCCTGCAGGCCGCCGTAGATGTCCGAGCTCTGGAAGATGAACCCCCGCCTTTTGCAGAGGTTGACCAGCGATTCCATGGTTGTTGCAGGCATCAGAATGATCTCCTAATATTGTCGCGCGCGCCGCGCGCCTTCGGCGGCGCGGCAAAATACGATTTTAGCATATTCCCCCCCGGGCGCCGGGCCCCCGGCGGCCCAAATTTGTAGAATAAGGCCATGATCTTCTGCGATTACGGCATAGTGCTGCAGCGGCGGCCGCTCAGGGAGAGCGACCGCATCGTCACGGTCTTTACGCTGGAGCACGGCAAGCTGGAGGTGAACTTCAAGAGCGTGCGGCTGGCCAAGGGCAAGCTGCGCGCTCTCAGCGAGGCCTTCTGCTCCGGCGACTACCGCTTCTACCTCAAGAAGGGCTCCAACTTCCCGGTCTGCACCGGCGGGAGCACCCTCAGCGTGTTCGGCGGGATCAGGGCGGACCTCGACCGCCTTTACCTGGCGCAGCATTACTGCGAGGTCATCAACAAGCTTACCCCGGCGGCGGAACCGTCGCCGCAGAAGTACGCGCTGCTGCTGGGCGCGCTGGAAGACCTCGACGCCTGCGGCCCGGCCTTCTGGCTGCGCCGGGCGTTCACGCTGCGGGCGCTGGATTTCGCCGGCTTCGGGTTCAAGGAGACGGCCGCCGGCCCTGAGGCGCGGTTGTGGGACACCCTGCATTCCGGCAGCTGGACCGCAGTGCGGGCGCTGCCCGACGATGAGCCGGCTGCCGCCTTCGTGGACGGGCTGTTCGCCCGCTTCTTCGGCGAGCATATCGGCATAGACCTGCGCACGCTGCCTTTCGTTAAGTGAGACCCGTTCCAAAGATGTACAATATCCCGGTGCCGGGCTGTCCGGCGGAGGCGGAGTGGATTTTCAGGACATAATTCTAAAACTTAACCAGTACTGGGCCAAGCAGGGCTGCGCCGTCATGCCGCCCGGCCCCGTTGCTGGCTTTCCCGCGCAGCCGGCGCACCTTTGTCTCGCGGGCGCGGCCCGCGCGGCACTGGGCGCCGGCGGGCCCGGCGATCTCCCCGGGCGCTACCGCTACCTGGTGCTGCTGCGGCCGGCTCCGCCGGACATCAGGCGGGTCTTCCTTAATTCTTTAAAAGCGGCCGGCCTGGACAGGGCTGAGCACGACGTGCGCTGGCTGGCGGCCGACCGGGAGACCGGGCCCGGCTGGGAACTGCTGCTGGATGGCCTGCCCGCCGCGCGGTTCGTCTACCCGCGGCAAGCCGGCGGTGTGGAACTGGTCTTCTCCCTGGAGCGCCTGGCCCTGGCTTCGCAGCGCAGGAAAAATACTTCCGACCTCGCCTGGGCGGGCCGCCTGACCTACGGCGACCTGCACTCCGGGCCTGACGGGGAGGGCGCATGACCGGGCGCGACGTCCTGCTGGAAGTATTGGCGGAAAACCTGCCAGCCCGGCTTCTCCCGCCGGCCGTGGAGCGGCTGAAACAGCTGGCCGCCGGGGAGTTCGCCGCGGCTGGCCTCGCCTGCGGCGGCATTGAAGCTTACGGCACCTGCAGGCGCCTGGTGCTCTACGCCCGAGACTTGCCCGCCGGGCCAGCGACCAAAGCCCTCGCCGGCATCTTCCCCCGACTGCTGGCCAGGCTGGACTTCCCGGACGCGATGACCTGGGAGCCCTCGGGCTTCCGCTTCCCCAGGCCGCTGCGCGGCCTGGTGGCTCTGCACGGCGAGAAGCTGGTGGCGTTCTCGCTGGCCGGCGTGAAGTCCGGCCGCGATACGGACGGCCACGACGCGGCCGGGCCGCGCCGGCTGCGAGTGCCTTCCGCCGAAAGATATTTCAGGACGCTGGAGCACGCCTGCGTGCTGGTAAAGGACGAAGAGCGGCTGGACGCGCTGCGCCGCGGCCTCGCCGCCGCCGGCAAGCGCATGAAGCTGGAGATAGAGCCGGACGGCGGCCTGCTCCGCGAGACCCTGTACCTCGCCGAGTACCCAGTAGTGGTGGTTGGCGGCTTTTCCCAGGAATACCTGGCGCTGCCGACGGAACTGCTCCGCGGTGCGCTGAAGGCCGGGCTGTTCTTCCCGGTCGCCGACGCCGCCGGCCGCTTGCAGCCGTATTTCGCCGGGGTCCGCGACGGGCTTTCGAAGGGCCAGCGCAACGTCGAGGACGGGTTCCGCGCCGCCGCCGAGGCCGCGCTCGCCGCCGCCGCGCGGCGCCGGGCCGGCTAGGGCCCGCCGGACCACCAGGGAAGCCGCCGGAGCGCCGGCGGCTTTTTTATTTGGGAGGTTAGTTGACGTCGCCGAGGTAGACCGGCCCGCGCAGCTGGCCGGCCGGGCCGAGCAGGGGCTTGAGGACGGACGGGTAAAGGCGGACCTTGGCCAGGCGGGAGAGGAGTACCCAGCTCGAGCCGGTCTGGTTTTTGTCCGGCCGCCGCGGCCGCCCGGTCTTCTTTACGAACTCGCAGAGGAACATTATCTCCACCTGGTGAAAAGCCCCGTCCGAGGCCGCGAATTCGTGGTGCCCGGCGATGTAGTCCCGGATGTAGCGGGCCTCGAGCGGCCGGACCAGCACGCCGGTCTCTTCCAGGCATTCCCTGACCAGGGCTTCGTGCAGCGTCTCTCCGTGCCGCTGGCCGCCGCCGGGCAGCAGGTAATAGACGCCCTGCCGGTCGCGCGCGCGCATCAGCAGCACGCGCCCCTTCCTTATAAGTATGGCTTTGGCCGAGATCCTGACATTTTTGCCGCGGGTGATCATTTAGAACGGGTAGCCGATGCGGATGATGGCGTTGGTCCCTTCGGAACCGTAGGCGAAGTCCACCGTGGCCACGAGCTGCGGCCGGATGACCAGCCGCGCCGAGATGCCGGGCCCGTACTTCAGGTCGCGGGCGCGGAAGGCGGAGACTTTCGGGAAGACCGTGCCGATGTCCAGGAAGGGCGCGATCTCCGTCTCGCTGATGAACTTGTAGAACGGGGTCTTCGAGAGGGTGATGCGCTCCTCGAGGGTGAAGACGAACTTGCCGCGGTCGGTGAAGCGGCCGTCGCCGGTCATCCTGAGGCCGGTGCTCTCCCCCAGCTGCGGCAGGGCGTGGAAGGGCAGCGTCTCCCCGCGCTGGAACTGCAGCAGGTAATGCGCCGCCGTGACGTAGCGGCTTTCTTCCTTGTAGTTGTAGTAGTGCTTGACCTGCAGCGCGTAGGTGCGGTACTCGTAGTCCGAGCCCAGCTTGCGGTTGGAGTAGAGCACCGAGGCGCTGGCGTAGGTCCCGACCTTCGGCAGGAAGGGGTGGTCGGTATCGTCGTAGACCAGCGAGAAGCGGTTGGTGTGGAAGGTGCTCAGCCGCGAGGCGACGGCGTACTCGGCCGGGAACAGGGCGTTCAGCTGGCCGGAGCTCACGGGGCCCACGCCGACGCGCTTGTCGAAATAGGAGTGGTTGAAGTTGAAGAAGAGGTGCTTTATCAGCGGCAGGTCGGCGATGATCTCCTCGCCGGTCATCTGCAGCGAGTAATTGGCCTTGTCGCCGCGGTTGGAGTTGATCCCGTAGCCGTAGAAGGAGGGCTTGCCGGTCACCCAGTGCTTGGCTTCCACGCTCAGCCGGAAGCCGGAGGCGAAGACGTCGGGGGTGTAGTAGTAGGCCATCAGCTCGCGCTCCACGCGCTCGGAGCGGGAGGCCCGCAGGATGAAGTAGCGCTTGTCGTCGGGGAAGATGTAGTGGCGGTAGGTCAGCGTGGTGCGCAGGTTCTCGTTGTAATTGACCGAGGGCACCAGCACGGATTTGATCTCGCCGGTGCCCTTCTTCCTGATGGCCACTACCGGCATGACGCCGAAGCTCGGGCCGAGGTCCTTGCTGGAATCCACTACGGGGAACGGGATCAGCGGGCCGTTGGGGGTGTCTATCGTGATGGCGTTCAGCACCCGGCCTAGCAGGCCTTCCTTAGGCGGCGCCGGGCGCTCTACCGTCTTGATGATGTCCTCTTTCGTTTTCGGCTCGGGCTTGACCAGCTCTTCTTTGGCCTTTATCGGGGGCTTCGGCAGCCTGCGCTTCTTTTTCGCGGGGGCCTGGGCGTGCGCCGCGGCTCCCAGCAGGAAGAGCAGCGCGAGGGCTAGGGCGGCGGGGCGTCTGGACATTTCAGGAGGTAAAGCCGAGGGCTTTCACGATGGGCATCTTGCGCCCGTAGCCGAAGGACTTCTCGGTCACCTTGAGTGCTATCGGCAGCTGCTTGCGCTTGTACTCGTTCAGCTCGACGCGGCGCAGGATGGAGCGGACCAGGGCGGGGTTAAAGCCGCGCGCGGCTATCTCGGCCGGCGTCCGGTTCTCCTCGAGGTAGAGGCGCAGGATCTCGTCGAGGGTCTTATACGGCGGCAGATCGTCCTGGTCCTTCTGGCCCGGCTTCAGCTCGGCGGTGGGCGGGCGCCGTATGATGGCGCGGGGGATCAGTTCTTCGTCCCTGTTGAAGCAGGCGGCCAGGCGGTAAACCTCGGTCTTGAACAGATCGGCGATGGGCGCGAGCGCCCCGGCGGTGTCGCCGTAGAGGGTGCAGTAGCCCACGGCGATCTCCGACTTGTTGCCGGTGGTGAGGTTCAGCCAACCGTTGGAATTTGAAAGCGCCATCAGCAGGCTGCCGCGGGCGCGGGCCTGCAGGTTCTGCATCGTCAGGGAGATTCCCTTCCCCTCCGGCTTTAACTCTTTAAGGAAAGAACTGTAGATACTCTTTATCGGGATGGTGCGCGTTCTTATGCCGAGGCGGCAGGCCAGCGCCAGCGCGTCGGAGACGCTGCGCGCGGCGGTGTAGGCGGAAGGCATCAGCACGCCTGTGACGTTCTGCGGGCCGAGGGCCCGGGCGGCCAGCGCGGCCACCACGGCGGAGTCGATGCCGCCGCTGAGGCCGAGCAGGGCCTGCTTGAAGCCGAGCTTGCGGAAATAGTCCCTGATGCCCAGGGTCAGCGCGTCGCGGATCTCGGCGGTCTCGTCCTGCGACGGGCGCGGGCCCGGCCTGGCGCGGCCGGCGGTATCCACGAGGACGAGGTCCTCGGCGAAGGCCGCGGCGGCGGCGGCGACCTTGCCGTCGGGGCCCAGCGCGAAGCTGTTGCCGTCGAAGATCAGTTCGTCGTTGGCGCCGGCCTGGTTGGCGTAGATGATGTGCGCGCGCATCTTCCTGGCGAGACCGGAAAGGAGGCGGCGGCGCAGGGCGCTCTTGCCGCGGTAGAACGGCGAGGCGGAGATGTTGATGATGACGGAGGCCTTGGCGGCGCGCAGGCTTTGCGCGGGGTTGTGGCGGTAGAGCAGGCGGCTGGGCAGCAGGCTGGTGCCGGCCCAGATGTCCTCGCAGACCGTGAGGCCGAGGACCGTGCCGCGGAATCTGACCGGGCGGTTGTCGGCCGCCGGCTCGAAATACCGGGCCTCGTCGAAGATGTCGTAGGTGGGCAGCAGCGACTTGAACCGCCGCGCGGCCACTTTTCCGCCGTCGATGAGGGCGATGGCGTTGTGCAGCGGCTTGCCCTTCTTCGCCGGGTTGCGGTCCACGTAGCCGACGGCGAGCGCCGTCTTCAGCTTCAGCGCCGCGAGCTGCTTCAGCGCCTTTAAATTGGCGTCTATAAAATTCTTTTTCTCGAGCAGGTCCAGCGGCGGGTAGCCGGTGATAGCGAGCTCCGGGAAGACGGCCAGGTCCGCCCCGGCCTGTTCCGCCCGGCGCGCGAAAGCCTCGATGAGCTTCAGGTTCCCGTCGATATCCCCCACCAGCGGATTGATCTGCGCGATAGCGATTTTCATCGCCATAATTATAGCAAAACCCCTCTCTCCCCCTCCCTCAGTGAAGTGAGCCGGATATTAGAGAACCGCGAGATGCCCAGTCGGGGACGGCCGGGGAGGGGCCCCGTGCTCCTGGACTGCAGGGAACCGTTGCGCGGTTCCCCCCGCCCTTGGGAAATTAAGGGCGGGGCCCCCCTCCCCAAGTCGCACGGAACCCCTCCCCGGCCGTCCCCTCCGTATATCCGCGGCGATGCTGTAACAGGGAATGAGCGGCGGAGACCGCAGGGGTAGGACAAGCAAAACCGTCGCGAGGCCGAGGTTTGCGTAGCGCCGAGGCCGAGTGTCGAGTGAGCGCACGGTGTGCGCGAACGCGTTTTGCGGTCCTGCCCCTGCGGTAGGCCGCCGGCCATCGCGAGCCATAGTAAGGTCTCCGTTGGCCGCTTTTTGCGTTGAAGTATGGGGAGCAATATGATAATATTAAAGCACGCGGTTGAAATCCTGCCCCTTGAGGGCGGGAAAAGAAACGCAACGTATAGAGACGGAAGGAGAGTTCCCAATGGCACTTAACGTTACCATGAAAAGCATGTTAGAAGCCGGAGTCCACTTCGGTCACCAGACCTACAGGTGGAATCCCAAGATGGCCCGCTACATATTCGGCGAGCGCAACGGCATCCATATCCTCGATCTGCAGAAGACCGTTAAGGAGATCAAGAAGGCCTATACCTTCGTCAAGGACTCCGCCAAGGCCGGCAAGACCTTCCTGTTCGTCGGCACCAAGAAACAGGCCAAAGAGATCATCCGCGAAGAGGCCGTCCGCGCCGACGTCTCCTACGTCCACGAAAAGTGGCTCGGCGGCACGCTGACCAACTTCGAGACCCTCCGCAAGTCCCTCAAGCGCTTCGACGAGCTCGAGAAGTTCGAGAACGACGGCCTGTTCAAGGTCATGTCCAAGAAAGAAGTGTCCCGCCTCTCCAAGGAGAAGGCCCGCCTGGTTAAGCTGCTCAGCGGTATCCGCAACCTGCGCAACCTGCCGGACATCATGTTCATCGTGGACCCCGTCAACGAGGCCAACGCCCTCAAGGAAGCCCACAGGCTCAAGATCCCGATCGTCGGCGTCTGCGACACAAATTGCGACCCCGACCAGCTCGACTGGCCGATCCCGGGCAACGACGACGCCGCCCGCTCGATCCGCCTGTTCTGCGCCACGATGGCCGACGCCGTAGCCCGCTCGATCCGCCTGTTCTGCGCCACGATGGCCGACGCCGTAG
>MGUG01000059.1 GCA_001799845.1 Elusimicrobia bacterium GWC2_64_44 | reverse complement strand
AGGCCGAAGGTGCGCAGGATGTTCATGCTGAAGCGCAGCACTTCTATGACCTCGGCTTCCATCTGCTCCTGGGTGCAGATCAGGTGGGCGTCGTCCTGGGTGAAGCCGCGCACGCGCATAAGGCCGTGCAGCACGCCGGCCTTCTCGAAGCGGTACACCGTGCCCAGCTCGGCCCAGCGCAGCGGCAGGTCGCGGTAGCTGTGCGAGTTGGCCTTGTAGATCTCAATGTGGAAAGGGCAGTTCATCGGCTTGGCGTAGTACTCTATGCCGTCGATGTCCATGGGGGCGTACATGGAGTCCTTGTAGAAGCCCAGGTGGCCCGAGGTCTCCCAAAGCTGGGCGCGGCCGATGTGCGGCGTATTCACCAGGTCGTAGCCGCCCTTAAAATGTTCTTCCTTCCAGAAGGTCTCTATCTCGTGGCGGATGCGGGCGCCGTTGGGGTGCCACAGCACCAGGCCGGGCCCGACGGTCTCGTTGATGCTGTAGAGGTCCAGCTGGCGGCCGAGTTTCCGGTGGTCGCGCTTGGCGGCCTCCTCCTGCTGCTTCAGGTAGGCGTCCAGCTCGGCGGGCGTTTCAAAGGCCACGGCGTAGATGCGCTGCAGCATGGCGTTCTTCTCGCTGCCGCGCCAGTAGGCGCCGGCCACGTGCGTCAGCTTGAAAGCCTTCAGCTTGCCGGTATGATCTACGTGCGGGCCCTTGCACAGGTCCTCGAAGGGGCCGCTCTTGTAGATGGAGATGACGGAGCCCTCGGGCAGGTCGTTGATGAGCTCCACCTTGTACTTCTCGCCCTTGCCCTCGAAATGTTTGAGGGCTTCGGCGCGGGGCAGCTCGACGCGCTCGAACTTATGGGCGGCGCCGATGATATGCTTCATCTTCTTCTCGATGGCGGGCAGGTCCTCGGGGGTGAAGTGGTGTTCGAGGTCGAAATCGTAGTAAAAGCCGTTGTCGATGGCGGGCCCGATGCCGAACTTAACGCCGGGGTAGAGTTCCATCACCGCCTGCGCCATCACGTGCGCCAGCGAATGCCGCATCTTGTGCAGGATTTCTTCTTTGTTGTTTTCTTCCGCCATAATTTTTGTCCTTTAAACTTTAAGCCCGCCAGCCCCCGCAAACGGGTTCTAACGGGCTTACTGGTTAAATCTGGTGCCCAGTACAGGGATCGAACCTGTGACCTTTCCCATGTCAAGGGAACGCGCTACCGCTGCGCCAACTGGGCCTAGGATTTAATTATACCAAACTTAAAAAGGCGGCCGCTACCTTTTGGCCTTGTAGGTGGCGGTGATCACGGAGCTCAGGCCGCCGCGCGGGGTGAAGTCTCCGATGACGGTGCAGGACTTCGGCTTGCAGGCGCGCACCACGTCGTCGAGCACGCGGTTGGCGATGTTCTCCATGAAGATGCCGCAGTTGCGGTACTGCAGGAAATAGTACTTCAGGCTCTTGAGCTCCAGGCAGAGCTTGCCCGGCACGTACTCAATGGTGACCGTGCCGAAGTCCGGCAGGCCGGTCTTGGGACACACCGACGTGAATTCGGGGTGGGCTATCTTGATGGTGTAGTCGCGGCGGTACTGGTTTTCCCAGGCCTCTATCTCGGGCAGCTTTATGCGTTTTACGCTCTGCGCCTGTCCCTGGGTGTAGCCGGTGGAAGTGCTGTTTTTCATGTTAGCTCCTTAGATCTTCTTGCGCTTGAGGCGCAGTGAATTCATTACTACCGAAACCGAGCTGAGCGCCATGGCGGCGCCGGCGAACGACGGCGGGATGACCACCCCCCACTTGGGGTAGAATGCGCCCGCCGCGAGCGGGATGAGGATGATGTTGTAGGCGAAGGCCCACGCGAGGTTCTGCTTGATGACGCGCTTGATGGCCTTGGAGATCTTTACCGCGTCGATGACGGAGCGCAGGTCGTTGTGCATGAGCGTCATGTCGCTCGCCTGGGCGGCCACGTCGGTGCCGGAGCGCATGGCCATGCCGATGTCGGCCTCGGAGAGGGCGGGCGCGTCGTTAAAGCCGTCGCCCACCATGGCGGTGCGCTTGCCCAGGGCCTTGTAGCGCATCACTATCTGGCGCTTCTCCTCGGGGAACACCTCGGCGTGCCAGGTCTTGATGCCCACGGAGGCGGCGGCGTGGGCCACCACGGCCTGCCGGTCGCCGGAGGCCATCACGGGCTCTATGCCCATGGCGATGAGCTCCTGCACCAGGGCGGCCGCTTCGGGGCGCACGGAGTCCGCCAGCACGGCGTAGCCCTTGAATTTATTATCCAGCGCCACCAGCAGCATGGAGTCCGGCGAGGCGCTGATATCCGCGCGGGCGGCCGGCGTCACGGGCACCTGCAGCTCGTCGAACCATTTGAGGCTGCCGGCGAGGATCTCCCCCTCCGCGGTCCTGGCGCGCACGCCCTTGCCGGGCACGGCCTCGAAGGCGGTGGTGGGCTGCGGCGGTACCTTGGCCTTTCTGGTGCGCGCGCGCACGGCCTCGGCGAAAGGATGCTCGGACTTCTCCTCGGCGCTGGCCAGCAGGCGCAGAAAATCCTTCTCGCTGCCCTCGGGCTTTAGGCCCTCGAGGCGCAGTTTGCCCTCGGTGACGGTGCCGGTCTTGTCGAAGATGACCACGTCCACGCCGCTGACGCGCTCCAGCACGTCCGCGTTGCGGATGAGGATGCCGGCCGAGGCGGCGCGGCCGAAGCCCACGGCCACGGCCATGGGCACGGCGAGCCCCATGGCGCAGGGGCAGGCCACGGCCAGCACGGCCGCGAAAATATTTACGGCGCGCGCGGGGCCCTGGCCGTAGTACAGCCACAGCCCGGCGGAGACGGCCGCGAGCAGCAGCACCGCCGGCACGAACCACGCCGAGATGCGGTCCACCAGGTGCTGCACGGCGCCCTTCTCGGCCTGGGACTCCTCCACGGCCTTGATGATCTTCATCAGCACGGTCTCTTCGCCCACGCCCACGGCGGTGAACTCCAGCGCGCCGGTCTTGTTGACGGTGCCGGCGTACACGCGGGCGCCGGCCTCTTTCTCCACTGGCACGGCCTCGCCGGTGAGCAGGCTCTCGTCCACGGCGGAGGAGCCGCCGGTCACGCGGCCGTCCACGGGCACCTGCTCGCCGGGGCGCAGCAGCACCGCGTCGCCGGGGAGCAGGTCCTCGGCGGGAATGGTCTCTTCTTTGCCGTCCTTCAGGCGGCGGGCGAACTTGGGGGCTATCTTGAACAGCGCGGCCACGGCCTCGCCGGCGCGGCTCTTGGAGCGCGCCTCCAGCCAGCGGCCCAGGTTGATGAAGGCTATGAGCATGCCGACTTCGTGCCACTGCGCGTGGTAATGCGCGGCGCCGGGGGACACGGTGACGTAGATGCCGTAGAAATAGGTGACGCTGGTGGACAGCGAGACCAGCGAGTTCATGTCGGTGGTGCCGGCCTTAAGCGCGCGCAGGGCCCCCTGGTGGAAATGCTTGCCGGCGTACCACCAGGCGAGGCCCGCCACTATCATCATGGCGTAGGGGTTGATATCGGCTACCAGGTCCGCCAGCAGGAAAGCGGTCAGCACCACGGCCAGGGCGAAGCGGCGCAGGAACACGCCCTTCTCGCGCTCCAGCTCCTTTAGCGCGGTGTTGCCGGCGGCGGCTGAGGACTGCGAGAAGGCCAGCACCTTGTAGCCCAGCTCTTCCACGCGGTCGGCTATGGCCTTCTGGCCGGTGAGGGCGGGGTCGTAGGAGAGGAAAGCGGTCTTGGACGGCAGGTTGACGGAGACGCGCGCCACGCCGGAGAGCGCGCCCAGGCCGTCTTCAAGGCGCGCCACGCAGGAGGCGCAGTGCACGCCCTCCAGGGGCATCACGGCTTTTTTCAGGACGGGGGCTTCGGGCATAGTCAGCGCTGCACTTCCAGTTTCCAGGACTTTTCCAGGTCCGGGAGCTTCTTCCACATGCCGGCGTAGGTGTCTTCCAGCGCGCGGTCCACGCTGACGCCGTCGCGCAGCTTGCGCAGGAAGATGGAGAAGCTGAACGAGCCGCCCTGCCGCACCAGGAAGCCCACGACGGAGCCCACCTGCGCGTACCAGCGGTCCACGTTCTTCTGGCTCTCGCTCTGCGGGGCCAGGTTGACCATCTGCGAGAATGGTATGGGGTTGGGCGCCACGCCGGAGGCCACGCGGGAGGCGTAGGCGGCCGCCGAGCCCTGGTCCGAACGGGTCTCCTCGTAAACGGCCACGCCCTCGTTGAGCCAGCGCAGCGAGGCGGCCTGCGACAGGCCCATGAACTCGTTGAAGATCAGGTGCGTCATCTCGTGGGCCATGGTGGCGTTAAGGCCGTCGCCCTCGAAGAGCAGCAGCGCGTTGCCGTAGGCCGCGCCGCCCGACCACTCGGGCTGGCCGGTCCTGGCGTGGAACTCGGCCGCGTCACGGTAGATGACGATATTGTAGGGGCGCGCCGGTACGAAGGAGTAAAGGCCGAGGTCCTGCATGATGCGGGAGTAGTTCTCCTCGCAGAGCGCCGAGTAATGCGCCGCGCCCGACGAGGTGTAGGCCTTGACCACGAAGTGGGCGGTCTCCTCGGTCTTGTGGCCGGGGTCCAGGCCCTGGTAGGGCGACTCCACCGGCTGGCGCGCGGCCGCGGCCGCCGCGGGCGAGTCCCCCGAGGGGACCTCGACGCAGGCGTAGCAGGCGAGCAGCAGCGGTGCGAGGAGCAGTTTTCTCATGCTTAGTAAAGTTCGATCATCTTATTGTTCACGCGCAGGACGGAAACGCGCAGGCCGTAGGGGTTGTCCGTGAAGTCCAGCCGGAAGGTGAACAGCTTGAGCAGCAGCGGCGTGACGGTGACCGGGCCCAGCGCGAAGGCCAGCGGTTTGGCCTCCAGCACGCCGCCGTCCTTGATGGACAGCGCGAACTCGGCGGACAGCTCGCGGCCGCGGGCGAGGCCCTGCAGCTGCAGGTTCTGGTCCAGGGTCACCTCGAGGTCAGCCAGGAAGGGCAGGCGGTCGGCCAGGAAGCGCTCGACGGCGTAATCGGTTATCTTGGCGGAGCGCAGCTTCACCGAGCCTATGCCCGCGGGCACGAACGGGTCCAGCCCGGGGCCGGCGGCGGCCAGGCCCTTGATGTCGAGCGTCAGGCCGTACACGTCGCCGCCCAGCAGCGCGGCCGACGGGGCGAACAGCGTGGCCGTGGCGTAGACGCCGGTGGCGGGGTCGAAGCCGGCGAGGCGCAGCTCGGAGTCCTCGGCGAAGAGCGGCCCGAGGCGCAGGTTGCGCACCTGGTGCAGGCCCTCGTCGAGGAACTTCATAGTGGAGGGCACGCGGGCGTAGACCTCGGCCTTGGAGGTGTCGGCCAGGTCCAGCGAAGCCTTCTTGTCGAAGGCGCCCTGGAACCACGACTGCCCGCGCAGCGCGGCGAAGGCCTTCTCGGCGGCGGATTCGGTCTCGCCGAAGCGCGGCGTCTTGTGGATGAGGAGGAAGGCGCAGCCGGGGCAGGCCGGGCTGTCGGAGAACTTCACCTGCACGCCCCGGTGCGACGAGGCGAAGCGCAGGCTGGCGGCGTTAAGCGTGTCGTCGCCGTACACGCCGGCGAAGCCGCCGTCCACGGGGGCGTTGGCCTCTATGAGGCCCAGGATCTCCTTGGCCTTATAGTCGGCCGCGGGCGGCTTGGGCAGGCCGAGCAGCGGGTAGCGGGCCCCGTCGGGGAAAGGGCGCACCAGGCCGCTCTGGTTTATGACGCCCAGCAGCAGTACGACGGGCATCAGGAACTTGCGGGCCTGGTAGGGCGTCATCACCGGCACGGCGATGGCGAAAGGCAGCAGCGCGGGGTAGAGCAGCTCGGGCCGGGTGCCGCGCACGCCCCATGCCAGCACGACGTAGGGGACCCAGAACCAGGCGGCCACGATCTTCTTCTTGTCGTAGGCCATGAAGACGGAGAAGTACATCCAGGTGAGCGCGGCGGCGCCCAGCCAGAACAGCGGCAGGCCGGCCGAAGACATGCCGAGCCTGAAGTAATGCCAGAAGCCGTTGTATTCCCCCCACAGCGGCACCAGGCCGGCGGCGGCCGCGGCGGCGGCGAAAGCGTACCACGGCAGGTTGAGGACGGCGCCTAAGAAGAAGCCCTTGAAGAGCTCGTCGCGGCTGTTGGGGTTGGCCATGCCCGAGATGATGAACGGCACCAGCGGCAGCGTATAGAGCCAGAAGAAGCGGTGAGAGTAGAAGCCCAGCGACAGGCAGATGGCGAACGCGAAGCTCCACCTGGGGTCGGCGAAGTCGTCGGAGCGGATATAGCAGGCATAGATGGCGGCCACCAGCGCCATCAGCGCCATTTCCGGCGAGGGCCGGCGGGCGGTCTCCAGCACGAACGGCAGCGCCAGCGCGAAGGCCGCGCCGTACCAGCCGGCGGAGTTGGGGCGGTTATTGCGCACGGCCAGGAAGACGGCCACCGTGAGCACCAGCAGGAAGAACGAGTTAACCACGACGAGCGCGGCGTTGAGGTCGGAGGTGAGGTAGCTGAGCACCGGCACGTAGGCCAGGTAATACAGCGGCGGGTTCAGCGTGAGGTCGGCGAACTCGGGTTTGAACAGCGCCCAGAAGCCCTCGGTGCGCAGGTAGGCGGCGTAGCGCAGCACGCTGCCGAAGCATTCGGCGTCGGCCGCGCCGAAGAAGTAGCCGCGCCGCATGGCCCACTGCGCCAGCAGCAGCGCCTGCACGGCCCAGATGGCGCACGCCACCAGCACGCCGGTAGAGATGCGGTCTTTCCTGTCCTGCGTGAGCTCGCGCTCGAAGAGGATGCTTTCGATGGCCATGCGGCTGGCCAGGAATTTCCTGCGCCAGGGGGCCATATTGTTCTGGTTTTCGTCGGACATTGGAGTGGCTCCGTTAGTTGCGTTTCTTGCGCGCCGGCGCGGCCGGCCTGCTCAGGGCGGCCAGCTTGGCCTTGTAGAAAGCTTCGTACTTGGGCGCCAGCTCCGCCGCGCTCCTGTAGGCCGCGGCGGCCTGCTGCGCCTGGCCGGCGGCGGCGTAGATGTCGCCCAGCAAACCCTGCGCCTGGTAGGATTCCGGGGTAAGCCGCGCGGCGTTCTGCGCCGCGGCCAGCGCGCCGTCGAGGTAGCCGGTCTTGTGGAGGGCCAGGCCCAGCCAGTACTGCGCGGCCCCGTTCTTGGGCTGCAGTTCGCAGACGGCCCCGAACTCCTGGGCGGCGGCGGCGTAGTCGGCCATGGAGAAGAGGACTCTGCCGCGCTCCAGGCGCGCCAGCGCCGCGGCCGGGTTGGCGGCCAGCACGGCGTCGAGGTCCGCTAGGGCGGCCGTGAAGTTCTTTGCCTTGCGCGCGCACAGGGCGCGGTGGTAGTAGGCCATCTCGAATTTGGGGTTCAGCTCAAGCGCCCGCGACAGGTCCGCCGTGGCGGCGGCACAGTCGCCCTGCTTGTAGAGCGCCAGGCCGCGGTTGAGCAGCGCGTAGGAATAGTCCTTGTTGGTCTCAAGGGCCTCGGTGAACAGCCTGACGGCCTCGGCGTAGTTGCCGCCGTCCATCATCATGGCGCCCAGGTTGTTGTAGGCGGGCAGGTAGCCCGGCCTGAGCTCGATGGCCTTGCGGTAGTCCAGGCCGGCCTTCTGCCTGTCGCCCAGCCGCTCGAAGAGCATGCCGCGCGAGACCAGGGCCTCGGGGTAGTTGCGCTGCAGCAGCAGCGCCTTGTTGTAGCTCTCCAGCGCCGTCGAGTCCTTGCCCGACGAGTAGAGGTGGTTGCCCCGGGTGAAGTAGAACTCGGGCGAGCGGTTGCAGCCCGCCAGGGCCGCGGCCGCGAAGGCGATGAGGATGAGTTTTTTCATTTTTTGTCCCCGCTGACGGCAGGTTTGGTCTTGGGTTCGTCCTTCACGCCGAGGGCCAGCATGGCGGCCCCCACGGTGATGCCGGCGTCGGCCACGTTGAACACGGCCGGGAAGAACGAAAAGTCGAAATAGTCCACCACGAAGCCGTAGGCGATGCGGTCGTAGAGGTTGCCCAGCGCCCCGCCCAGCACCAGCGCCAGGCCGAACCGCGCCAGCGCGCCATGCTTTTCTATCTTGCGGCGCAGGTACAGCAGCACGGACACCAGCGCCGCGCCGAAGACGATGAAGAACAGGTTGCTGTCGCGGAACATCCCGAAGGCCACGCCGGTGTTTTCGGCGTAGGTCAGGCGGAAGAAAGACATCACCTCCACCGGCCTGCCGACGAGTGAGCCGAGGGCCCAGGCCTTGGAGGCCCGGTCCGCCAGGAACAGCAAGAGCACTACGGCCGGGGCCGCGAACTTGCTCACCGGGCGGCGTCCTCCATGGCGCCGGCGCAGCGGGCGCAGACGCCGGCGTGCTTGGGATGCGCGCCCAGGTCGCGGCGCCACTGCCAGCAGCGCGGGCACTTGGCGCCCTCGGCCTTGGCCACCTTCACTTCCAGCTCCGGGGCCGCGGCGTCGAACTCGACGGAGGCCTCGGAGACTATGGCCACCTGCGGCCACAGGGCCAAGGTGGATTCCAGGAAAGCCTTCATTTCGTTATTGGAGGTGCGCAGGGTGATGCGGGCCTCCAGCGACGAGCCCACCTCCCCCGCCTGGCGCTTTTCCTCTATGGCCTTGGTAACGGTCTCGCGCGCGGCCATGATCTTCTCCCAGCGCTTGAGCAGGGCCTCGTCGGCGCGGGCCGCGGCGTAGCGCGGGTAGTCGGACAGGAACACGCTGGCCTCGAGCGCGGGGTCTATCTCGTCCTTGGCGGTCTTCCAGGCCTCTTCGGCCGTGAAGGAGAGCACCGGCGCCATCATCTTGATGACGGCGAGCAGGATCTCGTAGAGCACGGTCTGGCCGGAGCGGCGCTCGGGCGCGTCGGGGCTGTAGGTGTAGAGCCGGTCCTTGAGCGAGTCCAGGTAGAAGGCCGACAGGTCCAGGATGCAGAAATCCGCCACGGCGCGGATGGCCTGGCGGAACTGGAAGTTGGCGTAGTGCCCCTCCACCGCGGCCGCCGTGACGGCCAGGCGGGCGAGCATATAGCGGTCCGTCTCCAGCAGTTTCTCGTCGGGTAGGCGGTGCTGCGCCGGCTTGAAGTCGGCGAGGTTGCCGAGCAGGTAGCGCAGGGTGTTGCGCACCTTGCGGTAGGTGTCTATGGCGCCGCCCAGGATGGTCTCGGAGATGCGCACGTCCTCGGAGTAGTCGCACAGGGCCGTCCACAGGCGCAGGATCTCGGCGCCGTACTTGCCGATGATGTCCTGCGGGTCCATGGCGTTGCCGGCGGACTTGTGCATGGCGCGGCCGGCGCCGTCGAGCACCATGCCGTGGGTCAGCACGGTCTTGAACGGCGGCTCGCCGCGCAGGGCCACGGCCGGGATGAGCGAGGTCTGGAACCAGCCGCGGTGCTGGTCGGAGCCTTCCAGGTAGACGTCCGCCGGGAAGAACTTGCCGGGGCCGAGCATGCCGCCTTCGAGCACGGCGTACCAGGAGACGCCGGAATCAAGCCAGACGTCCATGATGTCTTTTTCCTTGGCGAAGACGGTGCCGCCGCAGGCGCACTTGCCGCCGGGCGTCATCAGCGCTTCGACGGGCTCGGAGAACCAGAAGTCGCTGCCTTCCTTGAAGACGCGCTCCTCCATCCGCTTGAGGAAGGCGTTGTCCTCGTGCACTTTGCCGCATTCCTTGCAGTACACGGCTATGATGGGGGTGCCCCAGTAGCGCTGGCGCGAGAGGCACCAGTCGGGGCGGGTCTTGAGCATGCCGGCCATGCGCTCGTGGCCGGCCGCGGGCAGCCAGCGCACGCCGTCGGCGGCTTTCTGGAGCTTCGCGCGCAGGCCGTCGAGGTCTACCTTGAGGAACCACTGCTCGGTGGCGCGGAAGATGACGGGCTGCTTGCAGCGCCAGCAGTGCGGGTAGCTGTGGCCTATGTCTTTTTTGGCCAGCAGGTTGCCGTCGGCCTGCAGGGTCTCTACCACCTTGGGGTTGGCTTCGAAGACCTTCATGCCCTCGAAGATACCGGCGTCGGCGTTGAACTTGCCGTCCTCTTTGACGGGACAGAAGATCTCGAGGCCGTGCTTCTTGCCGGCGTGGAAGTCTTCCTCGCCGTGGCCGGGGGCTATGTGCACCACGCCGGTGCCGGTGGACATGTCCACGAAGTCGGTGGCGATGACGACGCGCGGGAAGCGGCGCGCCTCGGGCAGATGCGCCGCAAGGCAATGGGTGTACTTGAGGCCCACCAGTTTGCCGCCGGGGATGAGCGCGCCCTTGACGGCCTCGAGGCCGACCGCGGCCAGGAAGCTGTCGGCCAGCTTGTCGGCGACTATGAGGTACTGCCCGCCGGTCTCGAGCACGCGGTAATCCTCGGACTCGGACACGGCGGCGGCCATGTTGGACGGCAGCGTCCACGGCGTGGTGGTCCAGATGACGATGGAGGCGCGGTTCTTGGCCACGGCGGCGAGCTCTTCCGGCAGGGTCTCGAGCGGGAAGCGCACGTAGATGGACGGGGAGGTCTTGTCTTTGTACTCCACCTCGGCGTCGGCCAGTGCCGTCTCGCAGGAGACGCACCAGTAGATGGTCTTCTTGTCGCGGTGGATGTGGCCTTTCTCCAGCAGCTCGCGGAAGGCCTTTATCACGGTGCCCTCGTACTCCTTGGACATGGTGATATAGGGGTGCTCCCAGTCGCCCAGCACGCCCAGGCGCTTGAAGCCCTGGCGCTGCAGGTCGAGGAAGCGGTTGGCGAAGTCGCGCGCGGAGCGGCGGAAAGCGGGGATGTCGTCGATGTGGCGCTTGCCCATCTTCATTTCTTTGAGCAGCGCCTGCTCGATGGGCAGGCCGTGGCAGTCCCAGCCGGGCACGTAGGGCGTGTGGAAGCCCATGAGCGCGTGCGACTTGACCACCATGTCCTTGAGGATCTTGTTGAGGGCGGTGCCGATATGGATGGGGCCGTTGGCGTAGGGCGGGCCGTCGTGGAGGACGAAGGGCTTGGCGGCGCGGCGCTTCTCCAGCATCTTACCGTACAGGTCTTCCTTGTACCAGTTCTCAATGATGCCGGGCTCTTTCTTGGTGAGGTCTCCCCTCATAGAGAAAGAGGTCTTGGGCAGGAACACCGTCTTCGAGTAGTCCATCTGTGTATCCATAATATAATTATTATACTAAAAAGCCGTCTCTCCCCCCTCGGCCTCCGGTCAGCCGCGGCCGGGGCCGGGGCCCATGTGCTACAATCTATGCATGTTCTACCAAAACGCGCATTGCCTTGTGACGGATACCGGGGCGGCCCTGAAGAGCGAAGCCAGCCTGCTGGAATATCTCCGGCTGCTGGAAAAAGCCAAGCTGGAGTTCGGCCTGAAGCTGCCGGCCTACGCGCTGCTGCCCGGGCGTGCGCTGCTGTATTTCGTAACGCCGGGAGCGGACCTGCATTCGGTGATGGGCGGTTTCGCCAAGGGCAGCGCCCTGGCGGACTACCGCGCGGGCTCCTGCAAGTACAAGCTGATACAGCCGGACAAATACTCCGCCCACCTGGCCCGCTACATCCACATGGAGCCGGTGAGGGAGCAGCTGTCGGCCAGGCCCGAGGGCTACCGCTGGTCCAGCGCCGCGCAGTACATAGGCGGCGTGGAAGGGCCGGCAGACAAAGACCTGGTCCTGTCGGCTTTCCCCGGTGAACCGGAGGCCGCGCTGGCCGCCTATTCGTCTTTTCTCGTCGAGCCCGTGCCGGGCAAGTTCTGGCGCCCCTTCGCCAAGAACCGCGACGCCGTGCTGGGCGACCGCGAGTTCACCGCCTCTCACTCCCCCCACGGCCAGGAGCAGGACTAAAATTTTATATACTGCATAGTGAATTAGAAGATAGCGGAGGCTGACGATATGGAAACAATACTTACTGTTTGCGCGATACTGATAACGCTGGCGTTCGTGTCGCTGGCGGTGCAGGCCATACTGACGCTGCAGCAGGTGCGCCACACGGCCAAGGCCGTGGAGTACCTGGCGCTCAACGCCGACGGCAAACTGACCGCCCTGGACCCGCTGATCAGCGGCGTCAAGTCGGTCACCGACGCCGTGTCCAGCGGCTGGTTCACGGCCGCCAAGACCGTGTACGGCTTCTTCAAGAGGGATTAAATGGGCCTGCTCAACGTTTTCAGCCGCATCTACGACGAGGAGATCCTGCGCAAGCTGGACTTCCTCCGGCAGATCAGCCTCTTCGAAGGCATCAAGAAAGGCCACCTGATCCACGTGCTGGAAAGCCTGCAGGAGCGCACCTACCTGAAGGGCGAGACCATCTTCGCGCAGGCCGACATCGGCCGGGCGCTGTTCATAGTCTTCGACGGCAGGATAGAGCTGTCCCGCCTGGACGCCGCCGGCAAGCCCGAAGTCATCGCCGAGGTCAACCCGGGCGAGTTCTTCGGCGAGATGGCGCTGCTGGAGGAAATGCCCCGCACCGCCACCGCGACGGCGGCCGAGGAGACCAAGGTCTTCATGCTGTTCAAGATCAAGCTGGACTCGCTGCTCTTCTCCTACCCGAAGATCGGCGTGGTGATAGCCGCGCAGCTGGCCAAGATCCTGTCCGCCCGCCTGCGCGCCGTGCTGGAAAGACCGGCGGGGAATTAGCCGATGGCTACGGACGCGCTGAAAAAAAGCTACGCCCAGTTCCTGCTGCCGGTCGCCATCGGCATAGCTGCGGTCTACTTCATAGTGGTCGCCAAGGGCGCCCTCTTCCCCTTTGTCCTCAGCGCCGCGCTGGCCTACGTGCTGAACCCGCTGATCTCCTACTTCGAGGTCCGCGGCTTCAAGCGCTCCTACGCCGTGGCCGCCCTCTACATCACCGCGGGCGCCGTAGTCTTCCTCGGCGTCTGGCTGCTGTTCCACTTCCTCTCGTCGGAGCTCCAGGACCTGCAGCGGACCTGGCCCACCTACGCCGAGCGCCTGCAGGCCTACGTCACCAACCTCAACGCCAGGCTGGTGAAGACCTACCCGGTGCTGGCCAAGATCGGCCTGGAGGCGAGGCTCCAGCATCTGCTGGAGCTGGTGCCGCAGCTGCTGCTGTCGCTGCTGCCGGCGCTGACGCTGCTGTTCATAGTGCCGTTCATCACCTTCTTCATGCTCATCGGCGGCTCCGGCATCATCGACTACCTGCTCGACCACCTGCCGGCCAGGCACTCCGAGCTGATCCTGCACATCACGTCGCGCATCGACGGGTCGCTGGGCAACTACCTGCGCGGCATCCTGACCGAGGCGTTCGTGATCTTCCTGATCGCCTTCACCGGCCTGATGCTGCTGGGCCTGAACTACGCCGCTGTGATAGCGGTGCTGATAGGCATCTCGAGCCTTGTGCCCTACCTGGGCGCCATGGTGGGCGCGGTGCTCTCGTCGATAGTGGCCTACCTGCAGTTCGGCACGCTCCTGCCCATCATCAAGATCCTCGCCTTCTTCACCGGCATACGCTTCTTCGACGACTGGTTCCTGCAACCATATATCATGAAGAAAGCCGTGGACCTGAACCCGGCGGTGATCCTGCTGGCGCTGATGGCCGGCGGCGAGATAGCCGGCATCTGGGGCATAGTGTTCTCCATCCCGGTGACCTGCATCCTCAAGGAGGTCCTGCAGATAGCCATAGAGCTGCAGGAGACCGAATTCCGCTGGAAGCCCAAGCCCGAACCCACGCGCATCAGCATCCCCTACACTTAAAAACTGGAAAAAAATGGGGACAGGCTACTTTTTGTAAAAAGTAGCCTGTCCCCATTTTAAACTCGTGGGCGAGGAGGGAATCGAACCCTCATGACCGTGAGGCCGCAGGTTTTTGAGACCTGTGCGTCTACCAATTCCGCCACTCGCCCGCAGTGCAATTCTACAAAATTTACTATTGGCGCGTGTTTGGGCCGGCCAGCAGCGTGTCCAGCCGCACCGCCTCCAGCCCCAGGCGCTCGGCCTCGTCTAGGATGGCCTCGGTGATGCGCAGCGTCTTCTCGCGGCTCTTCCCCCCGCCGTCGTGCAGCAGCAGCACGCCGCCCGCGCGGACAGCCTTGCGGTACTCCTCTGTCATCTTCGGCTCCGGGGTTTTGCTCCAGTCGCTGCCGTAGCTCCAGTTGGCGGCGCGGTAGCCCAGCTTTTTCACCGCCTCGCGCACCCAAGGCCGGTCGTAGCCGTTGGGCATGCGCAGGATCGCGGGCTTGAAGCCGGTGGCCTTCACTATGGCCTCCTCCGCCTTCTTCACTTCGGAGGCCAGCACCTTCTCGCGGTCGGCCGTGTTGCCCACCTTGAACCAGTTCTTGTGCGAATCCGTGTGGTTGGCGATCAGGTGCCCGGCGTCCTGCACCTTTTTAGCCAGCTCCGGGTAGCGGCGCACCGACGTGCCCAGCATGAAGAAGGTGGCCTTGACCTTGCGGCGCTCGAGGATGGCCAGCAGGTCGCCGGTGATCTGGCCCGGCCCGTCGTCGTAAGTGATGGCGAACTGCGGCCGGCGCTTGGCCTGAGCCTGAGCCTGCGCTATCTGCGCGGCGGCCGCGCAGGCGAGCGCGGCCAGGGTGAGCAGTAAAGTTCTTTTCAGCATAGTGTCTCCTAGTTGCCTTATACCTCGTGCCGTTCCAGGTTCCGGGCTCCGGCCTTCCAGGGCAGGTACAGCGCCGCGGCGTTGAGCGCGACGAACAGCCCCGCGCAGAGCGCGAGTCCCCGGAGGTCCCACGGGTTAGGGCGGCCCATGCGCTCGGAGAAATGCATGTGCACCGGCCAGGCCTCTATGCCCAACAGCAGCGCCAGGTAGCCCATGGCGGTCGCCATGTAGAGGAAGCCGCCGTAGGAGGACTCCAGCTGGTGGATGTTCTCGACGTTAAAATCCGGGAAGACCGCGCCGAAGCCGATGCCCATCACGCTGATGGCCAGCGCGGCCACGAGTATAGTGAAGGTGGACAGCACCGAAACGAAGAGGTCGGCCCCGAGCAGGTGGTTAGAGACCGTTATCAGCAGGAACCCGACGAGCAGCGACGGCAGCAGCGAGACCAGCAGCTTCTCGCGCATGACGGCGGCGGTGGTGATAGGCGCGGACTTGAGCAGCCAGTAGCTGCTGCCCTCCAGGCTGACGGCGGGGAAGGTGAAGCGCAGGCCTATGGCCGCCATCACGAAGCCGGCCACGCCGATATTAAGGAAAGAGACCATGCTGCGCAGGTCGGCGGTGTCGAGCGGCAGCTGGCGGATGCTGAACAGGTAGACGGCTATCAGCGCGCCGATGAGGATGATCTGCGACCAGTAGCGCGCGTCGCGGGAAAGGGAGAGGCGGTCCTTCCAGTACAGCGTCAGGTAGGCGCGCAGCCCCGGCCAGCGCGCGGCCAGGCGTTGCTCCGGCAGGGTGTCGCGGCGGCCCTTGAAGCGCGGCGAGCTCTGGGCCCCGCTGAAGCCGCGCATGTAGAGGCGGCCCGCCAGCGCGTACAGGAGCAGGTACAGCGCCCCGGCGGCGGCGCACAGCACGCCCGCGCTGACGGCGAAGGCCGCCCAGTTGCCCGCCGAGTAGGCCACCATGGCCTTGGTCACCCACCACGAAGGCATGTACGGCGCCGTCGGGGACTGCAGGTACTGGATGTACTGCGCCACGATCTCCAGCGAGTCGGGCCGCAGCAGCTTCTCCGGCTTGGAGAAGCGGAAGATGACGTAGACGAAAGCCACCGACAGGCTCCCGAGCAGCCAGGTGATGTCGCGGGTCTTGGACGACGGGAACAGGTACATCACCAGCATGCTGAAGAAGATGCCGACGGCCCCCGCCAGCATGACGAACGGCGCCATCAGGAAGGCGTAGGCCAGGTAGAAGCCCGCGTCCAGGCCCTTTATGCGGCCCAGCGCTATGATGTAGGGCAGGATGGCCAGGATCAGCGTCCACGACGAGTAAAAGACCGTTTCCAGCGCCTTGTCCAGGAACACGGCGCGCAGGTCCAGCGGGGTGGAGAACAGGAATTTCAGGTCGAAGGAATAATACAGCGTCGTCATGGAGATGATGATGGACGAGACTATCACCATCGAGAAGGTCATCAGCAGCACCATGGAGGTGAGCTTCCAGGACAGCATGGGCCCTATCAGCTCGACGCCTTCCAGGTAGTTGAGCAGGCGCCAGAAGCCGCCGTAGAGCGCGGCCAGCATCATCAGCCCGACGCCCGCGAACAGCAGATTCTTCACCAGCTTCCAGCCGCGCAGCCCCAGCAGGGCGTTGCGGAAGGTGAGCACTTTGCGCTTGAGCAGTACCGGCAGCATGTTATTCGGTGAGTTCCAGGAATACGTCTTCCAGCGAGCGGGCGCCCTGCGCTGTGGTCAATGCCTTGACCTCGTCGACGGTGCCCTTGGTGATGAGGCGGCCGCGGTAGATGATGCCGACGGTGTGGCAGAGCTTCTCGGCCATGTCGAGGATGTGGGTGCACATGAAGACCGCGGCCCCGTCCCGGGCGATGTCGGTGAGCAGCGTCTTGAAGCGGCGGATGCTCTTGGGGTCCAGGCCGACGGTGGGCTCGTCGAACAACACGGCCTTGGGCCGGCGCAGCAGGACGCTCGCGATCAGCAGCTTCTGCTTCATGCCGTGGGAGTAGCTCTCCAGCAGCTCGCCGGCGTGGGCCGCCAGCTCAAAGGTCTCGAGCAGCTCGGGGATGCGGCGGCGCTGCTCGGCCGCGGGCACGGCGTAGATGTCGCCGATGAAGCGCAGGAATTCCCAGCCGGTCAGCTTGGGGTAGACGAAAGGCTCGTCGGGGATGTAGGCCATGACCCGCTTGGCGGCCAGGGGCTCTTTGGCCACGTCGAAGCCGGCCACGCTGGCCGTGCCGGAGGTGGGCCGCATGATGCCGGAGAGGATCTTGACCGTGGTGGTCTTGCCGGCGCCGTTGGGGCCCAGGAAGCCGAAGATCTCGCCGGGCGCGACCTTAAGCGACAGCCCGTCGACGGCCTTGAAGGAGCCGAAAGTCTTGGTGAGGTTGTTGATCTCTATCATCGCGGTAAAAAAAGCGCCGACCGGCTTGGCCTGGTCGGCGCTTAACGGCGGCCGGAGCCGTCAGCGGCCCTGTTCGCGGAGCTCCAGGTAGCTCTTCACTTCCTGGCGCGTCGTCAGCTGGCGCAGCAGGTAGTTGGCGATGTCGGAGAACTTGGCGCGGGCCAGCTCGTCGGTGTACTTCGCTTTTTCCTTCTCAAAATTGGCCAGGCCCTTGTTCTTGGCCAGGTAATAGGCCTTCACCTCGTCGGGAGTGACCTTGACGCTGGTGAAGACGAACTGCTTGAACTTGTTGGCCAGGCGGGCCTTCTTGCGCCAGGCTTCGTACTCCGCCGGCGTCATCTGGAACTCGTTGAAGATGGCCTGGTAGTAGGCGCGCGGGCTGAACTGGCCGTTCTCGCGGAACTGCGGCGTGTTCTGCACCTCCACCGCCACCTCGAAGTCCGGCACCAGCATGCCCAGCTTCTCGCCCTGCTGGCAGAGCAGCTCCTCGATGATCATCTCGCGGAAGACTTCCTGCTTGACGCTCTTGGAAAGGATCTCGTTGACCTCGGCGCCGGAGTCCTTGACGCTGGCCATCACGCGGTTGACCTGCGAGGTGAAGCGCTGGTAGGGGATCTTTTTGCCCCCCACCTCGGCCACGGCCGAGTCGGCCGAGCCGGTGAACATGTAGGCGCCCAGGCCCACGAAGATACCCACGAGGAAGACGGCGGCGACGGCCCCGAAGATCACGCGGCGGTGCCTGGAGAAGAATGCGTTCATGGTTGTTTAGCCTCTGTTTTGGAATTTTTCTGCTGGGGCTGCTCGGCGGGCTGCTTCTTGGGCGCGTCCATGGAGCAGTTGCCGTTGAACACGGCCCCTTCCTCCAGCATGATGCGCGGCGAGCGCATGTCGCCGTCCACGCGCGAACCGGCCAGCGCTTCTATGTGGTCCAGCGCGGTCACGTTGCCCCGCACCTCGCCGGAAACGTAGCAGATCTCGCAGGAGATGTCGCCCTTGACCTTACCGCTCTTGCCGATGGTCACTATCTTCGCGTCGACGATGGAGCCGTCTATGCGGCCGTCCACGCGCAGCGACCCCTTGGCCGTCAGCGTGCCCTGGAAATAGGCCTCGGTGCCGATCACGGTGTCGCCGTTCTTGGTCTCGAAACTGATATTGGTGTTCTTGAACATTGCCATCACAGCCCCCCGAAGATGCCGTCGAACAGCCCGGCGAAGTTGCCGGCGTGCTTGCCGCCGACCTGCAGGAATTTCATCGGGTCGCGCGGCAGCCCGCCGGTCCACACCTCGTAGTGCAGGTGGTTGCCAGTAGAGGTGCCGGTGGAGCCCATGCGGCCTATCGCCTGGCCGCGCTTGACCGGCGTGCCTTCCTTGGCGACGATCTCGCTCATGTGCCCGTAAAGCGTGGAATAGCCGAAGCCGTGGTCTACCACGGCGCACATGCCGTAGCCCTGCGCCCAGCCGGAGTGGCGCACCACGCCGTCGGCGGTGGCGAAGATCTTGGTGCCGGCCTCGTTGGCGATGTCCACCCCGCTGTGGTATTCGGTGGACAGGCGCAGCGGGTGGATGCGGTAGCCGTAAGGCGAGGTGATGCGGCCCTCGGCGGGCCAGATGGCCGGCGTGGCCCGCGCGCCGTTATGCTTGTCGGTCAGGTAAAGCGTGATCTCGGAATAGCTGGAGAGGCGCTGGCGCGACTCCTCCTGCATCTTCTGGATGGAATTATTGAGCGTGGCCTCTTTGATCTCCGAGGCCTTGTTGTTGAGCAGGCGGCGGAAATCCGCCATGTCGGACTGCTGCGGGCCGCCGAGGCCCTCTTCCTTGGCGAAGGCGCCCGGGTCTATGCCCAGCACCTTGCGCAGCTGGTTGTCGGTGCGCTTGGTCATCTCCAGGTAGGCCAGTCCCTGCTCCACCTGCTCCGAGACGTAGGCCATCTTGGTGCGCAGGATCTGGTTGTCCGCCTTGGTGACGTAATAGTCGAAGTGGCGCCCAGCTATGTAGCCCGCCCAGATGGTCATGCCGGTCCAGCCTATGCCGAAGACCAGCAGGAACATCACCGGCAGGTTGAACCGCAGCGACGACATGCCGTTGTGGGGAATGATGAAGATGCTGACAGGCTTGGCCGCGTTCCTGATGAAACGCGATAGGGATTTCAGCCACATATCTCTATATTAAACTTATATTATCGGCCGCTGTCAACCGGCGAGGGTACCTTCTTGGTACGAGGGGCGGGGGCCGGCGCGGCGGGCTTGGCGCCGCTGATGGCGGACGGGTCGAAGGTCATCTCGCCGTCTCCGTCCGGGTCCGCGGTCTGCTCGGGCATGGCGGGAATGGCCACCCCCTGACCCTGCGGCTGCATCCCCCCCGGCATCCCGCCGGTATAGGCTTTAAGCGCCGGGTCGTTGGTGATCTCCATCATGGTCTTCATGAACTCGGGGTTCATGGCGTACTTCATCATCACCTTCTCTATGCCCCTGGCGTTCTGCGCCGCGGCTATGAGGGCCAGCGGGTTGCCGCCCGCCTTGGTGTCGGCCAGGGCGGCCGCCACGTCTGGATTGCGCTTGATCTCGTCCATGAACTGCTTCATGATGGGGCGCTCGGTATACTTGGTTACGGCCGCGACCGCCCGCTCCCGCTGCTCCGGGCTCATCTGCAGCGGCGTGGCTGACGGCAGGCTGCCGGAGAACATGCCCAGCGAGGAGACCGGCGTGCCGGAAGAAGGGTACAGCCCCGGCGCGGCCAGCATGCGGTTCTGCTGCTCCGCGGCCTCGGGCATGGGCATGGCGCGGAACACTTCCTCAAAATTGTCCTTGGCGGCGCTGACCTTGCTATAAATAACGTAGGCCACGCCGGCCAGTATCACCAGGATAGTACCCAGCGACACTGCCACCGCCGTCATCACCTTGCTGCGGGAGCGGGCCTTGGCCAGCTCCGCGCGCACCGACGATTCAGCCTCTTCGGCGGACGGCTCCGGTTTTTCCTGATTACTGTTTTCTTCCGTCATATTAACCCCCGCTGTGGACAGCTGAATTTGACACCTGCCGACGGCAATTGCTAAACTATGATTCTACAAAATAAAAGCCCGTTTTTAAGCCGGCTTTTTAAAAGTAATTCGGTCTTGCGCCCCCATCGTCTAGCGGTTAGGACGCTGCCCTTTCAAGGCAGAGATCTGGGGTTCGAATCCCCATGGGGGCGCCAAATTTCTGAAGTCTTAAAACCCGGTTTCCCGAAGTCGGCCGCCTGCCGCAACTCCCGAACTTTCTCCGACGGAAAATTAAATTTTAATTTT
>MGUG01000058.1 GCA_001799845.1 Elusimicrobia bacterium GWC2_64_44 | reverse complement strand
TCTAACGGCTAGAAAGCGGTATTTATAAGGTTACCTCAGGATGTTGCGCAAAGAAGTTTCGAACTTCATCCTGAAAGGACCGCCAAATTTTGCAGTTAATGCAGCTGCGCGAACAAACAGCCGCCGGACATGACCCGGCGGCTGCTTCTTTTATACCGGAACAAAACACCAGGGGGGGCTGGCGAAAAGCCGAAACGCCACTTATACTATTAGTGACAGAGATAAACCCGGGGCGCGTATTCTTATGCAAAGCAGATCGGGCAGGCCCTTTTTTCTTTTGATGTCCGGCGTTTTCGCGCTGGCGTCGGGCTCATTTTTTACCGTGCTCCACGTAGGCATGAGCGAGCTGCGCGGCGGCAGCGGTATACAGCACGGTTTCGGCTCCCGCCAGGCCGCGCCGGAAAAACCCACCTACGCCGAGGCCTTGGCGGCGGGCGGCAAGGCCATAGCCGGCAAGGTTCAGCGGTTCTTTGAAGGCGGTTCAGCCAGCCCCGCCCCGGAGATGCCGGGCGGGGAAAGCCAGTCCGCCGAGGGGGCCACTGAACAGGAACCCGACCCGCTGGAAGAGTTCTACGACAGGAATTACGGCCGCGGCGGAGGCGACAAGCTCTACGCCCAGGCCACGGGTGCCTGGGGCGGCTCCGGCGGCAGCGCCTCGGCGGGAGCGGCGGCGGCCCCGCAGGAAGACGGGCAGAAGGCAGCCGGCGCCTGGAGCGGGAAGGCCGCGCCGGGAGAGCGCGCGGCCGGCGCCCCGGAAAAGCCGGCCTTCGGCAGCCCCGGCGCCAGGTCCCCCTACCAGCAGGCCGAAGGCGGCGCGCCTAAACTTTCCCGCAGCCTGGCCCTGGCGGGCCGGGAAGGCCCGGACTATACCGGCGCCGGCAGCCTTTCTTCCGGGCCTCGCCACGGCGCCGGAGGCGGCCTGCAGGGCATGCGGGGCCAGGGCGGGACCGCCGATCTGAACGGCGCCGACGAGGGCTCGCGGTCCTCCTCAGAAAGTTCTTATAACGCGAAATTGTCCGGCGGCGCGTCTGCCGCAGCCGCCTCGGGCGGCACCCCGCCCGCGGCCTCGGCCGCGGCCAACGCCGAAGGCGGGGCGGGAGGCGGCGGAAGCGGGGGCGGCGCGGCCTCCGGTTCAGGCAGCACAGCCGCCGCGGACACTAAAAAAGAGGCGCCGGCGGAGAAGAGCGCACCGGCAGGAGTTTCGCGCAGCGAGCCTACCGCCGAGGAGCTCAAGCCTTTCCTCGAGTGGGTAGCGGTGGAAAAGCGCAACGGGCGCGACGCCAGGTTCATTTCGGAGGAGGACGCCGCCGCCAGGGTGGACGCCGGCCAGCTTAAGACCGGCGACGCCTCGGCCGAGGAGCCGAAGCAGAACAGGGACAGCGCCGCCGGACCCCCCCGGGACGGGAACCGCGACGGCCAGCGCGAGGCAGCGCCGCCGGACCCCAAGAATTTCTCCGAACTGTCCAACGAGCGCAAGCTGCAGGTCAAGCAGCGCATCCACGGCTTCATCAAGCGAGTGGAGAACCATTACGGCGCCATGGACGACATCTTCTACACGCCCTGCTCCGCCGGCCGCGAGCTCTGCAGGGAGCACGGCCTTACCGAGGGCTACCTGACGCTGGAAACCCGGGAGGAGGCCGAGCTGCACCTTGGCCTCAAGTACGTCAAAGAACGCTGGCGCCGCTACACCATAGGCTTCACCCTGCCCAGGGGCCACCAGGAGTGGAACAAGTTCCACCCGCAGGGCCAGGGAGAGCCGCCGCAGAATAAACCCTAGCTAAACCACCCGGCAGCAAGCACCCGCCACCGCGGTACGCCGGCGAGGCGGACCCGCCCGGGAATTGTTATAATTACATTGTTTTCAGGCGGCCGGCGCCGCCAGTTCCACACCGGACAAGGATTGTAAAAATGGATATCGGCATCGTCGGGCTACCCAACGTAGGCAAATCCACGCTGTTCAACGCGCTCACCCGCGCCGGGGCAGCTTCCTCCAACTACCCCTTCACCACCATCGACCCCAACGTCGGCGTTGTGCCGGTGCCGGACAAACGCCTCGACGCGCTGTTCGACCTGTTCAAGCCGCCCAAGAAAGTGGCCTCCTATATAAAGTTCGTCGACATAGCCGGCCTGATGAAGGGCGCCTCCAAGGGCGAGGGCCTGGGCAACAAGTTCCTCGCGAACATCCGCGAGGTGGACGCCATCGTGCAGGTGGTGCGCGTGTTCAAGGACCCCGACGTGGTGCACGTGCTGGGCGAAGTGGACCCCATCCGCGATATCGAGGTCATAGAGACCGAGCTGCTGCTGGCCGACATGGAGACCGTGGACAAGGCGCTGGAAAAGAATCAGCGCGACCTGAAGGCCCGCACCAAAGACGCCGAGGAAAAAAAGGTGCGGCTTGAGGCCCTGAAAAAGCTGCTCGCCGACGGCAAGCCCGCCCGCGAGGCCGGCTATACCATAGACGAAGTGCGCGATTTCAATTTGCTGACCGTGAAGCCCGTTTTCTTCGTGGCCAACACCTCCGAGCAGCCCGACAAGGAAGTCATCGCCAAACTGCGCGAGTTCATAAAGGCCCGCGGCGCCATCCTGGTGGAGATCTCCGCCAAGATAGAGTCCGAGATCATCGAACTGCCCGACGAGGAGAAAGCCGTGTTCCTCAAGGACCTCGGCGAGGACTATACCGGCCTCGAGAAGATGGCCATAGCAGGCTACAAGCTGCTCGACCAGATCAGCTTCTTCACCGCGGGCTCCGAGGACGAAGTGCGCGCCTGGAACCTCCGGCGCGGCCTGAAGGCCCCGCAGGCCGCCGGCCGCATCCACACGGACTTCGAGAAAGGCTTCATCCGCGCCGAGGTCTATTCCTTCGACGACATCATGAAGTACAAGGAAGAAAAGGTCCTGCGCGAGAAGGGCCTGATCCGCTCCGAGGGCAAGGAATACGTGATGAAGGACGGCGATATCTGCTTCTTCAAGTTCAACGTGTAAAAGTCCTGCCGCCGCGCCAAAACAGCCGGCCCGAAAGGGCCGGCTGTTTTTTTAAAGTATAATTTTATCCATAAGGGCCGCGGGGGCCATAACGAACATGATATCCGGTATCTGCCGCCTCACTTCGCCTTTGGACAAGCCGCTCCTGCGCCTGTTCCCCGCCGGCGCTGGCGCTTACGCCTCGGCCAACACCGCCCTGAAGAGCGAAAGCGCGGACGCCTCCCTCTTCGCCGGCCCCGACGGCGCCAGCCTGCTCTACAGCGGCGAGCTCTACAACTACAAAGAACTGCGCCGGGAGCTGGAAAGCTCCGGCTGCCGGTTCGCCACCTCCCTCGAGAGCGAGCTGGTCTACCACGCCTACGCCCGCTGGGGCGCCGGCTGCCAGGAGAAGTTCAACGGAGAATGGGCCTTCGCCCGCTGGGACGAGAAAAACAAGTCCCTATTCTGCTCTCGCGACCGATTCGGCCTGCGGCCGCTCCATTATTTTTTCGACGGCAAGACTCTCGTTTTCGCCTCCGGTCTTAAAGCCCTTTTCGCCTGCCCGCTGGTTCCCAAGGCGCCCAACCCGCAGGCCGTCTACGATTTTTTGGTCCTTAACCACTGCAACCAGCCCGAGGAAACTTTTTTCGAGGGCGTTCGGAAACTGGGCGCCGGCTGTTGCATGTATTTTACGCGGCCCGGCAGGAGCCTGACCATAAGGCGCTATTACGACCCGGCCTGCAACCAGGAGCTCGGGCGTCCGGATAAAAAAGCGCTCGCGCGCCACGCCGCCGAATTCCGCGGCCTGCTTGAAGACGCCGTGCGGCTGCGGCTGGGCGGCAGTGAGCCCCTGGGCATCCTGCTGTCCGGCGGCCTGGACTCTTCCAGCATCACTTGCCTGGCCTCCCGCCTGCTCGCCAAGAAGGACCGCCCTCCCACTTTCAGTATTCCCTGGCCGCGCGAAGCGCCCTTCATCCGCGCGTCCTCGGCGGCAGCCGGCTTCCCGCGCTGCGAAGTCACGCCGGCGGGTTTCAAAGCTATCCCCTGGTCCGAGGTGGCGGCGCTGGCCCGCGCGGCAGAGAAACCCGTGATGGACGCCTCGGTGCTGGGCGAGATGCAGCTGATCAAGGCCGCCAAGCGTCGCGGTGTGAAAGTACTGCTGGAAGGCAGCGGCGGCGACGAGATGCTGGCCGGTTACCCCGAAAGGAATTTCACCGTCTACCTCAACCAGGTGCTGCGCGAGCGCGGCGTGGCCGCGTTCTCCGCCGAGTTCAAGACCTTCTTCGCGGACCGGCTGGGCGAGTTTGGCGTGGAGGGCGAGCCCGGGCCCGAGTTCTACAAATGCTTCCTGCGCACCCAGTCCTGCGCCCCGGAGCTGTCTGAATTCTTCGTAAAGGAGACCGTGAACCGGGACCTGTTGGGCGAGTACGCCGGCCGGCGCCACCCGCTGCAGCGCGGGCCCGAGTTCAACCTGCAGCAGGTGCTCAAGCGCGACACCCTGGCCCTCGGCAACGAGCTCGAGCACCTGATCCCCTTCCGCTTCCGGCTCCCGTTACTGGACCACCGCCTGGCGGAGTACGCCTTCTCCCTGCCCGCCTGCTACAAGCTGCACGGCGGCTGGACCAAGTATTTGCTGCGCACGGCCATGACCGGCGTGCTGCCCGACCAGGTGTGCTGGAGAAAAGAAAAGGTGGGCGGCACCGCCCCCGTTTCGGTCTGGAAGGATTTCATGAAAAGGAACCGGCGCGAACTGAAAGCCGCCCTGAGCGGGAGAAAGTTTTACGCCTCGGATTTTATAAACCGGGCATCCGTGCTGAAGAACTTCGACGCCCTGTTCGCGGCCGCCATAGCGCCCGGCACCACCGACATCTCCGGCCTCTGGCGCTTCGTCAGCCTGGAGCTCTGGCTGCGCGAGAATTTAAACTGAAGCAGGCCCCGCCGCGGCGCCCGACAACTGGAATACCTGCGCCTGCCCGGCGTAGCCCTTGAAGTCCATCCCGCCCAGGTCCTTATACTCGTACTCCGCAGCGGTCTTCGCCCGTACCGCCTCCGACACGAACACGGCGCCGGCCGGGGCCTTGCCCTGCAGCCGCGACGCGAAATTGACCGTGTCCCCCATCACCGTGTAGTCCATGCGGTATTCCGAGCCCACGTTGCCGGCCACTACGGGCCCGCAGTGCACGCCTATGCCCACGCCCAGCGTATTCTTGCCGGCTGCGGCCTGCCCTTTATTGAAAACTGCGATCTCCGCCTGCATGGCGGCCGCGCAGGCCACGGCGCGCCGCTCGGCGTCTGGCTGCTCGAAGGGGTCGTTAAAGACCACGATCAGCGCGTCGCCCACGAACTTGTCCAGCGTGCCGTCGTAGCGGAACACCACGTCCACCATCCGGGTGAAATAGGCGTTGAGCAGCTTAACCAGTTCGGCCGGGTCCATGCCTTCGGAGAGCGGCGTGAAGCCGCGGATGTCGGAGAACAGGATGGCCGCGTGGGTGCGGCGGCCTTCGCCCATGGAGGCGGCGCCGTCGGGCGTGTCCAGGATCTTGCGCGCCACCTGGTGCGAGACGTAGCGCGACAGGGCGCCCTCGGCCTGCTCGCGGCGCAGCAGGTTCTCGGCGAACTTCAGCACCAGGTCGCGCATCTTCTTCACCGCGTAGGCGGCGAAGGCGCCCATCATCACCATGATCAGCAGGTGGATGATAGCGGAATAGGCGGGGATAGGCGTCAGGCGGGGGTTGCCGAAAGACGTATACCATACGGCGGCGTAGCCTAGCGCGGAGAAGCCGGCCGCGGCGAGTATCGCGCGGTAGCTGTAGCGCAGCGCGCAGCCGACGATGAGGATGTAGTAGACCGGCACCAGCGGGCCGTTGTTGCCCTCGACGAGGACTATGGTCAGCGTCAGGAACAGCGCGTCGGCGGCGGCGGAAATATATTTTACCGGCCGGTCGTACAGGCGGCGCTTGTTGACGAAGTACCACGCGCCCGCGGCGTAGGCCAGCCAGGCCAGCATGGTCGCTACGGCGCGCTCGTGCAGCCAGCCCGCCACCACTTTGAGCACGTAGTAGTTGGAGAACTCGTTGAGCAGGAACACCGCCAGGAAGGCCAGCCGGAGCACGTTTATCTTGCGCTCGCCCAGCTGTTCCTCGGTGATGAAAAAAGCGTTCAGTTTTTCTTTGGTCATATAAGCGTCGGCTACCCGGGCACCACCGCGGCGATATCCGCTTCGGGCCAGCCCTTGGCCCGCAGGGCCTCGGCCACGGCCTGCGGCGTCAGGCCGGATTTCAGCGCGTCCTCCACGTAGTAGACCAGAGCAAGGCGGTCCAGCCTGCCTTCTTTTTTCAGCTTCACGAAAATGGCTTCCCTGGCCGGGCTCGCGAACTCGCTTTGCGGGGCGGCGGTCACGGCCCCGGAGGCGTCTCCGCTTTCGGCCCGTGAGCGCTCCAGCGCCGCTTTCAGGCCTTCACCCGCCGCGGCTTTTGGCTCCGGCTGCCCGCCGCCGAACTTACGCATTAAAAAGCGCACCAGTTTGTAGAGCAGAAATATCGGCAGCACCACCTGTATGGCGAACGCGGCCAATATAAAGAGCAGACAGAAACCGAGAGTCATTATGGTCATTACTTTACCTTCTTAAGAACGGATGTTTACCGACACTAGCTCCGCCGGACTATTTATTGTCCAGGATGATCTCCCAGTATTTCACGAAGGAAAGTATCAGCGCGAAATACAGGGGGATGCCGAAGACCACCTCCACCGGCACCAGCGTCCACGGCACGTGCAGACCGGTGAAGGCCGAGACGGTGCTGGGCCCGTAGACCCGGTGCCCGCTGGCGATCAGCCAGATCTCGGCGGGCAGCACCCCGGCGAAGACCACGCCGAGGTAAGCCAGGAACTTGCCGCGCAGGCTGAAGTGGATGAAGAACTTGTCTACCAGGTTTATCGCCAGCCAGGTCAGCACTATCCACGCCCCGGTGAGCACCAGCGTGATGTCGTGGAAGATATAGGACCAAGCCGGGAAGCCCACGTTCTGCACCATCGGCTCCACGGTAATCTCGAACAGCAGCACCGAGACCAGCGTAATGGCGAAGCTGCGCACCCACGGCCGGTGCCGCAGCGGTATCACCGGCTTGCTCATTATGTAGAAGCTCCAGTACTTGGTGAAGCTCACCACCAGCGCCATGAACACCGGCACGTAGACGAAGGTTTCCACCGGCGTGCCCAGCAGCGTGCGGCCGCTGATGGCCTGCTGCACCTCCGGCGAGTAGCCGCTGACGCCGAGCTTCAGAAGAATGGCCTCGTAGACCAGCGCGGCCGGCGCGAGGACCGCCAGATAGACCGGGAAGCGCTTCCAGTCGGGCCAATTAGCGCGGAAGCGGTCGACGAGGGTGAGGGTCCACATTATCAGGGAGGCCCAGGCGAAGGTGGAGATCCAGCTGATATCCTGGTAGAGGTAGGACCACCAGCCCAGCTTGTAGTTATGCCACATCGGCGAAGTGAAGAACTGGTGGATGAACAGGCCGCCCGCGGCGAGGAAGAAGCGCTGCGCGCCCTTTTTCTCGTTCTTCCACAGCCAGTACAGCGTAAAGCCTGAGAAGGCCAGCAGGAACAGCTCGAAGGCCACTATCGGCCCCGTCGGCGTTCTGTCGAAGGCGTGCGCCTCGTACATGGCCTGCCCGGCGGCCCAGAGTCTGCGGTAGTATTCAATCATACTTTTTGAACTCCCTTGAGATGGTCTTTGCGTCCGCGAATTTCGGGTCTTTCATGCGGCAGTAGCCCCACTTGGCGCAGGTGAAGTCCGGCAGCGAGGTCATCTTGTCCCAGATCTCGTAGAGCGGCCGCTCCAGGGCGTTGCCGTAGATCATGTGGTTGAAGTCGCAGGGGCAGACGTCGCCCCAGGGGCTGAGGTAGAAGTAATTCACGCCGGAGGAGCAGCCCACGCTGCGGTGGCTGGTGGTGTAGGCGTACACCAGCACGCCGGGGTAGGAGTAATCCTCGTTGTGTTTTTTCACGGACTCTATCATTTCCTCCAGCCAGGCGCGGCTGCCCAGGTCGCAGCGCTCGGCGTAGCGGCCGGTCGGGGCGGCGTCGTAGACTATCACCTCGTGCACGCCCAGGTCCTTGGCCCGCTCTATCACGCGGCCCAGCTCGCCCGCCTTGAAGGATTCCGGCGTGACGCAGCAGGAGAGGCCGACGGAGAACCCGGCCGACAGGGCCTTGGCTATACCGCGCTCGCCGCGGGCCGAGAGCCCTTCCAGCCCGCGCGCCTTGTCGTGCGCGACCGGGTCGGAAGAATCCACGCTGACATACAGGCTGTCGAGCCCTGCAGCCTTCAGCTCGGAGCAGCGCTCTTCCAGGTGCCAGCCGTTGGTGAACAGCGCCACGGTGGAGAGGTCCTTGTCTATGCTCTTGATTATTTCCGGCAGGTCGGGCCGCATAAGCGGCTCGCCGCCGGTGAAATTAATGACGGACACCCCCAGGTCCTGCGCCGACTTGAGCAGGTAGATGGCCTGCTCGCGGGTGACTACGGGGCGGGACTCCTTCTTTTCCTTGGCGTAAAAGCTGCAGTGGGAGCAGGTGGCGTTGCATTCGTCGGTGATGGCGAAGCTCAGCAAATTCGGCGTGTTCTTGCCGTGTATGCTCTTGTAGAGCTGCCGCGCGAAGAAATTGGCCGATGGGCCGGTAAATAGCGCCGGGCTGGAGAGCGAATATACGGGATGCCCTTTCCGGTAATGGATCACCTTGCCGTGGTTGAGGTAGACGCGGTACATCCGGTCGGTGGCCTCGGCGGAATAATCCAGCGTCTTCGTGGCCATCAGCCATTTGAGCCGCAGTTTATCGCTCAATCTCATTTAGTCTCCCAGGCCCGTCACCGGGCGCGCCTGCAGCAGGTATAATTTCCCGTCCTTCAGCGCCCACTCTATATCCATCGGGCGGTCGAAAAGAAGTTCGACGCGGATGGCCGCGGCGGCCACCTGCCGCAGTTCCTCGGCGCGGAGCTTTGGCGCGGAGCGCTGCGCCTCCGGCACCGGCCGCATGACCGTGCCTCCCTCCGGGTCGGCGGCCAGCAGCTCCCGCTGCTGCGCCGGCAGCGTCTCTATTACTTCGAGCCCCGAGATCACGTAATGGTCCGGCGTGACCGCGCCGCTCACCAGCGGCTCGCAGAGGCCGTAGACGGCCTCCACGATTACGCGGTTCCTGTCGCCGGTCACCGGGTCGCAGGAGAAAGCCACTCCGGACACGTCCGCGTCCACCAGCTCCTGCACCAGCACCGCCATGTGGACGGCCGCGCCGCCGCCGTAGGCCGTTGCGCGCGCGGAAGACGCCGACGCCAGGCAGTCCAGCACGGCCTGCCGCAGCCCGGCCGCATTCACGCCTAAGAAACTGTCGAACTGGCCCGCAAAGGATGCATTAACCCCGTCCTCGGCTGCCGCGGAGCTTCTCACGGCCGCCAGGGGCGCGCCCAGCCCTTCGAAAGCCGCCTCCAGTCCGCCGTCCAGGTCTTCCGGCCGCGTGCCGGCCGGGACTACAAAGCCGCGCGGCACCTTGAAGCCCGAGCGGGCCAGCAGGGCCAGATTAAAAGCCTTGCGGCCCATGACCTCCAAGTCGGAGGCCTGGTTAAGGTGTGAAAATAGTTCGAGGTCGATATTCATTTCAGCAGCAGCAACACGGCCCCTGCGGCCAGCGGCACCCCGACATTGTCCCAGCCCCCGCCCAGCGCGCTCTCTACCGCGGTGACGGCCAGCGCGCCGGCGGCCGCGGCCGCCGCCCCGGCCAGGCTGAACCCGTGCCGAGAGAACACAAAGGCGCCCAGCAGCGCCAGCGCCACGGCGAAGAACAGCAGGCTGCCCTCCACGGTCTTGGGGCCGGTCAGGCTGTAGGTCTTTTTACCCCACAACCCGCCACCTGCCCCTGCCGCGGCGTCGGCCAGCCCCATCAGCAGCGCCGACCACTGGAAGATAACCCCGTCGGCCCGCCAGAACAGCAGCACGCTGAGCGCAAGCCCGGCCGGGAAAAGCACGGTTCCGGTGCCTCCGCCCGCGATGTGCACGCTGGGCAGCTTGCGGGCGCGCACGGCGGCCAGCAGGAACAGCGCGAACCCCGCGCCTATCGATACCGCCGCCGCCTTGGTAACGAAGACCGGCAGCGCGCAAGACACCAGCCCGCCGGCCGCGTGCGCGGACTTGCGCGTCAGCAGCGGCGGCCAGCCGCGGCGCAGCAGGTATTCCGCTCCGGCGAAGACCGCGGCGTAGGCGGCCACCATCACCAGCACGCCGTTCAAGCCGCCTCCTTGCCGAAGGTGAGATACTCCCGGTGCTGCCCGGCCTTCTTGCCGGTCAGCGCCGCTATGCCCGCGTTGCCCGCGCGCATCGTGGAGAAGAAGCAGCGCTTGAAGCCCCGCTCCCGCACGCGCGCCTGCATGCGGCAGAACAGCGCGCCGCCCAGGCCGGAGCGCCTGTGCTGCGGCAGCACGGCTATGGTCTTGAAAATGAAGTTCTCACCGCCGGAGCAGGCGTCGGGCAAGCCCCAGAGAAAGGCCGCCGGCCGACCGCCGCAGCCGGCAAGGATGAAGTGCGCGCCGGCCGCGCCCGCCTGCGCGCCGGCCGAGTAGAGGAATTCCTCATACGAAGCCGGCACGAACAGCGGGGAACCGGAAAAGACCTCGCCGGCCAGGGCATGTATCTCCCGCGCGCGTGCCGGCAGTTCCGCCGGGGCCAGCTCCTCGAAGGTGTAGCCCTTTCCCAGCAGGTCCTGCTCCCGCCCGGAGAAAGCCGCGAAAGGCAGCTCTTCCGCCGGCAGCACGGCGCTCACCCGCCTGTCGCGGGCCGTGAAGCCGGCCGCGCCGAAGTAACCGGCGTAGGCGGCGGGCGTGTACGGCTCGCCGTAAAATGGCTCGGCGTTCCCGGAGGCTGCGCCGTAGCGCTGCCAGACCGTATCGTTGACCGGGCCGAAGATCTTTTTCAGGCCAAGCTCTGCCAGGTGGGCGCAGGCCGCGTCCAGCACGGCCGCCGCGGCCTCGCCGCCGGCCGCCTCGAAGTAGCCGATAAGGCCGACGCCGGGCAGGCGTTTATCGATAATGGCGCAGGCGTGCGCCTCCGGCCCGCCGGCGCCGGCGGCCAGGAACCCCTGCCGCGAGCCGAAAGCCAAAAACGGGTTCTGGGGCGCCAGCTGGCGCAGCGTTTCCGCGGCGAGCGCCTCCGCGTAGGCCGGGTGGCCCGCGTAGATCTTTTTTACCAGGGCGGCGCAGGCGTGCGCGCCGTCCGGCACCCAGTTATAGCCTGTCGCTTCCATAAAATTCCATCAGGCCGAAGATAGCCGCTATGACCAGCAGCAGCGCGGCAAAAGCCGGCACCGACACCGGCTTGGGCACTTTAACTTTTGAGACCATCAGCGCCGCCGCGGCCAGCAGCAGCACGGAGGCCAGGGCGTCGAAATACGGCAAGCCGTAAAGCTTCAGCGCCACGAGCGCCAGCAGCAGCAGGTGGTTGTAATACACCGGCATGCCGACGTAGGCGCGCGCGCCGGTCTCGGTAGCGGCGAAGCCCTGCAGCGTGAAGCGCACCAGCCTGAAGATGCCGGCGGCGAGGAAGACCGACAGCGCGACTACGGAGAAAGCGCTGCGCATGGCGAGCGGCAGGTAGCAGGCGAGCGCCGGGTAGAGGAGATAGATGAAAACGTCGACGTGGCTGTCGAGTTGCCGGCCGAACTCCGACTCCTGGTGCAGTTTCCTGGCGAGCATGCCGTCGAAGGCGTCGAGCACCAGCGCCACGAGCGCGAGCGAGAAGGACAGGTAGAAGAACCCGCGCAGGAGCAGCAGGATGGCGGCCCACGCCGTCAGCAGCGCGGCAAAGGACAGGGCGTTCGGCCAGTTCAGCCAGGCCGGGCGGTCAATTGAGTACATGCACCTCCCCGGTCTCCAGGCGCAGCTCTACGCCCGCGCCCTGCGGCACGCCGGCCACGGCGCGCTCCACGCCCACTATGCACGGGATGCGCAGCTCGCGCGCCACTATGGCCGCGTGCGACAGCATGCCGCCGCGCTCCACCACTATGCCCTTGAGCAGCGGAAAAATTATGGTCCAGCCGGGATCGGTCTGGCGCGTCACCAGGATCTTGCCCGCGAAATCGGCGTTCGGGTCGAAGTCGGGCAGCACCAGGGCTACGCCGGCCACGGTGGCCGTGCGCGCGCGGGCCGCGGTCACGCCCTTGAGCACGCCGCGGGCGGCGGGGGCCGCCGCCGCGCTGCCGCGCAGGCCGGTCTCGATGGCTTCCACGGGCAGTTGCGACTCTATGCGGCGCGGCAGGTCCGCCAGTTTCCACAGTTCATAGTCGGTCTTGCGGCTGGCCAGCAGCGCGCCCAGGCCTTCGGCGGGCCCGCCGTCTATCAGGGCGAACACTTCCTCGATGGTCAGGTAGAAAATATCTTCGCGCGTGCGCAGCAGCCCGCGCGCCGCGAACTTATCGGCTATGGCCAGGAAGAGCCGGCGCGAAAAGCCGAAGATCAGCGAGCGGCGGAAGCGGGTCTCCTCCCGGCGGAACACGCTGTTGACGGCCCAGCCGCCCACGGCGGAGAGGACCAGCCGCCGCCACAGCGCAAGCCCGCCGGCCGCGTCGGCGGACCCGGCGTAAACCTCGCGCGGGCTGGCCGAGGCCAGCGTGGCCTGCAGTATGGAGATGAAGAACTCCGGCTGTTCGTTGATGCTCTTTGATTCGAGCTTCAGCTCGCTAGGTACCCGGCTGCCGAAGCGCGCCAGGTAGGCGGCTACCGCCGCGGCGGCGGGCGAGGCGCTGAATTTTCCGCGCAGTTCTCTCAGTATCTCTTCGGGCCGGCCGGCGCCGAACAGCGCCAACAGCTCCGGCTCACCCTTTATAAGCGAGACTATCTCCAGTATGCGGTAGCCCGGGTCCAGCGAGACCAGCGGGCGGCGCGAGCGGGAGAACAGCTGCACGTAACCGTCCTCGTTAAGCCAGGCGCGGTAGAGCTTGTCGGCCGCGCCGGCGGCCACCATCACGGCGAAGTCGTTGGCTATGGGCACCTGCCACCGCGCCACGAACTCGTCGTAGACGCGGAAATAAAGCGCCTTGCACTCCGGCAGGTCCAGCGCGGGCAGGTCCAGCGCGGACAGCCTGGCGTACTCCCGGTCGAAGCGGCGGTTAAAGCGCCCCACCAGCGCGCCCATGAAAGCGAAGAAAAGCGCCACCTTCACCGTCTGGAAGGCCAGGCGCGGCAGTACGACGAAATACCGCTCGAACGCGCCCTTGGGCGGCGGCGGCGTATAGTGGTACTCCTTCTGCAGGCCCAGCATCTTCTCGAAGAAACCGCGGTTGAAGGAATAGCCCGGCAGGAAAGAGACCAGCCGGTACCAGTTGATCAGGTCGTAGTAGATGCGCCCGCCGATGAACTCCACCATTTTGGCGAACATCGGCCGGTTGGCCGCTATAGTCCGGCGGCCGACGCCCATCATACCGCAGAAATGGACGTAGACCTCCTGGTACACCGCCCGCGCGAAAGAGTAGGTCAGCGGCGTGGTTACTCCGGAGTAACTCTCGGCTATGTTGGAGTTATCGTAGATCTTCATGCGAGGGCCGCCCAGATAGCGGCGGCGCTCAGCAGCGTGAAATAGGCCACTGCGGTATTGAAGACAGCCTTGGAAGAGGCGGGCGAGGGCCGCCGGGCGAAAGAAATTATAGAGAACACGAACCAGGCGAAAGGCGCCAGGGCCAGGGCGTAGACCGCGCTCCGGCCGCAGGCGTACCAGCCCAGGGCCAGCGCGGCGGCCGCCGTGACGCCGAGCAGCAGCGACGCGCCCCGCACGCCGTACTGCGCGGTGTAGGTATCGCGCGCGGCGTTCTCGGCCTCCGGGGGCCGCATCTTGCGCGCTATCTCAAGGAAGAACAGCTGGCAGCCCAGGAACAGCGCTGTCGCCCAGACCATAGGGTCGGCCAGCAGGCCCGGGCGCGGGCCCTGCAGCGCGGCCGCGTAGAAGAACAAAGGCACCGCCAGCAGCTCGTGCGTGAGGATATAGAGCGTGAAGCGCCCCCGCAGCCACTCCGGCGCGAAGAATTCCTTGAACATCAGCAGGGAATATACCAGGCTGGCGGCGAAGAAGGCCAGCGGGGCGAGCCCGGCGCGCGCGGCTATGAGCACCTCGGCCGCGAGGGTCAATACGATGAGGCGCTTGATGCCGGCCACAGTGACCAGGCCGCGGTGCAGCGGGCGGTCGGGATAATACTTACTGTCGTGGGCGTAGTCCTTGAGCTCGTCGAAGAGCCGCAGGCGGAACAGGAAGAACAGCAGCGCCAGCGCCGCGGCCAGCACGGCCGGCCAGGACGCTATGCGGCCGTAGAGCGGCGCCTGCACGCAGGCCCCGACCGCGGCCGCCAGCAGCCCGGCCAGCAGCAGGAACTGCTGCGGTGGGAATCTTTCTTTCAGGTACTGCAGGTAATTCACGCCGGCGCCTTCTCTCTCGCTTAATTATTAATTAATAATACAAAAAACACGGCCGCCGCGTGGCGCCCACAAAGCCTCCGTAAAATTATAAAATTACCCCCGTGAGCCTCGACCTCAACCTTAACCCCACGCTGCTGCCCCAGCTCGGCCTCAATCCCAAGCAGGACGAGGCCGTTAAGTATTTCGCGGGCCCGCTGCTCATCCTCGCCGGCGCCGGCACCGGCAAGACCAAGACGCTCACCTCCAAGATCGCCCTGCTCATCGCCTCGGGCATACCACCCTCCCGGGTGCTCGCCATCACTTTCACCAACAAGGCCGCGCAGGAGATGCTGCACCGCGTGGGGAAGCTCGTGCCCTACTCCGGCGGCATGTGGATACACACCTTCCACGCGCTCGGCGCGCGCATCCTGCGCCAGCACGGGCGCTTGATAGGCATAAAACAGGATTTCGTTATATACGACGACGATGACCAGAAGAAGCTCATCGGCCTGGCCATGGAAGAGCTCGGCTTCGAGGCGGAGAAGAACAAGGCCTCGATGTACCTCTCCATCATCTCGCGCGCCAAAGACGATTTGCTGGACGCGCAGAGCTATCTGATCAACGCCCAGGCCACCGACGACCCGGCCCGCCTTAAGGCCGCCCAGATCTATCACCGCTACCAGAAGAAGCTCAACGAGGCCGGCGCCATGGACTTCGGCGACCTGATCGTGCGCACCGTGGAGCTCTTGAACGAGAAAGAGGAGATCCGGAGCTACTTCCAGGAGAATTTCCAGTACATCCTCGTCGACGAGTACCAGGACACCAACCACGCGCAGTACGTGCTGGTGAAGACCCTCTCGGCCAAGCACAAGAACCTCTGCGTGGTGGGCGACCCCGACCAGAGCGTCTACGGCTGGCGCGGCGCCGACATCCGCAATATCATGGAGTTCGAGAAGGATTTCCCCGACGCCTTCACCGTGGTGCTGGAGGAGAACTACCGCTCCACTGCCCGCATATTGCACGCCGCCAACGAGCTCATCAAGCATAACCGCAACCGCCGCCCCAAGAACCTCTGGACCAAGGCCGACCACGGCGACCCGCCCGAGGTGCTGGAGTACCAGAACGAGAACGACGAGGCGCGCGGCATCGTCGACGAGGTGAAGCACCTCACCGGCCGCGGCAGCTTCACCTATAACGATATCGCCGTCTTCTACCGCACCAACGCGCAGAGCCGCTCTTTCGAAGAGGCCTGCCGCCGCGCGCGCATCCCGTACCGGCTCATCGGCTCGGTGCGCTTCTACGACCGCAAGGAAGTTAAGGACGTGCTGGCCTACCTGAAGCTCCTCGTGAACCCGGGCGACACCATCAGCCTGCTGCGCGTGGTGAACACGCCGGCGCGCGGGGTGGGCAAGACCGCCCTCGACCGCGTGATGGCCTACTCGCGCCAGAAGGAGATGCCGCTCTACGACGCGCTGCTCTCGGCCGAGCAGGTGCCCGACATCACCAACACCGCGCGGCGCGGCATCAAAGAATTTTTGGACCTGCTCGAAGGCGTAAAATCCGACCTGTTCTCGGCCACGCCCTCGGCGATGCTCGCCAATATCCTGGAGAAATCCGGCTACTGGAAGATGACCGAGGACCTGGCCGAGAAAGAGCCGCAGGAGTCGCTCGCGCGCCTGGGCAATTTGCAGGAGCTCGTGAACGCCGTGAAGGACTTCGAGGAGCACTGCGCGCGCGACGGCGCCGCGCCTACGCTGCACAAGTATTTAGAGGAAGTGATGCTGTCCTCCCAGGTGGACAAGCTCAATACCGACACGCACGCCATCACCCTGATGACGGTGCACCTCGCCAAGGGCCTGGAGTTCCCCGCCGTCTTCGTGACCGGCCTGGAAGAGAACCTTTTCCCCATCAACGCCGCCAACGCCTCCGAGGAGGACCTGGAGGAGGAGCGGCGGCTCGCCTATGTGGGAATGACGCGCGCCCGGCAGCGCTTGTTCCTCACCTGGGCCAACACCCGCCGCGTCTACGGCACCACCTATCCCAATCTGGGTTCGCGCTTCATCTTCGAGAGCAAGGTCGCCAAAGAAACGGCGACGCGGCAGGGCGAGGAAGACGTGCAGGTGATCACTTCCTATCAGCCGCCGCCGTCCATCCCGCGCGTGGGCAAAGGCCGCAAGGTCATGCACCCGGTGCACGGCCCCGGCCGCGTGGTGGACCAGATCGGCTCCGGCGAGCTCGCCAAGGTGACCGTGGTCTTCGACAGCGGCGTGCGGCAGACCTTCATGCTCAAGTACGCCCCCCTGCAGCCTATCTAGCCATGGCCGAAACCGCCAAAGAACATTCCGCCGGCGGGATAATCTTCGAGGACGGCCGCGTACTGGCCATCAAAATGCGCAACCTCAAGGGCGAAGAGGTCTGGACCTTCCCCAAGGGCCACCTCGATCCCGGCGAGACCGCCGAGCAGGCGGCGCTGCGCGAGGTGCTGGAAGAGACAGGCTGGGACTGCGAGATACTTTCGGACCTCTACACCGCCCGCTATTCCTTCGTGCGCGGCAGCACCGAGGTGGACAAGGACGTCCGCTGGTTCCTGGTAAAACGCGCCGGGGGCGACGGCATCCCCACCACCCCCGACGAGGTGCTGGAAGCCCGCTGGATGACCCTGGAAGAAGCCGAGCGCGAAATGGCCTATGTCAGCGACCTGGAGCTGCTGGACCTTTTAAAGAAAATGTAGGACCCGCGCTTTTCCCGCAGAACGGCCGCCTGAGGGCGGCCTTTATTTTTTTACGGCGGGAAGAAAGAGGGTATGACGCTCGTTTACTTTTTTCAGCAGGGAGGCGAGGGCGCCGACGGTGCCTTTTATTACTTTGGCTTCGGCGGCGGAGATGGAGGCGCAGTCGGCGAGGTAGGCGGGGGCAGAGGGCGGGTAGGCGGCTTTGGCGGCGGCGAGGAATTTCTTCTTCGCGGCGGCGTTGGACTTCAGGTTCAGCACGTCGGGGACGAAGATCAGCGTGTCCATCTCCGGCGTGAAGTGCGGCGCATCTATGGAGGCCGCGGCGTCCACCACGCGCAGGCCGCGCGGCGAAAACTTGTTAAGGTTAAAAAGATTTACGAGTGTGTCGAACGAGGAGACCGCGGCGAAGACGCGTACGGCGGCTTTCTTCGCGGCGGCGGCTTTCATCACCTCGGCCGCGGTCTGGTTGAGGAACAGCGGGTTGCCGTAGGTAAGGAAGCCGACCGTGTCGAACTTGGAGAGCGCGGCGACGGCCGCTTTCGCCGTAGCCTCCCGGCTTAAGCCGGTATTAAGTTTCAGCCCCGGCGCCAGCCCGGCGAAGCGCGCCGCGGTAGCCGCGTCGAGGCAATGCGTGTAGACCGCGCCGCATTCTTTCATGGCGGCCAGCGTCTCCAGCGTGACCTGGCCGGGATAGAGCCCGTAAGAAAAGATATAGAGTTTTTTCATTTTAATTAGGAATTAGGAATCAGCGTCCCCTATTAAGTTCAGCTATGGTCAGGGCCGGGCGGAAGGCGGGGCGGGGTTTGGCGGGCAGCACTTTCAGCTCCACCGGCCTGAAGAACAGGCCCCAGCCGAAGAATTGGGCGGCGCGGTAGAAGGAAGAGGAGGAGCGCAGCTGCGCCGCGGCGGCCTCCAGGCGGGCCGGGTCGGCTGCGGCCAGCGCGCCGGGCAGGTCTCCGTCGCCGGCCTTGGCCAGCGCTCCGTCCAGCGCCCCCGCGGCGGCCGTCAGCTCGGCGCGCGCTTTGGGGTAGGGCGAGCCCGGGAAGTAGGCCGCGAGGTAGCGCCAGGCGGCGTAATCGTAGAGGCAGGAGAAGGCCCCGGGCGCTGAGCGCCGCTTGAGGCTCAGCAGCCCGTCGTAGGCGGAGTAGACCAAATACACCCCGGCAAATTTTCCTTCAGCCGCGTTCACCAGGCCGGCCACTTCTTTCGCTCCGGCGCGGCCGGACTCAGCCTGCGCGGCCAACCCCTCTAACTCGGCCCTGAGCTTGCCCAGGGCCGCCAGCAGAGCTGCGCTCCCCGGTTCGCCGCGCGCGGCGGTCAGGGCGGCCTCGGCGGCGGCCAGCTCGGCAATGCGCGCGCGCAGAGCCAGCGCGCCCAGCGACGAGCGGAGAGCAGAGCGCAGGGTTTCCAGGCGTTCAGACTCCAGCGCCGTCATGGCAGCCCGCCCCTTGAGCGAAGCCGCGGCCACCACGAATTCCTGGTAAATAGAGAGCGCGGCCCCGTAAGAGCCGCCGAGGTTCAGGCGCACCGCCTCCGGCCGCGCCGCGTCCATCCAGCCCGCGGCCCGGGAGAGCTCCGCGCCCAGCGCGTCCCTGTTCAGGCGGTAGTCGGCGAAATCCTCGCGCTTGAGCCCCTTGCCGCCGGCCTTCCCGCCGCCGTCCTTGATCACGGGGCTGTCCGCCTCTTCGCGCGAGCCGCCGTAGAGCCGCCGGGCGGCTATCTCCATGGCCTCGCGCGACACGGAAGAGCTGCCGGCCGCCGCGTTGAGCGCCTTGATGGCCTCGAGGAAGGCAGGGTTGAACTCCCAGGTCATCTCGCGCGTCTCGATGGCCGTGTGTACCTTGCCCCCGGCGCCCTTCAGGTTCAGGTAGAGCTGGGCCGCCTTGTCGGGGTTGCGGCGGATCCAGGTTATCAGCAGGCCGCGCGCCTCGGCGTTGGTCTCCACGCCGTCGAGGTTCACCAGGCGGCCGGCCTCGCCGGAGTCCAGTATCTTGTCGGCCACCTCGCCGCGGAAGAACAAACTGGTCATCAGCTTGTTGGCCACGGCGGCGGCCTCGTCGGCGGAGGCGCTCTGCGGCGCGAGCTCCTGCGCCCGGATAGCGGGCGTAAGAGCGGCGAGGAAAAGCAGGAAGATTATTTTCATCAGGCCCAGGAGCGGAACAGGTAGAGCAGGCGCGAGACGGCCTTGGCCATCAGCGGCCGGCCGCGCACGTCGTCGAGCGTGACCTGTTTCGAATTCTTAAGATCGTCCCTGAAGACGCGCGCCAGCGCCGCGCCGAAGGACCTGTCATAAACGTTAACGTTGACTTCCAGGTTGTAATGCAGGGAGCGGTGGTCCAGGTTGTGGCTGCCCACCGAGGACCAGGTCCCGTCTATCACCGCGGTCTTGGAATGCAGGATCGCGCCCTGCCACTCGTAAACCTTGACGCCGCTTTTGATAAGCCGGCCGAAGGCGGACCACGCGGCCCACCGGACATAAGGGTGGTCGGTCTCCTTGGGGCCGATGATGCGCACGTCTACGCCGCGCCGCGCGGCGGCCGCCAGCCGGCGCAGCACCAGCTTGTCCGGCAGGAAATAGGCGTTGGTGATGTAAATATGGTCCAGCGCGCGCTCCATGGCGTAGACGTAGCTGCGCCGGATGGAGCGCACGCTGCGGAAGCCGCCGGCAGAAAGTACCAGGGCGCGCTTGTTGCCGGCCGGGCCCGGCTCGGCCACCGGCAGCGCCGGAGAGGATTTGCCGTCCACCGGCGTGGAGGCCGCCCAGGATTCCCAGAACAGCCGCTCTATCGCCGCGGCCGCGGGCCCGCAGACGCGGGCGGAGGTATCCTTCCAGCCGCGCCCGCCCATGGAGCGCGGGGCGTCGCTCTCGGTGATATTGAAGCCGCCCGCGAAGGCGCAGCGCCCGTCGACGCAGACCGTCTTGCGGTGGTCGCGCTTGATCCAGTTCCAGTAGGGCTTCCAGTAGATGACCGGGCGGAACTCGGCCACCTTCACCCCGGCCGCGGCCAGCGCCAGGAAGAATTTCCTGTCGGTGGAGATGGAGCCGACCGAATCGTAGAGCAGGTAGACCGCCACGCCCTCTTTGGCCTTGCGGCGCAGCAGCGCGCCCACGGCGCGGCCGGCCGAGTCGTCGGAGAAGGAGTAGAATTCCAGCAGCACTGAGCGCCGCGCGCCCTCTATCTCGGAGAGCATCGCGGGCCAGGCTTCTTCCCCGTCTTTCAGCAGCGTTACTTCGTTGCCTTCGAGCGCTGTTTCGGGGAAGCTGCAGTAGCGGCTCCAGCTTTCTTTTTCACGCATTCTTTTTCCAGCTTGCCGGCGGCCTGCCGGTCGAAATCCATCAGGGCGCGGTCGTACGGGCTCAGCGCCGGCGGCGCGCCCCGCACGGCGGGGCCTCCGGCGAGGACGGCGCAGGCGGAGGCGTAGTCCCCGGCCCGGGCGTAAGCGCCGGCCAGGGCCACGCGGGCGGCGTCGAAGCCCGGCTCCAGGTCGAGCGCGCGCCCGAAAGCGCCGGCCGCCCCGGCCAGGTCGCCCGACGCGGCCCGGGCGTAGCCTTCTTCGGCCACCGGCAGTGCGTTCGTCGGGGAAGCGGCCTGGGCGGAGCGGGCCAGCGCCAGCGCCACTACGGGGCTGAGCCGGCTTTCGCCGCGCGCGAGGTCCGCGGCGCCTGGGCCGCGGGCCAGCCTGCCGGCGTAAGGCGCGAGCAGGCAGAGCAGGGCGGCGGCGGCCAGCCAGATCTTAAGTTTCCGCCCGCCCGCGGCCGGAGCGCCGGCGGCGGCGAAACCGAGCGAGCCCCAGAACAGCAGCGAGACCGCGCCCGAATAGAAGATCATGTCCACCGCGCCCTGCAGCAGCGCGGCCAGCGCGGCCAGCAGGTAAGGCAGGCGCGCCTTCCAGCCGGAAAGCCCCGCCTGCAGGACGGCGAGCAGCAAGAGCAGGGCCGCCGGGAAGCCGGCCTCGGCGGCCAGGTTCAGGAATTCGCTGTGCGCGTGCAGCGTGCCGTGCCCGTAATAGGAAACCCCGTCGAAGAATGGGAACTTGAACAGTTCGAAGGCGGCGGCGACGCGGCCCGGGCCCCAGCCCAGCAGCGGCGACGCGGCCGCCGCGTTCAGCGCTGAGCCCCAGAGCTGCGGGCGGGAGAAGGCGCGCGGGTCTTCCAGTTTAAGCGCGGTTTCCAGCGCGGCCGAGGGCAACAGGACCGCGGCGAGCGCCGCCAGCAACAGCAGGCCCCCGAGCCAGCGCCAGCGCCTGGTAAGCCCTAAGCCGCAAGCGGCGGCCGCGAAGGCCGCCAGCAGCGCGCCGCGCGACCCCGAGGCGGCCACGCCGGCGGCCAGCAGCGCGGCCAGGGCGCCGTAGAGCAGTCGGTCTTTTTTCTCTCCGGCGCCGGCCAGCGCCAGGACGGCCGGGGCAAAGGCGGCCGCGCAGAAAGCGGCGGAGTAATTGGGATTTTTCCCTATCAGCCCGTACACGTGGCCGGAGGCGAGCTTTTCATAGAGCAATACCGCGGCGCCCGAGGCGGCCAGGCCATAAAGGGCCCGCAGCCAGCCTTTCTCCCCGCCAGCTCCTCCGGCGGCCGAAAAGAAGACCAGCGCGCAGACGCCGTACCGCCCCAGCGCAGCCAGAGAGACGCCCGGCTCCGGCGAGAAGAGGGCCGCGGCGCCCAGCCACCCGAAGAAGAGCAGCGCGGCCTCCTGGCCGGCCGCCGCTAGCCCGCCGGGCCGCAGCGCCGTCCAGGCGAGGTACAGGGTCCCGAACAGCAGCCAGGTCCCCGGGGTGCGCAGCCCTCCGGCCGCGGCCGCGAAGACCAGCAGGAAAGCCGGCGCGTAGGCGGGCGAGCGCTCCAGCCAGGCGGGGCGCGTCATTTAAAGACCTCCCGCCGCCGGCGCTCCAGCCCCGCGGCCGCGCGCTCGAGGCCGGGCTGGGAGTAGATGCGGCGCAGGCCCCCCCAGGCGGCAGGGCCGTAGGGGTTCTCCAGCAGCGCCTCCTCGTAATAAGCGGCGGAGCGGTAGCCGGCCGGGGCGCTATGGTCGTTAAGACTGAGCCGGCCCAGCAGTTCCAGCGAACGCCCCCTGAACAGGCCCGGGCGCAGCTCGGGCCGCAGGGCCTCCTCGGCTCCGGGCAGATCGTTAGCGCTCGCCGCAACCAGCGCCCGGCGGCCGGCGCGCTCGAAGGCCAGCGTGCGCAGGTCCAGCGCCAGCAGCGCGGCCAGCAGCAGGGCGGCCAGGCCCAGCGCGGCGGCGCCGGCGCGGCGCGACGGGCGCGGCGCGGCCTCCTCTGCGGCGGGCGAAGAGAGGAGGAAGCAGAACAGCCAGAAGTTGGCCGGCACGGAGAGACCGAAATCCATCAGCGAATGGGCCAGCGCCGCTATCAGCGAATACTTGGCGAGGCCGGCTTTGGCGCGCACCGCGGCGAAGACGGTGATGAACCAGGCCAGCGCAGCGGGCAGACCGTTCTCGGCGAGGAACTCGAGGTAATAGTTATGCGCGTAGATCGAGCGCTCCCTAAAGGCGCCATCGGGGAGGAAGGCGGCCTGCGCCCAGCTGTAGGAAGCGTGGCCGAAGCCGGCGAGCGGGCGGGCCAGGAACATGTCCCAGGCTCCGCGCCACCAGGTCAGGCGGCCGGCGAGCGAGTCGGCCTGCAGCACCCAGAGCACCCCGACGGCCGCGGCGCCGAGCGCCGCCAGCAGCCAGCCGCTGCCCTTCACCGCGCCGGCGGGGCGCGACGCGGCGTAATAGCCCGCGGCGGCCAGGCCGGCCAGCGCCGCGCCCAGCGACTGCGTCCAGATGACCAGCACCAGCATCGCGGCCGCGAGCGGCCAGCGGCTCTTGCGCTCGAGCGCCAGCGGGAAGATCATAACCGCGTACAGCGCCAGCGCGTTAAGGTTGGTGAGCGGCGGGCGGTCGTGGAAATTTTTAAGCGCGAAGGCCTGCACCAGGGCCAGCGCGAAGACCAGCCAGGCGCCGGCCAGCGCCGCCGCCTCCACCCGGCCGCGCTCCTCTTTATTAAGGAAAGAGGCGAAGACGAAGATCAGCAGCCCGGCCGCGAAATTTCCCCATTCGCCGAAGACCTGCCCCCGGAAAGGGCTGGCCAGCAGCGCGGCGAGGGAAAGACCGGCCGCCGCCCAGAGCAGCCGCTGCGGGCGCGCACCCAGCGCCGCCGGCAGCCCGCCGCGGTGCGCGCGCAGCGCCGCCCAGACCAGGCAGGCCAGCAACAGTCCCCGCTGCAGCGCGAGCTGCAGCGGCAGGTCGAAAACGGATTGCAGCGCCGGGGCCAGGCCCAGCACGAAGGCGAAGATATAGCTCAGCATTTAAAAAAGAAGGACCAGGTCCGTTCCGGCCCTGGCCCTTCGCCGCAGAAACACGGCCGGTTAGTCTTCCATTATCTTCGGGGTCACGAAGATCAGCAGCTCCAGGCGCTTCCTGGCCGTGGACTTCTTCCTGAAAAGCATGCCCAGCAGCGGGATGTCGCCCAGGATCGGGATCTTGTAGACGTCCTCGGACTGGCTGTCGCGGATCATGCCGCCGATCACGATGGTCTCCCCGTTCTTCACGATGACGTTGGTGTCGGTGCTGCGGGTGTTGGTCTGCGGCGGCGTGGTGGCGCTGCCGCCGGAGGCCTGGCTGACCGAAGGGACCAGGTGCATGGCGATGCGCCCGTCGGAGTTTATCGTGGGCGTCACGCTGAGCGTGATGCCGGAGGGGACGTAGGTCACCTTGTCCGTGGTGACGGTGGCGCCGCCGGAGCCGATAGAGGATTCCCGGGTGGTGTAGGGCACCTGGTCCACGATGTTGATGGTGGCGGCCTTATTGTTGAGCGTGGCCACCTTGGGATCGGAGAGGACCTTGAGCTTGCCCTTCTTCACGGCGGCGGCGATGACGGTGTTGTACGAGAGGTCGCTGATCTTGCCGAAGAAGGTCAGCGAGCCGCCGTACGTATTACCAGCGGGCGTCGGGCCGGGCAGGTTGACCGTGCCCACGGCCGAACCGCCGGCGTTGGTGAAATTCCAGTTGAAGCCGAGGTCGAAAGAATGGTCCAGCGCCACTTCTACCAGCTTCACCTCTATCATCACCTGCTTGGGGACGCGGTCGAGGCTGCGGATCAGGCGGGCGGTGGAGTCCAGGCCCAGCTGCGTGTCGGTGACGATCACGGCGTTATTGGAGTCGTCGGAGGTGTACCTGGCGTTGCGGCCCTCGGCGGTGGAGACCGACTCCAGCTGCCCTTTCACCTCGCTGGCCTTGGTGTAGCTCAGGAAGAAGACCCGGGTCTGCGGCAGGGCCTTCTTCTGCTCGGCCAGCAGCGTGGTGGGCGAGGCGATGCGCAGGATATTGTCGCCGGCCTGCTGCGCGGCGAGGCCCTTCACGCTCAGCAGCGTCTTGAAGGCCTCGTCGAAGGGCACCTTGGTGAGGCTGATGGTCACGTTGCCGCTCACGTCGTCGCCGTAGATGATGTTGATGCCGGCCTTGACCGCCAGCATATCTATAACCTCGCGCACGTCGGCCTCGCTGTAGTCGAAGCTGATGGGCTCGCGGGGCAGGCTATCCATGATGCTGCGGGAGGAGGAAGAGGGCGAGGACCGGCGCGGGGCGATGACCGCGGGGGCGTTCTCGCGGCTGACGTCGGAGGGCTTCACCGGGGCGGGCTCGAGCGTCATGATCACCGGCTTGGCGTCGGCGGGCTCCGGCGCTATGACCTTGACCTTCTGGGCGTCGGCGGGCGCGTCCTTCACGGCGGGGGCCGCCGGGCGGGCGGACCGGGCGCCGAACATGACCACGAGCTCGGTGCCCTTGCGGGTGATCTCGTAGGCGGTCTTCTGGGACAGGTCCATCACGACGCGGGAGATGCTGACGGGGCTGGTCTGGAACTGGCCGGTGCGCACCTTGCGCAGCGTGGCCCCCCCGACGGGGATCTCCTGCAGGGTCTTGAGCTTGGAGTCCATCAGCTCGAGCACGAGCCGCGGCGGCTCTTCGGTGGTGAAAGCCTTGTACTCCACCGGCCGGTCGGTGGCGATGTAGACGCTCTCGGCGGACACGCGCACGGATTTCACCGTGGCGTTCTCCACGGCCAGGACCAGCGCGGGGTTAGGCCCCAGCAGGGCGGCCGTGATGGTGGCTGCTATGAATTTTTTCATCATTCGTTCTCCCGCAGGTTAAGATGGAGCACTTTCTTGTCCTCGGTCATCAGGGTGACCTGCTTGCCCTTCACTACCCCGGAAACTCCGGGCACGGTTTTCTTCTTGGAATCGGTGAGGCGGCCGGCCTTCAGGGTGTAAACGGCCCCCGCGGCGTCGCGCAGCAGGGCCTCGCGGCCGCGCGAGTCCTCCATGATGCCGGTGAGCTTCAGGGCGTAGACGCTGAAGGTCCCCTTCTCTACGGCCTGCCCGGCGGCCTTCCTGTTCTCGCCGGTACCCTTCTGATCGCCGTAGACCGTGGAGGCCACCAGCGGGTCGCGCATATTAACAGGCTTGTAGGCCTGCTCAACGGTGAGCGCGTGCGTGGAAACCTGCACCTGCGCCGCGGCGGGCGCCGCACAGGAGAGCAGGAGGACGGTTATGAGCTGTGTCATGATTTACCCGTTATACTGGTAGGCCGCCAGAATGAAGCTGGCGCTGACGGAGCTGTCTCCGCCGCCGGCGTTAAGAACAAGGTTCTCGGAGGTCAGGATGCGCTCCTCCAGGCCCAGCGCGGTCAGGAAGCGCCCGAGGTCGTGGTAGTTGCCGCGCACCGTGATCAGGTAATTAACCTTGGTGAAATACTCCACCTTGCTCTGGCCGGTGGGATTGATGGCCGTGACGTTCACCCGGTACTTCTTGCTGAGGCGGGTCACGGTGCGGATGAGGTCGGGGATCTTTTTTTCGCTGGGCAGCTTCTTCACGGCGGCCTCTTTCTCCAGCTTGAGGCTCACCAGCTTGCCCTCGAGGTCCTTGTACTTGGCCTTCTGCCGCTTGGCGTTCTCGATGTCGCGGTTCATCACCTCGACCTTGGCGGTGTTCTCCTCGATCATCTTGGCGTAGGGTATCCAGAAGTAGAAGACGTAGAGGCCGATGAACAGGCCGCCGAACAGGATGCCGCCGCCTATCTGCCCCATCTGCTCCTTGGTAAGCTGTATGTTGGCCATAGTCTACCTGTAGTTGTACTTCATCGTCAGCGGGGCGGTGAACTTCTTGCCCATTTCCGTCTCGCTGACCGAGATATTGCCTATCGTCACGTCCTTGTACGGGCCGGAAGTCTCAAGCGAGTTCAGCCAGTAGGCCAGGTCGTAGGCGGAGTTGGAATTCAGGGTCAGGGTGACGCTCACCACGCTGCCGGCCAGGGTGGTGTTGACGTTGTTGAACCAGATCGTGCCCGGCAGGTCGCTGATCAGGTCCTGCAGGAAGCTGGTGTAAACGAAGCGGTTCTTGTTGATGCTGTTGATGGAGTCCAGGTACTTCTGCACTTCGGCGATCTGCTTCTCTATCTCCTTGACCCGGTCCACGTCCTTCTGCAGGATGACCATCTCGGCTTCCAGGTCGGCGAGGCGCATCTCCAGGCGCTTGGAGCGCCCGAAGTGCCAGCTGGACACGAGCATGATGACGGCGGCGGACACGACGACGCCCAGCACCACCTTCGCGATCACGACCTTACGGTTGATCTTGGCAATGTACTCGGGCGGAATGAGGTTTATCTTTATCATTCTTCCCAGTCCTTCATCTTGCGCAGCGCCAGGCCCGCGGCGACCGCCAGCGAGGGCAGCACGTCCTTGGGCAGATTCTTGGGCATTTCGGGCAGGAAGGCGAGCGGGTTGATTATTTCGACCGGCACCTTGAATTCGGAAGAGAGGAACTTGCCGACGTTGCCCAGATTGGACACGCCGCCGGCCAGCATTATCTTCGAGATGGAATGCTCGACGCCCTGCGAGAGGTAGAAGTCGATGGAGCGGGAGACCTCGGTATAGAGGTCCCGGAGCACGCCGGAGGCGGCCTTGGAGGCGGCGATGCCGTCGCGGTCGAAGGCCTCGATCGCGGCCTCTTTGTCCTCGTCGGTGACCAGCACGACGCGGCTTTTCTTCAGCGCGTCGGCGGCCGCCACGTCTATCTTGAGCGCCTTGGCGATGGCCTTGTCCAGCGTGGCGCCGGCGATGAAGATGTCGCGCACGACGCGCGTGACGCCGGCGGTGATGATGGAGAGGTTGGTGACCTTCTGCCCGATATTGAGCAGCAGCACGGAGTTGTTCTCGCCTTTGGGGGCGAGGCGGTCGTAGAGGGTCTCCAGCGCGAAGGAGTCCACGTCGATGATCAGCGGGTCGAGGCCCGCGCCGGAGATGATGTCTATCTTGTCCTGCACGGCCTCACGCTTGGCGGCCACCAGCACGGTGTCGATCTTGGGCTCGCCTTCCTCTGGCGCGTCGTTAAGGATGCTGTAGGTAAGGTTGACGTCCTTGATGTCGAAAGGGATGAAGGGCTCGGCCTCCACGGCTATCGTGAGGTCCAGCTCCTTGCGGGTGAGCTTGGGCAGCTTGACGTAGCGGACGATGACCGCGTTGCCCGAGATGGACGCGGCGGCGTACTTGGCCTGCAGGTTCTTCTTCTTGATGTAGGTCTTGATCTCCTGCGAGATGATGGCCTTTTTCTCTTCGGGCGGAACGTCGGCCTTGATAGAGAGGGGAATGTAGCCCCAGTCCTTCAGCTTGAGGACTTTTTTCTCTTCCGAGAAGCAGACTATTTTGACGGCGTAGTTCCCGATGTCTATGCCTATGACGTCCTTAGGCGGGAACAGCATTTTTACCAGGTTTGAAAGCATCTAGATTTTAAAACCCTCCGGCCCCCGGGCCGCTCGACCCCCGACTCCGCGTTCCTGCGCGGACTTACACAGTATAGAGCATTTATATTAAATAATTATTACAAGGAAAGCAACACCAAGTCAACAAGATAATCAGGAGGCGGCCGCGGCCCGCTATTTTTTGCTTAAATGTAGCCATGCTGAAAACGGCTTTCATGGGAGGCGCGGACGCTTTCGGCCCCGGCCCCGCCGCGCTGGCGGCCGGCGGCCTGGAGATCGCGGCCTACTGCGCCGCGCCCGGACGCGGCGCCCTTTCTTTAAGCGGCGCGGTCCTGCACGGGAGCGCCTGGGAACTGTTCGCGGAACCCGGGCTGCAGGCCGCCGCCATAAGCCTGCCGCCGGCGGAATGCTTCCGGGCGGCGCTGCTGGCGCTTTCGCGCGGCCTCCACGTTTTCTGCGAGCCCCCCTTCTGCCGTTCCACGGGCGAGCTGGAAGAGCTGCGCGAGGCCGCAGAAAAAGCCGGCCGCGTCCTCTTCGCCTCACAGCCTTGGGAGCACGCTCCGGCTTGCCGCGCGCTGGAAAAAGCCATTACGCGCGGCCTGGCCGGGGAAGTGACCTTCGCGCTGGCGCGCCTGGAGCTGGCCTGGCCGGGCCCGGCCGACTGGACGGCCTCGCCGGAGGCCTGGCAGGCGGCTTCGCTGCTGCTCGGCGCAGTGCGCCGCCCGCCCTCCGCCGTGGAGGCGCGCCTCACTCCTGGCGACTTTGCCGCCTTCCACGTCCACTTCGGCCGCGGCGACGGCTTCATCCACCTCTCCGGCGGGGCCGCCAAGGCCCGCCTGCGCGTTTCGGCGGCCGGCAGCGCCGGCGCGCTGGAGCTCGACGGCGGAGTATTGCGCCTGGAGCCCCGGGGCCTGCCGCCCGAAGACCTGCAGCTCTCCGACGGGGCCGCGCCCGGCGAGGCCCGGCCCGCCTGGCTCAAGGCGGAGCTGGACCGCTTCAGGCGGGAAATAGAAGGTGAACTGCCGCGCGGCTCCGGGCTGCGCAACGCGCGCTACTGCGTGAAGCTGCTCAAGAACGCCGCGGCTTCGGCCGCGGATCATTCCGCCGCCATCCCGCTGTAAAATTCCCAGGAAAAGAAAAAGGGCGGGTCGCCCCGCCCTTCACGCTACGGACGTTCCACCGGCGGCCCGCCTGAGGGCTTGGTGGCCGGCACGGGCTGGCGCAGGGCCTCGACGAGGAATTTGCTGATGTTCTCGCTGGCGGCGTAGAGATGCAGGCCGGCGCGCACCAGGTAGAAGAGCGTGAAGCCGAGGAACAGGGCCTCGTAGGCCCACTCGTAATCGGTGATGAACGGCGCCACCGCCGGCTTGAAGGCGAAGTACGAGAACAGCAGCGCGAGGATCTTCACCACGCTGCGCGAGAACTTGCCCGCGCCGGGCATGAAATCCATCAGGCCGTCGGCGCAGGGCGAAGCCTCCACCCCGAACCGGATGAAGACCACGACCGCCAGCAGCGAGACCACGGCGTTCAGGAACACGCTGACCGGCAGCTTGGCGCTTATGAAAGGCAGCGCCTGGGCGAAAGGCAGCCGCTCCACGAAATAGCCTATCGCGAACAGCGTAAAAAGGGCCACCAGCGTCTTTACCGCTTTAGTAGCCAGCTCCCAGAACAGTTCTTTTTTCCCCATAAATCGAATCTTACAAAGAATGCCGGCGGTCCGTCAAAAGGCCGCCCCCCTTGATTTATAAATATGAATAAATTATATTATTATTGAAAAGCCCGTTTTGTTTGTGCTATTATTAGGGCTTAAGCGCGCCCCAAGGGGGGCAAGCGCGTGGAGGAAGATCATGATCGTAGAAAGAACTGAATACAAAGGCCAGCCCGTCCTGATACTCAAGCGCAACGAGAACGACAAATACCCGTTCTCCTTCGGCCTTTCCAAGGCCCGCCTCATCATCGAGGGGATCGAGGACATCAAGAAGTTCGTGGCCGAGAACGACAACAAAGAAGAGAAAAAGTAGTTCCGTTTTTTCTTCGGTCCTGAATGCCGTCTAAAACAGAGCTGGCTATCGCCGGGTTTTATGACGGCATTTACCTTTTTTACGGCGCAGCCAATTCCTTCCTGACCTTCGGGCTCGACCGCTATTGGCGGCGCAGGGCCGCCGCCCTGGCCCGGGCAGCCGCGCCCGACGCGCGCGCAGCGCTCGACGCCTGCTGCGGCACCGGCGACTTCTGCCTGGCGCTCCGCGGGGCCTTCGGGCCGGGCCTCCGGCTCACCGGGGCGGACCTCAGCGCGGCCATGCTCTCGTCTGCCGCGAAGCGCGCCCCGGAGCTTACCTTCGTGCGCGCCGAGGCCAAAGAACTCCCCTTCCCCGACGGCACCTTCGACCTGGTCACCATCTCCTTCGCCACCCGCAACCTCAACCTCGACCGCGAAAAAATGCTGGCCGCCCTGCGCGAGTTCCGCCGCGTGCTGAAGCCGGGCGGCGTCTTCCTTAACGTCGAGACCACGCGCCCCGAAAACCCTTTCATCTGGCTGCTGATGCGCGCCTACGTCAAGTCCGCGATAGGCCTGCTGAACCTGCTTTCCCCTAAAAGCAGGTCCTCCTACCTCTTCCTGCTCAATACCATCTTAAAGTTCCATACCGCCGCCCAATTTTCCGCGCTGCTCTCCGAAGCCGGCTTTTCCGGCGTTAAAGCCGCCCCCCTCTTCCCCGGCGCCGTCGCCGTCCACACCGCAAAAAAAACTGCCGCCTGACGGCACTTGCGCCCCCCCTCCTTTTTGTTATCTAATTCCTTATATAGGGGGGGCTTTAGCCGCGCGCACCGCGCCGGCCTTTCGCCCGACATACGGAGGAAAAGCTAATGGAGCAGAGAAATCTCGCGCCCATAGAGATCTTGCTCGTCGAGGACAATCCCGACGACGTGGCCCTGACCGTGCGTTCGTTCAAAAAAGCGCGCATGCAGAACCGCGTCAGCGTGGCCGGCGACGGCGTAGAGGCCCTCGCCTTCCTGCGCCGCGAGGGAAAATACTCCGCAGTACCCAGACCGGACATCATCCTGCTGGACCTCAACCTGCCCAGGATGAACGGCCACGAGCTGCTGGAGATCATAAAAAGCGACCCGGAGCTGAAAGATATCCCCGTCATCATCCTTACCACCTCAAAAGCGGAGGAAGATATCACCGGCACCTACAAACTCCATTCCAACTGCTTCATCACCAAGCCGGTCCTGATGGAAGATTTCGACCGCGTGATCAGGACCATACAGGATTTCTGGTTCGTAATTGTTAAGCTGCCGCCGAAGAAGTGACCGGCGGCCGGGGGGCCGGTGGGTTATTTCAGGGATAGGTCTTTAAGCGCGAAGCTGACGGTGCTGATCACCGCGGTGAGCACGGCCGGCGTGATAGCCGGCTTCGCCGCCGTGACGCTGATAGACGCGCGCAACTTCCGCAGGGAGCTGAGGTCCGACACGGCGCTGGCCGCGCGCCTCGGCGCCGAGTACTGCGTGGCCCCGCTGGCCTTCGGCTACCGCGAGGAGGCCGGGCAGCTGCTCGCCAAACTGGCCGTCTTCCAGGACGTGGCCTACGCCGCCGTCTACGACGAGAGCGGCTCTCTTTTTGCCTTCTACCAGCGCGGCGACGCCGCCTCGCCGCCGGTGCGCCTGCCCGCGGAGGGCGGCGGCCGCTTCATAGAGGCCCGGGAGCCGATGAATTATAACGGGCGGCGCTACGGGACCGTGCTGCTGGCCGCCTCCGAGGACCGGCTGGCCGGCCGTATAGCCGCCCGCGCCGGCCTGCTGGCGGGGCTCGCCGCGCTGATGGCCGGCGCGGCCCTGCTGGTGTCGCTGCGCGCCCAGCGCGTGGTCTCCCAACCCATTCTGAAACTCGCGGACCTAGCCCGCGCCGTGGCCGGCAAGGGCGACTATTCCGCCAGGACCGGCATAGTCCGCGGCGACGAGATAGGCGTACTGGCCGCCGGCCTGGACGCGATGCTGGCCGGCCTGGAGGCCCGAAGCCGCGAGCGCGACGAGGCAGAGGAGGCCCTGCGGCTGGCCCACGCCGGGATGGAGGCCACCGTCAGGGAGCGCACCGCCGCGCTGCGCGCCGCCAACAGCGAGCTGGAGGCCTTCACCTATTCCGCCTCTCACGACCTGCGCGCGCCGCTGCGCCGCATAGACGGCTTCAGCCTGCTGCTGGAGGAGGATTGCTGCGGCCAGCTTTCCGCGGACGGCAAGGAACACATCAGCCGCATCCGCGCCGGCTGCCGCCAGATGGCGCAGGTGATAGACAGCCTGCTGCGCCTCTCGCGGATGATGCGGCAGGAACTGGATTTCAAGGAGCTTGACCTCAGCGCGCTGGCCGAGGAGACGGCCGACGCGCTGCGCGAGGCGGAGCCGGCCAGGAAGGTGAGCTTCGAGGCGCAGCAGGGCCTGACGACGAAAGGGGACCGTGTGCTGCTGGGCGAGGTATTGGAGAACCTGCTCTCCAACGCCTGGAAATTCACCGGCCAGACCGCGGCGCCCGAGATCGCTTTCGGGGCCTCTGAAAAAGACGGGGAACGCGTCTACTTCGTGAAAGACAACGGCAAGGGCTTCGACATGAAATACGCCGGCAAGCTCTTCCGCCCCTTCCAGCGGCTGCACTCCCCGGCGGAGTTCCCGGGCACGGGCATCGGGCTGACCACGGTGCAGCGCATCGTCGAGCGGCACGGCGGCCGCATCTGGGCCGAAAGCGCGGAGGATAAAGGCGCAGTCTTTTATTTCACCCTGCACTCCGGGGGTAAGCCCGGGGCGGAGGAAGAGAGGAAAAACACATGACCAAAAAAACGCTGAAAGTGCTGCTCATCGAGGACAACCCGGACGACCTGGCGCTGACGCGCGACGTCTTCAAGAGGACCAAGAGCATGCCGATGCACCTTGCTACGGTCTCGTCGCTGAAGGACGCGCTGGACACCCTTAAAAAGGACCGGTACGACGCCGTCATAGCCGACCTGTCCCTGCCTGACAGCACCGGTCAGGCGACCTTCGAGGCCGTGGCGAAGGCGGCGCCAGACACGCCGCTGCTGCTGCTGACCGTCCTCAACGACGAGGAACTGGCCGTGAACCTGGTAAAGCTCGGGGCGCAGGACTATATAGTAAAAGGTGACCTCAGCCCGGCCCTGCTGGTGCGGGCGGTATTCTACGCCATAGAGCGCAAAGCCCTCAGCCTCCGCCAGGCGCAGCTGATCCGCAACCTGGAAAAAGCGCTGGCCGAGGTAAAGACCCTCTCCGGCCTGCTGCCGATGTGCGCCAGGTGCAAGAAGATCCATACCGACTCCGGCCAGTGGCAACGGGTGGAAGAATTCATCGCCAAAAGGACCGACGCCGAATTAGCGCACGGACTCTGCCCCGATTGCACTAAAGATCTCTACCCGGGCACGGAAAGCGAAAAAAAATAACCGCTCCCCCACACTCCATGCAGGACCACTGCCATAAACTTTTCCTCACCGCGGCCGCGGCGGCCCTGGCTTGCGCTCTGCTGCCGCGCGCGGCTTCCTGCGCCGCCGCGAAGGAAGCCGAGGTGAAGGCCGCCTATATCTACAATTTCACCCAGTTCGTGGAGTGGGAAGTTCCCGCGGCCAGCGCCGCCGGGCACTTCGATATCTGCGTGCTGGGCAGCGACCCGGTGGCCGGCCCGCTCTCGGCGTTGCCGGAAGCGGAGGTGAGGGGAAAGAAACTCCGCGTGCGCCTGCTGGGGGACTCGGAAGAAGAACTGCGCTCCTGCCGCATCCTCTTCCTGGGAAAAGCCAAGCGGGGCCGGGCCCGCGGCCTGGCGAATGCGCTGCGCGGGGCCGGGGTACTGACGGTCAGCGACCTGCCCGGCTTCGCGCGGGGCGCGGGCGTGATAGGCTTCGCGGCAGAGAACAACAAGATACGAATAGAGATAAACCTCCGGGCGGCCAGGGAAGCGGGGCTGAAGATAAGCTCGCGGCTGCTGGAGGTGTCGCGGCTGGTGCAGGACCGGCCCTGATAAGGAATGACCATGCCAGGACTGCTCTTTTTTTTCTGCCTGCTGCTGGCCGCCGCTCCGGCGGCCGCTGAACCGGCCGCGGCCGGCCTGCGGGAGCTGCTCTCCTACGACCTGGGCAAGCTGGCCGACGTCGAGGTGGTTTCCGCCTCGAAGGAGCCAGAGCCGGCCAGCGAGGCGCCCGCCACCGTGCGCGTGATAACGGCGGCGGAGATCCGGGAGCGCGGCTGCCGGACCCTCGAGGAGGCCCTGGCCGGCCTGCCCGGCTTCCAGTTCAGGGACATCTCCGGCTTTAACAGCTACGTCTTTCTGCGCGGCCTGCCCAGCCAGAACAACCTGATCCTGCTGCTGGTCGACGGTGTGCAGATCAACGAGCTCAATTCCGGCGGCTTCTACGGGGGCGCCCAGTACAACCTGGCCAACGTCAAGCGCATAGAGGTGGTCTACGGACCGGCCTCTGCGCTCTACGGGACCAACGCGGTCTCCGGCGTTATCAACCTGATCACGCGGGAGCCCGAAGATATCGACGGCGGGAGCGCGGAGGTTACGGCGGGCGGCTTCGATACGCGCGCCGCGGCGCTCAGCTACGGTTTCGCCGACCAGGCCGCGGGTAGGGGCGCCAGCTTATCCGGAGCAATAAAACACACGGACAAGCAGCCCCTCCGGGGCGCCGCGGGAGACGGCAACTGGACCCGGAATATGGAGAATTTCGAAGACAGCTGGGCCGCCGACGGCAAGCTCCGCTGGAAGGACTTCACCTTCGGCGGGCTGGTCCAGGACAAGCGCGCCTCGCGCTCCACCAACTTCAAGTCCGTCGGCACGGCTTACCTCGACTCCGGGACCGACTGGCACATCCGGTTCACGAACCTTTGGCTGAAGCACTCCTACACCGCCGAGCCCGGCTGGGAGGCGGAGTCGCGCCTCTATTACCGCTCCAGCACCGTCATGGACGATACGGTCGCGAGCGTCTATAACCTGGCCTGCTCCACCTGCGGCCGGGAGGGGCAGTACCGGCCCAACGACCTGTTCGGGCTGGAAAGCCGGCTGAGCCTGAGGCCGGCTGAAGAACTGGACCTGACCTGCGGGGTCGCGGCCGAAAAAGAGAACCTGGCGAGGGATTTCTCCACCACCTACAGCGGCGATCCCCTGGCGCGCCCCCCGGTTCCCGGCAGCCCGGCGATGGCGTCCAACGAGCTGCTGAGCGTCTACGCCCAGGCGAAGTACGCCCTGGCTCCCGGGCTGAAGCTGACCGGCGGCGTACGGCACGACAACAGCAGCACCTACGGCAAGGTCTACACGCCGCGGGCCGGCGCGGTCTTCAATACGCGGCGCCTGACGCTGAAGGCTCTTTACGCCGAGGCCTACCGCGCCCCCAAGCCCTGGGACTTCACCTACGGCGCCGGCAACTCCGGGCTGCACCCGGAAAAAATGCGGTCGGCCGAGCTTTCCGGCGCCTGGTCCTTCAGCGACAGCCTGCGCGCCGACCTGGCCGTTTACCGCAACACCCTCGACAACCTTGTGACGCTGGACAGCGCGGCCAACCGCTTCGTGAATTCCGGCGACATCGAGACCCTCGGGCTGGAAACGCTGCTGGAATATTCCGGCGGACATTTTAAGGGCCGGCTATTCTACGCGCACCAGCATTCCGAGGACGAGCGCGGGGTGCCGGTAGACGAGATAGGCGGCAACAACGGCGGGGCCGGGATCTTTTACGCTTTCAGCCGGCAGGTAAAGCTGGACCTGGAAGGCCGCTGGGCGGGCAGGCGCCGCAACACCAGGGCCATCGGCGCCACCGGCAGCCGCTACGTCGGGGCCGCGCTGGCCGTGGACGCGTCCCTGGCCTTCCTCGAAGCCAGGAATTTCAGCGCCAGCCTTATCGGCAAGAACATCTTTAACGAGCGCTACTACCACACCTCCAACCGCCCGCCCGACAGGTACCGGCAGCCCGGCAGGCAGCTCCTGCTGCAGGCCGGCTTCGCTTTCGGCTTCCAGTAGACGGGCCGGAGCGCAAAAAAAAACGTCCGCCTGAAGCGGACGTTTTTTTTGCGCTCTGTGGTGCCTACATTTTGTGCTTGCGGCGGAACTCGGCCACCTTCATGCGCACGGCGGCGCGGCGCAGGGAGGCGGTGGCCTCGTCCAGGTCCATGTCGGCCCCGCGCATGGCCAGCGTCTGCTTGGCCTGCTGGTAGGCCTGGCGGGCCCGCTCCTCGCTGACTTCCTTCGCCAGCTCGGCGGCTTCGGCCAGCACCAGCACCCGGTCGCGGTAGATCTCCGCGAAGCCGTTGAGCACCGCGAAGACCTCTTTGTGGTGGCCGTCGCGGTAATGCATGATGCCTTCGCGCAGCTGCGCCACCTGCGGGGCGTGCCCGGGCAGCACGCCCATCTCGCCGCCCTCGGCGGGGATAGTGACGAAGTCGACCGGATGGTCCGTGAGGATGGTCTTCTCCGGCGTGACTATCGTTAGCAGCAGGCGCTTCTTGTCCATGTTATTTTACGGCCTGTTTGGACCGCTCTATGACCTCTTCGATGCCGCCGGCCATCCAGAAGTTCTGCTCGGGCAGGTCGTCGAGGCGGCCGCTGAGGATCTCCTGGAAGCTGCGGATGGTCTCCTTGAGCGGCACGTACTTGCCGGGGCGGCCGGTGAACTTCTCGGCCACCGAGAACGGCTGCGACATGAACTTCTGGATCTTGCGCGCGCGGTTGACGGTCTTCTTGTCCTCGTCGGACAGCTCGTCTATGCCCAGGATGGCGATGATGTCCTGCAGCTCCTTGTAGCGCTGCAGGATCTTCTGCACGCCGCGGGCCGTGTTGTAATGCTCCTGGCCTATCACGCGGGGGTCCAGGATGCGCGAGGTGGAGTCGAGCGGGTCGACGGCGGGGTAGATACCCAGCTCGGCGATGGAGCGCGACAGCGCCACGGTGGTGTCCAGGTGGGTGAACACGTTGGCCACGCCGGGGTCGGTAAAGTCGTCGGCGGGCACGTAGACGGCCTGAATGGAGGTGATGGAGCCCTTCTTCGTCGAGGTGATGCGCTCCTGCAGCCAGCCGATCTCGGTGGTCAGCGTGGGCTGGTAGCCCACGGCCGACGGCATGCGGCCCAGCAGCGCCGACACCTCGGCGTTGGCGAGCACGTAGCGGAACACGTTGTCGAGGAACAGCAGCACGTCCTGGCCCTTAACATCGCGGAAATACTCGGCCTGCGTCAGGGCGGTCAGGCCCACGCGCGCGCGGGCGCCGGGCGGCTCGTTCATCTGGCCGAACACCAGCGCGGTCTTCGACAGCACGGTGGAGCCGTCGGAAAGCTTGGATTCCTGCATTTCGAGCCAGAGGTCGTTGCCCTCGCGGCTGCGCTCGCCCACGCCGCCGAACACCGAGCAGCCTTTGTGCTCGCGGGCGACGTTGTTGATCAGCTCCATGATGACTACGGTCTTGCCCACGCCGGCGCCGCCGAACAGGCCCACCTTGCCGCCCTTCATGAACGGGGCGAGCAGGTCGATGACCTTGATGCCGGTCTCGAAAATTTCGGGGGAGGTCTTCTGCTCGGTCAGCGGCGGCGGGTCGCGGTGGATCGGCAGGTGCTCCTTGGTGTCGATGGGGCCGCGGTAGTCCTTGGGTTCGCCCAGCACGTCCATCAGGCGGCCCAGGCAGGCGTCGCCCACGGGCACTTTCAGCGGCGCGCCGGTGTCCCTGGCCTCCAGGCCCTTGCCCAGGCCTGTCGTCGGGCCCAGCGTGATGGCGCGCACGGTATTGTCGCCCAGGTGCTGCGCCACTTCGGCCACCAGCGTCTTCTCGACGCCGTCTTCCTTGTATTTGATGCGCAGCGCGTTGAAGATGCGCGGCAGCTGGCCCTGCTGGAACTCGATGTCCAGCACTGGCCCGATGATTTGAACGATCTTTCCTGTGTTCATAAGAACTCCTTAAATCCGATTCTCCAGCTACCCGGTCCGGCGGGCTGGCCGGATCAGCAAAACCCTCGTGAGGCCCGAGCTTGCATAAGCGCGAGGGCCGAATCGCGGAGCGAGCGCACGGTGTGCGCGAGCGCGTTTTGCGCTCCGGCCTGCCCGACGGACCGCCGCGTCACCCGCCCAGCGCCTCGGCGCCGCTCACTATCTCGTTAAGCTCCGTCGTTATCATCGCCTGGCGGGTCTTGTTCATCTTCAAAGTGAGGCCGTCTATCAGCTCGGAGGCGTTCTTGGAGGCGGCTTCCATGGCGCTCATGCGCGCGGCCAGCTCGGCCGCCTGCGACTCGAGCAGGGTGCGGTAGAGCTGCGCGCCCAGGTGGCGCGGCAGCAGCGCGCCCAGCAGGTCGGCCTTGCGCGGCTCGAAGTCAAAATCGGCCGACAGCGCGCCCTTGGCGCCGCAGGCCAGGACATGCCCCTTGATCGGGAGCAGCTGGTCGGTCACTATCTGCTGCGTCACCATGGACTTGAATTCGTTGTAGATCAGCGTGACCTTCTCCACGGGCCGCTCGCCGTAAAGCTTGAGCACCGCGTCGGTCAGCAGCTGGGCGTGCACGTAGCCGGCCTTGGGGAAGATACCCACCATCTCGTGGACTATTTCCAGGTCCAGGCCCTTGAGGCGCTTCAGGAAATCCCGGCCCTTGCGGCCGACCGCCACCGCGCAGATCTTGCGGCCCCGGTTCTCCTTGAGCCAGGCTGCCGCGGCCTTGAGCAGGTTGGTATTGAAGGAGCCGCACAGCCCCTTGTCGGCCGTGACGAGCACCAGGCACAGCGGCCCGCCGGCCGGGCGCTCGCAGAAGAGCTTCTGCGCCGGGGTGCCGGCCAGGTCTTCCTCGCCTAGTTCGCAGTAGAGGTCGCCTATCAGGCGGTCCATCTCCACCGCGAAAGGCCGGGAGGCCAGGATGGAGTTCTGCGCGCGCTTGATGCGCGCCGCCGCCACCATCTTCATGGCGTAGGTGATCTGCTTGATGCTCTTTACAGAGGCGATGTGCTTGCGTATGTCGCGCAGTGAAGCCATAGTTTAGATCCGCGTCTTCTCCAGGATCTTGACGTAATCCGCGATGGCGTCAGCCAGGCTCCACTCGGGCCGGTAGTTCAGCAGGGCCTTGGCCTGCCGCAGGTCGGCGTGGGTCTTGTTCTGGTAGAAGCCGTACGGGTTGTCGAAATAGTCGGGGGCGAGGTTGGTGGCGAGGGCCTTGTTCAGGGCCTCTATCACCTCGTTGAAGTTGCCGGGCTTGCCCGAGGCCAGGTTACAGACGCAGGAGCGCTCGGCGTCGAGGGCGTTGAGGTTGCCGCGCACGATGTCCTTGACGTAGACGAAGTCGCGCACCTGCTCGCCGAACTTGAAGACGCGCGGACGCTTGCCGGCCTTCATCTGGTTGTAGAGCTGGAAGACCATGCTGGCCATCTTGCCCTTGTAGTACTCGCGCGGGCCGAAGACGTTGAAATAGCGCAGCCCGACGATGGTCATGTCCTTGTGGGCCGCGGCGAAGGCCATGGCGACGTTGTCCATGATGGCCTTGGAGAAGCCGTAGACGTTCTCGGGCTCGGGCACGCTGCTCTCGTGCATGGGGCACTTGCCGTTGCCGTAGGTGGCGGCCGAGGAGGCGTAGACCACGCGCTTGACGCCCGCCTTCAGGGCGAACTCCAGCACGTTGCGAAAGCCGTCCACGTTCACTTCCATCATGGCGCGCTGCTCGGTAACGGTGGTGTCCACGATCGCGGCCTGGTGCAGGATGGCGTCCACCGGACCCACCTTATCGAACCAGCCCGTTTCGCGGATATCCCCCGCCACCACGTCGCCGCCGAAGCCTACCAGGGTCTTGTAGTGGCCCGACGAGAAGTTATCGAGCACGGTCACACCCGCCTTGCGCTCTTTTTCCAGGGCGAAGGAGATGTTGGAACCGATGAACCCGGCGCCGCCGGTGACGAGGTATCTTTTCATGTTCTTAGACGAACTTCTTCTTGAAGTCGGTGATCGCGTCGGCCAGGCGCTTCTCCAGCTCGGCGTCCAAATGCTTCTTGTCGGCGATGTCGGCCAGGAGGTTAGCGTAGGCGTCGCGCAGGTATTTCACCAGCCCCGACTCGAAATTCTTCACCTTGTCCAGTTCCACCTCGTCGAGGAAGCCGCGCGTGCCGGCGAACAGCACCGCCACCTGCTCCTGCACGGGCATGGGCGTGTACTGGTCCTGCTTGAGCAGCTCCACCATGCGCTGGCCGCGCTTGAGCAGGTCCATGCTGGCCTTGTCGAGGTCGCTGCCGAACTGCGCGAAGGCCGCGAGCTCGTTGTACTGCGCGAGGTCGAGGCGCAGCTGGCCGGCCACCTGCTTCATGGCCTTGATCTGCGCCGAGCTGCCTACGCGGGAGACCGAGATGCCCACGTTAACGGCGGGCTTGATGCCGGAATGAAAGAGGCTCGACTCCAGGTAGATCTGGCCGTCGGTGATGGAGATGACGTTGGTGGGGATGTAGGCCGTCACGTCGCTGGCCTGCGTTTCGATGATGGGCAGCGCGGTCAGCGAGCCGCCGCCGTTCTTGTCGCACAGTTTGCAGGCGCGCTCGAGCAGGCGGGAATGGAGATAGAACACGTCGCCGGGGTAGGCTTCGCGGCCCGGGGGGCGGCGCAGCAGCAGCGACATCTGCCGGTAGCTCTGCGCGTGCTTGGAAAGGTCGTCGTAGATGACCAGCGCGTGCTGGCCGTTCCACATGAACTCTTCGCCGATGGCGCAGCCGGTGTAGGGCGCGAGGTACAGCATGGACGCCGGGTCCGAGGCGGAGGCGGAGACGATGATGGAGTATTCCATCGCGCCGTTGTCCTCGAGGATCTTGGCCACGCGGGCCACGGTGGACTGCTTCTGGCCCACGGCCACGTAGATGCAGATGGGGCGCTT
>MGUG01000057.1 GCA_001799845.1 Elusimicrobia bacterium GWC2_64_44 | reverse complement strand
GCCGGAACCGTCGCCGGTAGCGGAGAGCTTTGTGCCGAGAGCCGCGGTAACGGTGGAGAGGTCAATCTTGCCGGTAGACAGCGAAGTCAGCCACGCCGGGTTGGCGTAGGCGCCGGTGGTGTAAACGCCGTTGGAAACGGTGGCGGCGTTGCCCAGGATATCAATGCCGTAGGAACCTGCCTTCATGGCTCCGGGGTAGACGGATCCGACCGCGGCGGAAGAGGCGATAACCCCGGAAGGCAGCGGCCCCGCTGCCACCTGCGCGGCGCCTAGGCTTCCCGCCGTTATCAGCCCGGCGTTGTTTACTACGAACCTGTCTGCGCCGCCCTGCTGCAGCTGCAGGAGGTTGCCGCCTGCGGTATCGTTAATGAAGATGGTGGCATTGGCGGAATTGTCGGCAAGGGCCGCCGGCGGGGCGATAGTTACCGTGCCCACTACGCCGCCCTCGTCGGGTCCGCAGATCCAGGCGGTGTTGGCGGCGTTCCTGCGCAGCACCTCGTTGGGCCCGCAGCTGTTCGGGCCTATCTTGGCGAAAGTAAGCGCGCCGTCGCGCAGACTTTCAGCGTAAACGCTGTTGACGGCGAGGGAAGAGGCAACTACCGAACCGCCCAGCTTGCCGCCGGATATATTGGAGGCGGTCAGGTTGATCAGGCCGGAGCCGTCGCCGCTAGTGGATAGTTTACCTGCCAGCGCGGCGGTAACGGTGGAAAGGTTGATCAAGGCGGGGGGGACCGTGGCGCCGGCCGGCAGCTTGCCTGCCAGCGCGGCGGTGACGGTGGATAGGTCCACCAGGGCCGCGGGTACTCCCGCCGAAGCGGAAAGCTTGCCTGCGAGGGCGGCTGTAACCGTAGAGAGGTCCACCAGGCCAGGCGGCACCGCGGCGGCATTGGAAAGCACAGACGCGGCGTCGGCCTTGAGCGCGAGCGCCGCTGTAACGGTGGACAGGTTCACCAAGGCCGGTGAGACGGTAGCGTCGGCCGGCAGCTTGCCCGCGAGGGCGGCGGTAACCGTAGAAAGGTCCACCAGGCCTGGCGGCACTGTGGCGGTATTGGAAAGCGCAGACGCGGCGTCGGCCTTGAGCGCGAGCGCCGCTGTAACGGTGGACAGGTTCACTAAGGCCGGTGAAACGGTTGCGTTGGCCGGCAGCTTCCCCGCAAGGGCGGCGGTAACCGTAGAGAGGTCCACCAGGCCTGGCGGCACCGCGGCGGTATTGGAAAGGGTAGACGCTATGTCGGCCTTGAGCGCCAGCGCGGCGGTAACGGTGGAAAGATCTATCTTGGCGGTAGCCAGGCTGGTAAGCCAGGGCGGGTTGGCGTAAGAACCGGTGGAGTAAACCCCGTTAAGTACGCTGGCGGCCGACAGGTTTATCAGCTGCGAGCCGTCTATGGCGGGCAGTCTGCCGGCGGGGTCCAAGAGCACCAGCTGTCCGGCGGCGTTGAAGGCGTTGCCGCGCTTGGTGACCGAGGAGGCGTCCAGCGCTGTGTTGGGCACGGTGTTCGCCAGCATGGAGGCGTCCAGCAGCCCGGCGGGCGTGGTCACGAAGTTGCCCTGCAGTTTTATCCTGCCCGCGGACAGGTAGACGTCGGAAGACGCCGAGACCAGGTTTACGAAAGTGTTCTGCCCGGTGAAAACCTGGGTGGAGGACAGCACGGAGGTCTGAGACCCGCCCGCGGCGGCGTCCACGTAGGCCTTGGTGGCGGCGTCGCCGGCCGCGGCCGGGGCGGCCAGGTTGGTAACGCGGGCGCTGCCGCCCATGCTGATGTCAGAGGTGAAGGTTTTGGCGCCGGAGATGGTCTGCGCCGCGTCGGTGGACACCAGGGCGGAATAGTCCCTGCCGTTCAAGGTCTGCGCGTTGACGGCATAGGGTACGGCCAGCAGGCGCTGCCTGGGCGCAAGGGTGGTGCCGTTCACGGTAATTTCGAGGTAGCGCTGCGCCGCGGAGAAGACCGCGGCGGGGATGGGGGAGGAGGCGCCGAGTTCGGCGGCGAGGATGCCGTTAGCCACCGTCACGCCGTTCTGCGTTTCGCTCCAGAGCGGAGCGCCGCCGGTCAGGGCAGGATAGATGGCGAAGTTAAAGTTATAACTTCCCGCGAGCGGGTTATTCAGCGTGTCCGTCAGGCGCCCCTGGAAGCTTACCCGGTCCGGCACCGTCTGGGCCGCCGCTGGCCATGGAGCCAGCGCAAACAGCGCGGCCAGCGCAAATCCTGTTAATTTTTTGATCGTGCTCATATGCATTCTCCGGAATCGGACTTAGGCAGCAAAACTATGAAAGTGGAACCTTTGCCTTTTTCGCTCTCAACACCGATCTTGCCGCGGTGCAGTTCTATCGCCTGCTTTACTATCGCCAGGCCCAGGCCCGAGCCCGGGATCTTGCTCTTCTTGCCGTCGGCGCCGCGCACCCTGTAGAACTTGGTGAACAAATGCTTCTGGTCTTCCTTGCTGATGCCGTAGCCATTGTCGGCGACCCTGAATTCAGCGCAGCCGTCTTTCACCGAGAGGGTTACCGAGATGGCCCCGCGCTCAGGCGTGTACTTCAGCGCATTGGAGACCAGGTTTACCATCACGCGGCGCAGCAGCTTGCGGTCGGCCGTTATCGAGAGGCCGTGTTCCGGGGCCTCGAGCTTGAGATCGATGTGGCTGGAGCGCGCGACCGGGGAATAGAGCCCCGTGACCTCGCGGGCCATCGCCGCAAGGTCTACTATCTCCAGGTCCAGTTCCGGCTTGGCCGAGGTCCTGAAAAGTTCCAGCGCGTTGGAAAGGGTAAGTTCCATCTGGCCCACGGCGTCGGCCATGGTTTCGTAGGCCTGGCGCGTATCGGCGATGGTGGCGATGCGGCCCGGGTCGCGCAGCAGCGCGATGTAGGCCTTTAAGCCCGCCAGCGGGTTGTTCAGCTCGTGGGTCAGTGTGCTCAGCAGGTCTTCCTTGGCCCTGACGGACTCGCGTATGTTCGAGGCCATGTTATTGAACGCTCCGGCCAGTTCCGCTATCTCGTCGGAACCGTTCGCCGCCACTTCGGCGTCCAGGTCGCCGCGGCCCAGCTTGCCGGCGGCTTCCGACAGCGCCGCCACCGGCTCCGACAGCTTGCGGCTGATGAACACTGAGCCCGCGAAGCCGAGGCCCAGGCCGATAGCCGCCATCCCGAGGGAGACCGCGAGCAGCGCCATGTTCTCCTGGCGCAGTTCCTCACGCAGGAATTCCTTGGAGAAGCCCGCCTGCACCGTTACCGTCTCCCCGGCGACAGACGCCGAGACGGTCCTGTATTCCAGGTCGCTGCTGACTTTGCCCAGGATGGTGGTGTAGCCGTTCCTGGTCACCAGGCAGATCTCTATCTCCGGCGCCTGCTTCATCTGGAAGCGCAGGTAGCTCAGCAGCAGCAGGTCGTCGCGCAGGCTCAGGGATTCGCCCGCGGCCCGGGTTATGCTGGCCATCACCGAGGAGACGCGTTCGCTCTCCGCCTTGGCGATCTGGCGGCGCTCCAGCGCGACCAGGGCCAGTATCATGCCGGCTACCACCAGCGCTATCACGCCGGAGAGGAGCAAAGTTATCTTGGTCCGTATCTTCATAGATCCTTTACCTCAGCTCGCGCTGTATGCGCTTTATCGCGTTGGCGGCCGGGATGTTGCCGGGGTCGGCCTCCAGCACCTTCTGGAATATGACCTGGGCCTTGAGCAGCTCTCCGGAGCTGTAGAGGTCGAGGCCTTCCCTGTAAAGCTTCTGCGCCTGGGCGGGGGCGGAGGGGCCGGCAGGGCCGGCCGGCCTGGGGGCTGCGCCCGCGGCGGTGGCGTCGGTCTTGCGCTTCTGCTGCCTCGCCACGTTCTCCACGGAAGCGATCTGGGACTTTATCATGGTCTGGCGGGCCTTGCCGGTCTCGAGGCGGTAGGTTTTCTTCCAGGCGTCGAGCGACTTCTGGTACTCGCCCTGCGCGAAGTAGGAGATGCCGAGGTTCTCCAGCGCGGTCAGGTTCTCGGGCTGGTATTTGAGCACGGCCTCGCTCATCAGGGCAGCCTCGTCGTAGCGGGAGTCTTCGAGGGCCTCTGAGGCCATGGTCAGCAGGTTCTGCACCTTCACGGCGATATCGGGGGGCAGGTCGCTCTTGCGGGCCTGCAGGCCGGTGGTGAGCTCAAGCTGCGCCAGGTAATCCGAGATCTGCCGGCTGGCGGGCCGCAGGGCCAGGGCCGCCGCGGCCTGGGCGACGGCTTCCTCGTCGGAGCCGGTGAGGAAGGCCAGCGCGGAGCGGTACAGCGCCGACTGCACGCTGTCGGTCTTGTGGGCCTCCAGCCTGCCCAATTGCGCGGAGACTAGGTTCAGGCGCGAATGGTGCCGGAGCAGCGGTTCGTCTTTGGGGCTCAGCTCCAGCGCGGCGGAGATCTCCAGGGCGGCCTCCGGGTAGCGGCCCTCGGCCTCCAGGAAACGCGCGCGGTCCAGGCGGGCCCGGAGGGCGCCGGCGTAGGAGGGGGAAGCCGGGGAGGCGGCCAGCTCGGGGGCCTTGCCGGACTTCAGGGCGCGCATAGCGGCGAGCACCAGCTTCGCGGATTCCTCCTCCTCCTGCACCGGGCCGAAGCGTATGGAGAAGCTCAGGCGGTGCGTGCCGTAGGTGGAGGCGATGCTGTTTATGGGCAGGATGAAGCCGTAATCCACGCCGATGCGGCCGGTGCGGTAGGAGAGGCCGGCGGACGCCTGGCGGAAATCGCGGTTGCCCACGCTCAGGGCGGCGCGCGCGCCTATGTTGCCTACCAGCAGCCAGGGGAACCAGCGCTCGGCGGCCATGGTCAGGCGGTGGTCGCGCGTGCCCGTGGGGCTGGCAGCCGTTTCGTACTGGGCGGCGATGTTGGAAAGCATGCTGGAGTAGCCCAGCGCCAGCTTGGTGCGCAGCGGCAGCTTGTCCGTGTCCGCGGGAGAGAAGGCCACGTTGGGCGTGGCGAGGTGCATCAGCTCCAGGCCGGCGGTATAGCCCTTGCCGATCTTGTAAAGCAGCCCGAGGTCGGCGTCGAAGACGTTGACCGAGCGCTTGCCGGAGAGCACCGGGTCCGCCAGGCCGGTGGCGGTCAGGCCGTTCATGGCGTTGGAGGCCTCGGGCAGGCTGCCGAAGGAGCGGCGCAGGTTCTTTATGTTGATGCCCCAGAACAGGTCGTAGAGCTCCAGGGACACCGGTACTTCCCTGGCGTAGGAAAGGTAGTATGCCTGCTCGTTGTAAAAGGAGCCGTCCAGGCTGAAGTTCTGCACCCCGGCGGCCACGGTGCCGCGGTCCCACTTGAGCGGGTGGGCGTAGCCGAGGAAGGAGGTGTTGAGCCCGGAGCCGTCGGAGAGTCCGGCCAGGTGCTGGGTGTGGGACGCCGCGAACGTCGGCCTGTCGAGCAGCGCCAGGCCGGCCGGGTTGTAGTAGATGGCGTAGACGTCGTCGGCGATGGCGGTGAAGGCGTTGCCCATGCCCGGGGCGCGGGCGCCGGCGCCCAGGTCGTCGAAGGCGGCGCGCGCGGGGGCGGCAAGGAGCGTGACGGCCAGTATGGCCGCCGCGAGGGCGCGAGCCCGTTCCTTTCCGCCGTGAGTCGTCATCTTATCACCAGCAGCGTACCGTTAAAGGTGCGCTCCTCCGACCGTATCTGGTACACGTAAGCCCCGCCCGAGACCGCCCTGCCGTTGGCCTTGCCGTCCCAGACCAGGCTGTTGACCACCGGCCCCGGGGTCATGTCCGCCACGAAGGCCCCGCTCAGGTCGTAGATCTTGCCGGAGAAGGCCGAGTCGCGCGGGTTGTCGAAAGTGAAGACCGCGGAGTCGTTGAGCCCGTCGCCGTTGGGGGTGATGGCGCGGTTGCTGAGGTTCGAAATGTCGAAGTGCACGCCCGAATCGCGGTAGAGCGAGCGTATCTGGTAACTGCCCAGCATGGAGCTCTGCACGCTGGCCAGCTGGTTGACGGTGTCTATCTTGCCGTAGAGCTTCACGTACTTCTCGCCGTTGTTCCAGTAGAGGCCGAGGCGCTGGGCGGCGTCGCTGGCGGTGACGGCCTGGGCGCCGGCGCCGGAGGGTACCACGCGGCCGCCGGAGACCTCGTAGCGCACGGCCACGGTAAGCTCGGGGCGCGAGAAGCTGAAATTCTCCAGCACCTCGTTGCCAGGGGTCCGCACGGCCTCGAAGCGCACGGAGTTGTAGATGCTCCTGGGGGCGTCGGAGCCCTCGTTGACCGAACGGATCAGGATGTTGGAACCGTAGGGGCTATTGGCCGCCAGCAGTTCTCCGCTGAGGCTTGCAGGGATCTCCAGGCGGGCTACCTGGTCGGGGGCGAAGACGTACACGCCGCGGCGGGTGTCCACCGCCATCGCGCGCTCCTCGGTGCCCAGCGAGTCTAAGGAGGCGATGCGATAGATATAGGCCGGGTCGCCGGGCGCTACGGCGTCAACGTAGCTCTGCGCGCTGGCCGGCAGGGTGGCCACGGCTACCCAGGAGGGCATGCCCACGGAAGAGGATTTTTCTACCCTGTAGCGGGCCAGCTCTACGCCCATGGGGGCCGCCGGCGCCTTGAAAGCCGAGCCGTCGAGGTTACTGGTCACCCCGTTCCAGTTCAGCGTCACGGCCGTGCCGTCCGCGTTCAGGTCCGCCGTCAGGCCGGCCGGCGCCATCGGGGGCAGGTCCAGGAAGACGTTGGTGGAAACGCCCACCGAGTAGACGGGCCCGGTGTAGCGCGTCATCAGGTGGTAGAAGTAGGTGGTGTCGAGCGTAAGGCCCGAGTCGCCCAGCGGCGCGGCGGCCTGGGTGGACTTCACTATGGAGCCGTCGGCCAGCACCTGGCCGGGGGTCAGCACGGAGCCGTCGGGCAGCGGGGCGGGGGCCGCGCTGGTGCTCAGCATTATCACCACGCCTTCCAGCGAGGGCGAGGCCGGGTTGACCCAGGTGAGGGTTACGGCGCGGGAGAGCGCGTCGCCGAAGGCGCTTAGGCCGGAGACGGGGAACCGGCAGAGCGTGCGGGGCGTGACGGTGGAGATCAGGGTGGTGAAGTTCTTGTTGCCCTGCCAGTTGAGGCTGGCTACGCGGAAGTAATAGGTGCTGCCGGGGGCCAGGCCGCTGATGACCAGGTTCGCCTGCAGGCCGTCGGGGGTGCCCACGGTGCTGACTTCGCCGCCGGGCGACAGCACGCCGAAGCTGGTGGTGGAGGAGTCGGTGCTGTAGCCGCGGGCGCCGCTGCCGGGGAGGGCCCAGCTTATGGTGGCGTCGCAGCCGTTAACCGCGGAGAAGAACGGGTCTACCGGCAGATCGGCCAGCGTGGATTCGGCGCTCAGCGCGGAGTCGGCCGCTATCATCTTCCCGGAGTCGCCAAAATAAATTTTAGTGTAATAAGTGGTGTTGGCCTGCAGGCCGGGGATGTCCAGGCGCTGCGCCGAGCCCGCGGTCACCGAGGTGGAGAACTCCGTCAGGAAAGTGGTGGGGGAGAAGGAGTGCAGCGGGTCGCTGGAATAATCCAGCCGGTAGACGCCGCCGGTGATGCCGCCCAGGAAACCGTCGGCGCCGGGGGCCGCCCAGGCCAGCTCCAGCGTACCGGTGGCCTTGGTGACGGCGGTTATTGAAACTATGGTGCCGGGCTGGGCCGCCACCTTCATGTAGCCGGGGTTGACCGCCAGGCCGCCGGCCGCCGCGCTGGAAAACGCCGTTTCCCCTACCGAGGAGTAGAGATTGAAGCCCGCGCCGGAGCTCACCTGGCCCTGAGAGTTGGCCGCCCAGCGGGACAGCGCCACCGACCCGCCGCTCATTTCCCCAACGGCGCCGGCCCGCTGCGTAAACGCGGCGGGCAGGAGCGCGAGGAAGAGGAGGGCGGCCTTTTTCATGTTAATGTGAGCCGAATTTAAGTGTGCGCTTTATGATCCCGGCGGCCCGGGCTATCAGTTCGTCGGCGATGAACGGCTTCAGCACATAGTCGTCCGCGCCGTTCTCTATGCCCTGCACCTTGTTCTCCACCGAGGTGGCGTCACCGGTTATCAGGATCACAGGGATATGTTTGAGGCGCTGATTGCTTTTCAACCGCTTGCATATGTCCAGGCCGTTGCCGTCGGGGAGGTTAATATCCAGCAATACCAGGTCGGGCAGCTCTCTCTGCGCGGCCAGAAGGCCGTCCTCTCCGGTGCGGCATGAGGTGACCTCGTATTTTTCGGACCTGAAAATGCTGGCCAGCACTTTCGAGATTATCGGGTCATCGTCTACTATTAAAATCTTGTACATTGCGCCTCCAGAACGTTTGAATTTCCTGTTTATATATTACATAGATAAGTTTTCAGGGATTTGCCACTAATGTGTCATTTTGTTGTCAAAATGTTGGCATTTTTTATACAATGCTTTTATGGCTTACAATATCTGTCTGGCAGGAAACTCCGAGGCCGTCGCGATCATGCGTCAACTCGGGAACGAATTCTCCGTGGAATCCTTTGAGGCTGCCCATCTTTTGCTGGAGCGGTTGCGCGCCATGCCGGCCAGCCTGCTGGTGTTGGATTCCGACATGCCTGATATGCCTGGGCTCGCTCTGTTGCGGGTCATCCGAGAGGCTTCCTACGGCCGGGACCTGCCGGTCATTTTGGTCTCTGAGAGTAAAACCAAAGAATCCCTTGCCGAGGCTTTCGGCCTGGGGGTGGACGACTACCTGCAGAAACCCTACGACCTGCGCGAACTGCGCGTACGCGTGCGGGCCGTGCTGAGGCGCCGCTTCGAAGCCCTGGAACAGTGGGGCGGGCCGCTGACAGTAGGGGATATTGAGATCGATCCCAGCCAGAGGCGCTGCCTGGCGGCCGGCCGGCGGGTGATCCTGCGGCCTCTGGAATTTGCGGTGCTGGAAGTTCTGATGCTGAAAGCCGGCCGTGTGCTGAGCCGGCCTTACCTGCTCAGCAATATCTGGCGCTCCGACAGTTCCGCCTACCTGCGGGCGGTGGATACGGTGGTCAGCCGCCTGCGCAAAGCGCTGGGCGCTCATGGTAGAATGATACAGACGGTTTCCAAGCTGGGATACTGCCTGGTGCCCCCTGAGGAAAATACGGGCGGCCGCGCGGCGAAGAACGCAGGCGGCGGCAGGGCGTAGGCCGGCGAGGAGCTTATAAATATGCAAAATCCGGAAAAGAGCGGCGGCGAGGATTTCAATAAGACGAAAGACGCGGTACGCGGGATCATAGACCGCATCCGCTCTATCGAGCACCCCGATTGGAGCCGCAAAGAGGACGATATCGGCGCGCTGAAGGAAGCCCTTGCCAAATACTCTGCCGAACTCGAACATCTCAGTTTTCGCTACGACGCCAGGTGCGGCGAGCTGGCCAAGCTGAAGGGCCAGTACTCCGAGCTGGAACGCAAGTTCCTGATGCGCCCCGAAGCCATGCGCCGCGCTGGCGAGCTGGAAGTGACCGAACTGGTCAGGAAGAAGCACGACATAGCTGAGCAGGAGGCGGCGCTGGAAAAGGTCCGCACCGAGCTGACCCGGGAGAAAGAAGGCCTGGAGAAGGAAATGAAGGAGCGCGTCTCGTCCAGGCTGGCCGAGCTGGAGCGCGAGCACGCCGAGCGGGCCGGGGAGCTCAAGACCAGGGCCGAGAACCTCGCCCTGCGTGAGAAAGAGATCTCCGTGACGGAGAAACATCTTAGGGAGCGCATCGAAGAAGGCCGCCGCGCCGCGGTGGAGGAGCTGTCGGCTTCTTTCTCCTCCGAGCGCGTGGCCGCCGACGGTACCTTTCAGAAAGAGAAGGGCATGCTGGCCTCCGAGGCCGAAACCTGGCGCCTCAGGGCCGGCGAGTCCGTGGCGCAGCTGGCCGAGGCCCGCAAGCGCGTCGAGGAACTGGAAAAAGCCCTCGATACCGAGCGCCAATCCGCCGCCGGGGCCGGCCAGGGCCGCAGGCTGGCCGACCTTGAAAAAGAAGCGCTGGCCCGGCGCCTGGAAGAGTGGGAGAGAAAGGGACCCGAACTGGAGAACTGGCGCGCCGAGCTGAAGGCGCGCGAAGAAAATTGCCGGCGCATCGAAGAGGCCGCGCGGAGCGAGGCCCGCCCGCAGCAGGAGCGCGCCGACGGGCTGCAGGCGGCCCTGCGCGAGCGCGAGCGGGAAGTGGAAAGACTGACGCTCCGCGCCGACGAGGCGCTGGCGCAGCTGGCCGCCGCGCGCAAACACGCCGAGGAACTGGAAAAGACCGCCGGGGGCGAGCGCGCCGCCGCGGCCGAGGCCGCGCAGAAAAGCCGCATGGCCGAAATAGACCGCGCCGCGCTGGCCCGGCGGCTGGAGGAGTGGGAGAAGAAGGGCCCGGAACTTGAAAAATTCCGCGCCGAACTAAAGGCGCGAGAGGCAAAATGCCGCGTGATAGAGGAGAGCTCCCGGAAGGAGGCGCAGCCCTACCATGAGCGCATCGCCGCGCTGGAGCTGGAACTGCGCGACGGGAAGCGCGAATCCGATAAGTGGCGCCTGCATATGGAAGAAGTGCAGGGTCAGGCCGCGGAACTTAAAAAAAAGGCCGCCGCGCTGGAAAAAGCCGGCGAGGCCGCCAGAGAGGCGGCCGCGGCCGAAGAGCAGCGCCGCCGGCTGGCGGAGATGGAGAAGGACGCCCTGTCCAAGCGGCTGGAAGAATGGGAAAAGAAAGGGCCGGAACTCGAGAAGTGGCGCTCCGAGGCGTCCGATCGCGAGCAGAAGGCGCGGGCCGAGGCCAGGGGGCTGGGCGGGCGCATAGCGGAACTGGAGGCGAAGCTGCTGCAGGGGGAGAAAGCGGTGGCCCAGGCCAGGCTACGCTGCGAGAACGAGATACCGGCCGCCGAGTCCAAATTCCGCGAGGAGGCCGCCCGCGCCGCCGCCCTGGAGCAGGAGCTGGGCAAGATAAAGGAACATTTCGGCAAGGCCCTCAGCGAGCTGGCCGAGCTCAGCGAGCGGCTGGCGGATGAGAAGGGGAAATTTATTAAAGCCGAGGCCCAGAAGGACGCGGAGCGTTCCCGGAAGATGGAGGAGCTGCTGGCCGGGCTGGCCGCCAAGGAGCGCGCCCTGGAAGAGGGCTGGACGCGCCGCCACAGGACTCTGGAGGCCGAGCAAAAGGGCTACCAGGAGGAATTCGAACGGCGTCACGCGGCCATGCTCGAGGACCTGCGCGCCGGTACGGCCGCGGCGGAAAAACTTTACACGCAGAAAGAGGCGAAACTGCTGGAACTTAACAAGCACTTCACGGCGGAATTCCAGGACAGGGAAGCCAAGGCCAGGGCGGTGGAGGAAGAGCTCCGGGCCAGGGCGGCCGGGCTGGAAGCCGCGTCGAAAGAACTGGTCGGCGATTACGAGCGGAAAGCGGCGGCCCTGGAAGCGCTAAAACGCAAACTGCTGCAGGAACTCTCCGCCCCGGGCGAAGGGGAGGAGCGGTGACCGATCCGCGCCGCGGCGAGCGGGCCAGACGGCTTCTTGAAAAACATGCCGCCGAACTGGACGCCCTTAAACTGGAGCGCCCGGCCGTTTCTTTAGAGCCGCTGCCGCTGCCTGCCGAGCCGGCGCGCAAATACCCCGCGCTTCAGGAACTCGCCGCCATGAAGCGGGGAGTGCAGGACGATTTTTCCGCCAGCCAGTTGGCGGTAATGGAGATCAAGGCCAAGCTCGAGACCGACCTGGCCGTCATGGGAGGCTCAGCAGCCGAAAAACCCGCTCCGCCGCCGGAGGCGAAGCCCGCCGCCGCGCCGGAGGGCAACGCCGCAGCCTCAGCGCCGCCGCCGGCGCGCCCTGTTAAACCCGCGCCTCCGGGCCCCGCCAAACGCCAGGAGCCTGAGAAGAGGCCTCCCTCACGGGGCTCCGCGCTTTGGGCCCGCGCGGCGGCAGGCGCCGCGCTCTGCGCCGCCCTGTTCCTGTTCATGTTTTATGGCGGAGAGGAGGAAACCTCTTTCCCGCTGCCGTCCTCGGCCGTCGCAGGGCTCTGCCTCGATGGCGCCGGCTCGCGCGCTTTTTTCACCGACCCGCACAGGCAGTTGCTGGTGACGGTCTCCATTGCCGGCCGGCGCGTGGAGGGGCTGCAGTCTTTCCAGGCCCAGGGACTGAAGGCCCTGGCCTATGACGGGGCGGCGTTCTGGACTACCGACGGCACCTCTATCTTCCGCTATCCGCAGGGTGCTCCCTATCCGGAGGCCGGCGCCTACAAGGCCGGCCCCGGCGTCTTCGCGCTTGCCTGGGACGGCCGGAACCTCTGGGCGGCCTCAGTCGGGGGCAGGCTGGTGCGCTACGCAGCTGGAGAAAAACCCGCGCCTGAAGCCGTCTTCCAGTTACCGGAAGGTTTTGGCGCGTGGCTGACCGTGTCCGGAGGAAAACTCTGGGAACTGGACGCTGAAACAGGGAGGCTTGCCGCCTATACCCTTACCGCAAAGCCTGAACTGCTGGGCAGCGCTGACGCCGGCAGCTACCTGCCCGAAGGCCGGGTGGCCGGCTTCGCGGTAAGCGGGGGGAACGCGTGGGTAATAACGGCCGAGCCCGCCGGGCTGGCGCTGCTGGACCTCAAACGCCTGAAGCTGCTGGAAGATGGAAAATAAATTCAAACTGACGGCGCCGTTCAAACCGGCCGGCGACCAGCCCGGGGCCATAGACGCGCTCTGTGCCGGCGTGAGAGCCGGCAAGGCCAACCAGACTTTGCTGGGCGTCACCGGCTCGGGCAAGACCTTCGCCGTGGCCGCGGCCATCGAGCGCCTGCAGCGGCCGGCGCTGATCATTTCCCCCAACAAGGTGCTGGCGGCCCAGCTCTACGGCGAGTTCAAGACCTTCTTCCCCGAAAACGCCGTGGAGTATTTCGTTTCTTATTACGACTATTACCAGCCCGAGGCCTACATCCCTTCCACCGATACCTATATCGAGAAGGACTCGTCGATAAACGACCATATCGACAAGCTGCGGCTGAAGGCCACCACCTCCATCCTGACGCGGCCCGACACCGTGGTGGTGGCTTCTGTCTCGTCCATCTATAATATCGGCTCGCCGGATAATTTCTCGGAGCTGGCACTGAATATCAAGCGCGGGCAGCCGGCCGACAGGAAGGAACTGACGCGCTTCCTGGTGAGCATCCATTACGAGCGCAACGAGATGGAATTTACCCGCGGCTGTTTCCGCCTGCGCGGGGCCAACCTGGACATCTTCCCCGCCGACGCCGAGACCGCGTGGCGGGTGCAGCTGGGCGACCAGGTGGAGAGCATAAAGGAGATTGACCCGCTGACCGGCGACGCCATCCGCGAGCTGCCGGAGATCTGGGTCTTCCCGGCCACGCATTTCGTATCCACCTCCGGCGAGGTGGAGACGGCCGCTGTTTCCATAGAGGCCGAGCTGGCCGCGCGGCTGGCCGTGCTGAAGGGCGAGGGAAAACTGCTGGAGGCCGAGCGCCTGGGCCAGCGCGTGCGTTACGACCTGGAGATGATACGCCAGGCCGGCTACTGCTCCGGCATAGAGAACTACGCCCGCCACCTTTCCAACCGCCCGCCCGGCAGCAGGCCGGACTGCCTGTTCGATTATTTCAAGAAAGATTTCCTGCTCTTCATCGACGAGTCGCACGTGACGGTGCCGCAGATCCGCGGCATGTACGAGGGTGACCGCTCGCGCAAGCAGACGCTGGTGGACTTCGGCTTCCGCCTGCCGTCCGCGCTGGACAACCGGCCGCTGAAGTTCGCCGAGTTCGAGGAGATACGCCCCGCCACTGTTTTCGTTTCCGCCACGCCGGGCCCTTACGAACTGAAGACCTGCGCGAAGGAAGACATCATCGACCTGATCATCCGCCCGACGGGCCTGGTGGACCCGGAGATCAAGATCCTGCCGGTGACCGGCCAGATCAAGGCGCTGACGGCCGAGATAGAGAAGCGCGCCGCCAGGAAAGAGCGCACGCTGGTGCTGACGCTGACCAAGAAGACGGCCGAGGACCTGAGCGAATACCTGAAGGAGAAAGGCCTGAAGGCGCGCTATATGCACTCCGACATGGACACGCTTGAGCGCCTGGACATCCTGTCGGCCTTCCGCAAGGGCGAGTTCGACGCGCTCGTCGGCATCAACCTGCTGCGCGAAGGCCTGGATATCCCCGAGGTCACGCTGGTGGCCATCCTCAACGCCGACAACGAGGGCTTTTTGCGCAGCGAGACCACGCTGATACAGATCTCCGGCCGCGCCGCCCGCAATTTGTGCGGCGAGGTCATCCTCTTCGCCGACCGCATGACGGGCTCCATGGAGCGGGCCATAGCCGAAATGAAGCGCCGCCGCGACCGGCAGACCGCCTATAACAGGAAACACGGCATAGAGCCCAAGACCATCATCAAAAAGTTCGTGGAGTTCGAAGAGCTGCGCACGCAGGCCAAGCGGCAGGGCATAAACGTGGCCGAGCCGCTGCCCAAGGGCCTGCCCAAGGCCGGGGTCAAGGCCATGACCGACGACATAGAGCGCCGCATGCGCGACGCCGCCGATAACCTCAACTTCGAACTCGCCGCCGAGCTGCGCGACCGCCTCTACGAGATCCGCGAAATGACCGGTGTAAAGCCCAAAACCCGCCGCCGCAGTTGACCTGTTCACGCCGCGGTAAAGCCGAAGCCGGGACACCTGTCCCGGCTTCAGCCGATTGCGGCTTTTTTTGCTGCCGCTGCTGGTTGCATGGGCTCCATAATCCTCCATGCCTGGCGGCTTCCCGCCCTCAACTATAGTATAGCTCCCGAAACCGTTTTTTTCAAGGGGCGGCCGGTTAATTTTCATAGGGCGGGGGGGGCTGGTAAATGGTAAAATCAAGGGGTGAAAGAATTTGACGGTGTTATCAAGGCGGCGCTCAAAGAGGATATAGGGACCGGGGACGTAACTACCCGGTTCTTTGTGCCTTTGGGGACCAGGTTTTACGGCGAAATGCGGACCAGGGACGTCGGGGTATTCTGCGGCGGCGAGGTGGCCAAACGCGTTTTCGCCCTCGCGGCTCCCGGCTCCAGGGTGACAATAGTGAAAAAAGACGGCGCCCGCGTCAAAAAGGGCGACGTCCTGATGAAGGTTGAGGGCCCCGCCTCTATCCTGACCGCCGAACGCACGGCCTTGAATTTCATGCAGCATATGAGCGGCGTGGCCACCAAGGCGGCGCAGTTCGCGGCCGTCCTTAAAGGTTCCCGCACTAAGATCTACGACACCCGCAAGACGCTGCCCGGCCTGCGGAGGATAGAGAAGTACGCCGTGCGCTGCGGCGGAGGCAGCAATCACCGGCTGGGCCTCTACGACATGGCCATGATAAAGGATAACCACGTCGCTTTCGCCGGCAACAGCGCGGAAGTGCTGGGGGCTCGCATGGCGGCCATGCGCAAAGCCAAGCCCGGGCTCAAGATAGAGCTGGAAGTGGACACTTTAGCCCAGCTGAAAGCTTTCCTGCCCCTCGGCGCGGATGTGATAATGCTCGACAACATGGCCTACGCCGACATGAAGCAGGCCATAGCGCTGATACGCGCTTTCGGCAAAAAGACGGAAGTTGAAATCTCCGGCGGGGTGGACCTGAAGATGGCCGCCCGCTACGCAAAACTGGGCGCCGACCGCATCTCGGCAGGCTCCATCACCAGCGGCGCGAGGCCGCTGGATATCTCTTTCGAGGTGACCACCAAATGAAAACCTGCAACTGCGACCTTAACCTGGATACCCTGCCCGGCATCAGCAAAATAGTCTGCCTCGACGAGGTGGACTCTACGCAGGCCGTGGCCCGCGAGCTGGCCCTCGAGGGAACCGCCGAGAAGACCCTGGTGCTGGCGGAAACCCAGACCGGCGGCAAGGGCCGCCTGGGCCGCGTCTGGGAGAGCGCCCCCGGCGGGCTCTACATGACCCTGCTGCTCAAGCCCGAGACCGGCGTGAAGTTCCTGCCGCATCTCAGCGTGCTCAGCGGCGAGGCCGTGGCCGAGACCATCGCCGACCTTTACGGCATAAGGACCCGCATCAAGAAGCCCAATGACGTCTACGCTTACCACCCTCGCCGCCGCAAGTGGCTCAAGATCTCCGGCATCCTCACCGAGTCGTCCTCTATCAACAAGGACGCCAGCTGGCTGCTGCTGGGGCTCGGCATAAACCTGAATAACCGGCCCAAGCTCGACACCGCCGTCAGCGTGAAAGCCATAAAGGGCAAGGAAGTCTCGCGCGAGGAGTTCCTGCAGGCCTTCTTCAAGAATTTCTGGCTGGAGTATTCCGCCTGGGAATACGGCAGCCAGGCCAAGTCGTGACCGCCGCGCGCATCAAGGAGATCGCTTTAGCCCGCGGCGCAACGGCCGCCGGCATAGCCCCGGCCGCGGACCTGGCCGAGTTCCGGCGGTTCGACACCGCCATCACCATCATTCCCGACGGCCTGCTCTACCTCAAGCGGGACCCCCTGGTAAGAAAAAGCATAAAGAAGTGGTACGCCGGCGCGCGCTCGGTGCTGGTCTGCGCCTTCCGCTACTGGACGCCGGACATGAGCCACGCCGCGGTGCTGAAAGCCGCCGGGGACCCCGCGGAGTTCCTCAAGAGGACCGGCCGCAAACCCAACCAGCCCCAGCTGCTGGCCAAGCCCGGGGCCAAGATCTCGCGGTACGCCCTTTGCCGGGACTACCACGACGCCGTAAAAGAAAAACTTACCGCCATCCTGGCCGACATCCGGGCGGAGAACCACGCCGCCGACGGCAAGATCTTCTGCGACACCTCCCCGGTCATGGAGAAAGAGCTGGCCCGCCTGGCCGGCATAGGCTTCCGGGGGAAGAATACCCTGCTGCTTTCGCGGACCATGGGCAGCTATGTTTTCCTGGGCGGCATCGCGCTTAACCTGTCCTTGCAGGCCGACGAGCCCTCCGAGGATTCCTGCGGCGGCTGTGACCAGTGCGTGAAGGCCTGCCCTACCCGCGCCCTGAAGGACGGCCGCCTGGAAGCCGGGCGCTGCCTGGCCTACTGGACCACGCAGAGCAAAAACACCATTCCGAAAGAGGCCGAAGAGCGCAATCCCGGCTGGGCCTACGGCTGCGATATCTGCCAGGAAGCCTGCCCCCAGAACAAGGCCCCGGGCCGCGTGGCCCCTGGCTTTGACCCGATAGTATAAACGGCCGCGTCCCGGCCGGCGCCGGGATGACTAAATAAAAAAGGAGAGCTTTCGCTCTCCTCTTTTATTGGGCCTGTCAGATTATTTTTTCGCGAGGGCGTTCTTCACGGCTTCCATCAGGTCGTCGGTGTTGAACGGCTTGGTGAGGAAGGCCGCCACCTGCGAGAAGCGCTGGAACATGGTGCGCGAGGGTTCGAGCGCGGAGAGGACCACGATGGGCATCTTGCCCAGGGTCTCGTCCTCGGAGATCTGCGTGGCCAGCGAATAGCCGTCTATGCCTGGCAGCATCACGTCGAGCACCAGCAGGTCGGGCTGGTAGGACCTGAGCACGTCCATCACTTCGCGGCCGTTGTCGCAAACCTTGATCTGGTGACCCAGCGACTCGAGGGTGTACTGCACCAGGCTCGAGATTTCGGGGTCGTCGTCGACTACAAGAATTTTATTCCCCATAGGTTAAATTTAACACATTCCCCCTTATTTGTAAAGCCGGAACTTGGGCGCGGCCTCGCGGAAGGCCTGCGAACTTTTTTCGAACGCGGCGATTATCTCGGCCGGCTTTTTGCCAGCCTTGAGCATGTTATAGAGGTCGGAGGAGCCGGTCATCTTGCGGATCTCTACTTCCTTGAGGACGAAGTCCTTTTCGTTATAGTCCTGCAGCAGCCAGGCGGCGTGCACGAAGATGTCCAGCGCGCGCACGGCGGCCTTGTCGGTCACCGAGATCAGCACGCCGGGGCAGTCCTTGCCCTGGTACATATCCTTATTGGGAGCCAGCGTCAGCGGGGCGAACTTCACGCCCTGCAGTTTGGCTTTCTTCAACTTCTTGACTATCTTGTCGGCCTTCATCCAGGGCGCGCCGAACCAGTGGAAGGGGATGTCGGTGCCGCGGCCCACCGAGACGTTGCTGGCCTCGAAGCAGCCCAGGCCAGGGTAGAGCACCTCGGCGTCCAGGTCGCGGATGTTGGGCGAGGGATTGGCCCACTGCAGGCCCGCCTCGTCGAAGAACATGTTGCGGCGCCAGCCCTCCATCTTTATCACCGTCAGGTCCAGCTCCAGCTTGAGGTTGTCCTTGTGGAACTGGGCCATCTCGCCGGCGGTGAAGCCGTGGCGCGTGGGCACGGGGAAATAGGCCGTGAAGAAGCTGAGGTCCGGGTCCAGCACCGGGCCTTCCACCAGGCCGCCTATCGGGTTGGGGCGGTCCAGCACCATGAAGGGCAGGCCGGCCTTGGCGGCCTCTTCCATGGCGTAGCCCATGGTGGTCAGGTAGGTGTAGAAACGCGCCCCGATGTCCTGTATGTCGAAGACCAGGATATCCAGGTCCTTGAGCATCTCCGGCGTGGGGCGCTGCTTGCCTTTGCCGTAGAGGCTGTAGACCGGCGCGCCGGTGGCCGGGTCGGTGGTGTTCTCTATGTAGACGCCGCCCTCCTCGGTGCCGCGGAAGCCGTGCTCGGGTGAGAAGATGGCCGCCAGCTTGAAGCTGCCGGCGGCGTGAAAGGCGTCCACCGCGTTCTGGCCGGCGGCGTTGAGCGAGGTGTGGTTGGTGATGAGGCCGACGCGTTTGCCGTGCAGCGGGCGGAAACCGTCGCGTTCCAGCACGTCCAGGCCGGTCAGCACCGCGGGCGCGGCCGCGGCGGCCGCGGGAAAGAGCAGGGCTAAAGCGAGGGGGGCGATTTTCAGGTTTTTCACAGGGCTTTCTCCGTCGCCGCGGCGGGGGCGGCGGGCTTTTCCTTGAGCACCAGCAGGTACAGGGCGCCCGGGTCCCAAAGCTTGAAGGCGAAGGTGCGGGCCTTCTTGCCGGCGCCGGCGAAGAAGTCCACGCGGCCCGGGCCCTTTATGGCCCCGCCGGTGTCCTGGCAGAACACAAGGCGGCTGTCGGCCTTGCGGCCCAGCAGCGTGCCCTCAGCGTCCACATCGGGCATGGTGGTGGTCATGAAGGCGAGCGTGCCCATGGGCACCAGGGTATTGTCTATGGCTATGGAGCGCCAGCCGGTCAGCGGCAGCCCGTAGGTGCCGTCGGGGCCCTCGTCCGGGTCGGAGTCCTTGTCTATGGAGAAGAAGACGTAGCGGCGGTTGCGGCTGAGGATATCGCGCACCTTCTCGGGGTGCTCTTCCAGGTACTGCATACCCTTTTCGTGGCTGATGCCCTCGCGCGGCAGCGAGCCTGTCTCTATCAGCGCGGTCAGCCAGCCTTTGAACTTGTGGCTGTTGGTGGCGGCGAACTTGGCCTTGACAATCTTCCCGTCGGGCAGGGCCAGGCGGCCGGAGCCCTCGGTGTGCAGGTCCATGATGTCGGCCCGGTTGGGGAACCAGGCTATCGGGCGGCCCTTCTTCATCTTGCCGGCGAAGTCTATCTCGTCGCGGGTCAGGTAGGGCACCAGCTGGTCGCCCTTGAGTTTGCCGGTCAGCTTCTCGCCCTTGAACTTCTCGTTGAAGTCGCCCAGGTTTATGGTGACCAGGTCCCGGGGTTTGGCGTAGATGGGATATTTGTATTTTTTGGTCTTCTTCAGGCTGGCTTCCAGCGTGGGCTCGTAGTAGGAGCTGAAGATCACGGTGCCGGTGGAGTCGCGGCCGGCCATCTGGTAGGCGTCGAATTTCTCCTTCAGCTGGCGGTCCAGGTCCTGCGGGGAGGGGGAGGCCCCCAGTATCTTTATTAATTCCTCGTTGGCCTCGGCCAGTTCCCTGGAGGTTATCCGGCGGCTGCCGAAATTGTAGGCCGGGCCGTTATTGAGGCCGCTGAGATATTTGCGGTTGAGCAGGGCGGCCTTCAGCAGCGGCTTCAGGTCGTCGCCGTCGGCGAAGGCGGGCAGGGCCCCGGGCGCGGGCAGGAACATGGGGCCGACCTCCGCGGTGGGAACGGCCGCGGCCGTGGAAACGGCGGGCGGCGTTACGCCCGGGGCCGCCGCGGCCGGGCAGGGCGGGCAGGCGGGACAGGCGGGGCAGTCGGCTACGGGTTTGGGCGGCAGCGCCGCGCAGCCGGCCAGCGCCAGGCTGAATATGACTAAAGTGACGTTCCTCATGTATTTCCTCCCCGCCGCTTACGGCCCGCGGCGGCGGCTGCGCCGTCGGGCTGCCGGCTGCGGGCCTGGCCGCGCCGGTAACAAAAGTCAAGTGTGCCCTGGTATACAGAGGGCCGGTTTTCATTGGGAAAACGGGCCGCGGGCAAATGCAATTATCCCAAAATAGCTCGGTTGACACAAGGCGGATTTTCTACTAAACTTCATAATATGAGGACAAAAATCCTGTGGTTCTTCTTTTTGATAGCGCTGCCGGGGGTAGTTCTGGCCGGAGAGGCCAAACTGCTTTCCCTGAGCGGCGCCGTGGAAGTCCGCCCGGCCCGCGAGGGCCAGTGGACCGCCGCCACCGAAAACATGGAAATAGCCGAAGGCGGCGGCATACGCACCGCCGCCGGCGGCCAGGCCGTGCTGCTGATGCCCAACAAGAGCAAGGTCTGGCTGAAAGAGAATTCCAGCCTGGAGATCGAGCAGCGGCAGACGCTGGCTTCGCGCCTGGCGCTGGTGTTCGGCAAGATCAAGGTGCGCGTGCCGCACCTGATGCGCAAGGAAAAGTTCGAGGTGCGCACCCCGGTGGCCGTCTGCGCCGTGCGCGGCACCGAGTTCGTGATGGGCTCCGACGAGAGCGGCAAGATGGACCTGCAGGTGCTGTTCGGCGAGGTGAAGTTCAAGTTCACCATCCCGCCGGCCAAGGGCCCCACGCAGTTCAGCATACCGCAGGGCCAGGGCCTCACCACCGCCGAGGAAGGCAAGGCCAACAAGCCCATGCTGCTGACGGCCAAGGTTGAGCGCGAGGCCCTGGAGAACTGGAACCCCGGCCTGAAGGCCGAGGAGCGCCAGAAGGGGCTGCAGCAGAAAGAGAACGACAGGGCGCAGATAAAGGATTTCGCCAAGGCTACCACCAACGCCGAGAACGCCGTGAAGAACTTTCTCAACGTGGTCAAGGAGTCCGACCTCGAGGCCGGCCGCACCCTGACCGACGCGCACGGCAACCTGGTCCGCGTGGACCAGCGCATGATGCGGCCCAACGGCAACGAGATACAGTTCTTCAACCTCGTGAAGCGCCCGGTCTACAACAACGCCGGCACCGCTACCGGAGTGGGACGCGCTGGCTTCACTTACAACGGCGCGCAGGGCGTTACCAACCGGCTGGACTACATGCAGATGACGATGGCCTTCAATAGGGACCTGCCCGCCCGCATCGAGGAATGGCCGAGTTTCTTCAACGGCAACGAGATAAAGCCGGACTGGGCCTCTTTCGTGATGGCCAACCGGACCGACGCCAGCGAGATATTCTTTATAGCCCAGGGCTACAAATACGACGCGCCCCGGGACATGCTGGTGAATAACCCCTGGGTGCTCACCGTGGACGGCACCACGCCTTACCTGGCCTCCAATCCCGATGACCGTAACGTCATAGTGACCGGGGTGCTGAAGGACGAGGCAGGGGTTTCGGCCATCGAAGGCCTTAACCGTATCTCTAACCTGCAGGTGGCCGACGCTTCAGCGGGCAACGGCACGCTTAAATACACCAATGCAGACCGGTCTGCGGTTACCGCTACTACGGTAAACGGCGCTTCCAGCAACGTCCTCTGGGCGATAAAGACCAACACCGCCGTCAGCTACTCCGAGCCCCAGAACAGGCCGGACAACGCGCCGCTGACGCAGTACCAGGCCGACATGTACGACGTGGGCAACGCCCACAGCAGCTACATGTGGTTCGCCAAGGAGAACTACGTTATAGGCAACGGCGGCCAGATACGGAGCGCGGGCGACTTCACCAATTCGTCCTCCGACCCGTTCACGCTGCTCAAGGATAACGCCATCCAGAGCGTCATGTACATAAAGCAGTCCAATACCGATTCCGAGGCCGGCCTTACCACCAGCGCGCTGGCCAAGGCCGACATCAGCGATACGGACTACTTCGCGTACAAGGGCGCCGGCACCAATGTGGACCTGGTCTTCATACCCGACCTGATGGTCGCCGCGGTGCAGCGCATGCTGCCCGCTATCACGAACCTCGGGGAGTAATGGGAAAAATAATGAAAAAGCTTATACTTATCCTTTTGGCGCTTTTTCTGGTAAAAAGCCCCGCCTTCGCCGCCATAGACTGGGAGTCGAAGGGCATGCAGATAGCCGGCGAGATCATCGCCAACCCCGCGGGTTTCTTCTACGACTTCCAGCAGGACCTGGAAGCCACCACCCCGCTGCCGCCCGGCAAGAGCTTCGGCATACAGACCTCCCTCTTCCCGACCACCATACCGATGACGTACACCAACGCGTCGCTCAAGGTGCGGCTGCACGGCGAGGGCCGCATAGCCCCCGGCGTGCCGCAGCTGGACCTTATCGGCGGCTACTGGGACATGCTGGCGGCCAAGATGGCCACCAAGGACTCCGAGACCGTGGATAGCGCCAAGTTCGGAGGCTATTACGCCGGCGCCATCATGAGCACCTCGGTCAGCCCGCGCGTGCGCACCTTCTGGGGCTACAAGCGCAGCGTGCTCAAGGCCAAGCTGGACTTCAAGGCCGGCCAGGAGCCCGAGTTCCTGGGCACCAAGGTCAACAGCTTCGACACCGGCTTCAAGGACGACTTCTTCATAGCCGGCATCGAGACCCCCAAGGGCATCAACAAGCTGTGGAGCATACAGCTCAACTACGGCCTGAACACGCAGACCTTCTCCAGCAAGGTGAGCTGGTACGGCAAATACTTCGAGCTCGGGCTGAACATCTTCCCAGAGGGCGTGCTGGTGTTCCACCCCGTCTGGAACTTCCACCTGAACTTCTAAGGACCGATAAATGAAAAAACTTCTTTTAAGCGCTTTCATCGCCGCCGGCCTGGCCGGCAGGCTCTGCGCGGCCTCGGCGGAGGATTCCAAGATCTTCACGCCGTTCTTCGACATGACCCTCTCCGAGGCGGCCTTCCTGCCGTCTGAGGGCAATATCTTCAGCGGCGGCAACATCAACACCCAGGTGGGCCTGCTGTCGAAGATCACCCAGAAGGACCAGCTGTTCGCGCTGTATAACTTCAACTACAGCGGCGCGGGCTTCGCCCCGCAGGACAGCAAGCAGTTCACCGACCGGTCCATGGCGCACGGGTTCAACCTGGAGTACCGCCGCAGCGTGACCGACCGCATCCGGGTCCGGCCCGGAGTCGGCTTTAACCGCGGCTACAGCCGCACCGGCGCCAACGAGGCCTGGAAGAACGGCCTGTACAACATGAACTCCGCCGGCGGCCAGCTGGCGGCCGACTATATCTTCGACGAGGGGAAGAACGGCTACGTCACGCTGCAGTACCTGCTGCGCACCGTGACGTTCCCGAACTACACCGACCTGCTGCGCGAGTTCCAGGACCCGGCCAACAGGGCCAGCGTCAACGGCGGCTTGCAGGACCAGACCATGGGCCAGGTCTCGCTGCGCCCCGCGTGGAACAAGTTCTTCGGCGGCGTGACCTACACCGTGCAGAACTACAAGAACCAGAAGGTCGTGGCGGCCAGCGGCGTCTACGGCGACACCAAGCAGAAGGACACCGACACCATGCTGGACTTCGGCTTCCACCACCGGCTGTGGATCTTCGAGATGTACCCCATGGTCTCCTATACCATGCACGAGTCCAACCAGAACTTCATGAAGTACAAGTTCCTGGGCGACACCGCTCCGGAGTTCGCCGCGAGCTACTATAACTTCAAGGAAATGAACCTCTCCGTGCCGGTGGACCTGAACATCACCAGCAAGTGGGCCATAGGCGGCGCCTTCAGCATACAGCGCCGCGCCTACGACAAGCGCTACGCCCGCAACGCGGACAACGACTTCACCACCGAGAAGCAGGTCAACACCATGACCACGCTGACCGGCTCCATCCGCAAGCGCATCAACGAGGTGGCCATGGTGCGGCTGTTCGGTTCCCTGATCGTGGCCAACTCGAACAACAAGTTCGAGAAATACATGCCGTACAACTATACCGGCAACAGCTTCGGCCTGGCCTACCAGCTGTCCTACTGAAGCCCCGGGGTCTGAAGGAAGGCCCGGGAAACCGGGCCTTCTCTTTTTGCCGCAGCAGCGAGGCGCGGCAAATTATATAATCAATGAAAGTGCGATCACTAAAACCCCTGGTTCACGCCAGCCTATTGACGGCCGGCGCGCTCTGCCTGAGCGCCGCGGCGGCTTATGCCTCCGGGCCGGGCACCACCGCAGCCAATTTCCTGAAGATACCGGTAGGGGCCAGGGAGTCCGCGCTAGGCGGGGCCTTCACGGCCGTGGGCGGCGCTCCCGGCGCCGTCTACTACAACCCGGCCGGCCTTTCCCTGCTGGAGTCGCCGGCGCTGGACTATTCCTACAACAACTATTACTCGGGCATCTCCCAGCATGCCGCCGCCGTGGCCCTGCCCGCGGCCGGCGGCGCCTGGGGCCTGGGGCTCAATTATTTACAGGTAGGCGCTTTTAATTCCTATGACGCGCAGGATAACCCGACCGGCAAGGTGTCTGCCTACGGCGCGGCCGTCAGCCTGGGCTACGGCGGCGGCTTCAAAACCGGCCTGGCTTTCCTGCCGTCGCTGCGCTACGGCCTGGCCGGCAAGTACCTGACCGAGAACCTCGACGGCAGCAGTGCCGGCGGGGCCGCGCTGGACGCGGGCCTGCTGCTGGTTACCGGCCTGGACGGCCTGGCCCTCGGCGCGGCCGCGGAGAACGCGGCCGCCAGCCGCCTGGCTTTTGACGGGCCCGGCGCCAGGCCGGCCAGGAAGTTCAAGGCAGGACTTTCTTACCGCGCCGGCCGCCGGCCGGTGGCCGCGCTGCTGTCCGCGGAGGCGGCCTTCCCGGAGGACGGCCCCGGCTATTTTTCCGCCGGCCTGGAGAACACGCTCTACGGCGCCCTCGCCCTCAGGGTGGGGTACACTTCTTTCGGCGACGCCGCTAACGGCGTTACCTTCGGCCTGGGCCTGAACGTGCCGGAGCGCTTCGGGCGCGGGGTTCGCCTGGACTACTCTTTTGGCTCCACCTACGACTTCGGGAATATCCATAAATTCGGCCTTTCGTACCGCTTCGACAAGCCGCAGGCCGGCGCGCCTGCGGAGGCGCCGGCTAAAGAAGAGCCGCCTATGGCCCCCGGAGATAAATTTTCCGCCGATATAGACGCCCTGTACGGGACCGACGGCGAGAAGGCCGCCGCCGCCGCCGAGTCCCTGGCCGCGGACTGCAGCCCCAGGGTGCTGGAACATTTCTCCGCCATGCTGGCCTCCGGCCGCCGGGACTGGAAGGCGGCGTCGCTGCGGGGGCTCGCGCGCTGCTCCTCCGACAGGGCCCCGCTGCTGCTGGCAGGCGCCCTGCGCGACGAGGACGCGGAAGTGCGCAGGCTGGCCGCGCCTGCCCTGGCCGCGCGCGGCGGCGACGTTTGCCGGAGCGCCCTGGAAGAGGCGCTGAAAAACGAAGAGGCCGAGCCCGTGAAGGGAGCTATCCTGGAGGCGCTGTTAAAGCTGCCGCGCTGATCATGAAAATATTTTTACTGCTCCTGACGCTATCCACGGCCTCCGCGCCCCGCGCGGCCGCCGCGCTGAGCGGAGGTGCCTACAGCGTGCCGTTCGTGGTCTCGCTCTCCGGGGGCGGCCCCGCGTCGGGGGGGAGTTTCTCTCTCTCCGCCATGAACCTGGGCGGGCCCTCTTTTTCCTCCTCCTCGCCGGCCGGCGGAGCCTTCAGCGTTATCACCGGCGGCGCGCCGGCGCTGCTGCTGGTAACGGCGTCCGCGCGCGGGGACCTGGGCGCCGCGCATTGTTACCCGGTGCCGTTCAGGCAGTCCGATGGGCACACCAAGATAACCTTTACCGGGCTGACGCGCGCGGCCGCGGTGCGCGTCTATACCGTCAGCGGAGAGCTGGTGCGCGCGCTGGAGAAGAACGACGCGGGGGAGACCCTGGATTGGGACCTGAAGAATTCCCGCGGCCAGGCCGTGGTCAGCGGGGTTTACGTTTTCACCGTCAAGAGCGGTTCGCAGAAGAATACCGGCAAGCTGATGGTCATCTGGTAGAAGCGGAGACAATTTATGAACAAGACTTCTTTTTTTCGTTTCCTGGTCCTGGCCGCGGCGCTCGGGCTGTGCTCCGGCCCGCTATTCGCGGGGGCGCCGCTGAAGATAAACTTCCAGGGCCGCCTGGACGAGAGCGGGCTGCCCGCCGAGGGCTCCAAGAACTTCATCTTCAAGATCTATGACGCCGTCTCGGGCGGCAATCTGGTCTGGACCAGCCAGACGCAGGCCCTGACGCTCTCCAACGGCGTTTTCAGCGCGGTGCTTTCGGCCGGCACGCCCGCCGCGCTCTCCACAGCCGCCTTCTCGGGAGCGCGCTACGTGGAGATGACCGTGGACGGCGTGCCGCTGTCCCCGCGCCAGGAGATGGTCTCGGCCCCGTACGCCCTGGTGGCGCAGGCCCTGGCCCCCGACGCCGAAATACCGGCCTCCAGCATCGGGGCCGGCTCCGTGAACGATTCTCATGTCGTTCTCTCCACGGCGGCCATCGGCTCCGGCAAATTCAGCGACAGCCGGGTCTCTATCAGCACCGGCGCTTTCTACGGCGGTTTCAACGGAACCGACCAGCTGGTGCGGCTCGACGGTACGGGCCGGCTGCCAGCCGCGGACGCCTCGCTGCTTTCCAACCTCCCCGCGCCCGCGGGAGTGGTGGCCAGGGCCGGCGATACCATGACCGGTCAACTGACGCTCTCCGGCTCTACCCTGACCGTGACCGGCGGCGAGTTCTCCGTCGGCGGCAATGTGCTGACCGCCGTCGGCGGCAGGGTGGGGGTGGGAACTGACGCCCCCGGCTACAAGCTGGACGTGCAGGGCGGCAGCATCAACGCCTCGGCCGGCCTGTGCATAGCCGATAATTGCAAGGGCTCCTGGACATCGGTGGATAACCTCGGCAATCATACCGCTTCCCAGGCGCTGGATATGGCCGGGTATTCCATCCACAATGTCTCCACGCTGACCGTGTCCGGCGGCGCCTTCTCCGTGGGCGGTTCCACGCTCGCGGTCGCCAATGGCTATGTCGGCATAGGCACGGCCTCGCCCGCGCAGGGCCGCCTGGACGTAGTGGCGGCCGGCTCCGCCGCCTCCGATATGGCCCAGCTCTGGCGCAACAGCGCGGGGACCGTGGTCTCCTCCGTTTCAGCCACGGGCGTTAACATGGCCGCCCGATTCATCGGGGACGGCTCGCAGCTTACCGGGGTCAACTCCGCGGCTAACGCCACCATAGCTTCCGCCACGGCCACGCTGCGCGCCGACCTGAACGCGGTCATAACTTCCACCGCGCCGCTGGCCAACGCGGGTAACTGGAACTCCGCTTTTACCTGGGGGAACCACGCCCTCGCCGGCTATGCCGCCGCGGCCGACCTGGCCGATCTGGAGACCACGGCCGCCCATAACGCCAGCCTGGCGGACTATGCCGCCCTTGCTTCGACCCAGGCTTTAAGCGGCTCTGTTTCTTTTACTTCGATAAGCCCCACTGTGCCAGGTGTCGCCGTCTCTTCCGGCCTGGTGGTGGCCGCCGGCCGTACCGGGCTTGGTACCGCCAGCCCCAACTCCGTAGTAAGCATAGGCGGGTCACTGTCCCTGCCAATAAGGCGGATAGCCGCCTCCGATACGGCAAAAGAGACCGACTACACCATACTGGCCGACACATCCGGCGATGATGTCACCGTAACACTCCCGGACGCGGCTTTGACCGCGGGGCGCATTTACGTGGTGAAGAGGCTGAGCGCGGTTAACAGCGTAATAATCGATTCGGCCGGCGGGCTAGTGGAGGGATCCGACTCCCAGTCGCTTAGCAACCTTCAGGGGGAAGCCGTCATGCTGCAGAGCGACGGGACCGACTGGGTCGTGCTGTACTGGTTCTGGCAGTAGCGCAGGCCGCAAGCCGGGGCCCGGGATATCCTCCCGGGCCCTTTTATTTATATAATTATCCTTTCGCCCCCCGGTCCGGAGGGCGTATCCCCTTATTACATACTCACTGACCAGGAAAACACATGTACCTCAAAGCGCTTGAAATTTACGGTTTTAAATCCTTCGCCAACAAGATAAAGATGCCGCTGAAGCCGGGCATCACCTGCATAGTCGGCCCCAACGGCTGCGGCAAGTCCAACGTAGTGGACTCCATAAAGTGGTGCATAGGCGAGATGAGCTGGAAATCCCTGCGCATGCCGTCCATGATGGACGTCATCTTCGCCGGCACCACCAAGCGCCAGGCCCAGAACATGGGCGAAGTGTCGATGATCTTCGACAACTCCAGCCGCAAGCTGAACCTGGACTTCGAAGAGGTGGCCGTCACCCGCAAGATCTTCCGCTCCGAGGAGTCCGAGTATTTCATCAACAAGGTGCAGTGCCGCCTCAGGGACATCCGCGAGATGTTCCTCGACACCGGCATAGGCACCGACGGCTACGCCATCATAGACCAGGGCGAGGTGGAGACCGTGCTCAGCTCCAGCCCCGAGCAGCGCCGCGAGCTGTTCGAAGAGGCCGCCGGCGTCTCAAAGTTCAAGGCCAAGCGCGAAGAGGCCGCCCGGAAGCTCGAGAAGGTGGAGAACGACCTGAACCGCCTGGCCGACAGCATGGTGCTGCTAGACGAACAGATCAAGAAGCTCGACAAAGAGGCCGCCAAAGCCCGCCTGCAGCAGAAATACAAGGAAGAGCTCACCGGCGCCGAAGTGGCCGTGCTGCTGAAAGACAGCGACGCTTACGCCGCGCGGGCCGCCGAGGCCAACGCCCGCCTGGAACCCGTTCAGAAGGAACTCGCCGAGATAGCCGTGGCCATCACCGGCCTGGAGGGCGAGATAGCGGCGCTGAACCTGACGCTGGTGCAGAAAAGCGAGGAGCAGCGCGTGCTGAAAGAAGCCATCAGCACCGTAAAGACCGACAAGGTACAGGCGGAAGGCACCATCGTGCGCGGCGAAGAGTTCGTGGCGGATATCGCCAAGCAGCGGGAGCAGCTGGCCGCGGCCGAACGGCGCAACGCCGAGAAGTTCGCCGCCACCGAGCCCCGCATAGCCGAGCTGCACGCCCGCCTCTCCTCCGACGAGGGCGGCCTGCCCGCCCTGCAGGCCGAGTACGACGCCGCGGCGGCCGCGCTGGCCGGCGTGGCCGAGCAGATGCGCGTCACCGACGAGGCCGCCGACGCCATCGCCCGCGAGATGAACGAGGCCTACTCGCGCCACATGGAGATCTCCAATAAGATCGCCGCCACCGGCTCGAGCATCGGCCACTACAGCGAGGACAAGGCCGGCCTGGAAAAGGACATCAACGATATTACCGCCGCCGCCGGCGGCATCGGGGCGCGCATAGAGGAAATGAAGGCGCGCTCCGCCGCGCTGGGCGCCGAACTGGCCGCCGAAAAAGAGAAAGAGGCCGCGGCCGAGGCGCAGGGCAAAGCCCTGTCCGCCCGGCTCGAAGAGATAGCCGCCCGCCAGTCCAAGCTCCGCGAGGAGAAGGCCTGGAACCAGAGCCGCCTGGAGGCCATCCTGGCGCAGGGCGAGCACGATTCCTACTGGGTGGGCATCAACGGCGTGCTGAACTCCGGCGCCGCCGGCGTGCGCGGCACGCTGCGCCACCTGCTGTCCATCCGCAAGGAGGACCGCCTGGCCGTGGACGAGGCGCTGGGCCGCTTCCTGGATTCCATAGTCTGCGACAACGCCGCCGCCGCCGACGAGGCCATCAATTACCTCAAGCACCTCGGCAAGGGCCGCTGCCGCTTCCTGATCCTGGACCGGGCCCCGCAGGCCGCGGCGCAGCAGGAAGGCTGGACCGCCCCCGGCGCGCAGCGCGTGCTGGAAAAGATCTCCTGCGACCCGCAGTACCTGCCGCTCGTGAGCGGCCTGCTCTCCGGCGTCTACGCCGCTGGCGGCTCGGTGCACGGGCCCTTCTGGGTGACCGGCGGCGTGGAGGAGATAGCCTCCAACGAGCCCTACTGGGAGGAGGCCGACGACCTTAAGGAGCTGCTGAAGAAGTCCGACGAGGAGCACGCGGCGCTCGAGGCCGAGAAGGCCTCGCTGCAGCCGCAGTTCGAGGGCGCGCTGGAAGCCGAGGCCGCCGCCGAGGACCGGGTGCGCACGCTGGACCTGGATTTCCACAAGAACGGCAACGACATCGCCTCCACCGAAGAGGACCTGCGCATAAAGCGGGAAAACCTCGCGCTGTCGCAGGCGCAGAAAGAGAAGGCCGAGGCCAATATCCGCCAGGCCGAGGCCGAGTTCTCCGCCCTGCAGGAAGCCAAGGCCGCGGCAGGCGCCGCCACCGAGGCCAAGCGGGCCGAGCAGGCCGCGCTGGGCGAGAAGAAGGACGCCCTGCACGCCGAGCACGGTCAGAAGAAGGAAGACCTGGGCGGCCGCAGGGCCAGCCTGGACAATTACCGGCAGAACCTCGAGGCGCTGAAGGGCGAGCTGGCCCGCGCCGAGGGCGACCTGGCCGCGCTGACCGAGGAGAAGTCCCATTTCGAAGGCACCCGCGCCGAGCAGAACGCGCGCGACGAGCGCTATAAGGGCGAGATCACGGCCGCGCGGGCCCGCCTGGCGGAGCTGATGCACGACCTGGCCGAGAAAGAGATCATCGACCGCTCCATGGAGGATGAACTGAACGAGCAGCGCGGCACGGTGGCGCGCCTCACGCAGAACCTCAAGGACAGCCAGGACCTGGCCAAAGAGAGCGAGAGCTCCAGCTACCGCATCCAGACCGAGCTGGCCACCATCGCCGCCCACGCCGAGGACGTCGCCAAGCGCATGACCGAGGAATTCGGCGTCACCGCCGACGAGGCGCGCGAGCGCTTCGCCGGGGTGCAGGCCGACGCCGAGCGCGTAGGCTTCCTGAAGCGCCGCATCGCGGAACTGGGCAACGTCAACATGACCGCGCCCGAGGAATACGAGACGCTGACCGCCCGCTTCAACTTCATGAACTCGCAGGTGGAGGACCTCAACAAGGCCAAGGCCGACCTCCGCTCGGCGATCAACAAGATCAACGACACCACGCGGGAGAACTTCAAGATCACCTTCGACAAGGTGCGCGGCTACTTCAAGGAGATCTACTCGCTGCTCTTCAACGGCGGCGAGGCCGACCTGGTGCTGACCATGCCGGAGAACCTGCTGGAGACCGGCGTGGAGATCCTGGCCCACCCGCCCGGCAAGAAGCTCGTCAGCATCTCGCAGCTGTCCGGCGGCGAGAAGGCCCTGACCGCGCTGGCGCTGCTGTTCAGTTTCTTCCGCGTCAATCCTTCGCCCTTCTGCGTGATGGACGAGGCCGACGCCCCGCTGGACGAGGCCAACGTGGAGCGCTTCGTGCGCCTGATCCGCGAGTTCTCCTCTACCACGCAATTCATAGTGATCACGCACAACAAGCGCACGATGGAGGCGGCGGACACCCTCTATGGCGTGACGATGGAGGAGCTCGGCGTCTCCAAGCTGGTGGCCGTGGACCTTAAGCGCGCCTCCAACATGGTGGACAACAAAGACCAGGGGGCGCTGAACTAAAGTGAGATACGGCGTCTTCTCCGACGTGCACGGCAATTACGAGGCCCTTAAGGCCGTGCTCGATTTTTACCGGAAGAACGCCGTGGAGAATTTTGTCTGCTGCGGCGACATCGTGGGCTACGGCCCGCAGCCGAGCGAGTGCGTGGAGGCCCTGCGCGGCATTAAGGGCCTGACCGCAGTGCTGGGCAACCACGACGCGGCGGTGGTGGGCAGGATGGACGTGAAGTGGTTCAATGCCAACGCGGCGTGGGCCATAGAGTTCGCCCGCAAGAACCTCTCCGGAGAGGCGCTGGACTTCATAGCCCGCCTGCCCGAGCGGGCCGAGACCGCGGAGTTCACCGTGGTGCACGGCTCGCCGCGCAAGCCGCTGACCGAGTACCTGCTCAACGAAACCCAGTTCGCAGACAATGTGAAGGGCTGGACGACCTCGCCGTGTTTCATCGGCCACAGCCACATGCCGATGTTCTTCCGGCAGAAAGAGGGCATACCGGCGGTGAATTTCATGCTGTCCATGGACAGGGTGGTCATCCCGGAGGGGCCGGTGATGTTCAACCCCGGCTCGGTGGGCCAGCCGCGCGACGGGGACCCGCGGGCCTCCTGCGGCATCTACGACCCGGCCCGCAGGCTGTTCGACCATTTCAAGGTATTTTACGACGTAGGCGCCACCCAGCGGCGCATGTCCGACCTGAAAATGCCCGGCATGCTGGCCGAGCGCCTCAGCTACGGATTCTGATTATGCCCATTACCATCCTGATAGTAGACGACGACGCTAATTTCATAGAGACGCTGCGCGACGGCCTCAAACTCAAGCACGTGGAGGCCGAGATCGCGGTGGCCAAGAGCGCGCGCGAGGCGCTGGACGCCCTGGCCGGGGAAGTGCCCTCGGGTATCATCCTGGACATCCAGCTGCCGGACATGCACGGCGTGGAGTTCCTGCGCGTCCTGCGCCAGTCCGCGCGCCTCAAGGCTGTGCCCGTTATCTTCATCTCGGCCAAGTACACCGAGCCGGCGGACCGCTCCGAGGCCATGCTGGCCGGCGCCGGCGCCTTCTTCTCCAAGCCGGTGGACATAGAGGAACTCTGGAAAGAGCTTCGCTATCTCCTTGACAAGAAAAAGTAAGTCTTATACCATCTTTGTATATCTAGTCGATTTTCGGCATTTTAATAGCAAGCGAGGCAAAACATGTCAAACGAAATACAGCTCACGGACGCGACTTTCGAAGCGGAAGTCGTGAAGAGCGACAAACCCGTCCTGGTGGATTTCTGGGCCCCCTGGTGCGGCCCCTGCCGGATGATCGGCCCTGTGATAGAGCAGCTCGCCGCCGAATACGCCGGCAAGGTCAAGGTGTGCAAGCTCAATACCGACGAGGCCCAGGACACCGCCTCCAAGTACCAGATCTCCGCGATACCTACCATCCTGCTCTTCAAGGACGGCCAGGTAAAGCACCAGTTGGTGGGTCTGCAGCCCAAAGAAGAGCTTAAGAAGTACCTCGAAGAACTGCTCGGCTGACCCGAAGCCCGCCGCGGAAGACCGCGGCGGGCCGTTTTTCTCCCCTTTATTCCCTGAAAAATGGCTTCCCGCGTTTTTATAATAGACGCTCACGCGTTCCTGCACAGGAGCTACCACGCCCTGCCCAAGTTCTCCACGTCCAAGGGTGAGGAGGTGGGCGCGCTGTTCGGTTTCATGCGCCTGCTGCTGAAGATCCTGCGCGAGAAGCGCCCCGAGTACGTGGCCGTCTGCTTCGACTCCCGGGGCGGCAGCTTCAGGGAGGGCCTGTACGGCGAGTACAAGGCCAACCGCAAGGAGACGGAGCCGGGCCTGCTGGGCCAGCTCAATACCGCGCGCGACCTGGTGGCCGTGCTGGGGCTCAAGGGCGTTTACCTGAAAGGCTACGAGGCCGACGACCTCATCGCCACGCTGGCCCGCCGCGCGGCCGCGGCCGGCCTGGAGGCGGTGATAGTTTCCGGCGACAAGGACGCCGCGCAGCTGGTGGGGGAGAAGGTGAAGATGTGGGACGGCTCTAGCCCCGAATTCTCCGGCCCCGAGGCGGTGGAGAAGAAGTACGGCCTGCCGCCAGCGCTGCTGCCCGAATATTTCGCGCTGACCGGGGATTCCTCCGACAATGTGCCCGGAGTGGCCGGCGTGGGCCCCAAGAGCGCGGTCAAGCTGGTGCAGGCCTACGGCGCGCTGGAGAAGATCCTCGCCGCCGCCATGGACCCGGCGCTGACGGCGGCCGACAAGGCCCTGGCCAAGGTGGCCAGGGACATGGAGAACGCCCGCCTCTCGCGCCGCCTGGTCACGCTGGAAGGCGACGCCCCGATAGAGGAGGGCCTGGAAGGTTTAAAGCCCTCGGCGCCTGGCGGCCCCGAACTGGAGGAGATGGCCCGGCGCCTGGAGTTCAAGGAGCTGCTGGCGCTCTCCGGAGCGGCACCGGCCGCGCATAAGCAGGTGCCGCTGCCCCCGGTGCAGACGCCTGAGGTTGTGCTGCCCGCGCTGAAAGCCTCGGCGGCCTTTGCGGTCTTCGGCGAGACCCTGGCCATAGGGTCGGACGCGGGCGTCTGCCTGCTGCGGCCCGGCTTTTTCAGCCCGGAGCAGGCCGCCCCTGCGGTGAGCCTGCTGGGAGACAAGGCCTGCCGCAAATCCGTTTTCGGGCTGAAGTCGGTGCTGCGGGCGCTGGACCTGCCGGCCGGCTTTGTGCCGGAGAATTTCTTTGACGCGGAGGCCGCCGCGGCGCTGCTGGCCGCGGGCAGGGCTACGCCGCTGCCGCAGCTGGCCTTTGAGCGCCTGTCGGCGCCGCTGCAGCTGCCCGGCTCGGATGAGGAGGCGGCGCAGTGCTGCGCCGCGCTCCCGGAGCTGGAAGCCTTGCTGCGGGCCGAGCTGGATAAGACCGGCATGACCGCAGTCTTCGACGAGTTGGAGCTGCCGCTGCTGCCCGCCGTCTACGCCATGGAACGCACCGGCGCCGCGGCCGACACCGCCCTGCTGGGCGAGCTGGCCTCCCGCTTCGAGAGCCGGCTGGCGGAGCTGCAGGCGGAATCCGAGCGCCTGACCGGCGCGCAGGTGAACCTGAATTCCCCCAAGCAGGTGGGCTTCCTGCTCTACGAGAAGCTCAACTTGGGCCTGGGCGAGGCGCAGAAAAAGCAGTTCAAGAACAAGGACGGCGGCTACTCAACCGGCGAGGAGGCCCTGCAGTACCTGAAGGCCGCGCACCCGGTGGTGCCGCTGCTGCTGGAATACCGCGAGGTCTCCAAGCTGAAGTCCTCTTTCGTGGACGTGCTGCTGGCCGCCGCCGGACCGGACGGGCGGCTGCACACCACTTTTGACCAGCTGGGCGCGGCGACTGGCCGCTTCTCCAGCTCCAGGCCCAACCTGCAGAACATCCCGGTGCGCTCGGAGTCCGGCCTGCTGGTGCGCAAATGTTTCATCGCGCGGGAGGGCTTCACGCTGCTCTCGGCCGACTATTCGCAGATAGACCTGCGGGTGCTGGCCCACCTGAGCGGCGACCGCAACCTGATCGACGCTTTCAAGAGCGGCGAGGACATACACCAGCGCACGGCGTCGGAGATCTTCCACTGCGCCCCGCAGCTGGTCACGCCGGAGATGCGCCGCGCGGCCAAGGCCATAAATTTCGGCATAGTCTACGGCAAGACGGCGCAGGGCCTGTCGCAGGACCTGGGCATCAGCCGCACCGAGGCGGCCAATTACATAAAGCATTATTTCGAGGCCTGTCCCGGGGTGAAGGAGTGGAGCGACCGCACCGTGGCCGACGCCAAGCGCACCGGGCAGGTGGCCACCTTCACGGGGCGCCGCCGCCTGCTGCCGGAACTGGCGGCCTCGAACCCGCACCTGCGCGGCTTCGCCGAGCGCGCTGCCATAAACACGCCGGTGCAGGGCGGCTCGGCCGAGATCATCAAGAAGGCCATGGTGGAACTGTTCGGCAAGTTCAGGGAGTCCAGGGACGTTTTCATGCTGCTGCAGGTGCACGACGAACTGGTGTTCGAGGTGCGCGCCGGCCACTTGAAAAAAGCGGCGGCGGAGATACGAAAGGCGATGGAAGGCGCCTACGAGCTGGCCGTGCCGCTGGTGGCCGACTTCAAGACCGGCCCCAACTGGCGCGATATGACCAAATATGAGGGGTAATCGGACGAAATTGGGGGTTCCGCCGGGACGGCCGGTCCGGGTTAGCAAAACCCTGTCGGAGGCCGACGCTTGCGTAAGCGCGGAGGCCGAGACGGGGAGGTGCGAGCACGGTGTGCGAGACGCCGTTTTTGCGATCCGGACCGGCTGGCGCGGCGGCAACGCGCTATGAGGCTTAACGCGGCGCCGCTGCGGGAACTGCCTCCGGTAACGCGCTGGCTGGTCGGCGCCATCTTCGCGGGCTGGCTGGTAAAGGTGGTCTTCGGCTTCCGGGCTTCCTTCTACCTGGGGTTGGTGCCATTCAACCTGACGGAACAATTCTGGCTCTGGCAGCCGCTCACCTACCAGTTCCTGCACGCGGACTTCTTCCACTTTATCTTCAACGGGCTGATGCTGTGGATGCTGGGGCGCATCCTCGAGCCCCACATGGGCTCCCGCAAGTTCCTGCTGTACTTCCTCGGTTGCGGCGCGGCCGCCGCGCTGGTGACGGCGGCCTGGCAGCCGGGCTCCCTGACCCCGGTCATAGGCGCGTCCGGCGCGGTCTACGGCCTCCTGGGGGCTTTCGCCTTCCTCTACCCGGAGGCGCAGGTCTATTTATATTTCCTGTTCCCGATGAGCGCCCGCACGCTGGCCATCCTGCTGTGCGCCATGGAGTTCTTTATGACCATGTCGCGGGAGGGGTCGCGGATCTCCAATATCACCCACCTGGGCGGGTTGGCGGCCGGCCTGCTGTGGTTGTGGGGCGAACGCCGCTGGCGTGAGCGGCCCGTGAGGGAAGAGCCGGACCCGGCCGCGCTGGAGCGGGAAGAGATCGACCGCCTGCTGGAGAAGGTTTCCCGCAAGGGGCAGGCCTCCCTCAGCCGGTCCGAGCTGCGGCGGCTGGACGACTACGCTAAAAAGAACGGGGGGCGCGCGTGAAGCCTGTGAACTTTACGTCCATACGCGGCAAAACCGTGATCGGCCTGACCGGGCCCATCGCTTCGGGCAAGAGCCTGGCTTTGAAGTATTTCATAGGTGCCGGGGCCTTCGGGGTGTCGGCTGACACTGTAACTTCCGAACTATTGACAACCCCCCGGATTTACCATACAATATCAAGGAAGTTTAGTCCCGATAAAATCCAAACCAAAGGTTTACTGGACAAGAAAAAGCTCGCGGCCGAGATTTTCGCCTCGCCCGCAAAGCGCAAATGGCTGGAAAGCCTGCTGCACCCGGAAATCCTCAGAAGAATTCACTCCTTAATAAAAGAATCAGATAAAAAGCTAGCGGTTGTCGAGGCGCCCGTGCTGTTCGAAGCGGGACTCGCGGAGTGTTTTACGTTTACCGTCTGCCTGTCGGCCCCGGCTAAAACGCTGGAGGCCAGGGCCCTGAAGAGGGGCTGGAGCAGGAGGCAGTACCTGGAGCGGGTGAAAGCCCAGCTCCCCGCGGAAGAGAAGTGCGCCAGGGCGGACCTCACGCTGGATAATTCCGGCGGACCGGCGGCCCTGGCGGCCAAGATAAGATTCATCTGCCGTTTCCTGAAGGAGACGGCTCAAGGAAAAAAGAAATAATGAACGACTCACAGCAGGAAGAAAGAAAATTTCACCGGAGCCAGAACGGGGCTCCCAACGGCGGCCAGCGCCCCAACAACGGCAACGACCAGCGCCGCGACGAGAGGGGAAACCAGAGAATGAACGATAACAGGCCTCAGAACCAGGGCCAGCAGGGGCAGCAGGGCCCTCAGAACCAGGGCCAGAACCCGAATCCCAACCTGCCCAAGCTCGACATCGCCGGCATGACCAAGATGACCGTGGCCGAGCTGGTGAAGATCGCCGAGCAGTTCAACATGGAAGGCGTGGCCTCCCTGCGCAAGCAGGAGCTCATCGGCAAGATAATGGAAGCCCAGGCCAAGGCCAACGGCGTGGCGCAGGGCGAAGGCGTCCTCGAAGTGCTGCCGGACGGCTTCGGCTTCCTGCGCTCGCAGGAATACAACTACCTTTCCAGCCACGAGGATATTTACGTTTCCCCGTCCCAGATCAAGAAGCTCGGCCTGCGCAAGGGCGACGCCGTCAACGGCCTCATCCGCCCGCCCAAGGACGGCGAGCGCTTCTTCGCGCTGCTGCAG
>MGUG01000056.1 GCA_001799845.1 Elusimicrobia bacterium GWC2_64_44 | reverse complement strand
CCACTCGTAGTCCTTGGTGGAGGTGGTGGCGTTGACTATGACCAGGTAGCGGTCGGCGGCCAGGCAGAAAGCTATGATGTCGTCCACCAGGCCGGCAGCCTCGTTGGTGACGTGGGAGTAGACGCCCTTGCCGGGGGTAGCCTTGCGCAGGTCGTTAGCGTTGGTCATCTGCAGCAGCTTGAAGGCGTCGGCGCCGGTCACGAAGACCTGGCCCATGTGGGAGACGTCGAAGATGCCGGCCGACTTGCGCACGGCCTCGTGCTCCTTGAGGATGCCGGAGAACTCTATGGGCAGCTCCCAGCCGTGGAAGTCCACCATCTTGCCGCCTGCTTTCCTCATGGTCTCGTTAAGTGCGGTACGGCGTACGGTGGTCGCGGTGGACATAGTGCCTCCAGGTGGAATTTACGGAAAAGGTATATAAATTTATAACAAATATGGGCCGCGCCGGGCAAGGAAAGGGACGGGGAATTCCGTTGCCCTAAAGTCCTACCGCGGCTTGGGCCTTTTGGCGCTTACGGCCACGGCGGCATATTTGGTCTAATAATCCTTAGGGGAAACTGAAGTTTTGTAAGGCATTAATCCAAACTAAAACAGGAGACAGACAATAGATGAAACAAGTTAAAAATATCGGTATAGCCGCCATGGCTCTTTTCCTGGCCGGCTGCGACGACATAAAGTTCAACGGCGCCATGAACGTGCTGGAGCAGATCACCTTCAGCCAGAGCCAGGGCAAGACCGTCACGGTCGCCCCCGGCCAGTTCGACGCCAAGGTTACCTTCAGCGGCAACAACAGCAAGAAAAAGATCAAGTTCGAGATCAAGAACGCCGATCCCGCCACTGAAGTCAAGCTTGAGTTCGACAAGAACATCACCATCGGCGAGACCTTCAATATCACCGCCGCCCAGCTGAAGCAGAACTTCGACCTGGCCGGCACCCTGGCCACCAAGGTCGAGCGCTCGCCCGAGTACACCGGCTACGAGAGCTGCTCCTACCAGTACCCGCAGACCGTCTGCCGCGGCGCCTCCACCAAGAGCGCCGACGAGGCCGTCGCCGCCAAGGTGTCCGAGTTCGCCGCCGCCTCGGCCGTGGAGACCCCCGAGGCCTCCCAGCCCGAGATGGTAGAGGATTCCCGCAACCACCCGTACCCGGGCAGCTACAACGTTCCGCACCAGCCCGTGTGCCACACCGTCTGGGTCACCCGCCCGGGCCAGCGCTACGTGCGCTACTACGTCGAGACCACGGACCGCGACCTGGACGCCGGCTTCGTGCAGAACGGCAAGACCCTCGGTTCTTTCAAGGGGCACTCCCGCCAGAACGAGACCGTCTACACCTACCAGAGCGACTGCCGCTAAGGCACAGCGCGCTTAAAAAGACCGGGCTCCGCGAGGGGCCCGGTTTTTTTGTTATCATAGCGTCAGGGGAAAAACTTATGAGCAGGGCTTTTGTAAAAGAGGACGGCAACGACGACGGCGAGCCGGTCAAACGGCAGGCCAGCGGCCGGCCCAATTACGTGACGCCGGAGGGGCTGGCGGCGCTGAAGGCCAGGGCGGCCGAGCTGGGCTGGCGGCGGGCGGAGCTGGTCTCCAAGCAGCGCCTGGACGAGCCGCGCTCGCTGGAGCTGCGCCAGGCGGAGGCCGACCTGCAGTATTACGAGGAGCGGGTGAAGCAGGCGATCCTGGTGGATAACGGCGGGCTGACCGCCCCGGAAGTGCGCTTCGGCGCCGTGGTGTCGGTGCGCGAGCCCGACGGCGCCGTAAAGGAATACCGCCTGGTGGGAGAAGACGAAGCCGACCCCAAGGCCGGCAAGATCAACTGGGGCTCCCCGCTGGCCGCCGCGCTGATGGGCGCCGCTCCCGGCGCGCGCGTGGCCCTGGCGCGCAAGGGCGGCGCGGTGCAGCTGGAAGTCGTGTCGGTTTCCTACCCTAAACCTTAAAGATCAAGCGTAATACCTACGGGGCAGTGGTCCGAGCCCTGTACCTCCGGCAGGATGAAGGCGTCCTGCACCAGCGGCAGGTGCTCGCGGTCTATGAAGAAATAGTCTATGCGCCAGCCCACATTGCGCTCGCGCGCGCGGGTTTTGTAGTCCCACCAGCTGTACTGCCCCGGCTCCGGGTGTTTCTCGCGGAAGGTGTCCGTCCAGCCCTTGCCCGTTATCTTGTCCAGCCAGGCCCGCTCTACCGGCATGAAGCCAGAGTTCTCGACGTTCTCCTTGGGGCGCGCCAGGTCTATCTCGTTGTGGGCGGTGTTCACGTCGCCGCAGAAGATGACGGCCTTGCCGTCTTTGCGCAGCTTTTCTATGTGCCCGAGGAACGCGTCGTAAAATTCCAGCTTGTATTTCAGCCGCTCGGGGCCCTGGCCGCCGTTGGGGAAATAGACGTTGAGCAGGTAGAAGTCCTCGTAGGCCAGAGTGATCACGCGGCCCTCGCCGTCGAAGCGCGGCTCACCGAAACCTTTGGAGATCTCCAGCGGCTGTTTTTTAAAGAACGCGGCCACGCCGCTGTAGCCCTTGCGCTCGGCGCCGTTGAACGCCGAGCCGTAGCCTTTGAAGTCCGCGTCGCCCTCGGCCAGCTGGTCGGGGGAGACCTTCACTTCCTGCAGACCGACGATGTCGGCCCCGGAACCGAGCAGGAAATCCCCGAAGCCCTTCTTCAGGACGGCGCGGTAGCCGTTGACGTTCCAGGAGAGCAGTTTTATCGCCATATTATTTGTGCAGCGCCTCGTGTATGGCCTCGGCCATGGTGGGGTGCGCGTAAATGAGTTCCTTCAGGTCTTTTCTTTTCAGCTTCAACTTCACGGCCAGGGCCAGCACGTGTATCAGCTCGGTGGCCGGGCCGCCAACTATCTGCGCGCCCAGCACGGTCTCGTCGTCGGCGCTGAAGACCAGCTGCGCGAAGCCCTCGGTCTCGCCAGCGGCTACGGCCCGGCCTATGCCCAGGTGGAAGGCGCGGGCGGTCTTTACCGCCAGGCCCTTCGCCTCGGCCTGAGCTTTGTTTAGCCCCACCGAGCCCACTTCGGGCCAGGCGTAGACGCACTTGGGGACGATGGAATCGTCGAAGGCGCGGTCGGCGCCCAGGATATTGTCGGCGGCTATCTCGCCCTGCCGGCTGGCGGAATGCGCCAGCAGAGAGATTCCGTTCACGTCCCCTACGGCGTAGACCTCGGGCACTAGGGTCTGCATGCGGTCGTTCACCTTGACGCCGCGCCGGTCCCAGCCGAGGCTGAGGGTTTCCAGCCCCATGCCGGTCAGGTCGGCGGCGCGGCCAGCGCCTACGAGTATCTCCGCGGCCTGCAGCTTGGTGCCGTCCTCCAGCTCCACGGTCTTCAGGGCGGGGGTGACGTCCAGACTAACGGTCTTCTTGCCCAGGTGGAACTTCACGCCGCGCTTCTCGAAAGAGGACCTCACCGCGCGCGTGACCTGCGGGTCTTCGCCGTTGAGGATGTCCGGCAGCAGCTCGAGCACTTCCACCTTCACGCCGATGGCGTTGAAGAAGCAGGCGAACTCCAGCCCTATCACGCCGCCGCCCACTATCAGCAGCGACTTGGGGAGCGCCGGCAGGTCGAAGATGCGGTCCGAGTCGGTCAGCTCGGCGTGGAAATCGCGGAAAGGCGGGGGGAACGACGGGCGCGTGCCGGCGGCCAGGATCGCCGCGTCGAAGGCGCGCTTTTCGGTGCGGCCGTCGGGGAAGGTTATCGTCACTTCGTGCTGGGCCGAGAAGGCCGCCTTGCCGCGGATGACCTCTATCTTCTTCGCCTGGAACAGCTTCTCCAGCGAAGTACGCAGTTTAAGGATGACGTCGGCGCGGCGGGCCTTCACCTTCTCCCAGTCCAGCATGTCAGGGGAGAAATTCACTCCGGAGTTCTCTTTGAGCAGCCCCCGCAGGCCTTCGAAGGCGTGCACGCGGTGGCCGGTGTCGAGGAAAGCCTTTGAAGGGATGCAGCCGCGGTTGAGGCAGGTGCCGCCGAAATCCCAGCTCTCGACTATAGCGACCTCCGCGCCGAGCTCTTTGAGGCGCAGCGCGGCGGGATAGCCGCCGGGACCCGAGCCGATGACGATGACTTTTTTTGCCATGTTAGTCTCCTGTGACCGGGAAGATCTTCAAAAGTGAGTCCTCGGCGCCGAATAGCGCCGCCCTGAGCTTTTCGGCCAGGGTCGCGGAAAGCAGGGGCTTCAGCTCCGGGTTCTTGAGCGGTCCGGCGGCGGACAGCTCCAGTTTATTGCCGCCGATATCGGCCTTCAGCCGCGCGTCGGCGGTCTTCGCCGGGCCGTCTATGCCCAGCGCGGCGTCGAGGTCCATGAAATTAGTCTTAATGGAGACGTCTTTAAACGAGAGCTTTGAATCGTTCAGGGTGAAGCCGGCATTTAAGGAATGCAGTTCGTAATCCTCTACTACAGGCGGCGCGGGCCTGCCCATGATCCTGCAGAACAGGTACATGGCTTCCGCTATCCTGGCGCTGGCGCTGCTGTCCAGCGTCGGGGCCAGCAGTTTCTCGGCCGAGACCGAGACGCTGTAGTTCTTTTCGGCCAGCGGCTTGCGCAGGTTGAACAGCGTCCAGTCAGCCTTGAAGACGTCCAGCGTCATGGCGCCGTAGGCGGTGTCCTCCGCCTTGAAAGAGCCCTTCGTCGAGGAGAGCCCGCCGTATTCGAAATTAGCCTCGGTGTCCAGCTTTACGGAGGAGGAAAGCAGCTTGCCGTTGAGGAGGGTCTTTACCTCGCCCTCGGCCTCCAGCCCGAAGTTCCCGCCGTAGGAGGAATAATGCTCCAGCTTCAGGTCGGCGTCCTCGAGGGCGAGCGAAAGTCCCGAGGTCTCCAGGTCCGCCTCCAGCACGGCGTCGCGCATGATGAGCTCGCTGGCGTTCCAGGTGAGGTAGAGGCCCTTGTCCGTGTCCGGCAGCAGCGCGAGCAGGTCCTCGAAGTCCCAGCGGCCGCCGCGCTCGCGCACCTTGAGCACCGGCTTTTCCAGGGTGATGCTGGAAAAATACACCTGGTTGCGCAGCAGGGCGCCGAGCTGGGGCCGGATCACCGCCTTGGCGGCGCAGAAAAACTCGCCCTTGGAGAAATCCGGCCGGCGCGAGACGCAGGCTTCCCTGATGACGATGCCTTTCAGCGGCGAGAAAGCCGCGCTTTTGAATTTAACCTGGCGCCCTAATTTTTTGGCGGCCTGGCCGCTTATCTGCCCTACGACGTAATTGGAGAGCTGTTTGTATTTGAAGTAGGCGAAGCCTCCGGCGCCGGCCAGGAGCAGCAGGAGCGTGAGCAGGACTATGCGGGCGCGGGTGAATTGGAACTTCATTACCCGTAATTATAGATTTAATGAAAGCGCTACTCAAACGCTGTTCAGCGGGGGGAGAGCTCGGCGATGGCCGCCTTGAGCAGGGCGGTCTGGCCGGGGTCGAGGAAGACGAGGGCGTAGTTGTAGTAGCCGTCCGCGTCGCGCGCGGCCTTCTTGATCCGGGCGCGGATATCCTCAAAAGAGGCGCGCCCCAGCTCGAAGGTGAGGGCCAGCGTACGGCCCGCGGGCAGCTCGAAGTGGCTGACCAGCTCGGCGTCCAGCGGGGAAAGAAAAGAGAGGCGCCCCCACAGCGGCGGCAGGTCCAGGGAGGTCTTCATGACCGCCGGGATATAGCTGTCGGCCTTATTTGGGTTCATCGGTATAGAAGGCCAGCGCGCGGTCTCCGTCCTCTCCGGCGAACCAGAGCAGCCCGTCCTTGGCGGCCAGGGCGGTGATCTTGAGCGTGCGCGAGGAATACTGGGGCAGCTGCGTCTTCGAGATGATCCGCTCCGGGTCGTCGAGCGAGAGCTTGACCACGCTGCGCAGGCCGGGATCCGCCGCCCACAGGAAGCGGGTGTCGCAGGTCAGGGCGGCTAGCTTCTGGCCGGGATACTTGTAGGCCTTCAGCTCCTCCAGCGAGTCGCCGGGCATGCGCTTGGTGATAGCCCCGGTGCGGGAATCCGCGGTCCAGAAATAAAGCCCGTCGAAACAGGCGCTGTCCGGAGTGGGCTTGAAGGCCGCGGTTTTGGAGGCGCGGGTGTAGCCCGCGTCCAGCAGGCGGCGCTCTATGACGCCGTTGGTGCCGGCCAGCCACAGCGAATCCTGCGAGGCCGCCAGCGCCACCGGCGTCACGTCGGTGAGGCTGGTGACCTTCTTGATGCCGAAGGTCTTGGGATTGTGCTCGTAGAGGGCCTGACTGTACCAGTCGCTGATGAGGACCGAGTCCTTCTTTATGATGATGCCCGTCGGGTGGGCGTAGGGCAGGTAGAAGCTGTGCGGCTGCTGCGCGTGTGGGGAATATCTCTTGAAGCCGTAGTACAGGCCGCCCGCGAAACCGGCGAAGCCCAGGAACAGGGCCAGCGCCGCCGCGAGCGAGCGCCGGCCGCGCCGCAGCGCGAGGCTGTCTAGTTCTATGGCCGTGCCGCTGAGGTTGAGCGCCTTGCGGTAAAGCGGGCGCAGCTCCTCCTCGGTCCAGGGGCTCTGCGCGCAGTCCAGCGCGCCCAGCTTCATCAGCTCCACGGCGCGCGTGGCGTCGCGGCGCTTGAGCAGCACCAGCAGCGGGATGAAGGGGGCCACGCGGCGCAGCTCGCGCAGCTGGATCTCGGCCGGCGGCTCCTCGCCGTCGGCCAGGAAGACCGCCGCCGGGCGGGCCTTCTCGAAAACGGCCAGCGCGTCGTTGAGGTCGTTGGAAAAGACCGCGTCGGCGCCGAGGTTCTTGAAGATGCCGCGCAGGATGAGGCGGTTCTTCTCCGAGGCGCAGATGATCTGGACGGTATTGAACATAATCAGTTGCCAGGCGGCGGGGCCGGGATGGTGAAGACCGCGCCCTCCACGGGCAGGCCCTTGGAGACGTGGCGCTCGTTGGCCTGGTAGATGCGCTCCCACAGGTTAGGGTTGCCGTAATATTTGGAGGCGATGGAGCGCAGCGTCTCGCCGGCGGCGGCCTTGTGCAGCTTGGGCCAGCGCTCCGGCGGGGGGGCGACGTAGCGTTTGGGCGGCTTGGGGTTCTCTTTCTTGTAGAGCGCCTCCAGGGCCTGCACCTGCAGCTCCCTGATATTGGTCTCCAGCTCGCGCATGCGGCTCTGCATCATGGTCAGGTCGGTCTCCACCACGCTCTTGTTAACGCGGCCGGTGGCGATGGCGGTCTCCAGGTTGGCGCGCTGCGTGCGCAGGTCGTCTATCTCGGTCTTGAGCGAATCCGCCTCGCGGGCGGCGTCGCCCACGAATTTCTCGCTGAAGGTCTGCGAGCCGAAGCGGTAGCCGACGGTAAAGCCGTAATAGCCGAAAGCCTCGTTATAGCCGCCCCACGGCAGCGACCAGGCGACGTCTACGGTCCAGGGCAGGGCGTTGACGCCCAGGCCCAGCGCCAGGTAGTCGCCGCCGCCCAGGGCCAGGCCTTTGCCGGCGCGGACCTGCAGCAGCTCGTTCAAGACCGAGTGCTCGGCCCCGAAAAAAACTTCCGAGTAGCCGCCGCGCACGCGCAGGTCGGCAAGCAGGGCGGTATTCTTGACACGGTAGGAATTGCCCACCGTGACGGTCAGCAGGGAGCGGCCAAGGCCCAGCAGCAGGTCTGAGAACACCAGCGCGGTGCGCAGGCCGGAGGCGTTCTCCAGCTGCACGCCGCCCTCCACGCCCAGGCCTAGGTGGCTTTTGGCTCCGCGCAGGCTCAGCAGTTTGAAGCCGCCGCCGTAATAGAGCGGGCGCTGCAGGTATTTCAGGGTGGTGCGGTTGCCCACGCTGAAGACCAGTGAATCGGAGGCCAGGCCGCCGTTCTGCCGCACGGAGTAGTAGCCGAGGCCAGCCACCTTGCCCTCCTGGTCGGGCACCGGCCGGATATAGGTGAGGGCCGCTTCGCCGGCGGGGGCGCCGGGGAAAAGGCGGCGGCCGGTCTCCAGGCGCGCCTCCAAATTGGCCAGCGTGGTCAGGTTGGCCGGGTTGTAGAAAACGGCGCAGGGGTCGCCGCCGACGGTGGAGAAAGCCGAGCCCAGGGCGTTGGCCCTGGCGCAGGGCTTCATGAAAGTGAAATCCACCGCCGCCGCGGGGGCGGTCAGCAGCGCGGAGGCCAGCAGGGCGTGGGTCAGTGTTTTGGTCATAGGCCAAGGTGAATATATTATAATTGTAACCGACAGGTATTAAATATATATTTCGTTTTCTTTAATAAAGCTATGTCCAACCGCACTACGCTGCTGTTCGCCCTGCCGGTCCTGCTGGCCGCGGCCCCGCTCTCTGCCGGCCAGATAAATTTCGTCTATCCCTCTGAAGGCTCTTCCCTGCCGGCCGTGGCCAAAACCTTCGTGTTCGGCAGCGTACAGCCCTCCACCTCAGCCTTCCTGATAAACGGGCAGAAAGTAACGGTGCACACCAACGGCGGCTTCATAGCCTACCTGCCCGTGACTGGCGGGGACTTCATCTTCACCGGGGCGCTCGACGACGGCACCACCGCCCAGCGCCGCGTGAAAGTGCGCCAGACCGAGCCGGCCGGCGCGCCCGACGCCCTGCGGCTGGACTTCACCTCCTACTCTTCCGACGCAGAACTGCTGCCTGGCGATCACCTGAAGGTCACCGCCGCCGGCACGCCCGGCCGCGAGGCGGTCTTCTCGCTGGAAGGCGTCTTCAAGGACCGTCCCCTGCTTGAACTGCCGGCCGGGTCCGGGCGGTATTACGGCTCTTACCAGGTAAAAGAGGGCGACCAGACCGGCGGCGAGCTGCGCGCCCGCTTCAAGGCGGGGCTGTTCGCGCGCGGCGCCTCGGCCGCCGCAAAGGGCCGCGTAAAGATAATCGCCGCTCCCGCGCTGGTGGAAACCTCCACCGACACGGTCATCCTCAAGAACGCCTCCGACGGCGGCTACGTGATGTTCCTGCCCAAGGGCGTCAAGCTGGTCTCCGACGGCCGGGCCGGCGGCTACCGCCGCGTCCGCCTGTCCGACGGCGAGCTGGCCTGGGTGGACGACTCCAAGGTTCAGCCCGCGGGCGGCGCGCCGTTCCCTTTCGGCTACGGCAGCGAGACCGGCGTGATCCGCCTGAAGAAAACCGACTTCGGCTCCTCGGCCGCCATAACGCTCTACGACCGCCTGCCCTATACCGCCGAGGTTATGCCGTGGGGCCTGCGCCTCACGCTGTACTACGCCAACCTGCATACCAACTGGGTGGTTTACGATTCCGCCGACGCGCTGGTGAAGAACGTCGCCTTCCGCCAGGCGGGCACCGGCAAGGTGGAGATAGATCTCGAGACCGGCCCCGGCGAGCTGTGGGGCTACAATGTGTCCTACCCCAACGGCAGCCGCTCGCTGCAGGTGGACCTCCGGGCCAGGCCCAAGGTCTCGCTGGCCTGGCCCCGCCCGCTCTCCGGAGCGACCGTGGTGCTGGACCCCGGCCATTCCCCTTACTACAAGTGCGAGAACAGCACCCGGCTGCCGCTCTCCAGCTTTCCCTACGCCGCCATGGCCGCCGCCCGCTGCTATCTCGACGGGGCCGTGGGCCCCAGGGAGACCTACGAGGTCAATATCAATATGGCGCTCGCGCTGCGGCTGCAGGAAAAGCTCTCCGCCCTGGGCGCGCAGGTGAAGCTGACGCGCAACGGCGAGGAGAACGTGGACCTGGCCGACCGGCCCAAGGTCGCGCAGGCGCTGGGCGGCGACCTCTTCATAAGCATCCATAACAACGCTATTGGCGACGGCGAGGACCCGGCGGCCCAGCCGCGCGGCTTCTCCGTCTACCATTACCAGCGCCACAGCCGCGCGCTGGCCGCCGCCCTGCACCGCTCGTACCTGAAGAACATCGATCTGCCCGACGAAGGGCTGCGCTACGGCGACTACCTGGTGGCCCGCATGACGTGGATGCCGGCCGCGCTGGTGGAGAACGCCTACATGATCCTGCCCCGGCAGGAAGAGCTGCTGAACACCCCGTCCTTCCAGGAGCGCCTGGCCGATACCATGGCCGAGGGCGTGCTGGAGTTCTTCGGCGCGCCGGTCCGCGGGTCCGCGGCAAAGAGGTAAACTAATGAACAACCTGCTTGACTTCATCTCCAAGTTCGCCGACGAGCTGCCCGCGGAGTCAGCCAAAGGCGAAGAGGCGCTGTGGGACTATCTCGCGCGCCGCGGCGCCGGCATAGTGAACTGCTTCGCCGCCAGTTTCTTCGAGGCCGACGACAGCAAGAAGCGCCTGACCTTCAGGAAGAGCATCGGCCCCGTGGGCGGCGACCTTGTCGGGGTCAGCTTCCCGTACCAGGGCGTGGTCGGCTTTTGCGCCGAGGGCCGCAAGCCGGTGCTGGTCAACGACGCCGACAACAGCCCGCTGTTCACCAAGAAGGTGGACAAAGGCTCCGGCTTCCACACCAAGAGCGTGATAGCCGTGCCGGCCATCGCCAACGGCGAGCTGCTGGGCGTGATGGAGTTCATCAACTCCATCGACGGGGCTTTCACCGAGGACCAGGCGAAGGCGGCCGAGATCATCACCGCGCTGACCGCGCGCGACGTGTATCTCCGCAAGCTCGAGGCTACCATCAAGCAGCTCAACCTAAAGGGCGAGAGCACCATCAACAACCTTTCGGGCGGCTTCATAGGTTCCGACCTCGAGGGCAAGGTCATCTTCTTCAACCCTAAAGCCTCGGAGATCTTCGAGGTGGGGCAGGAATTCCTCAGCAGGCCGGTGGTGGAGCTGTTCCAGCTCTGCCCCGAGGTGGTGGGCGCCATCGGCGACGTGCTTAAGCAGAACAAGACCGTGCGCCGCCAGGAATTCAAGTGCAAGGTGAACGGCAAGGAAAAGGTGGTCGGCTACAGCTCCATCAATATCAAGGGCGTGGACGGCAAGATCATCGGCGCGGGCGTCATCTTCCAGGACATCACCAACCTGTAAGGCGGCCGGCCGCAAAAAAATAAGCCGCGCGTTTGCGCGGCTTATTCTTTTGTCCCGGCGGGGTCAGGCGCCGAGGGTGGCCACCATCACGGCTTTGATGGTGTGCATGCGGTTCTCCGCCTGGTCGAAGGCGATGCAGGCGGGGGACTCGAACACTTCCTCCGTGACCTCGATGCCGTTTTTCAGGCCGAACTGCTCGCTGACCTGCGCGCCCACCTTGGTGTCGGCGTTGTGGAAAGCCGGCAGGCAGTGCATGAACTTCACGTTCTTATTGCCGGACTTCTTCATGAGCGCGGGGGTGACCTGGTAGGGCTTGAGCAGCTTGATGCGCTCTGCCCAGACTTCCTTGGCCTCGCCCATGCTCACCCACACGTCGGTGTGGATGAAGTCCGCGCCCTTCACGGCGGCCGCCGCGTTGGCGGTGACGGTGATGCGCGCGCCGGAGACCTTGGCTATCTCCTGGCAAGCCGCTATCAGCGCGGCGTCGGGCTGCAGGCCCTTGGGCGCGCCTATGCGCACGTCCATGCCGAGGATGGAGCCGATGACGAGCAGCGACCGGCCCATGTTGAAGCGCGCGTCGCCCACGTAGGCGTAGGAGATCTTCTCGAGGGGCTTGGCGCAATGCTCGGTCATGGTCAGCACGTCGGCCAGCATCTGGGTTGGGTGCCATTCGTTGGTCAGGCCGTTCCACACGGGGACGCCGGCGTACTTGGCCAGCTCTTCCACTATCGCCTGGCCGAAGCCGCGGTACTCTATGCCGTCGTACATGCGCCCGAGCACGCGGGCGGTGTCCTTGACGGTCTCCTTGTGGCCCATCTGGGAGCCGGAGGGCTCCAGGTAGGTCACGTGCGCGCCCTGGTCGTGCGCGGCCACTTCGAAGGCGCAGCGGGTGCGGGTGGAGGT
>MGUG01000055.1 GCA_001799845.1 Elusimicrobia bacterium GWC2_64_44 | reverse complement strand
TCATGGGCATCTACGGCGGCGGCAGCGCCCTGCCCGTGGACGAGCAGGTGCTGCTGGACCGCACCCACAAGGTGAAGGTCCCCAAGAAGTTCCCGGCCACGCTCAACACCGAGGAATGGCCGCCGCTCATAGAAGGTACCCTGGCGAAGATCGGCCTCAAGCCGGCTGACGCCCAGGCCTACGTCTTTACGCAGATCCGCAAGCCCACCATCGTAGAGGTTATGGAGAAATTCAACCTCCCGATGGAGAAGACGCACACCATCATGGAAAAATGGGGCTACACCGGTTCCGCCTGCGTGCCGATGGCGTTCCACGACATGGCGGCGCAGGGCAAGGTAAAGCGCGGCGACCGCGTGGTGCTGTGCGCCAGCGGCGGCGGCTACTCGATGGCCTGCACGACGTTCATCTACTAAGCGGCTGGACCGCTCCCCGGCGCAAGCCGGGGGGCCCGGCCCGAACTAGGCCTTTAGGCTCTGTCGGGACCCTCACCGTGCTTGTATAATATGTTCACGTGGAGGACACGGTGAAGCTCTTTGCTTTTATATTAATAACTTCTGCCACAATGAATTCTATCGTTAACGCCGGTGAAACCGGCGCTTTTACGCAATTGTCCGCCTCCGCGCCAGCCGCCGCGGCCGTGCCGGCCCCGGAGCCCGTTCTGGAGAAGGGCCGCGCGCCCGCCGGCCTGCGCCTGGTGCGCTCTATCCAGTCCAAATACTGGGAGCGCATAGAGTGCTGGCAGGACACCGCCCGCCCCTTTGCGCTGGAGCCCATGCTGGAGAAATCCCGCCACGAGACGCCGGAGATTATCTCGGCCTTCGGCGGCAACAAGCCGGCCACCTCCAATTTCCTGCTGCATTACGGCCCCAAGTGGAAGACCAATACCGGCAAGATAGTCATGCTGGTGCACGGCGCTTCGGACAACGCCAACCGCGCCTGGGCCACTCCGGCCATACTGCTGGGCGACGCTTCCAAGCCCGGCCTGCTGAAGGCCTTGGAAGACAAGGGCCACCGCGTTTTCGCCGTCACCTTCCCGCACAAGCACGGTAATCTGTTCTACGAGGCGCAGTACCTGGCCGACGCGCTGGAGATAGTGAGCTCCCAGGCGCGCGGCGGCGCTACCCTGGTTGGCCACAGCGCCGGCGGCCTGGTGGCGCGCATGTACGTTTCCAACTTCGTTCCCGCCGGCAACTGGACGCATTACCGCGGCGACGTTGAGCGGCTGATCACCATAGCCGCGCCGCACCGCGGCCAGGACTTCGCTTTCCGCCACCCGGAGTTCAACTACTACTTCATGAAAGACGAGCTGGCCGCCAACGCGCCCATGAGCTGGGACAAGGTGCTGGCCTACGGAATGTGGAAGGATACCTTCGAGTTCAGCATCTACAGCGACAATTTTCCGATGCAGCAGCAGGTGCTCTACAACTGGACCGGCCGCTTCCCCATGAAGCCTACCGCGCCGGATTCCTATACCACGCTGCACGGCGGGCAGGGACTGATGAGCCACTCGCTCGGCATAGACAACGCTATCGCTCGCGGCGGCAACTTCATGAACGCCTTCCGCGGCTTCCCGGTGCCGGCTGAGCTGCCCGTGACCGTGATAGCCGGCACGCGGCAGGACATAGAGAACGTGCCCCAGACCGAGAAGGACGGCCCCTCCGACGGGCTGGTCTTCGTAGAGAGCGCCGGCCACACCGCGGACCTCACCCACCCGGCCCGCAAAGAGCCCATACAGAAGCTGCTGGTCAACGAGAACCACGTGACCATCACCTTCAGCCCCGAAATGCTGAAACTGGTGACCGGCCTGGTAAAATAGATCAACGAAGTAAAAGAAAAGGCCCGGGAGACCGGGCCTTTTCTTTGTAGGGGACGTTGTTGAGTTGTTGACTTGTTTGTCTTGTCGCGCACTTACCTGCCCTGCAGATCGTAAAAACTCAACAACTCAACAACGTCCCTAACTAAGGGCTTACTTGCCCAGCAGCGCGCGCAGCGGGGTGAGGATGGTGGCGAACATGGCGCGCGCGTCGTAGAGCGCCACGCCCACGCCCATCAGCGACTCGCCGGCTATGATGCCGGAGCTGACCGGGATGATATACTTTTCAGCCATCGCCTTGGACTTGCGCTCCAGGATCAGCGCCAGCAGCGCGCCGATGAACATGGACAGCGTGTAGGAAAAACCTATCACCATGGACAGGCCGAGCCCCATCGCGGAGGGGATAAACTTGCGGTGCTTGGGCAGCGCCAGTTCCACCAGCGGGATGATTATGCCGATGATGCCGCCCACCAGCATGCCCAGCCGGGCCATCGGGTGCAGCGAACCGATGCCGTTCGACAGCAGCTTGGCTACGGCGGCCCAGACCTGCGCCGCGGGGGCGGGCCACTGGTCGGTTCCCAGCACCGAGGCGTCTGGCACCAACACATAGAAGGCCGGCACCACTACCAGCGTGCCGGCGAAGATGCCGAACAACTGCGCCAGGAACTGTTGGCGCGGGTTGGCGCCAAGCAGGTAGCCGCTCTTAAGGTCGGTCAGCAGGTCCGCAGTGGCGCCCGCGGCGCCCGCAGTGACGGAAGCCGTCATCAGGTTGGTGGTCATGTTGGCCGGGGCCAGCACGCCGAAGGTGAGCTGCGTGATCTTGCCCATGGCGCCTATAGGCGTTATGTCGGCTTCGCCGGTGGCGCGGGCAGCTACCAGGGCCAGGAAGAAGGTCAGCACCACGGCGACGAGGCCCATCCACCAGCTGGTCTGGAAGGCGTAATGCAGTACCAGCATGCAGGCGAGGCCGGAGAGGGCCGTGCCGGTGACGAACCAGGAGTTGGGCACCTCGATGTGGGCCAGCGGGTCCGCCGCGGTGTTCTCGCGCTTGTAGAAGATGTTGGCGATGCCGCCGAAGGCGCGCAGCACGGTTTTCCACTGCAGCGCGAACATCACCAGGCTGGAGGTCACCATTATGGACGCGCCGCCCCAGACGCTCCATTTAAGGATGGAGCTCAGCCCGAGGTTTGCCGCGTCGATGGCCCCTATCTGCGCCATCCAGGGCACGAAGATGAAGTAGTTGACGAGGGCGCCTATCATCAGCGACCAGGCCATTTTCCAGCCTATGATGGCGCCGGCGGCTATCATCAGGGCGCTCATGTCGAAGGAGATGGTCATTTTGCCGAGCGGGAAGCCCTTGAGGGCGCCGGGGAAAGGTATGGAGCCGGGGAACAGCGGTACGCCGTTCCAGCCCTTGTCGCGGAAGAAGGCTACCAGCGCGCCGAAGACGCCGGCTATGCCCATGGCGCGGGCCTTGTCGCTGGCGTCGCCGCCCTGGGCGTGCAGGCTCTTCAGCGTTTCGGCGGCGGCCATGCCGCTGGGGAACTTGAGCTGTTCGATATTTATCATCTGGCGCTTCATCGGGATGGCTATGAAAACGCCTAGCGCGGCCAGCGCCACGGTCCAGGAGGCCAGCACCTGCCAGCTCATGTGCGTGCCGGTGATTATCAGGTAGGCCGAGATGGCCGACACCATGGTGCCGCCGGTGGAATAGCCCGCCGAAGAAGCGGTGCTCTGCATGCAGTTGTTCTCCAGGATGCTCATATCTTCCTTGAAGAGGAACGGCATGGTGAGGCGCAGGAATTTCCAGATGGCGAAGGAAAGGATGCAGGAGGTGATGGCCACGCCCAGGCCCCAGCCGGTCTTGAGGCCGATGTAGAGGTTGGACAGCGACATGAAACCGCCGAGGAAACTGCCCATGATGACGGCGCGCAGCGTGAGCTGCTTCATGTTGTCGCCCTGGTAAACTTCCTTGTACCACTTCATCTCTATCTCTTCCACGGTCGGGCCGGCTACGTGAGGGTTTTCCCTGGGCTCATCTATGATCTCTATCGCCTCTTCGGCCTGGATGCCTTCAAGGGGGAGGTCGTCGCGCTTTTCGTCGGCCATGGTGGTTTCCTTTAAGGGAGGGGTTTTAAAACTGGTGCGCAGTACAGGATTTGAACCTGTGACATCCTCTGTGTAAGAGAGGCGCTCTACCGCTGAGCTAACTGCGCGTTCTGAATGCTTTCCGCGTTTTCTATTCTACAATTTTTTATAATGGTTATATATGGACAAGAACGACGCGGAGCTGGTTGAGAAAGCCAAGGCCGGCGACACCGCCAGCTTCGAGGCCCTGGTGAAGAAATATCAGGACAAGATCTACGGCCTGGCCAACTACGTCTGCCTCGGGCTCAAGTCCGAGGCCGACGACGTCTACCAGGAAACCTTCATCAACGCTTTCAAGAACATCTCCAAGTTCAAGGGCAACTCCGGCTTCGGCACCTGGCTGTACCGCATAGCGGCCAACAACTGCTGGATGAAGTACCGCAAGCGCAAGAGCGAGAAGCTCGTCAGCATAGAGGACCTCAACGAGCTGAAAGATCTGACCCACGCCGACGAGGTCATCAAGCAGGAGCTTTCCGACAGCGTGGCGAAGGCGCTTTCTAAACTATCCGTCGATTTCCGCCTGGCCATCACGCTGGCCGACATCCAGGGCCTTACCATGGACGAGGCCGCCAAGGTGCTCAAGATCACGGTGCCCGCCTTCAAGACGCGCCTGTTCCGCGCGCGCCAGGCGCTGAAAAAAGAATACGTCGAATGAGCCTATCGAGGCTTCGCCTCGATAGTGAGGCGAAGCCTCGATAGGGCGACCGAGCCGGAGCGATCCGGCTTTTTTATTTTACAGAGTAGGTTAATCCGGCGAGGATGAGGAACTGGGCGTCTATCAGGGTCTCGGCGGTGACGCGCTCCGGGATGCGGCCGAAGAAGAAGAAGAGCATGAGCGCCAGGTAGTACAGCATGCCGGTCAGCAGCGCGGAGGCCAGCTCGGGCCGCCAGCCGTTGCCCTTGAGGGTTAAAAGGATGGCCGACAGCAGCAGGAAGATGGAGGCTAGCGTGAAGTAGGTCAGCCGCGGCCCGGCCGCCTTGTAGAAATTCTCGCGGCCCGTTATCAGGTCGCTGTGGGCGTGGCTGACGCCGAACAACACCGAGCGGGTGAACACCAGCAGGAAGGCGAAGAAGACCGCGAGCTGCGTGGAATTGCCCAGCGCCCAGCCCTCGCGCAGGCCCGGCGCGTAGGCGCACATGAAGGCCCAGCCGAAGGCGGTGACGAAATCCTTGGAGGCGGGGAAGTTGGCGAACCGCTCCAGCCCCATCGGCAGCTTGTAGGGATAGAGCATGCCGACGGCCCAGAAGAAGGCCGCCGCCAGGAATATCTCCCAGCCCAGCGCCGCTGAAAGGAAGATGGCCAGCGCGCCGCAGGCCACGGAGGTCACGCGCGAAGCCCGCTTGTAGGTTATGAAGAGCAGCCGCCGCGCCCGGTCCGGCTCGGCGCCGCCTTTCTCGGCCGCGCGGTGGGCCATGTGCAGGCTGAAGGCGAAGAGGCCAGCCATCAGCAGGAACTTGCCCGAGACCGGCGCGCCTTCGAGCCGCATGCAGACGTAGGTGAGGGCCGTGGCGGCCAGCGCCGTGTAGAGCGAGCCGGTGATGACCAGCTTCCAGGCGAAGGACACCTGGTCCAGCAGGCCCGCTTCCTCGTGCCCCGCCAGCTCCCGGACTTTTTCCAGCACCTTGTCCGTCATCCAGGTGGGGGTGGACGCCCCGGCGGTGATGAAAATGCTTTTAACCCCTTCGAAGAGGGCGGGGGTGAGTTCGTCTTCCTGCTCTATGTGCACGGCCTTCCTGGCCCCGCGCTCGCAGATCTGGAAGAGCCGGGCGGTATTGGCCGAGTTCTTGCCGCCCACCACTATCACCAGGTCCGACCTCTTCGAGAACTGCACCGTTTCTTCCTGGCGCAGCTTGGTGGGGTTGCAGATGGTGTTAGAGACGGCGAGTTCACCGGTGATCTTGCGGGCTTCTTCCGCGGCGGCCAGGAAAATGTCCGCTTCCTGCGTGGTCTGCGCCACGATATTGGCTTTTTCCAGGCGGGGGAGCTTCTTCACCTCTTCCGGGCCGCTTACCACGTAGCCGCGCCCCGCGGTGTAGCCCATCAGGCCCAGCACCTCGGCGTGGTCGGCGTCGCCGACGATAATGGTGGAGTATCCCTTGGCGGCGTGCGCGGCTATGTTCTTCTGAACGTGCTTGACCAGCGGGCAGGTGGCGTCCACCACCTCCAGGTCCAGCGCGCGGATGCGGGCTTCCTCTTCGGGGGGGATGCCGTGCGCGCGGATTACCAGAATGGCGCCTTTCTCTTTTATCTCTTCGGTGGACTTCACCGCGAAGATGTTCTTTTCTTTGAGGGTCTCGATGACCTGCTTGTTGTGGATGAGCGGGCCGAGGGTGTAGATGGTGCGCTGGCGCTGGGCGGAGAGCTCCAGCACTTTGTCTATGGCGTTCTTCACGCCGGGGCAAAAACCCGCGCTCTTGGCGACGGTTATCTGTACGCGGGGAGGCATTGCTGAAATTTTAACATTTCTGCGCCGCGCCCGCCGAAGCTGCCGGGAGGGAGAGGTTTGACCGGCGGGGTCAGGGATATTTTCGGACGGCCCTGACCCCGGAATTAGTGTTGATCATGATCTTGGTGGCGTCGGGATTGAGGGGGTCCACCAGCACTATGCCGTAAACGTTCGGAGCTTTGTATATGCGCAGGGGGGAGGTGACTTCGGACGGATGCTCGCAGGCGAAGGAGACTACGGAGATGCCGTCGGGAGAATAGCGCAGGTCGCAGTTCACAAAGGCGAAATGGGTGGTGGAAACCGTGCCGGTGGAGTAATAGTTCGGTGTGAAGTGCGCATTGTTCAGGGTCCCGAAGCGGAAATAATACTGGGTCCCCTCGGTCAGGCCCGAGACCGTAAGGGTGGTTACCGCGACGGAGCCCTGGGTGGTCCTGCTGGATATAGGAGCGGAGAAGCCGGGGTCAGTGTCGGCCTGAAGTATATAGCCGGAACAGGAATCGCTCAGCGGCGCCGACGGGCGCGGCAGCCAGTTGGCGGTCACGCTGGTAACGAAAACGCCGTATATCCGCGGGTTTACTGCAATGTTCGCCAGCGTGGCCGTGGTGAGAGCTGTCGCGTAGTTGGTTGCGCTTCCCCAAAGCGAGCCTACCCGGATGTTATACACGGTGTTGCTGGATAACTGCGGCGCGGTGAGGGTAAGGGCGGAGAGTTCCCGAAGCGTCTGGGAGGAAAACAAAGTGCCCGTGAAATTGGCCGCGGTCGACGCCTGTACAAGATAGCCTGCCGTGGACTCGACCGGGGTCCACGACAGGGTTATGCTGGAGAGGTAAACAGCCGGCACCGCGGTATCCTGCGGCGGCGGCACGGAATAGTAGACCTGTATGCCGGCCCAGTCGTAATACTGGATGGCGGTGTCGGCGACAGGCTTAACTATTACGCCAAAACTGGGGCTGTTAATATCCGAAGGCGTCCATAATGTCCCCCAGGTGTCGCCTGCCGCGCCTGCGATAACGACGGCGTTCGCCGCCGGCAAGGTAAGGTTCTTGGTCGGAGTGGCGGCGGTGGCCCCGTTCTTTGTCAGGCTGACCGTGAGGTTCTTTGTGCCGGCGCTGTAGCCCTTGATGTGCACCCTGATGCCCAGTATGCTGGCCTGGGGAGGGATATTGAAACTATAGTTCGTTACGGTGCTTGCCTGCACGTTGCCGATGGGGGCCCTTGCATAGGCGGCGTCTGCTACGCGGATGTTCGCAGCGTTGATCCAGCCCGTGGCCCCGGCCTGCGCTATGCCGCTGCTAATGATCGTGACGAGGGTGCTCCCCCAGTCGCGAACCCGGGTCGTAGCCACGGTGCCGGTGGAGTAATAATTAGGCGTCAGGTCGGTGTTGTTGAGCGTACCGAAGCGGAAGTAGTACTCCGTTCCTCCATCCATGCCCGTCAGCGTAAGCGTGGTAACGGCAATGGGGCCCTGGGTGGTCTGGGTGGAGTACGGGGCCGTGAAGTCCGGGTCTGTGTCCGCCTGGAAAATATAGCCCGAGCAGGAGTTGCTCAGCGGCGCGGCCGGGCGCGGCAGCCAGTTGGCGGTGACGCTGTCCTGAAAAACAGCGTACAACCGCGGGTTCACCGGGATATTCGCCAGGGTGGCTGCGGCGACAGCCGGAGAATATCCCGTGGCGTTCCCCCAAAGCGAACCTACGCGTATGTTGTAAACGGTATTGCTGGACAATTGCGGGGCCTGCACGCTCAGCGCGGAGAGACCCAGGACGGTCTTTGAGGAGGAGATGGCCCCAGTAAAATCAGAAGCGGTCGAGGCCTCTACGATGTAGCCGGCCCGTGAATCGATCTGGGTCCATGTCACGTCCATGCTGGATAGATAAACGGCGGAAACGGCGGGAGTGTCGGGCGGCGGGGCTATGGTGACGACTACCGCGCCGGTCGAATAATAGTTGGGGACATACTGGACGCTATTAAGCGCACCGTAGCGCAAATAGTATCGCGTGGAGCTGGACAGGTCCACCAGCGTTAGCGTGGTCACGTCTACCCCCTGCGTGGTGACGCTGGAAAAAACGGGGGCCGAAAAATCGGGATTAGGGGAAGCCTGCAGGATATAGCCCGAACAGGAATCGCTCGCTGGCGCAGCAGGGCGCGGCAGCCAGTTGGCGGTAATACTGGTGGTAAAAACCCCGTAAACCAGGGGGTTCTCAACCAGGTTGGCTAAAGTCGTGGTGGCAAAATATGTCGCATAACCCGTGGCATTGCCCCAGAGCGAGCCGGTGCGTATGTTGTACACGGTATTGCTGGATAGTTGCGGGACAGAAACGGTAAGGCCCGTAAGGGTGCCGATAGTGGTAGCGGAAGAGTGAATGGTTCCGGTAAAGTTGGCGGCGGTAGAGGCCTGGACAATATAACCGGCCAGGGAATCCACCGATGTCCAGGTGACCGGGATGCTGGAAAAATATACGGCCGAAGCGGCGTGGTCGAACGGCACCGGGACCAAAGTGGTTACAACCGCCCCGGTGGAGTAATAGTTCGGTGTAAAATATTCGTTATTCAGGGTCCCGTAGCGTACATAGTACTGGACTGCGCCCGGCAGGCTTATGACGCTGAGCGTGGTCACGGCCACTCCGTCCGTAGTGGCGCTGGAGTACACCGGGGGGGAGAAGTCCGGGTTCGGGGAAGCTTCCAGGACATAGCCGGAGCAGGAATTGCTAAGCGGCGCCGACGGGCGCGGCAGCCAGTTGGCCGTTATGCTGCTGTTGAAAACGCCGTAGATCCGCGGGTTTACCACGAGGTTGGATAAGGTCGCGGTGGCAAAACTGGTGGCGTAGGCGGTGGCGTTGCCCCAAAGCGAACCGACGCGGATATTATACACCGTATTGCTGGATAATTGAGGGGCAGAAACGGTAAGGCCGGAGAGCGCTCCGTTGGTGGTCATGGTAGAGGAAACAGTCCCCGTGAAATCGGCGGCGGTAGAGGCCTGGACAAGATAGCCTGCCGCGGAGTTTACAGGCCCCCAGGTTACTGCTATGCTGGAAAAATGCACGGCCGAAACGGATGGGGCGGCCGGCAGGCGATACGAAGGGGTTGCCACCGTCCCGGTGGAATAATAATTAGGGACGTAATAAGCGTTGTTAAGCGTTCCGAACCGGATATAATACGGAATGAAAGTGCTCAGGCCTGTCACTGTGAGGGTGGTTACGGAGACCCCCTGTTTAGTGACGCTGGAATACACAGGAGCTGAGAAATCGGGATTGGGGGAAGCCTGAAGGATATAGCCGGAGCAGGAATCGCTCAGCGGCGAAGCGGGGCGCGGCAGCCAGTTGGCGGTCACACTGGTTACAAAGACCCCGTAGATCTGCGGATTTTCTACCAGGTTGGATAAAGTGGCGGTGGCGAAACTGGCGGCATATGCAGTGGCGTTGCCCCAAAGAGAGCCGACGCGTATGTAATAGACGGTGTTGCTGGATAATTGCGGGACAGAGACGGTCATGGACGAAATGTTGCCCTGGCCAGTTTCGGTGGATGAAATAGTCCCGGTAAAGTTAGCGGCGGTGGAAGCTTCTACGAGATAGCCCGCCTCGGAGCCGATCTGCGTCCAGGTGACGTCTATGCTGGAAAGATAAACCGCTGAAGCTGCGGGGGTGACCGGCTCCGGCACCGCATACGTGATAGTTACCAGGCCCGGAGCGCCGTCGCCGCCTACGATGGGGTTGACGTCGCCGCCGCCGCCGCCGCCGCCGCCGTAGCCGGAGGCCGGAGCATAGCCGGCGTACCCGGCCGGGCCGCCATTGCCGCCGATGCCGCCGCCGGCCGGAGGCGCCGCCGCCGTTACCGTGGTCCAGACTGCCGCGCCGCTAGTGCCGTTTGCCCCGGTGCCGGCCGAGGAACCGCCGGGGCCGCCCTGCCCAGTGTTGTTATCCCTGCCCCTGCCGCCATTGCCGCCGCTATACCTGGTGGTTCCCACGCCGGACGCCAAAGCCCCTCCGGTCCCGCCAAGACCGCCAGCGCCGAGCACCGGCGGGCATCCCTTATTGCCGCCCTTGGCTAAAATGGTAGCGGTTGTGCTAAACCAACTATCGCCGCCGCCGTAGCCGCAAGCGCCAGAGATACCGAAGCCAGCGGTTCCCACGGTAACCGTGTATAAGTTGTACGGGACGATTCCGGTGATGTATTTCTGCGAATAGGCGCCACCGCCGCCACCGCCGCCGCCGTCCCTGGCTGTGTTGTTACCGCCGCCACCGCCGCCGCCACCCCACAACGTGACGGTGGCCGCGGTCACCGTCGCCGGCGCCTTCCAGGAATCCGCGTCGGTAAACGTATAAGTGCTTACAAGTGTAAGGGCCGTTGCGGTATTCGCGGATACCGCGATCAGGCCCGACATCAGGGCGGCAGCATATATGCAGCGCTTAATGAGCGGCAAAACGCCGCCGCGAAAGGAGGCCGGCTCCTTATTAATGAGTTGAGAAGCAATGCTTGTTAGTCTCATAAACTTATAAACACGAATTACATTAAACCATCTTGCCGCCTGGCTTTGCCAACGGCTACTCCTGCCGCTTCGGTGCTTCGCGTTTTATGGCACTATCATCCAAATCTGCCCTGTCACCGGAGAGGACGGGTTAGACGCCCTGTTCTCGATGACCAGATTCTTGACCACGGTAGCGCCGCCGTCTACACCGTTGCCTATGTTGATGGTCTTGGCCCCGGCCGGGTTGGCGCCGATGTTTATGCTCTGGGCTCCCGTGCCGGGCGCGATGCTCACCGTGCCGGTCTGCGCGCCTGTGGCGCCAATGCTGACGGTCCCGCCAGTCAGGGCCGCTCCGATTGAGATTGAGCCGCCGGTCTGGGTGTTGCCGATGGCGATGACATTGTTGCCGGTGCCGCCGAGGTTGATCGTCTGGGCCGCGCCAGCCCCGGTGCCCAGATTGATGGTGCGCGCGAACGCATTGGCGCCGATATCGATATTGCCGGTGCCGGCATTAAACACCAGCGATGTCGCCCCGGTGCCGTTGCCAATGGTGATGAGTTTTGCGTCGGCGCTGGTGCCGAGGTTTAGATCACCGGTGCTGCCGGAATCCAGCGTCAGCACGGAGGCCGCGGCTGAATTTATGGTCAGCGCTCCCAGGGAGGTTATCCCGGTACCTGCGGCGAAAGTCAGGTTGCCGGAGTTGTCCACCACGAACTTGTCCGCCCCGCCCTGCTGCAGATGCAGCAGGTTGCCGCCGGCGGTATCGTTAATAAAGATGGACGCGGCGGCCGAGGCGTCCGTGTCCACGGAGGCGGGGGCAATAGATACTCTTGCGTCTATCTTGCTCGCCGCGGTGCTGATGAAGGCCAAGTGGGCGTCCAGGCGCTGGGTGGCGGTGCCGATAAAGACCTGGGCAGCGATCGAGCGGCTGTCGGCGGTATCGAGCCTGGTGGTGGCGGTGCTGATGAAGGCCACGTGCGCGTTCAGACGCTGGGTGGCAGTACCGATAAAGACCTGGGCCGCGGTTGCGCGAGCAAAGGCGTCGTCGAGCTTCGGTGTACCAGTGCTGATGAAGGCCTGAGCCGCGATCGAGCGGCTGTCCGCGGTATCGAGCCTGGTGGTAGCGGTGCTGATGAAGGCCACGTGCGCGTTCAAGCGCTGGGTGGCAGTACCGATAAAGACCTGGGCCGCGATCGAGCGGCTATCCGCGGTATCGATGCGGCCGGTAGCAGTGCTTATGAACGCCAGATGCGCGTCCAGGCGCTGGGTGGCGGTAGCGATAAAGACCTGAGCCGCGATCG
>MGUG01000054.1:3392-201124 GCA_001799845.1 Elusimicrobia bacterium GWC2_64_44 | reverse complement strand
GCGCGCCCGCCGCGTGCTGGACTACTGCATAGAGGTCAACCGCCTGGAGAACATGGGCGACCAGATCCGCGAGAAGGCCATCAGCCGCCTCTTCGAGACCGAGAAGGACCCGATCATGGTCATCAAGTGGAAGGAGATCTACGAGGTAGCCGAGGGCACCCTGGACACTTGCGAGCACGTGGCCAAGGTCATAGAAGCCATCCTCGTAAAGCATGGATAGCGCGCTCCTTCCCATCATCGGGCTGATAGCCCTGGCGCTGGTCTTCGACTTCCTCAACGGCTTTCACGACGCCGCGAACTCCATAGCCACCATAGTCTCGACCCGGGTGCTCTCCCCCCGCCAGGCCGTGATCTGGGCCGCCTTCTTCAACGTGGTGGCCTTCTTCATCTTCGATCATTCCGTGGCCAAGACCATGGGCAGGGGGATCGTCGATATAGCCGTCATCGACACTCATGTCGTCTTCGGCACCCTGATGGGCGCGTGCGCCTGGAACATCCTGACCTGGTATTTCGGCCTCCCTTCCAGCTCCTCTCACGCCCTCATAGGCGCCCTGGCCGGAGCCGCCGTGGTAAAAGCGGGCTCGACGAAGGTGCTGGTCATGTCCGGCATCTACAAAGTTGTGGCCTTCATCGTCATCTCCCCCGTTATGGGCATGCTGCTGGGGCTTTTCTTCGGCGTCGTCGTTTACCGCCTCTTTGCCCGCGCCGTGCCCAGCAAGGTGGATCATTTGTTCCGCAAGGGCCAGCTGCTCTCCGCAGCCGCCTACAGCCTGGGCCACGGCGGCAACGACGCCCAGAAGACCATGGGTATCATAGCGGGCCTGCTGGTCAGCGCCGGCTACCTGGACGCCGGCCCCACCGGCACGGAGTTCGACATTCCCAAGTGGGTGGCCGTCCTCTGCTACATCGCGATGGGCCTCGGCACGATGTTCGGCGGCTGGCGCATAGTCAAGACGCTGGGTCACAAGATCTCCAAGCTCAAGCCCGTGGACGGCTTCTGCGCCGAGTCAGGGGCCGCGGCCACGCTGTACCTCGCCTCAGGCCTGGGCATACCTGTCAGCACCACCCATACCATCACCGGCGCCATCATGGGCGTGGGTACTATGAAGCGCTTCAGCGCGGTGCGCTGGGGCGTGGCCGGCCAGATCATCTGGGCCTGGGTCCTCACCATCCCGGGCTCGGCGCTGATCTCCGCCCTGGTCTACCTGCTCTCGAACGGGCTGTTCAATTGACCGGCCTGCGTAAAAGCGAAAGAGCCGCGCGGGTGCGCGGCTCTTTCTTTTTTTAAGGGGCTTTCTATTTCTTCTTAGCGGCGGCCCGGCCTGCCAGGATGCCGGAGGTCCAGGCCAGGTGCAGGTTATAGCCGCCGGAATCACCGTCGAGGTCCAGCAGTTCCCCGGTCACGTAAAGCCCGGGGACTTTTTTCGAGGCGAAAGTTTGCGGGTCGAGCTCGGCCAGGGAGCAGCCGCCCGCGGTGACCATGGCGTCCTCGAAGCCCCGCGAGCCGGTTATCCCGACCGAGAAGCCTTTCAGCACGCCGGCGAACTCCGGCAGGCCAGGCCCGGCCGGCGCCGCCCAGACGATGCCGCAGCGGGCGGCCGCGGCCTTCAGGAGTTTTTCGTTCAGCAGACCGCAGGCGAAGTGGCCGAAGGGGCGCGCGGCGAAGCGCTCCGCCCGGGTCTCCAGCAGGCGGCGCAGGGCGTCCGGTTTGAGCGACGGGAAGAAATCCGCCTCGATGAAAACATCGGACTTGCCCAGCGCGGCCAGGGCGGCCCGGCTCAGGTCCAGCACGGCCGGCCCCGAAACCCCGTAGGAAGTAAAAAGAAGTTCACCGGCGGCCGCGGCAAGGGCTTTGCCCCCGGCCCGCAGCGTCAGGACGGCCTCTGTCCGCACCCCGTCGAGCTCCTTCAGGGAGGCGTCGCCCGAAGTCAGCGGCACGATGGCCGGAGACAGGGCCGAGATCTTGTGGCCGAGGGCCCGTAGCAGGGCGTAACCGCCCCCCGTGCCGCCTATCTGCGGATAAGCGGCGCCTCCGGCCGCCAGGATCACCCGGCCGGCCGAGAACTGCAGCCGCTCGCCCCGCGCGCTCTTCTTGTCCCACTGGGGCGGCACGCGGAACGCCTCCAAGGTAAATCCTTCCTTGCCCGGCGTCACGGCGGAAACTTCGGTAAGGGTGCGCAGCTCCACCCCGCGCGAGCCGAGTTCGTTGAGCAGCACGCCGCTGACGTCCTGGGCCCTGAAAGAGTTGGGGAACAGCCGGCCCCGCGCGTCCGCGGTCCAGAGCAGGCCAAGTTCTTCGAAGAAAGCGGGCACCTCGCGCGGCGGCAGCGCGGCGAAGGTCCTTTTCAGGAAAGACGCCGGCCCGGGGTGATAGGCGGCGGGCGTTACCGCCGAGTTGGAGAAGTTGCATTTGCCTGAACCGGTAGAGAGGATCTTGCGGCCCGGCACGTGGTTCTTCTCCAGGACCAGTACGGCCGCGCCGGCCCTCGCGGCCGCCACGGCCGCCGCCAGGCCGGAGGCGCCGGCCCCGATGACAGCTATATCGTATTTTTGCATGCTAATAAGAACGCCCGGCGAACCGGGCGTCCTCGTCCTTTGGCCTTCGGGCTACACCCTGCCGGCGCTGCCCAGCACGGTGGCGTTCTTGTCCATGTACATCTTCACCAGCTCCTCGCGGGCCGGGCCCAGGTACTTGCGCGGATCGAACTCGGTGGGCTTCTCGGCGAAGACCTTGCGGATCACCGCGGTCATCACCAGGCGGCCGTCGGAATCGATGTTGATCTTGCAGACGGCGGACTTGGCCGCGCGCCGCAACTGCTCGGCGGAGACGCCCACGGCGTTCTCCATCTTGCCGCCGTACTTGTTGATCATGTCGATGTACTCGTTGAGCACCGAGGAGGCGCCGTGGAGTACGATCGGGAAGCCGGGGATGCGCTTCTCGCATTCCTCGAGGATGTCGAAGCGCAGCGGCGGCGCGCTCTCTCCGGGCTTGACCTTGAATTTGAAGGCGCCGTGGCTGGTGCCGATGGAGATCGCCAGAGAGTCCACGCCGGTCTTCTTCACGAAATCCTCGACCTGCGCGGGGTCGGTGTAGTTGGAGTGCTCGTGGGAGACCTCGTCCTCGATGCCGGCCAGCACGCCCAGCTCGCCCTCGACGGTCACGTCGAACTTGTGGGCGTATTCCACCACCTGCTTGGTGATCTCGACGTTCTTCTCGTAAGGGTGGTGGGAGGCGTCTATCATCACCGAGGAGAAGCCGTTGTCTATGCAGCTCTTGCACAGCTCGAAAGTGTCGCCGTGGTCGAGGTGCAGGGCCACCGGCACGGGGCCCTCCTTGAACTCCTTGATCATCTCCATCGCGCCGCGGCCCATCCAGCGCAGCAGCGTGGCGTTGGCGTAGTCGCGCGCGCCCTTGGAGAGCTGCAGGATCACCGGGGAGCGGCTGCGGCAGCAGGCGGTGAGTATCGCCTGGAGCTGCTCCATGTTGTTGAAATTGTAGGCGGGCACGGCGTAGCCGTCCTTCATCGCGTTCTTGAACATCTCGCGGGTGTTGACGAAACCGAGCTCTTTGTATGATACGGGCATATTGTCCTCCGGTCTGAATTCCCTGCAAAGTTATTATATGAATTACTAAGCCCCCGTCAAAGACCGCCTTTCCCCCTCGTAAATTTGGTAAAATATACCTAAGGCAACTCGGGGACAACGGAGGGTACAATGCAACAGCAGGAAAAACCTTATCTTACCGGCAGGGCTTTCTTATTCAGCATCCACAAGGGCGAGGACCTGTTGGAAGCCATTCAGTATTTCTGCCACCACCACCAGGTGCGCTGCGGCCTGATCAGCGCCATAGGCGCGGTCGAGCGGGCGACCTTCAGCATCTACGACCAGAAGGCCAAGAAATACATCAAGCTGTCCATCGAGAAAGAGCTGGAGATCCTCTCGCTGACCGGCAACATCAGCCTCTTCGACGACAAGCCGATGGTCCACTCTCATGCGATGTTCTCCGACAACGAGGGCAAGGCCTTCGGCGGCCACCTCGTGATGGGCACCAGGGTCTTCAGCGCCGAGGTCTTCATCCAGGAGCTGACCGGCGACGTGAAGGTCCGCAAGCTGGAGAAAGCCACCCAGCTGCCCCTCTGGGGCAACCCGGTCTGTCTTAAGTAATGCCGGACACACAGAATCAGGATAAGGATGGAGGCGCTCAGACGCCTCCATCTTCTTTCCGGTCGGGCTTCGTGCCCATCACCGGCCTGCCCAACGCCGGCAAGTCCACGCTGATGAACGCGCTGTGCGGCACGCGCCTCTCGATTATCTCCGACAAGCCGCAGACCACCCGCAACAACATCCTCGGCATCCTCAACGGCCTTAACTACCAGGCCGTCTTCGTGGACACTCCGGGCCTCCTGAAAGCCCGCAACCTTTTCGAGCGCAGCATGGAAGGCGCCATAAAGCGCGCGGCCAGGGACGAAGGCGATCTCTGCGTTCTCATCGCCGAGCCCGGCCTGCCGCCGGACAATAAGATCCACCTCTTCGACCCGCTCAAACAGGTGCGCTGTCCCCTCTACCTGGTGATCAACAAACTTGACAAGGAGACCACGCCTGACCGGGCCAAAACCGCGGCCGATTTTTACTCCAAGCTGCTGCCCGTCAGCCAGGTCTTCCACATTTCGGCCCTCACCGGCGGCGGGCTGAAAGAGCTGCGCGCGGCGATAAAGGCCGCCCTGCCGGAGCATCCCCCCTATTACCCGCAGGACCAGCTGACCGACCGCTGGGAAAAGTTCTACGCCGCCGAGATCATCCGCGAGCAGATCTTCAAGCAGTACAGCCAGGAGATCCCCTACGCCTGCGCGGTGGAGATAGAGGTCTTCCACGAGTCGCCCGGAGAGGACGACCAGATCCTCGCGGCCATACACGTAGCGCGCGCCACCCAGAAACCCATCCTCATAGGCAAGGGCGGCTCCGCGATAGCGCGCCTGCGCGAGGCTTCCGCCAAAGCCCTCGGCGCTTTCCTCCACCGCCGGGTGGAGCTGCACCTGACCGTCAAGGTCACCCCGGGCTGGCAGGACAACCCCGTGTTCCTCAAAGAGATCGGTTTTTATGAGAAGAAGTGACGAGGCGGCGCTGGTCTATTCCATGGCCGCCTACTTCGGAGCTTCGCTGCTGGCCACGGCGCTGCTGTTGCTGTCCGCGCTCGCGGCCATGAAGGCCGCCTTCGCCTTCGCCCGGCTGCTCCTGGGCCCGAAGCAAGTCTACTGGCTCAAACCCCTGATCTTCGATTCCACCGGCTTCGGGCTCTCCGCGGCGGGCACGGCGCTGGTCCAGTATTACCTGGCGAGCCTCCTGCGCCTTACAGGGGAGGAACGGCCCTTCCTGGCCATCCTGGTGGCCTTCTGCTCCTTGTTCTGCGGCCTGCTCTTCTGGCGCGGCGCGCTTAGCACGAGCCTCGGCGCCTACGGTTTTTCAGGCCTCTGTGTAACCCTGGGGGTGCTGCTCGGCGGGCTGACGGCGCTCGGCCAGGCCCCGTCGGAAAACCCGTGGCCCGGCTCAGTCTCCCGCTATTTCAGGTAAGCTAGTCCCAGACGCCCGGGATCTTCTGTCCGCAGGGGCAGGAGCCGCCGGGACCCAGCAGATACTCCCCTACCGAAAAACCTTCCCTCTTTATCACCGTCCGCCGGCAGGCCGGGCACGAGGTATTCTGCCCCGCGGCGCCGGGCACGTTGCCGCAATAGACGTAGCGCAGGCCCCGTGAGAGGCCCAGTTCCCTGGCGCGGTACAGCGCGGCGGGAGGCGTGGCCCCGCGGTCGGTCATATTATGATCGGGATGGAAGGCCGTAAGATGCCAGGGGATATCCGGCGAAAGCCCCGCCAGGAAGGCGGCCATTTCCCCCACCTCGGCGTCCGAGTCGTTGTAGCCCGGGATCAGCAGGGTCACGACCTCCAGCCAGAAGCCGGCTTCCTTTATCTGCCGTATGCCGTCGAGCACCCGCTCCAGTCGCCCCCCGCAGACTTTGGCGTATTTGGCCGCGTCGAAACCTTTAAGGTCAACCTTCCATAGGTCCATGACCGGCCGCAGCAGGGCGACGGACTCCGGCGTGGCGTAGCCGTTGGACACGAAAGCGGCGCGCAGGCCCCGCCGTTTCCCCGCGGCGAAGACGGCCGCGGCCCATTCCGCGGTGATGAGCGGCTCGTTGTAGGTGGAAACCAGGATCCTGGCGCCCGCCGCCTGCGCCGCCGCGGCCAGGTCTTCGGCGGAAACAGCTTCCGGGGCCGGCCGCCCGGCCGCTTTCACTCCGGAGATGTGCCAGTTCTGGCAGAAGCCGCAGGAGAAATTGCAGCCGTACATCCCGAAGGACAGGGTGCGCGCGCCGGGCAGCGCGTGGAAGAAAGGTTTTTTTTCTATCGGGTCCGGAGAGGCCCCGGAGACATAGCCCCACGGCGCTCTCAGGCGCCCGCCCTGGTTGAAGCGCACGCCGCAGATCCCCGCGGCCCCGTCCGGCATGGAGCAGCGGTGCGCGCAGGCGGAGCAGCGGACCCGGCCGCCGGCTAACTTTTCGTAAAGGGCCGCCTCGCGGGCAAGTTCCGGCAGGAAAGCCATAGTGTTACCGCGGCAGGCTGGGTTTGGGCGCCAGCACCTTCAGCGCCCCCGGCAGGACCGTGAACCTGACCTTGCCGTCTTCGGAATAGAAGTCCTCTCCGTCGAGGTGGTACCAGGAGCCGGCCCCGCAGTCCAGGTCTATGGCCCGTCCCTGCACGGCGGAGTAGATGTCAGGGTGCCGGTGGAGGGTGCCCCGGAACAGCGCCGGCACGGCCGCGAGCAGCCGCGGCAGCGAGGCTTTCTTCACCGAGACCAGGTCCAGCAGGCCGTCGTCGATATAGGCGCCGGGGGCCATGCGGGCCCCGCCGCCGTACTGCACGCCGTTGAGCACGGCGTTGATCATGGAGAGCAGTTCCAGCCGGCGCCCGTCGACCACCGCGGTGGCCGGGGCAGGCTTATAGGCCAGCACCCGGCGGGCAGCGTGCCAGACGTAAGGCAGGATGCCGCGGCGGGAGCTGAGGGAATTGAAATCGTGCGCCACTTCGGCGTCCAGGCCCACGCCGGCCGCGCAGAAGAAGGGCCGGCCGTTGGCCAGGCCGGCGTCCACCTGCCGCGGCTCCCAGCTGATCAGCCCCGCCAGGGCGGCGTCGAAGTCGAGCGGGATATAGAGGTTGCGGGCCAGGCCGTTGCCGGAGCCGCAGGGCAGTATGCCGAGGGCGGTAGCCTTGCCCAGCAGCGGGATAGCTGTCTCGCGGATAGTGCCGTCGCCGCCGACGGCCACTACGCGCTGGAAGCCGGCCAGGGCGGCCCTGGCGGAAAGTTCTGAAGCGTGCTCCCGCGCCCGCGTGAACTCTACCTCGAAGCGCAGGCTGCGGCCGGAGAAGAAGCGCTCTATGCGCTCCCGGACGTCCCCGAACTTGCGGCCGGCGTTGGGGTTGACGATGAAATAGTAGGACATCACTCTACCGCGCTCAGGCCGGTGGCCCAGTCGGCCTTTGCGCCGGTGGGTGCGATAGCGGCCAGAGTGTTGCCGGAGTCGGCCTGGCCTTTGCCGCAGTAGAAGCGCACCTTGTAGACGAAGCCTATGCGCAGGTCCGGCTTGTCGCCCAGCAGCCCGGCGTCGTCGACGTAGAGGTAATCTATCTTCTTGCCGGGGCCGGTGTAGACCAGGTTGAGGCGCCAGCCGGGGCGGGCCTTGCGGGCCGTTATCATCTGCAGGTCCATCTCCAGGTCCCGCCCCTCGAACCTTCCAGGCTCGGAGAAGAAGGCGGCCTCTTCTCCCTTCAGGACGGCCTGCTTGCGGGCCGGTTTTTCCTCTTCCGCCTCGATCAGGGCCTGCTCGGGCGGGCTTTCCTGGCGGGGCGTGGCCGGCTCCTCGGCGGCCGGGCGGGCGCGGTCCTCGTCGGGGGCCAGGTAGGGCTCGTCGGAGAGGTCCTCCTCCTGGGCGGCCGCGGCGGCGGGCGGGGCTGTGTAAGGCTGGACGTACGCGGGTTTGGCAGCCGTCGGGACGGCGGGGTAGAATTTCTCCTTGAGGATGAAGCCCAGCACCACCCCGATCAGGAAAAGCAGGAGCGTGTTGAGTACCCGCAGGCGGAAAAAATTCATATCACGATTTTATAATATTTGGCGGGGATCGTGCAGGCGGCCGCGGGCGCCCGCCGGGAAATGAAAAAGGCCGGGCGGTCCCGGCCTTTTTCCGAGTACGCGGGGCTACTGCAGTTCCGCGTCCAGGTCGTAGGAAGAGGTGCGGTTCACCTTGACCGGCCGCTTGGCGTTCTTCATCAGCAGCTGCGACAGGTCGGAGGCGCCGCCCCGGTGCATGGCCACGTCCAGCACGGCGGTGCCGCCGCTGAACGATCGCACCCAGGAGGCGCGCACGGCGGGGATATTGCGCAGGAGCTTGGTGAACTCGCTGAGGTCGTTCATCGTGCTCACGTTGGCCAGGTTGAGGCGCACGATGGAGCGCTCCCGCAGGGCCTTCAGGACCTTTTCCTTCAGCGGGTCGGCCGCCTTCTTGGCGGCGTTGATGAGCGAGGCGCGGGCCGCCGCGGTCTCGTTGAGGTCTATGCCCCCCGCCGACTCCTGCATCGAAGCCAGCGTCTCCTGGGAGCCGGTCTTGGCCGCGGAGACGGAGATGCCGGCGCGGTAAGACACGAAGCCGCCCAGGCCTTCCCTGGTGTTGAAGGAGGTCTGCGCCTCTCCGCTGATGACGATGTCGGCCTTGTCCTTATCGCCGGTAACGAAGCCCGCCTCTATGAAGCGGTTCTTGAGCTCGAGCGCGGCGTAATCCGTCTGCTGCGCTTTGGAGTCCACCGCCTCCTTGATGTCGAAGCCGATCACTGGGTTGCCGAGCTTCTGCGGCTCGTTCTCCAGCGCGCGCAGTTTGGCGGAAAGGTCTTCCTTGCGCACGTGGGCGCGGATGCGGGTCTTGTAGAAGTCCCCGTCGCGCCACTCCTTGAGCGTCTCGTATTTTTCGATGTATCCCTCACTGCGGGAGGTGATACTGTCGTCTATCAGGACGGCCTTGGACACCAGCGCGTCCTGCGAGACGTAAACGCCCACCACCAGGGCCAGGGCGTTCTTCATCGCCTCGGCCAGCGCGGTCTTGCGCGCCGAGTCGATGTCGCCGGTCACGGGGGCCATGCCCTCGGCCTCCACTACTTCGGTCTCGAAGGCGGGGTTCAGGGAGCTTTTGCGGGGGCCGCCGCAGCCGGCCGCGGCTAACAGCGCCGCGGCGAGCAGCAGGCGTGGCAGTCGGGAGGTCATCGGGCTTATTCCGCGATCTTGATGCCGGCCTCTTTCAGGGCTTTCTTCGGCAGGCGCAGGACTATCACGCAGCCGTCGTCGGCGGTCCATTCGCTGCGCACCACCTGGGCGCCCTTGATGACGGCGTCGATCTTGGTGGCGAGCACGGAGTCGGTCTCTATGGCCTTCTCCACGGTCACGCCGCCCTCGAGCTGCACGCCTTTGACGAAGGAGAGCATGTTGTACTGGCCGTTGACGATGGCGGCGTTGCGGGAAGTGGCCATGCGCTGGGTCTTGTTCTCAAGGGTCTGGTCGGCGGCGCCGATGCCGCGGGCGAAGACGTAGTTCTTGGTCACGCCCTCCTCCACCCATTCGCGCTCGATCTCGCCGTTCTTGGAGACCGTGCCTTTCTCAGGGGACGAGGAACAGCCGGCCGCGAGCAGGCCCGCGGCTACGGCTAAAAGTATCTTTTTCATTATAATGCCCTCCTAGTACTGTCGGCTTAATTCTATAAACAAAACCCCGCAGTGTCAATTTGGGCGCCGGGTTCAGAAGCGGTAACCCAGCAGGATGGTGAGGACGCTGTTCTTGATGTCGGGGGTGTCGCCCCCGCTGCTTTCCGAGATCGTGGTGAGGCTGCGGGTGTAGCGTGCCTCGAGCGAAATGGCGCCCTTGCCGGCCGGGATATCCACCGCGCCCCCCACCATGACGCCGGGGTCGAAAGCCTTGATGTTCTCGGCGTTGCTGGTGGCCGAGTAGCCGATGGAGTGGGATTCGGTCCTGGCGCTGATCTTGATGCCGAAGGCGGGCCCGATCAGGAAGGCCGGCTTCGCGCCGCTGCGGCTCGCGATGTCGAACCGCGCCAGCACCGGGATCTCCAGATAGGTGAGCCTGACCCGGTTCTCGTAGTGAGAACCCAGGACGTCGCCCTTGTAGGTGGCGCCTTTCACCGTGATCATGCACTCCGCCTGCACCTTGAACTTGGCCTGGCGCAGCGGGAACACCAGGTAGCCGCCGGCGGCCAGGCCGGCCCCCGGGGCCTTGGTGCCGCTCCCGGCCGAAGCGTCGCTCCCGACAAAGTCGCTGACGTTAAGCCCGGTCTTCAGGCCGCCGGACACTTCGGCGCCCAGCGCGGGAGCTGCGGGCAGCGCGAGCGCCGCCGCCAGGAGGACCGCCAGTGTATCGGTTTTCAGGTTCATAGCGCTCAATAGATCCAGAAGAAGTCGGAATCTTTCTTAGGCTTGGCCGCCGGCTTGGCCGGCGCCTTCTGCCCCGCCTTGGCGGGCTTGACCTTGGCGGCGGGCTCCTCGGCCTGCGGGCCGCGGTACTGGGGCTTCTTGCGCAGGTATTCGCCGGTGCGCCAGCCGGAGAACTTGTAGGCGAAGGAGACCTGGGAGGTATTGAACACCTCCCCGCCCATCGTCATGCCGAAATCGAGGGAGAAATTCTCGTAGTGCACGCCCAGCCCGACGGTGGCGCCTTTGTTGTCTTCGGCCGACCGGTAGCCCAGGCGGAAATTGAAGTATTCCTGGAAATGGTACTCCAGGCCCGCGCGCAGGCTTTTGAGCTTCTCCTGCAGGTAGAGGTCGGCCTCGGCGGCCAGCAGCACCGACTGCGACATCACGGTGGGACGCTGGTAGGCGGCGCCCAGGCGCAGGATCGTGGGCAGCGGGGTGGTCTCCTGGTAGTATTTTACCCCCCCGCCGAAATTGGAGATGGAGGCGCCCAGGCTGAGGCCCAGGTTGTTATCGCGCAGCAGCCACCCGCCGTCGAAAGCGAGCGCCGAGGCCGAGTAGGTCTCCAGCAGCTCGGAGCCGATGTATTTGACGGAGAGGCCCAGGTACTGGTCGATCTTCGCCGTGTAGCCCTCCAGGTTAACTTCGTCCGAAAATATCTTCTCACCGTAGCTAAGCGCTATCACGCGGGTGCTCTCGGCGTCCATGGAGACGGTATTTACGCCGCCGTCGGAATCTATGGGGTTATAGACGAAGCGCCCGCTGTCGGAGAACATGGCGGAGATCCCCAGGCCGGGCTTGTCGAAGCCTGCGAAGCCCTGTATCGGCAGCGGCAGCCCGAAGGAGAGGTGCTGCAGGGTGGCGTCGTCGAAGCCGGACTGGTACATGGCGGAGGCCTCGGGCAGGTAGAGCTGGCCCAGGCCGGCCGGGTTGTACTCTGCGGCGTACACGTCGTCGGCCACGGCCACGAAGGCCCCGCCCATGCCGAGGGCGCGGGGGCTCATGTCCGTCTTGAGCACCTGCACTCCGGCAGAGCCCGGGCCGCCGGCGGCGGCCGGCGGGACGCAGCAGAGCAGCGCCAGCACCGCGCCGCGCGCCGCTGACTTTAGCCTGTTCTGGTCGTGCCGGTAGTTCATAATAGCCGCCGCATTACCTGACCACCGCTATCTTTACAATCTTGTTCACCCCGGGCCCTTTCGTCTTCACGAAATAGATGCCGCTGGCGGCCTTGCCGCCGTTGGAATTAGTGCCGTCCCACTCCAGCGTGCCCTTGCCGGCCGGCACCGGCCCGTCGTAAACGGTCCTGACCAGCGTGCCGGCCTGGGTGTAGACCTTCACGGAAAGGGCGCCGGAGGACTGGACCTCGTACTTGATGAGGGCGGAGCCGCCTGAGCCGATGATATTGTTGTAGGCCGTCACCTCTGAGCGGTTGGCGGTGAGGTTGATGGCGTTGGAGACGCCCAGGGACAGGACGTGCCCCAGGTGGTTGCGCCCGAAGACCTCCAGGTAAACCGTGCCTACGCCCGGGTAGCGGGCGGCGAAGCCGGGCTGCAGTTTGACGCGGCTGGAGACCACGCGGCGCCCGTAGGCGTCCAGGTTGCCGGGCGCGGCGTTCAGGGCGGCCGAGACATGCGTCATGTAGGTGCCCGCCGCGTTGGTGCGAGTGAGCTGGATAGGGTCGTAGTTATGGTCGCGCAGCTGCGCGTACTCGAACACCAGCTCGGCGCCGGTCACCGGGGTGCCGCCCGGGAGCGTAGTAGAGGAGACGGAGCCCAGCATGGGGAAGTAGGGGTACGGAACGTCGAAAGAAAGTTCGTCGTTATCGAACACGGAGGAATAGATGCGGGCGGCGGCGCTGCCCTGAGGCGAGCGGCTGAGCGTCAACGAATAGGGGAGCGCGGAGTTGGCCTCGGAGTTGCCGTAGTACTGGTTGGGCGCGGCGGAGACCACCAGGTAATAGCGGCCGCCCCCGGCGGGGATATCGTAGTCGAGCCGGACCGTCTTGTTGAGCGTGTAGCACTGGCCGGTGTCGTTGCACGCGTCGGAGCCGGTGCCGTAGATCACCGGGCCGGCCTCGGTCACGTACTCCCGCTCCGAGTCGAACAGGAACATGGTGTAGGCGTAGTAGATGCCTTCGTCCACGGTCATCGGCAGGCTCAGGTCCGCGGTGAACCGGCCCGGGGACAGCGGCAGCGAATAATAGTCCACGTCTCCCAGCGGGTAGACGGTGGCCGACAGCGAGGGCAGGCTGCTGATATCCGCGGCGCACTCGGGGCCGTTGTTGTTGTCGCACAGGGTGGAGGAAGCGCTGGTCTCGTAGGAGTCCCCGCCTACACCGGCCGTGCCTATGCCGTGCGCCGCGAAAGCGGTGGCGATCTTGGCTCTTTGGGCGGCGCTGCACTGGCCCGCCCACCTGAGGTCCAGCTGGGTGCAGGCGTCTATCATGGCGTCGTAGAAGTTGGTGAAGTTGTCGGGGAAATAGAAGAGGGCGGCGAAAACCAGCACGTCCGCGCGGGACTGGCCGCTGAAGCTGCCGGCGGTGAATACGCCCAGGTCGGTCACGGTGGTGGGCGTGCTGTTGCGCAGGCTGAAGAGCGCCTGGGACAGGATCATGCCGTCCTCGTGCACCTCGCCGTACCAGTCGTCGGGCATGTTGCGCACGTCGCTGGGCTGGCCGGAGCCGGACAGGTCGCGCGCCGCTCCCTCGCCCGCGCCCACGAAATTGCCCAGCGTGGCCTGCGTGCCGTAGCCTTCGCGCCAGAAAGAGGCCAGCGCCAGATAATCGGCGAGGGCCTCGCTGATAGCGCCGAACTCTCCGAAATTGATGATGGGGTAGATCTTGTCTATCACGAGGTGGATGTACTCGTGCCGCACGATGGTGCCGTCGAGCGCGAACGAGCGGTACTTGTTATGGTTGTCCATCATGCCGTCGCCCATGATGATATGGCCCTTCTCCAGGTCGTAGTAGGCGTTCAGCATGCCCTGGCAGCCGGTGGCGCAGCCGGTGAGGGAGTCCGGGTTCCCCGAGGCGTGCACCATTACCGGCACCTGCGCGGAGAGGTCTATGGCCAGTCCGCCGGCGGTGTTGATGTTCAGCGGGTCGAAGTAGCGGCGTATAGCGTTGAGATGGTAGAAGGCGTTCACCTCGGACAGGGCGTTGGCGCCGCCCAGGGAAGTGTCCCAGTACATGCCGGCCGTGGTCGTCGACCAGACCGGCGAGCCGGCGCCGGCGCCGATGTTCACGGACGTGCCCGGGGCGTTGGTCAGCACCAGGTAGCTGGAGATGTCGATTATGAAGCCGTTGGAGGTTCCGGAGGCGTCGCTTTCCAGCTCCACCGTGTAGGACGGGTTCTCCACGGCCGCGCCGTAGAACGGGGCGGTGCGGGTGCCGATGTAGGTGCCGAGCACGGAGCTGCCGCTCTTGACGGAAACCTGGTCGGTGTCGTTGACCGAGCCGTACAGGTCCAGGCTGCCGGCGCTGAAGGAGGTGAAGCGCGGCATGGCCTTGGCGAAAGTATACCCGCTGACGCTCCAGGTGTCGGGGATGGTGACGTTATAGACGTAGGTCTGGGAATCGGCGTAGGGGTGCGGCGTCTGCACCGAGTTCGCGACAGGGACCCACTGGCCCCCGCCGTTGTCGTAATGGGCGCTGGCGCCGCGGAAATTGGTAACGGCGAAATACGGCCCCTTCAGCGAGGAGAAGACCTTGCCGTTGCCGGTAACGCAGTAGTCGCCGGCGGAGTTGGTGACCGTCATGCTGGAATAGGACCCGACCCAGAAATATTGGTCGCGCAGCGGCGCGGTGACGGGCGTGGACCAGAGGTCCTCGGTGACGTTGAGGCTGTTGGGCGCGTTATAACCTGGAATGGGCGAGACGGCGTAGACTTTGCCGGTGGAGGTGCCGTAGGTATTCCAGACGCCGGCGCAGGCGTAGCGCAGGTCGTCGTATTTATAGAGCACGGAGCCGTCGGCGGCGTCTATGTAGTAGACCCAAAGGCCGCCCGCGCGGCCGCGGACCTTCCAGGCGAGTTTAAGAGTCCCCGCGGCCTCGTCAGGATAGATCACCAGCTCGGCCCGGGAGACGGCCAGCTGCCGGCCCAGGTCCATCCTGGCGGCCATGACCGCTGCCTGCTCTGAAATTGAAGGAGCGGTATTTAGCTCCAGCTCGGGCTCGAAGCGGCCCTGATAGCCGGAGACCTCGCCCTCCGCCGAGACGTGCACCCGGGCGTAGGAGAATTCCACCGGGAGGCCGTCCTTGTACTGCTGGTACTGCAGGTGGGTGACGCCCAGGAACTCCTTCTTGTGGGTCAGCCGCAGCGAGGCGGGCTGCACCCTAAGGAGTTCTTTATTGTCATCAAAGAAAGCTATAGCGGACTGCTCCGGGGTGCCGGGATAGCGCGCGGTCCGGCCGCCGGTGATCGCTTCCGGCAGCGCGGTGCGGGGGTTGTAGCGCACCTTCCAGCCTTTGCCCTGTTTCTTCACGAAAGAGCGGAAGGCCTCGCGGGTGGCCGCGGAAGGAGTGCGGCGGACCTGGCGCAGCGACGATGCCAGCGGCGACGGCTTGCGCTCGCGGGCCTTGGGCGCGGCCAGAAGTTCCCCCGCGCCGGCGGGGAGCAGGAGAAGTAAAGCGAGAAGGAATACCTTAATGTTCTTCATATTACTTGCGCGAGGCCCGCTTCAGCGCCTGCAGCGCGGCGGCCAGCTTGACTTTGGTATCGGCGTCAGCCAGGGCCTGGTCCACCAGGGGCAGGGCGTCCTCGTCGCTGAAAGAGGAGATCACGTCCAGCGCTTCCAGTTTTATATCCGCGCTGGCGGCGCTCATGGCGTCGCGGGCGGTGTTCAGGTCCGGCGCCGCGCCAGCGAGCATCAGCCCCTTCTGGGCCGTTATTTTTAGGCGGATGTCCCGGGTGGCGGCGGCCACGGCCGCCAGCTTTTCTTTGACCCGCGCGTCCTTGATGCCGCCCAGCGCTCCGACGGCCTTGAATTTGATGGTGGGGTTCTCGTCGTCGGCCAGCTTCAGCAGCTCGTCGGCCGCCTCTTTTTTGGCCGGGGCGCATTTCAGCGCGTCCAGCGCGGCCATGCGCACGCGCATGGACTTTTCCGCCGCCAGCAGCTTGACCAGCGGGCCGGCGGCCGAGGCGGCGCAGATTCGGCCCAGGACGCCCGCCGCCTCGTAGCGGATAGGCTCTTCCTCTGCGGCCAGCGCCTCGGTGAACTGGGTCAGCTCCTCTTCGCGGCCCAGGCGCGCCAGTTCGCGGGCGGCGGCGTCGCGGACGGTGCCGTAGTTATCGTTCTTGAGCTGGTAAAGCAGTTCGGAGGCTTTCTCCCCCTTCATCCAGGCATAGGTCTCTATGGCCTTCTCGCGGATCTTGTTCTGGGAAATGATCTTGAGCTCCACCAGCGGGGTGTTGGTGACGGCTATCGGTCCCTGCGCCGGCACGTCTCCGATTACTCCGAGGACGGTCTTCATGCCGGCCGGGCTGCCGAGCTGCCAGAGCGCCCTGGCCGCGGCGAGGCGCACGTACTTATCGGAGTCGCCCAGCATATTGCGCAGCATGCCCGCGGCGGCCTTGTTGCCGGCCTCGCCCAGGATGCCGGCCGCCAGGGCGCGCACGTCGGAGTCGTCGCTCTTGAGGTGCTCCACGACGGTCTGCAGGGCGCGGCGGCCCAGGTCTTTTTTGGGCAACGGCTGAGCAACCCCGGGCAGGGCAGGCAGTACCAGCAAGACGGCCACCAGTAAGGCGAACATGTATAAATTCTAATCTATCCTGTTTGCGGTATGGTTAACTTTTGATTACAAATAAGTTACAGGACCGCCGAGCCGCAAAAGCCTAAATCGTGCCCTCTAGAGGACTCGAACCTCTAACCTGCCGCTTCGAAGGCGGACGCTCTATCCAGTTGAGCTAAGAGGGCGGGTTGTGAAACGATTCATATTATTATAGAATTTATTTAGCCGCCGTCATAATCGCGGCAATTTTAACCCTAAATCCCCTTAGCAAGGAGTTCACCATGGGCGGACATTCTCACTGGGCCGGTATCAAGCACAAGAAGGCCATCACCGACGCGAAGAGAGGCAAGGTGTGGACCAAGATCATCAAGGAGATCGCCATCGCGGCCAAGGCCGGCGGCGGCAATCCCGATGATAACCCCCGCCTGCGCTCCGCCATCGCGGACGCGAAAGGCAGCAACATGCCCCTTGAGAACGTCAAGCGCGCCATCAGGCGCGGCACGGGCCAGGAGCCTGGCGTGGTCTACGAAGAGATCATTTACGAGGGCTACGGCCCCGGCGGCATAGCCATCATCATCAACGTCACCACCGACAGCAAGAACCGCGCCGCCAGCGAGATCCGCAAGATCCTCGACCAGCACGGGGGCAACATGGGCTCGGCCGGCTGCGTAGGCTGGATGTTCGAGCAGAAGGGCTACCTCTCCGTAAAGAAAGAGGACGCCAAGGAAGAGGAGCTGATGAACCTGGTGCTCGAGATCGGGGCCGAGGATTTCCGCTCTCCCGAGGGCTCCGAAGAATACGAGGTCATCACCGCTCCGCAGGATTTCGACTCCGTGAAGGCCAAGCTGGAAGAGAAGAAGATCCCCGTGGTCACCGCGGAGATCACGATGCTTCCCAAGAACGAGGTCAACGTCGGAGAGGATCACGCCCAGCGCGTGCTCGACCTGATGGAATCGCTGGAAGACCACGACGACGTGCAGAAGGTCTACTCCAACTTCAACATCCCCGACGCGATCATCGCCAAGCTGGAGAAGTAACCCTCCGTGAGGATACTTGGCATAGACCCTGGGCTGGACAGGACCGGCTGGGCCGTGCTTGAAAAGGACGGCGCCGCCCCCCCGCGGCTGGCCGCCTCCGGCCTGATCCACACCCCCGCCAATACCCGCCTGGAAAAGCGCCTTACGGCGGTTTACGACGAGCTTTCCTCCGTGGTCAGGGCGCACGCCCCGGGCGAGGCCGCCATAGAGGAAGTCTTTTTTTCCAAGCGGGCGGACACGCAGGCCAACACTACCCACGCCCGCGGCGTGATCCTGCTGGCCTGCGACAAGGCGGGCGTCCCGATCAGCTCCTACAACCCCAAGACCATCAAGAAGACCATCTCAGGCAGCGGCTCCGCCGAGAAGCGGCAGATGCAGCGGGTGGTGCAGCTCACGCTGAACCTCGCCGCGCCGCTGGAGCCCGACGACGTGGCGGACGCCGCCGCGGCGGCCCTCTGCCACCTGCGGCTGGCCCCTTTCGCCAAGGCGCTGGCGGCGGCGAAGGAGCGGGCCAAATGCTAGCCTACCTGCGCGGCCGCATAGTGCACAAGGACGCCGAGAGCGCCGTGATCGAGACCAACGGCCTCGGCTACGAGGTGTTTTTCTGCGAGCCTTCGCTGGAAGCGCTGGGCGCCGAGGGGGCCACGGCTGAGGTTTTCATCGCCGAGTCCATCAGCATGTACGGCGGCACCGCGCTTTACGGCTTCCGTTCCAAAGAGGAAAAGAAGCTTTTCGACCTGCTGCGCGACGCCGTGCCCAACACCGGCGCAAAGAAAGCCATGGACTACCTCGGCAAGGCCGTGAAGTCCATGCCCGATTTCACCGCCGCCGTGGCCGCCAAGGACACCAAGCGCCTCACGGCCATCTTCGGTTTCACGGCCAAGACCGCCGACAAGCTGGTATCGGCCCTCAAGGACAAGCTCCCGCAGTCCGGCGCCTACGCCGCCGGGGCCTTCCCCGCCGCTTCAGGGGCCTACGCGCAGGCCATGAGCGCCCTCACCACGCTGGGCTTCAGGGCCGGCGAAGCCAGGGCCGCCCTCGAGGACGCTTCGGCGGAAGCCGGCGGCGCCGCCTCCGCCGAAACCATCATCAGGCTGGCGCTCAAGCGCCTCTCACCCAAATAATGCCCAAGAACGACGACCTGCTCGCCGCCCGCCCCGCCTCACCCGAGGCCGCGCGGCTGGAATCCGCCCTGCGCCCGGCCTCCCTCGACGAGTTCGTCGGGCAGGCCAAGCTGAAGGACAACCTGAAGGTCTTCATCCAGGCCGCCCGCGGCCGCAAAGAGCCGCTCGACCACTGCCTGTTTTATTCCCCCCCGGGCCTCGGCAAGACTACCCTCTCCCACATCCTGGCGCGCGAGATGGGCGTCAACATGAAGGTGACCTCCGGCCCGGTGCTCTCCAAGCCGGGCGACCTGGCCGCCATGCTCACCACCGAGCTGGCCGAGGGCGACATCCTGTTCATCGACGAGATCCACCGCCTCAACGCCACGGTGGAAGAAGCCCTCTACCCCGTGATGGAGGATTTTTTATTCTTCATCAACACAGGCCAGGGCCCCGGCGCCACCACGCTGAAGCTGGCCGTGCCGCGCTTCACGCTGGTCGGCGCCACCACCCGCAGCGGCCTGCTGACCGGCCCGCTGCGCGACAGGTTCGGCATAGTTTTCAACCTCGGGTTCTACGGCGAGGAGGAGATCACGCAGATCCTCGTCCGCTCGGCCGGCATCCTGGGCAGCAGGGCGGAGAAGCCAGCGCTGGCCCTGATAGCCCGCCGCTCGCGCGGCACCCCGCGCATAGCCAACCGCCTGCTCAAGCGCGTGCGCGACTTCGCCGACGTGAAGGCCGCCGGCGTCATCACCAGGGAAGTCACCGAGGCCGCCATGGCCTCGCTGGAGATAGACCCCGAGGGGCTCGACAACCTGGACCGCCGAATCCTGCTGGCCATAGCCGAGAAGTTCGGCGGCGGGCCGGTGGGCATAGAGACTCTGGCGGTTGCCGTCTCCGAGGAGCCGGACACCCTTACCGACGTGATCGAGCCGTTCCTGATGCAGGCCGGCTTCCTCAAGCGCACCACCCGCGGCCGCGTGCTGACGGCCAAGGCGGCCGCGCACCTGGGCCTCAAGCTGTCCCCCCAGGCGGAACTACTTTAACCACGGATGAAACTGCTTCCCGCGCTGCTCTTCCTGCTTTGCTCCCCCGCGCCCGCGGCGGCGGCCGACGGCTTGGGCGCGCAGCCGCAGATCCGGGTGGCCATCTCCCGCAACTCGCCGGCGCTCAAGCTCAAAACCTCGGCCAAGCTCTACGTGCAGGAGGTCAAGAGCGGGCAGAAGTACATGCTGCTGGCCGACGCCTCCTACGAGGTCAAGGCCGACGGGCGCGGCATAGCCGTGGCGGGGCAGGCCCTCTCTTCCCCCATCAAGCTGCTGGCCGCCGACGGACAGGAGCGCATCCGCCTGGGCGGCAATCTTTACAAGGGAGACATCCTGCTGCGCGCCACGCCGGAAGGCAAGCTGGACATCATCGAATATCTGTCCCTGGAGGACTACCTCCAGGGCGTGCTGCCTTCGGAGATGAGCCCGGACTGGCCGCTCGAGGCGCTGAAGGCCCAGGCCGTGGCCTCTCGCACCTACGCCCTGCGCTATATCAACCCGGCCCGCGATTACGACGTGACCGACGGCGTGGAGATGCAGGTCTACAAGGGCACCGCCAAGATCAGCCCGAGGATCATAGAGGCGGTGAACTCTACGCGCGGCGAAGTGCTTAAATATAAAGGAAAGCTGGTCTCCGCTTTCTTTCACGCCTGCTGCGGCGGCCACACGGCCAGCGTGCGCTCGGCCTGGGGCGAGGATATCATCAAGCCCCTTTACGGCGCGCCCGATCCGTTCTGTTCCCCCTCCCGCCACTACCGCTGGGAGTATTACCTGGCCTCTTCGGAGCTGTTGAAATACATCCAGGCGGCCGGTTCCACCGCGCTGAAGGTGAAGAGCCTGCGGATCCATAAGAAGGACCGCTCGGGGCGGGCGGTCTCGTTCCTGGTCGGCACCGACAAAGGCTCCAAGACCGTGCAGGCCACCGAGATGCGCAAGCGCTTCGGCACCTTCGAGTTCCGCAGCGTTTACATCACTTCCATTACGCCCGTTAAGGGCGGCTTTGAGCTGGCGGGACGGGGTTGGGGCCACGGCGTGGGCATGTGCCAGGAAGGAGCCAAGTACATGGCGATGAAAGGCCGGCCGTATAAAAAGATACTCCGCCACTATTACCCCGGCGCCGCCATACTAGATCATGAGTGAAGAAGCCCTTAAAGAATTCTCCGCGCTCGACATAGAGCCGCTGATAGCCGACCGCCCCGCCGAGCCGCGCGATTCGTCGCGCCTGCTGGCGGTCGACCGCTCCGGCGGAAAACTTTCTCACCACCGCTTCAGCGGCCTGGCCGGGCTGCTGGGGCCGCGCGACCTGCTGGTGCTCAACCGCAGCAAGGTCTGGAAGGCGCGCCTGGCGGCCGCCAAGCCCACCGGCGGCAAATCGGAGATACTCCTGATGGCCCCCTCCGGCCCGGACCACACCCTCTGGACCGGCCTGTGCCGCAAGATCCAGCCGGGGGCTACGCTGCTCTGTGCCGGGGGTGCTGCGGCCGAATGCCTGGGCCGCAACCCCGACGGGAGCTACTCCTTCCGCTTTTCGGTCCCGGTGGACGAGGCTTACCTCGCCGCCAACGGGGCCGTGCCGCTGCCGCAGTATATCCTCAACGCGCGCAAGCGCCGCGGCGCGGAGGCCCCCGCCGACGAGGAAAAGTACCAGACAGTCTACGCGGCCGAGGCGGGCTCCATTGCGGCCCACACGGCGGGCTTCCACTTCACGCCGGACCTGTTCGCCCGCCTCGACGCGGCGGGCATCAAAAAAGCCTTCGTCATGCTGCATATCGGCTGGGGCACCTTCAAGCCGGTGCGCTCCGAGGATCCCGCCTCCCATATCATGATGGAGGAGACCTGTTCGATCCCGGAAGAGACGGCCGCCCTCATCAACGCCCATCGCGCCGCCGGCGGCCGCGTCATAGCGGTAGGCACCTCTTCCATGCGTACGCTCGAGACCTTCTCCGACGAGGGCGGCGCCGTCCGGGCCGGCTCGGGCAGGGCGGGCCTCTTCATCAAGCCCGGCTACAAGTTCAAGGTCGCGGGCGGCTTCATCACTAACCTGCACGTCCCCGACTCCGCCCCCCTCTACATGACCGCCGCCTTCGCCGGCCGTGACCTCCTCTTCAAAGCCTACTCCGAAGCGGTCAAAGAAAAATACCGCTTCTACTCCTACGGCGACTCCATGTTCATATGTTAAATTTACAGAGAGGACCGCGAGATGCCCAGTCGGGGGCCAGCCGGGTAGGGGCCCCTGGGCGCGCTCGTGGTTGGCGGCCTACCGCAGGGGGTAGGAACGCAAAACGCGTTCGCGCACACCGTGCGCTCACTCCGCATTCGGCCCTCGCGCTTACGCAAGCTCGGGCCTCATGAGGGTTTTGCTAACCCTACCCCCTGCGGTCTCCGCTGGTTTCTCGCTTGCAGTAGTACTGACACGGACTGAGGGACGGTGAGGGTATGCCTTCGCAGGGGCCTCGGTCGGCCCGAGCTTGCATAGCGCGAGGGCCGACTGACAGAGCGAGCCACGGTGTGGCGAGCGTACCCGGAGAAGGCATACCCTCGCCGGCCCAACACGCTGGCGTTCCTGCACGCACGGTAGGCCGCCGAAGTTTTAAACTCTGGATTAAGGATTAATATTATGGACCATCACTTCAAGACTTTACATAAGGATAAGGAAACCGCGGCGCGGGCGGCGGTGCTGACGACTAACCGCGGGCTGGTGCATACGCCGGTGTTCATGCCGGTGGCCACCCAGGGCACGGTGAAAGCCGTCCCCGAGCGCGACCTCGTCGAGATAGGCACCGAGTGCATGCTCTCCAACACCTACCACCTCTACCTGCGCCCCGGCCTGCCCACCTTCGAGAAATTCGGCGGGCTCAACAAATTCATGAACCACCAGGGCCCCATCCTCACGGACTCCGGCGGCTTCCAGGTCTACAGCCTCAGCCGCCTGCGCAAGATCACAGACAGCGGCGTGCACTTCGCCTCCCATATCGACGGCAGCCCGCATTTCTTCACGCCCGAAAAGGTGATAGACTTCCAGGCCTCCATCGGCTCCTCCATCTGGACCTGCCTCGACGTATGCGTCAAGAACCCCGCCTCCCGCGCCGACGCCCTGGACGCCCTCAAGAAGACCAAGAAATGGGCCGAGCGCGCCAAGTCGCACTTCGACGAGAAGACCCGCCACATCCCGCGCGCAGAGCGCCCTCAGCTGTTCGGCATCATCCAGGGGTCCATCTACACCGACCTACGCGCCGAAGCCGCCAAGCACATGGCGGAACTGGGCGTGGACGGCTTCGCGGTGGGCGGACTTTCGGTGGGCGAGAGCAAGGCCCAGATGATGGAATCGCTCGGCGCCGTCATGGACAACCTCCCCAAGGACAAGCCGGTCTATTTCATGGGCCTTGGCACGCCCGAGGACATCTGGAACTCCGTGGAGCTCGGCGTCGACATGTTCGACTGCGTGCTGCCCACCCGCAACGCCCGCAACGGCCAGGCGCTGACCAGCCGCGGCAAGCTCTATATCAAGAACGCCCCGTTCAAGAACGACGAGTCCCCGCTGGACCCGGACTGCGACTGCATAGCCTGCCGCAATTACAGCAAGGCCTATCTCTCCCACCTCTTCAAGGCGGGCGAGATCCTGTGCAGCCAGCTGCTGTCCATCCACAACCTGCGCTTCCTGATCAATCAGACCAAGATCATGAGGCTGGCCATAGCCGCCGGCACCTTCAAGCAGGCCAAGAAATCCTTCATGGACGCCTATCTCCCGGCTAAATAGCCGCCGCTCGACCGGGCCCTCCGTGAGCGATTTTAGGCCGTAGGGCCAAGGTCCGGAGCGGACCGCCTATCATTAAGGCGGCGGCAAAGAATGTTTGAGGAGCGCACTGTGTGCGCGACGAGTTCTTTGCCGGCGGAGGACCGCAGGCCCTCTTCTGCCACGGCCGCTTATGAGCGAGCGGAGGGCCCGGTCGAGCGCCAACACAGCTCCGGAAACCGTTAATTATTATTAATACTTAAAATTTGTTAGAATATTTACCGCAACAGCCGACGGAGGAACAATGAACAACAACGCAGCCTTCATGCAGCTCGTCCCCTTTATAGCCGTAGCCATCATTTTCTATTTCCTGCTCATCCGCCCCCAGCAGAAACAACTGAAAGAGACCAAGCAGATGCTTGAAGCCCTTAAAGCGGGCGACAAGGTAGTCACCCGCGGCGGAATGATAGGCGTCATCACTGCCGTGAAAGGCGAAGAAGTGGAAGTCCGCATCGCCGAGGGCGTAAAAGCCCTCTTCACCCGCAGCGCGATCGGCGCGGTTCTGAATCAGGCAAAGTAACTCAAGGAGCAATAGGACATGAACAAATTACACTGGAAAATAGGCACGGTCCTTGGCCTGCTTATCCTTGCCGTCTGGCTGCTGTATCCCAGCGTCGAGTGGTACACCAAGACCGCCGACGACCGCGCCAAGACCGAGGCCATGCGCCTGCGCCCCAAGCGCATCCTGAACCTCGGCCTCGACCTGCGCGGCGGCACGCACCTGCTGCTCGAGCTCGACGTTGAAAAGCTCGAGAAGAAGGAAAAGCTCAACGACGCCATGACCCGCGCCATCGAGATCATCCGCAACCGCGTCGACCAGTACGGCGTCGGCGAAACCCCGATCTCCCGCCAGGGCGAGCGCTGGATCTCCGTGGACCTCCCCGGCATCTCCAACACCGAAGAGGCCGAGAACCTCATCGGCAAGACCGCCCTCCTCGAGTTCCGCCTGGTGGACACCTCCAACGAGGCCCAGGCCGTGCTCTCCAAGGTGGACGGCCTGACCGAGCCCCCCTTCGGCAAGAACGGCGTGCTGCTGCCCGAGATCGCCAAGCTCATGCCCAAGGGAACGATCCTGCGCAAGGCCGCCCCCGGCCCCGAAGGCGACAAGGCCCGCTACTACGTGCTCTTCAACGAAGTGCCCGTGACCGGCGCCTACCTCGAGAGCGCCCGGGTGGAGACCGACCAGCAGTTCGGCACCCCCAGCATCGGCTTTACCTTCAACAAGGAAGGCGGCAAGCTGTTCGAGAACTTCACCGGCGCCAACGTCAACAAGTTCCTGGCCATCGTGCTCGACGACGTGGTGCACTCCGCGCCCGTCATCAAGAGCCGCATCGGCGGCGGCTCGGGCGTCATAGAAGGCTCCTTCACCATGGAAGAGGCCCGCAACCTGGCCATCATCCTGCGCGCCGGCGCCCTGCCCGCCCCGGTCAACATCATCGAGAAGCGCGTGGTGGGCCCCGGCCTCGGCGAAGACTCCATCAATAAGGGTCTCTCGGCCGCCGGCATCGGCTTCATCTTCGTCATCGCCTTCATGCTGGTCTACTACCGCGCGGGCGGCTTCGTGGCCGACATCGCGCTGGCGCTGAACTTCGTGTTCCTCTCCGCCGCGATGGCTTACTTCGGCGCCACGCTGACGCTGCCCGGCATCGCCGGCATCATCCTGTCGCTCGCAATGGCTATCGACGCGAACGTGCTGATACTCGAGCGCATGCGCGAAGAACTGGCACTGTCCAAACCGGTGGCAATGATTATCCCCACCTCTTACGACAAGGCCTGGAGCGCCATCCTGGACTCCAACGTGACCACCTGGATCGCGGCCATCTTCCTGTTCCAGTTCGGCTCGGGCCCGGTCAAGGGCTTCGCCGTCACGCTGACCATCGGTCTGCTGGTCGGTATGTTCACCTCCGTCTTCGTGACCAGGGCCATCTATGAATTCTGGCTCACGTCCAACCCCAAGGAGCTCAGCATATGATGGTACTGATAAAAAAGACTAACATCGACTTCATCAGCAAGCGGTTCATGTTCTTCGGCTTCTCTGCCCTGCTGATAGCCGCCGGCGCGGCGTCCATGGCGGTAAAAGGCCTGAACCTCGGCCTCGACTTCACCGGCGGCACGCTGCTGCAGGTGAAATTCGAGGCGCCCGTGACCACCGCGCAGGTGCGCGAGGCCATGACCACGGCCGGCCTTGAGACCACGATCCAGAGCTTCACCGGGCGCAACGCCTACCAGCTCAAGGTGAAGGGCACCCAGGAGAACGTCAACGAGATCGCCGACAAGATGCTGGCGGGCTTCAAAACCAGCTTCCCGGGCAACGCCTATACCGAGGAGAAGCGCGACTACGTGGGGCCCGTGGTGGGCCGCGACCTGGCCAAGAAGGCCCTGTTCGCCTTCGTGCTGTCGCTGTTCGGCATCATCGTCTATGTCGCGTTCCGGTTCTCCAACCCCGTCTGGGGCGCGGCCGGCGTAGTGGCGCTGCTGCACGACGTGTTCGTGGCCGCTGGCGCCATGTCCATCACCAACCGCGAGATAGACCTGGTGATAGTGGCCGCCCTGCTGACCATCGCCGGCTACTCCATCAACGACACCATCGTCATCTTCGACCGCATGCGCGAGAACATCCGCATGTTCCCGAAGATGGCGCTCGGCAAGCTGGTCAACACCAGCATCAACGAGACCCTGTCGCGCACGCTGCTGACCAACCTCACCGTGCTGACCGTGGTGGCGGTGCTGTTCTTCTTCGGCGGCGAGGTCATCAACAACTTCGCCTTCTGCATGCTGGTAGGCTCCATCTTCGGCACCTACTCCACCATAGCGATAGCTACCCCGCTGGTCTACCAGTGGGAGAACAAGGGCAAGTAACTACTTAGCGGAAAGGCGGCATGAGGAAGATAAAGAAGTTCAAGATCCCGGTCTACTCCTACGAGGTGCTGCGCAAGGCGCGCAAGCACAAGCTCGACCTCGCCGCCATCGGCCTGCCCGACGAGTCCTCCGTGCGCGAGCACGCCGCCTCGCTCGCCGCCGCCTTGGAGCCCGCCGTGGTCTTCGAGTACCTCCCCGCCGAGGACGAGACCGCGGCGCGCATCAGCGGAGACTCCAAACACCCGGTCACCATCGGCATCCTGACGCTGGGTAAATCCTTCGAGGACAAGCTCGCCAACCCGCCCGACGACACCCACAAATTCCTCGCGCGCATAGCCGCGCAGGTCTTCATGCAGACCGCCGTCAGCGTGACGGCCGACCTGGCCATGCGCGAGGCGGAGCCGGAGGGTTTCGAGTTCGGCCCCGCCGTCTACATCGCCTCAACCCCCGAGCCGGAGCTGCCGCCCCAGGAGTCCACGGCCGTGCCGCTCTTCGAGAACGAGCTCATCAAGGGCCTCTGCGAGCGCCTGGAGGCCGCCAAGATCGGGGTCTCCTTCGACACGGGCGCCTTCACCCCTAAATACTCAGCCGTCTTCGCCCTGCCCTGGCTTTCCAAGAAAAAAAAGAAAGCCGCCGCCAAGAAGTAATTCCCCGATGGGACATCTGCTGCTTCTACTCTACAGCCTGCTCGCGCCGGTCATAGCGGTGCTTTACGCGCTGTTCTTCCTGCTCTCCCCCCGCCGCGCGCTGATGAAGGCCCTGGCCGGGGAACTGAAGGAGCGCCTCGCGTTAGAGCCGCCCGTCTTCGCCGAGCGCCCGGTCTGGCTGCACGCGGCCTCCATGGGCGAAGTAAAGGCGGTCACCCGCCTGGCGCCCGAGCTGGCCGCCCGCTTCGGCGCCCCGCTGCTGATCACCTCTTCCACCGCCGCAGGACGCGCCGAGGCCGGCAGGCTGGGCGCGGAAGCCCGCCTGGCCCCGCTCGATTTCTACCCGCTGGCCGCCGCGTTCATCGGCGCCGCCCGCCCCCGCCTGCTGGCCCTCGTGGAAACCGAGATCTGGCCCGCCACGCTCTACGCGGCGGCCTTGGCCGGAGTGCCCGTCTTCATGGTCAACGCCCGCATCTCCGGCGGCACGGCGGCCCTCTACCGGGCGCTGGCGCCCCTGTCCCGCCTGGCCTTCGCCGGCGTGAAGAAAGTCCTCGCGCAGAGCGAGCGGGACGCCGAACTGTTCAGCCGCCTGCCCGGCCTGGAGGGCAAGGTAACCGTGACAGGCAACCTCAAGCACGACCTGTTGGGGATCTCGACCGCGGGGACCGCTCAGGTTAAGGATTTTTTTACCGCCGCCGGCTGGCGGGACACGCCGGTCTTTACCGCCGGCAGCACCCATCCGCCTGAGGAGCCAGTGCTGGTAGAAGCCTGGCTGGAGGCGAAGAAGGCGGTACCGGCCCTCAAACTGGTCCTGGTCCCCCGCCACCCCGAGCGCCTCGGCGAGACCGAGACCCTGCTTAAAGCCCGCGGCGTAAAGTATTCTCTCTGGTCCACGGGCGCCGCCGAGACCGACTGCCTGGTTGTGGACGCCATGGGCCTGCTGCAGGCCCTCTACTCGAAATCCTCCGTCTGCTTCGTAGGCGGCACGCTCGACGACACCGGCGGGCACAACCTGCTGGAGCCGGCGCTGTTCGGCAAGCCCGCGCTGTTCGGTCCTAACTACCGCAACGCCCGGCACGCCGGCGACACCCTTATAAAGCTGAAGGGCGGCTTCCTCGCGGAAACCGCCCCTCAGTTGGCAGCGCTGCTGGCGCAGCTTCTAACCGATCCCGCTGCCATGCAGGCCGCCCGGGACAACGCTACAAATACTCTCAACGCCCTCAAGGGCGCCACCGCCAGGACCCTGGCGGCGATCTCCGTTCCTCAATAAACCTTACTGAAACGCACCGCCGGTTATGGCCCCGAAGTTGGCTTGGGCCGTGCCGGTGGAGACCATGACGTTGACCGGCGAGCAGTTGGAGCAGTAATAGATCTCTCCGACGGCGGCGGGCGTGATGGCGTTAAGCTGCAACTTCGTGCGCGAGTACAGGCGCAGCACTCCGGCCGAGGTCAGGCTGGTGACGTTGGAGATCGTGCCGCCGGTGATGGCTACGGCGTTGGCCCCTTGCGTAGCCATGGTCCCCAGCCCAAGGCCGCTCTGTGCGCTGGCCTGGTCAGTGCCGCCGGTGCCGCCCTGGCCCACCGAGAGCGCGGTACTCAGGGCGGAGAGGCTGGTAATGTCGCTGTTGGCCCCGCTCTTGGCGGCCACAAGGTTGCTGCGCGCTGCTGCGGCGGTGGCGGCCCCGGTACCGCCGTAAGCCACATCCACGGCAGTGCCCTCCCAGGACGAGCCGGTGGACATGGTCTTGTTGGTCAGCGTCTGTGTATCGGTGTGTCCCACTATGGTCCCGGTCGGGACCGTCTTGCCGGAGCTCTCGAGCGCGGTGCCGCCGGCGTTCATGCGTACCAGCTGGCTGTTGGTGAACGCAGTAGCCCCGGTGCCGCCGTAGCCCACCGCTACCGTATCTCCCTGCCAGGAAGAACTGGTGGACATGGTCTTATTGGTCAGCGTCTGTGTATCGGTGTGTCCCACTATGGTCCCGGTCGGGACCGTCTTGCCGGAACTCTCGAGCGCGGTGCCGCCGGCGTTCATGCGCACCAGCTGGCTGGCGGTGAACGTATTGGCCCCTGTGCCGCCATAGGCTACGCCCAGCGAAGCGGCTAGCTGCAGAACCCCTGCGGAAGTGAAAGTGGACAAGTTAACGCCCGTGCCCAGCTGTATCCCGCCGCCGGCCGTAATGGCCATCCGGCGCGTGTCATTGGTCTTAAAGATAACGTCGGCGAAGTTACTGCTGCCCATGTAGTTGCTGCCGGAGACAGTGTTGCCGTATTTGCTCCAGGCCGGAGAAGCGCCGCCCAGCACCTGGTCGTCCACGTACTTCCGGGTCGCCGCGTCCTGGTCCGCCGCCGGGTCTACGAGGTTATTGATCCTCCCGGTGCCGTTCATGGTAACGTTCCCTGTGAAACTGCCGGTCCCCGTTACCGCGAGCCCGCCCGTAAAGCTTACGGTGGTGCCGTTGTCCGAGATGATGCTGTTGGCTATGGTATTGGCGTCGGACCATTTGGTAAGGCGGTTAGCGGTACCGGTCATCGCGCTCATGGCGGAAGTGCCGTTGCCCTTTACGACGCCGGTCAGGCTACCCACGCCAGTGCCGCCGCGCGTAACGGAAGCATACTGCTCCGCGGCAATGGTATTGGCGTCGGACCAATAGGTTATGTATCCGAGGGTTCCGGTTACGGCGGTCATGGCCGCCGTGCCATTGCCTTTAACGATGCCCGCAAGAGTGGTCGCGCCGGTGCCGCCGTTGGGAACGGTCAGCGCAGTGGCCAGCGTAGCCGAACCGACCGAAATAGAGTCGAAACTGGGATCGGCCGTGGTATGGATATTCTGCGGCAGCGACAGCGCGATGCTGCCCGCGCCGTTGGTGACTATCACCTGGTTGGCCGTGCCGGTCAGGGTAGCCGCGGTCGGCTCCTGCGTGCCGTCGCCGATGAGCAGCTGACCGTTGGCCAGCACCGCCGTGGCCCCGATGGCACCCGTGCCGTTGCCGAACAGGATACCGCCGTCGGTGAAGGTGGCGGCGCCGGTGCCGCCGCGGTTGACGTTTATGGTTACGCCGTCCCAGGTGGCGTTGGCGCCGCCGCTGCCGACGGTGCCGGTATTGGAGATGCGGGCCGTGCCGCCGGTGCGCAGAGAGGCGCTGGTATTGATGTCGCCCGTCACGTCCAGGGTGTAGCCGGGCGCCACGTTGCCGATGCCCGTGCGGGTGCCCACAGTAGTGGAGAGATAAACGTCGTTGGAGACCACCAACTTGGAAAGATACACCGGCAGGGCCGAGCGCTGCACCATCTCGCCGTCGAAAGCGATGTTGCCGGCCACCACCAGGTCCTCGCTGGAGTCGCCGCTATAGGGGTTGTACGGCGCGCCGATCACCAGGTCGCCGGAGCGGACGTTGAGCTTGGCTACCGGGAACATGGTGCCGATACCGACGTTGCCGCCGGTGTTGAGGATAAGGCCGTCAAGCGCGCCCGCGCGCAGCACCACATCTCCGCCGCCGCTCAGGTCGGCGTTGGACTGCACCACCGCGTCGCCGTTGGACGACAGGTTGGTGGCGGAACCGAGGGCGCTGGCGGTATTGAGGCTGGTGCCGTCGGCGAAGATCAGGGCGTTGGAAAGCGCGCCCGAGAGGCGGATGTTGCCGTCCACGGTCAGCCTCCAGTTGGGGTCCATGACCGCGGTGCCCATGCCGACATTGCCCATGAAGGAGCTGACGAAGATCGCCGGGGTGGAGCGGTAGCCGGTGGAGATCCAGACCGCGCTGTTCTGGATGTGGTGGTAGACAGCGTCAGTAAAGACCTTGGTCTGCCCGTTAAGCACCTGGGCCAGGCCGGTGCCATAGGCCGTGGTCTGGGTCTCTATGCGCCCCAGCTCGGCCGCGCCGCGGTAGAAATTAAGCTTGGCGTCGGCGTTGGCGCCGCCCACCAGGTAGGCCATCGCGTTATCGTTGGCGAAGGCGGGCTTGTTGTCGCCCACCTGCAGGTACTTCGTGCCCGCGAAATCGAAGTCGCTCACGCCGGCGCCGAGGCGGCTCAGCGTCAGGATGTCGCTGGATACCACGACCTGGTTCTGGAAGGCGCTCAGGCCCGTGAAGGTCTGCGTGGAGGCCAGGTAGGCCGGTATGCCCGCCAGCGAACCGATGCCGCCGGTCACTATCAGATCGCCGTAGACGGTGGTGGTGGACAGGTAGACCCGGTTGCCCTGGCCGGAGTTGGCGGTAAAGGTGCCGTTCACGCGCACGTCGCCGCTGAACGCCGCCGTGGCGGCGATGAGGCCGTAGTCGGAGCGCACGCTGCCGCGCACGTGAAGCTTCTCTTTGGGCGCGTCCGTGCCTATGCCTACGTTGTAGGAGTTGGTCTGCTGCAGCAGCAGGTGCCTGGCGGCCTGGGCGCGCAGCTCGTTGTCGTAGCCGGTCCAGTCTCCGGCGTACGTGCCGACCGAGACCGCGCCGCCCCGCACGCCCGCGTTGGAACGCACGTCGCCCAGCACGTGGAGCATGGCCGTCGGCGCCGCGAGGCCTATGCCGACGAAGCTGTTGGTATTATGGATGCGCATCTTCTCCGCGGCGCCCACGTTGAAAGTGATGAGCCCAGGCGTCTCGCCGAGCGAGATATTGGCCAGGGTCGCGGGCGTGGAGCCGTAGCCGCTGACCTTGCCGCCCTCCACCACCAGGTCTTCCTTTACGTTGACCTCGGAGTCGTCGCGGTCGTAGATGCCTTCGTTGCCGACGTAGAATTGCCCGTCTACGTCCAGCAGGGGCGCCACTCCGGTGCCGCCGCCGGGCGGGTTAAGGCCGGAGTCGACGGTGAAGGTAGGCCCGATACCGGCCTTGCCGGAGTTGGTAATGCGCATGAAGACCGCGCTGGCCTTTCGGAACAGGACATCGCCGCTGGCCGCGGTGTTGCCGGCCAGGGAATCGGCCAGGATGTCGGCGTCGCTGACGCTGGCGATATTACTGGCGGAGCCTACCCCGGCAGTGTTCATCGATGTGCCGTTGGCGAAAATGAGGCTGCCATTGAGAATTTTGACCGACCCGTCCACCGTCACCCGCGCGGCGCTGGACTGGGCGTCGGTGCCCACAGTCAGGTAAGCGCCGGCCGCCGTGGACAGCATGACGTTGTTGAGCGCGGTGAGCGTGGTAACGGAGACGCTGGCGCCGTCCTCCAGCTTCTTGGCCAGCAAGGCGTACGCCACGCTGTTGAGCGGCTCGCGGGGCTGCAGCACGTCGCTTTCCACCTGCACTTCCAGGTACAGCTTTATGCCGCCGCTCAGCACGGACAGCGGGGGCGTGAGGTCCGCGCTGAAGATGCCCTGCGCCGCCTGCACGGTGATCTCGGGGCTCTGCCAGAGACAGGGTTGGGCGACGGCGCCGCAAAGACCGCCGCCGGTGTTGTTGGCCGTGGCGTGGTTATAGACGCGGAAGTAGAGATGGATGGGCCCGGTTATGGGCGCGTTGTCGCGCTCCAGGCGGCCCTGGTAGTTGAGGGTCCCGGGCACGCTGCCCGGGGCCACGTCCCCCGCCCAGGCGGAGAGCGGCAGCAGCAGCGCCGCGCACGCGGCTAAGATCGTTTTTTTCATAATAGCACCTTACCTGACCACCACTATCTTTCCCTTCTTGGTAGAGCCCTCGCCCTTGATGATGTAGAGGTAGAGGCCGCTGGCCACTTTGGAGCCGGCCTCGTTGCGCAGGTCCCAGCCTACGCTGTCGATATTGTTGTTCTTCTCCACGGTCTTTACTTTCTCGCCGGAAACGGTGAACACGTGGACCGTGGCGCGCAGGGTCAGGCGGGTGAAGGTGACGCCGGTGCAGCCGTTGGAGACCTTGCAGGGGTTCGGGTAGACGTGCGCGGAGGTGAGGTCGGCCTGGGGCGGGCGCCAGGAATTGACTATGCCCCAGGTCACGGTGTAGCGGCCGCCGGCGAGCGCGCCATAGCCCAGCTGGCCGGTACTGCCGAAGAGTGAGTAGGCCCCGCCGGTCTTGGGCGCGCTGTTGCCTATGGTGGTCTGCTCGCTGATGAGCATGCGGTAGCCGGCGGAGCTCATCATGGCCGAGGTATAGCGGTAGAGCCCCCCCGCCGCCAGGAAAGCCAGTAAGACCGCAAGCGCCCGCTTTAACCTCATATTATATAGATATATCAAAAACAGATACGTGTCAATGTAATTTATGTTAACTTTTTGTTACAACCCGTACCGGCCGGCAATTTTATAAATGATATAATTTTTTTAGATGGTTGACATTAGCAAGCCGGACCCGAAGATACTGGTGATCAGGATGTCCTCCCTTGGGGACATCATCCTGACCGCCCCGGTCTTCCGCAATCTGAAGGCCAGATGGCCCGGCGCCCGGCTGGAGATCCTGGTCAAGCCGCAGTTCCTCGGCGCCGTCACCAAGAACGCTTTCATCGACAGGGCTATCCCCTTCACCGGCCTCGCCGCCGCCCTGCGCGAGGTGAACGCCGCCGGCTACGACGCCATCATCGACCTCCACGACACCCCGCGCAGCCGCCTGATCTCGCTCCTGGCGGCCGCGCCGGTGAAGCTGCGCTACCGCAAGGCCTCGCTGGCCCGCCGCCTCTTCGTCGGGCTGCGCATCCCTAGCCCGGCCCTGGAAAAGCACACCCTCGACCGCTACCTCGAACCGCTCGCCGCGCTCGGCGTGCCCGTGGTGCATCCCGGCCCCGAGCTTGGCGACTGGGCTCCCGGCGGCGCCCGGGCGGAGCTGAAGCAGGGCCCCCTGAAGATCTGCCTGCTGCAGACCGCCTTCCTGGGCGACTGCGTGCTCACGCTCCCCCTCCTCAAGAAGCTGCGCGAGGCCTTCCCGGACGCGGCGGTCACGGTGGTGACGCGCCCCGAGACCGCCGGCATCTTCGCCGCCGCCGGCCTCGCCGCGGAAATAATAGAGGACAGGAAGAAGACGGCCCCGTCCGGCTTCGCCGAGTTCCGCCGCCTGGCCGGAGAGCTGCGCGCGCGCAACTTCGACGCCGTCATCATCCCCCACCGCTCGCTGCGCAGCGCGCTGCTGGCCTGGCGCGCGGGCATCCCCGTGCGCGTGGGCTTCTCCTCCAGCGCGGGGCGCGCGCTGCTGACCCACCGGGTCCCCTTCTCCTGGCTGCTGCACGACGTGGAGCGCAACCTGGCCCTGCTCTCGCCGCTGGCCGAGAACCTGAAATCCCCTTTCCCGGGCCTGCGCCGCGACGCCGGCGCGCCCTACGGCCCGCAGGACGGCGTGATCGCGGGCATTAACGCCGGGTCCGCCTGGCCCACCAAGCGCTGGCCGGCGGAGAACTGGGCCCGCCTGATAAAGCGCCTCACCGCCGAGCGCCCCGGCAAAGTGCTGCTTGTGGGCGGCCCCGGAGAAAAGGACTGGAACGCGGAGATAGAGCGCCTGGCCGGGCCCGAGCGCTGCCTGAACCTGACCGGCAAGACCAGCATGCCGGAGCTGATGGAGGCCATCCGCCCGCTCAAGGTCTTCATCTCCAACGATTCCGGCCCCATGCATATCGCCGCCGCGCTCGGCGTGCCCGCCGTGGGCGTGTTCGGTCCCACCACGCGCGAGCTAGGCTTTTTCCCGTATGGCCCCGGCAACAGGGTCATCGAAACCCCGCTGGCCTGCAGGCCCTGCGCCCTGCACGGCTCTAAAAAATGTCCGCGCGGGCATTTCCTCTGCATGCGCCTGCTGACCGTAGACGAAGTTTTCAGGGCCGCGCAGGAATGCCGCGCCAGAACACGAGGAGCAGCCAAATGATCATAGCAGCCGCCGTTATAATCCTGCTGGGGCTACTGGCCTTCAGCGCCCGCTGGACCTGGTGGCGTTCCGCGGCCCCCGGCATGAAGGTGCTGTGCTACCACAAGATCGGCGTCCCGCCGGCGGGGTCCAGGCTCAAGGAGCTCTGGGTCAGCGCTGAAAAGTTCCGCTCACAGGTAAAATACCTGCTCGATAACGGCTACACCACGCTGTTCTTCTCCGACCTGAAGAAGCTCTACGACGCCGGCGCACCCCTGCCGGAGAAGGCGGTGCTGATCACCTTCGACGACGGCTACGAGAACAACCACTCCGTGGCCTGGCCCATCCTCAAAGAGCTCGGCGCCAAGGGCAATATCTTCGTGGTCTACAATACCATCGGCAAGACCAACCTGTGGCACAACCCGGCCTCCGAGGCCTGGGTCAACATGGCCACCCTGGCCCAGCTCAAAGAGATGCAGGACAGCGGCGTGATGGAGTACGGCTCCCACACCATGAACCACCCCCATCTCTCGGCGCTGAAGCTCGAGGACGCGGCGTGGGAGATGGCCGAGTCCAAGCGGCAGCTCGAGGCCGCCTTCGGCCGCGAGATGTGCGCTTTCGCCTATCCATACGGCGACGGGGCCTACGCCCCGGCCATCCGGGAGAAGGCCCTGGCGGCCGGCTACACCTTCGACTTCAGCTTCAGGCAGGGCAAGACCCCGTGGCCCTGGGACCGCGCCGGCGCCACCATCGACCGCCTCTTCATCCGCGGCGGCGACAATAACTGGGACCTGGCCCTGCAGCTCAAGTGCGGCGCTTCAAGGCTGTAAGGTCTTCTTTGTATAATAATAAACAGAGGTAACATCAAAATGAAAGATTTAGGCATAGGTAAACTTGTAAGCGAGCTGGCCATGACCAACACCGAGCTCTGGCACGAGGAAGACAAGGCCCGCGTTGGCGACGTGCCGGCCATCGCGGCCGCCAAGAAGAACATCGACCGCCTCAACCAGAAGCGCAACGACCTGATAGAGCGCATCGACGAGAAAGTTCTGGAGGCCGTCAATGGCTGAGACCGTAGGCAGCCTGGCCGACAAGATCAGCATCATCCAGCTCAAGATCTACCACATGCGCGAGCAGCTGCAGCGCACGGACGCCGCCGACGAGCACAAGGCGGCCTGCGCCGCGAAGCTCGAGGTGATGGGCGTGCAGGTGCGCGACCTGGAGGACGAGCTGACCCAGCTCGTCTCCGACGTGATAGCGGGCAGGGTCAAGCTCAAGATCTACCGCCAGTTCAAGATGTACAACGACCCCCGTTACCGCGCCAAGACGGCGCAGTGACGGGCAGCGGCGAGTCCTGTCTCACCGCTCGCTCATAAGCGTGCGCGGCAGAAGAGGGCCTGCGGTCCTCCGCCGGCGGAGAACTCGTCGCGCACACAGTGCGCTCCTCGGACAGTCTCCGCCGCCGCCCTAATGATAGGCGGTCCGCTTCGGACCTTGGCCCTGCGCACTAAAATCGCTCGCGGCGAGACAGGACTCGCCTGACACACAACATGGGACCTGGAATACTTGTCATCGTTTACAAAGGCATTGGCGACGTGCTCCTGACGACGCCGCTGCTGCGCGCGCTGAAGACGGCCATGCCCGACTCCCGCCTCTATTTCCTGACGCGCCGACCCTCGCTCAAAGTGCTGCGCGGCAATCCCCGCCTCGACGGGGTCTTCTGCCGCGAAGACGGCCCCCTGCGCGCCATCCGCGCCGCCGGCATCGACATCACCTTCGACTACATGCGCTCCACTTCCTCCGGCTTCTACGCCCTGTTCTCCGGCGCCGGAAAGCGCCTCGCTTTCAAGTTCGGCGCGGGCCGCCTCTGGCACAACATCCTGCCCGAGAAAAAGCCCGGCGCAGGCTACACCGCTTACGACCGCCTGCAGCTGCTCGAGCCGCTGGGCATCCCCCACGCCGGGCACGAGCTGGAGCTGAACTTCGGCCCCGAGAACGCCGCCAGGGCCGACGCCTTCCTGGCCGCTTCGGGCGTGCGCCCCGGCGACTTCACCGTCACCCTCGACATCACCAGCCCGCGGGACCACCGCCGCTGGGCCCCGGAAAATTTCGCCCGCCTGGCCGACGGCCTGGCCAAGGACTTCGGCGCGCGCGTGGTCTTCCTCTGGGGCCCCGGCGAACTGGACTATGTGAAAGCCGCCATGGGCGCGGCCGCCGGGCGACACCTGCTCTGCCCGGACTTCGACCTGCTCGACCTCGCCGCCCTGCAAAAGCGCGCCGCGCTGCACTGCGGCACCAGCTCCGGCCCAATGCATGTGGCCGTCAGCCAGGGTGCGCCGACCTTCACCATTTACGCCCCGCAGAATTCCCCGCTGAGCTGGAGCCCGCCCGGCCCGAAGCACGCCTGGGTGCAGGGCGAGCTGGCAGAGATGCCTTTCGAGACCGCCTGGGATCAGCTCAGCGCCCACGTGGAAAACCTGAAGAAGGTGCCGGCATGACCGCTTTCTCCCCCGAAAAGACACGCGACGCGCTGCGCCGTGGCGCCGCCGGCCGCCTGCTGCTGGGGCTCTTATCCTTCGCGTATTCCGGCGGCATTGCCGCGCGGAGGCTCCTCTACCGCAAGGGCGTGCTGCGCAGCCGGCGCCTGCCCGTGCCCGTGATCTGCTTCGGCAACATCTCCTCCGGCGGCACCGGCAAGACCTCCACCGTGGTCACCGCCGCCATGGAGCTGGCGCGCTCCGGCCGCCGGCCGGCCGTCCTGCTGCGCGGCTACAAGCGGCGCGCCCCCCACGCCGCCGTCACCATCCTCGCCAAGGGCCGCCCGGCCACGCTCGACGAGGCCGGCGACGAGGCCTTGATGCTTTACCGCCTGCTGGAGCCCGCCGGCGTGCCGGTGGTGGTCTCGTCGGACCGCTTCGCCTCCGGCATGGCCGCCGTCACGGAACTGGGCGCCGACATCCTGCTGATGGACGACGGCTTCCAGCACTTCGCCGTGCAGCGCGACGCCGATATCGCCCTGGTCAACGCCACCGCCCCTTTCACCGCCGACCGGGTCCTGCCCGCCGGCAACCTGCGCGAACCGGCCGCCGGCCTGGCCCGCGCCAAAGCCGTGATCATCACCCACTGCGAGCAGGTTTCGCAGGACGCCGTGGACGCGCTGCGCGCCGACATCAAGCGCTGCGCCCCGGCCGCCGAGATCATCGAGAGCATGCACGCCCCGGAAGCCTTCATCGACCCGGCGACCGCCTCCCAGGTGGACCTCGGCTCCCTGAAAGGCCGCGGGGCCGTCGCCCTTTCCGGCATCGGCGACCCGGACTCCTTCGAAGCCGTGCTGAAGAAGATGAAGATAGACCTGAAGCAGATCTGGCGCTACCCCGACCACTACGCCTACACCGAGCGGGACCTGGCCGCGGCCAGGCAGGCCCGCGGGGGCCTGCCGCTGATCACCACCTATAAGGATTTCGCCCGCTTTCCCCCGGGCTGGCAGGACCTGCTGGGCGGCGGGGTGCTGATCCTCTCGGTCAAGATCGTGTTCCTCTGCGACGGGTGGATAAAGCTCATGCGCATAGTGGACGGCGCCGGCAGGGAGAACGCCTGATGCGGGCCTGGCCTCCGAAGGTGGCGAAAGGCCCCCCGGTCCCCACGGCCTACCTGGACCGCGACGGCACCATCAACCGCGACAAAGCGGGCTCCTATATCCTCAAGCTTTCGCAGTTCAGGCTCTACGCCGCGGCCCCCGCCGCCGTGAAGCTCCTTAACGCCAAGGGCTACCGCGTGGTGGTGCTCACCAACCAGTCCGCCGTCGGACGCGGCTACATGACCATGGCCGTTTCCCGCGCCATAAACCTCAAGATGGTGCGCGAGCTGCGCCGCGCCGGCGCCAGCGTGGACGCCGTCTATTTCTGCCCCCACGCCCCGGAGGCCGCCTGCGCCTGCCGCAAGCCCAGGCCGGGGCTCATAAACGAAGCCGCCAAGGACCGCCCGGCCGACCAGGCGCTCTCTTTCATGGCCGGCGACAAGAAATGCGACCTGGACCTGGCGCGCAACGCCGGGATCAAGGGCCGGCTGGTACTGACCGGGCAGTGGCGCCACTCGCTGGGCGCCGCGGCCGCGAAAAAAGGCTTCAAAGATCTGCTTACCCTCGCCCGCGCGCTGCCCGACGTCAGCGGCGGCAAAAAAAGGAAACCACGGTGAAAAAACGCATACTCGTCTCCCAGATAGTCACGCTGCTGCTGCTGGTCTTAACGCGCCCCGAAAGCTGGCCCCTGTTCTGGACCGGCCTCGCCGTAATGGCGCTGGGCCAAGCGGTGCGCCTGGCCGCCAGCGCGGCCATAGTGAAGTCGAAGACACTCACCACCACGGGGCCCTACGCCGCCGTGCGCAACCCGCTGTACCTCGGCACGATGATCATGACCGCCGGGCTGCTGATCATGCTCTCCGCCCCGTCGAGGCCGCTGCTGACCGCCGGCGCCTGGGCCTTCGCCGCCGCCGCCTTCGGGTGGATCTACTACGTAACCATCAAGGCCGAAGAGGTCTTCCTCCTCTCCGTCTACGGCGCGGACTTCGAGAAGTACAAACAAGCGGCCCCCGCCCTCCTGCCCTGCCTTGGCGGCATCGCCGGCTTCTTCGACTCCGGCGCCTACTCCGCCGAGGTTTTCCGCAAGAACAAGGAGTGGCGCGGCATGACCGCCGCGTTCGCGCTGGCCGCCCTGGTGGCCGCCCGGATCAAGTATGGTTTTTAGGCTCCTCCTCCTGCTGTCGCTGGCCGTGCCCGCGTCAGCGGAGGAGAAGCTGCTGGAGCATCCCTACTGGAGCCTGCCCTCCTCCTCCGCGCCGGCCGCGGCGGGCGCGCTGGTCAGCGGGGAGCTGCTCGAATACGAGATCTACTGGGGCCTGGTCCACGTCGGGAAGTCCTACCTGAAGATAGAGCGCACCGTGGACATTTCCTCGCGGCCGGCCTGGCATATCGTCTCGGAGGCCAAGTCCGGCTCCTTCATAAAGAATTTCTACAAGGTCGCCGACCGCAACGACGCCTGGATGGACGCGCAGGACCTCACCTCCTACGGCTACTACAAGAAGATCCAGGAAGGCGGCCATTTCTTCAACGAGTGGGTGATCTTCGACGGGCCGGGCAAGCGCTATTACGGGCGCAAGATGAACAAGAAGCGCCAGCCGGCCGACTTCGAGGGCCCGCTGGACGGCCCGGTCAACGACGTGCTCTCGGCGCTGTACCGCATACGCACCATGCAGATCGGGCCCGGCCAGACAGTGGAGTTCGCCGTCAACACCAAGCGCAACTGGCGCATCTCGATCCGGTCGAAAAAGAGCGAGAAGATCTCCACCCCCTACGGCAAGAAGAAATGCATGCTGTTCGAGCCGATGGCCGGCGAGGAGGGCATCTTCGTGGCGAAGGCCGGAAAGCGCATGCTGGTCTGGATCACCGAGGACGAACTGCGCCTCCCGATGCTGCTGAAAGCCGAGATCTTCATAGGTTCCGTCACCGCCAAACTGGTGCGCCGCACCATAGTTCCCTGACATCCGCCCCTCCGCGGCCTTCCGCCGCTTTCCATTGCTTTGTATAATATCTATATTATGACAAAGGCTGGTTTCAAGCGGCTTTCTTCCATCGTTTCCAATTTCAAGGACCTCCGGATCGCGGTGTTCGGCGACCTGATGCTCGACCGCTACGTCAAAGGCTCCGTCAAGCGCATCTCGCCCGAGGCCCCGGTCCCGGTAGTGCGCGTCACCTCCGAGTCCTCCGTCTGCGGCGGCGCCGCCAACGTGGCCGTCAACCTGGCCGCCCTCGGCGCCCGGCCCGTCCTGGTCTCCGTCGCCGGACGCGACCAGGCCGCCGAGGAACTGTCCTCGCTGCTGGCCGCCGCCGGCGTTCCCGCCGGCGCGCTGGTGCGCGACGGCGCCTTCCGCACCATAGAGAAGACCCGCGTGATAGCCGAGCACCAGCAGGTGGTGCGCTTCGACCGCGAGTTCCCCGCCCTGCTCGGGCCCGCCGCCAAGCGCGCGGCGCTGGCCTCTCTGGCCGAGGTGCTGCAGGAAGGCTGCGGCGCCCTGATACTTTCCGATTACGGCAAGGGCCTGCTGGAGCCGGCCACGATCAAGGCCGCGATAGCCCTCGCCGCCAAACGCGGCGTCCCCGTCTTCGTCGATCCCAAGGTGGAGCACTTCCAGCTCTACCGCGGCGTCGCCTGCATCACCCCCAACACCGCCGAGGCCTTCGGCGGCATGCGCCTCACCCAGGCTGACGGCCAGCCGGCCGCCGAGGCGCTGGGCGCTGCCATCATGAAGAAACTCGCGCTCCGCACCCTGCTGATAACCCAGGGCGAGCACGGCATGACCCTTTTTGTCCGCAAAGGCGCCGCGGTGACGCCCGTCCATATCCCCACCCGCGCGCGGGAGGTCTTCGACGTGACCGGCGCCGGCGACACGGTGATCTCGACGCTGGCCCTCACCTGGGCCGCTGGCGCCGCGCCGGAAGAGGCGGCCCTCGCCGCCAACTTCGCCGCGGGCATAGTGGTGGCCAAGCTCGGCACCGCCTCGGCCAGCGTGGAAGAGCTGCTCGAAAGCGCAAAATCATGGCTGACTGCTTAATAGTGATCCCGGCCCGCTACGGGTCGCAGCGCTACCCCGGCAAGGTGCTCGCGCCGCTGGCCGGCAAGCCCGTCATACAGTGGTGCTGGGAGGCCGCCGTCAAGGCCGGCCTCGGAGAGGTCATAGTGGCCACCGAGCACGAGAAAGTGCTGGCGGTCTGCAAAGCCTTCGGCGCCAGGGCCGTGCTGACCAGCCCGCGCTGCCAGTCGGGCACGGACCGGGTCCGCGAGGCGGCCCGCGGCTCGAAGGCCTCCTTCGTCATCAACATCCAGGGCGACGAGCCCTTTATGAAAGCCGCCGTCCTGAAGAAGGCGTTCCTCAAACTTAAGGCGTCGCCGGACTGCCAGATCGGCACGGCCTGCACCCGGATCACGGACAAGGCCGACATAGAGAACCCCAACTGCGTGAAGGTGGCGATGAGCGCCGCGGGCCGCGCCCTCTACTTCTCCCGCTGCCCGGTGCCGTTCCATCACCCGCTTTCAGACCTGAAGGGTTATCCTTATTACCGGCATTACGGCCTCTATATCTACCGCCGTGAAGCCCTGGAAAAATTCGTAAAGATGAAGCCCAGCCCGCTGGAGCGGCTGGAGCGGCTGGAGCAGCTGCGCGCGCTGGAGAACGGCCTGCGCATAGCCGTGGCGGAAGTGCCGGCGCTGGGGCCGGCCATCGACGTGCCGGCGGACCTGAGGGCCGCCGAGAATTATCTAAAAAAAGCCGGGCGCTAGGAGGAAGCCGGGCCGGGCCGCCCCGCGGGGAGCGGCTCTTCAGTGGTTTTGCGCGCGAGCGCGGGGACAACCATGACCAGATATATATTCGTGACCGGCGGCGTAGTCAGCTCTCTCGGCAAAGGCATCACCGCGGCCTCCATCGGCCGCCTGCTCAAGGCCCACGGGCTTTCCGTCACCATTATGAAGTGCGACCCGTACATCAACGTGGACGCCGGCACCATGGCGCCGTTCCAGCACGGCGAGGTCTTCGTCACCGACGACGGCGCCGAGACCGACCTGGACCTGGGCTACTACGAGCGCTTCCTGGGCATAGACACCGGCCGCGTCAACATCATGACCGCCGGGCAGATCTACCAGACCGTCATCGCCAAAGAGCGCGAGGGCGGCTACCTGGGCCAGACCGTGCAGGTCATTCCCCATATCACCGATGAGATCAAGCGCCGCTTCCAGAAGGCCGGCGAGGGTTTCGACATCGCCATCATAGAGATAGGCGGCACCGTGGGCGACATCGAGAGCCTCCCCTTTCTCGAGGCCGCCCGCCAGATGCGCCCCGACCGCATGCGCAACGACGTGCTCTACCTGCACGTGACCCTGGTGCCCTACCTGCACGCCTCCGACGAGCTCAAGACCAAACCCACCCAGCACTCGGTCAACAAGCTGCGCGAGATCGGCATCGACCCCGACATCATAGTCTGCCGCGCGGACAAGCCGCTCGCCCGCGACATCAAGAACAAGATCGCCCTGTTCACCAGCGTGCCGAAGGAAGCCGTCATCGACGCGCCCGACGCCGCCTCCATCTACGACGTGCCCCTCGTGCTCAAGAAGCAGGGCCTCGACGAGCAGATCATGATGCTGCTGCGCCTGCGCAGCGGCCGCTGGGACTTCGAGGAGTGGACGGATTTTACCACGCGCCTCAAGAACGCCTGCTCGGCCGCGCCGGTACGCATCGCCATCGCCGGGAAATACACCAAGCTCAAGGATTCCTACAAGTCCCTCACCGAGGCCGTATTTCACGGCGCCATCGCCAACGGCGTCAAGGCCGAGTTCGACTACGTCGACGTGGAGGCCCCCGACTTCAAGGAGCGCCTGGGCAAGGCCGACGGCCTGATAGTGCCCGGCGGCTTCGGCGACCGCGGCATAGAGGGCAAGATAGAGGCGGTGCGCTTCGCCCGCGAGAACAAGCTGCCGTTCCTGGGCATCTGCCTGGGCATGCAGTGCGCCACCATAGAGTTCGCCCGCAACGCGCTGGGCCTCAAGCGCGCCCACTCGGCCGAGTTCGACGCCAAGACCCCCCACCCCGTAGTCGACCTGATGGCGGAGCAGAAGAGCGTGAAGGACAAGGGCGGCACCATGCGCCTGGGCGCCTGGCCCTGCGAACTGAAGACGGGGACGCTCGCCCGCAAGATCTACGGCGCGGCCGCCATCTCCGAGCGCCACCGCCACCGCTACGAGTTCAACAGCAAATACGAGGCGCAGTACGCGAAGGCAGGCATGCTGATCAGCGGCTTCAACAAGAAGACAGGGCTCCCCGAAATAGTTGAGATCAAGGCGCACCCGTGGTTCGTCGGCGTGCAGTTCCACCCGGAATTCAAGTCCAAGCCCCTGCTGCCGCACCCGCTGTTCTTCAGCTTCGTGGCGGCCGCGGTGAAGAACAAGAAAAAGTAAGGAGCCCAAAGTGGCCAAACAAAAACAAGTCAAAGCCGGGAACGTGGTCTTCTCCAACGACAGGCCGCTGGCCTACATAGCGGGCCCCTGCGTAATAGAGACGCCCAGGTCTTACGCGGCGGAAGCCGCGCACCTCAAGGGCGTCTTCGCCGCGCTGAAGACGCCGTTCGTGCTGAAGGCGTCCTTCGACAAGGCCAACCGCTCGTCGCACGACTCCTTCCGGGGCGTGGGGATGGAGGCGGCCCTGGACTTCCTGAAGGACCTCAAGAACCGCCTCGGCCTGCCGCTCCTCGTAGACGTGCACGAGCCGGCCCAGGCCTCCCGCGTGGCCGAGGCCGCCGATATCCTGCAGGTGCCGGCCTTCATGTGCCGGCAGACGGACCTGCTTTTCGCCTGCGCCGACACCGGCCGCGCGGTCAACGTGAAGAAGGGGCAGTTCCTCTCGCCGTGGGAGGCGGAGAATATAATCAAAAAGCTCGAGAGCCGCGGCGCCGCCGGCATCATGCTGACCGAGCGCGGCTCGTCCTTCGGCTACGGCAACCTGGTGGTGGACATGCGCGCGCTGGAGATAATGAAGGACTTCGGCTACCCGGTAATCTTCGACTGCACGCACTCGGTGCAGCGGCCAGGCGGCCTGGGCACGGCCACCGGCGGCGACAGGCGCTTCATCGTGCCGCTGGCCAAAGCGGCGGCCTCGCTCAAGATCGCCGGCTTGTTCTTCGAGGCCCACCCGAACCCCGCGAAGGCGCTCTCCGACGGGCCCAATTCGCTGAAACTCTCCTCTGTAAAGCCGCTGGTCTCGGCGCTTAACCGCGTGGACCGGCTGGCCGGAGAGCTCTCCGGCCTCAGCTCAAATTAGCAGCCAAGGAAATTCTATGAAATGCATCAACTGCGGCCAGGACAACCGCTCGACCGTCAAGTTCTGCAAGAAATGCGGCGGGGACCTCACCCTCCCTCCGGCCTGGTTCCCGGGCTGGAAGTGGCATTTGAAGACGCTGGCCTGGATCTACCTGACGCTGATCGTCGGGTTCTTCGCCGTCAGCTACCTGCTGCGCAAACTGCCGCCGCCCTACGACCAGCGCCAGATCCCGCCGGAGATGACGCCCTGGCTGAACCCGCACAAAGTGCCGGCTAAATAATATGGCCCCCAAGAAAGACGCGCTGATACTGAAGACCGCCCGCGCGGTCATCCGCTCCGAGAGCCTCGCCGTGGCCGGGCTTTCGAAGGCGTTGGACCGGTCTTTCGTCCGGGCCGCGCGCCTGCTGGAGGGCTGCTCCGGCAAGGCCGTCCTGATCGGCGTGGGTAAATCCGGGCTCATCGCCCGCAAGATCGCGGCCACCCTGGCCTCCACCGGCACGCGCGCCGTCTACCTGCACCCCGTGGAATCCCTGCACGGCGACCTGGGCATGATAGCGGCCGACGACGTGGCCGTGGCCCTCTCCTACTCAGGCGAGACCGAGGAGACGGCCAAGCTGCTGCCGATCCTGAAGCGGCAGGGCCTGCCGGTGATCTCCATCACCAACAACCCGGATTCGCGCCTGGCGCGCTCTTCCGACGTGGTGCTGCGCCTGCACGTAAGATCCGAGGCCTGCCCCATGGACATAGTCCCGACCTCCTCCACCACCGCCATGCTGGCGCTGGGCGACGCCCTGGCCGTGACGCTGATGACGCTCAAGGGTTTCGACCGCAGCCGCTTCGCGCGGCTCCATCCCGGCGGCAATCTGGGCAAACTGCTCAACCTGAAAGTGAGCGACCTGATGCACAAGGGCCGCCAGAACCCGGTGATCAGGGAAACGGCCTCCGTGTCGGCGGCGCTGCGCGTGATGACCGCCACCAGGGCCGGGGCGGTTTCCGTCACCGGCGCCGGCGGGCGCCTGACCGGCTACTTCACCGACGGCGACCTGCGCCGCCGCCTGCAGGACGGCCTGGCCGATCTTTCCGCCCCGGTCAAGACCGTTATGACGCGCGGGCCGCTTACGGTGCACCCGGAGACCATGGCCATGGAGGCCGCCCGCCTGATCTCCGACCGCAAGATCGACAACCTGCCGGTGACCGACAAGAAGACCGGCCGGCCCGTCGGCATCATCGACGAGCGCGACCTGCTGAAGGAAGGCCTGGGTTGAAAAAGCTCGCCCTCATCCTGCTGCCCCTGCTGGCAGCCTGCGGCGGGACCGACGCCCGCGAGGCGACCCTGCCGGGCGTGAGCCTGCTGGAGAACTTTTCCATGTCCGAGGCCGACCGCCTGGGCTCCCGCTGGCGCCTGGACGCCGACAAGGGCCGCCTCGACGAGAAGAAAGGCGTTATAACCTTCACCTCCCCCCGCATCCGCTTCTACGACGCCGGCAAGGTCTCCTCCGAGGTCACGTCGCGGGCCGGTTCGCTGAAGATGACCGAGAAGTCCGCCGTGCTCAGCGACGAGGTGGTGGTCACCGCGGTCAGGGACGGCATGAAGCTCGCCACTACGAAGCTTTACTACAGCTCGGCCCGCGCCAAGATCTGGACCGAAGAACCGGTCACCATCTACAAGGGGCGCACTGTCATCAAGGGCCGCGGCTTCACCGCCAACCCCGACCTCTCGGAGATAGAGATACAGCGCCAGGAGACGAGGCTGGCCGGCGAATGAGGAAGCTACCGCTTTTCCTGCTGCTGGCACTCCCGGCGCTCCCCCTGCCGGCGGCGGAGGACCTGCTGATGGGCTCCGTGGTAAAAAGCGACAGGTGGAAGATGGACCGCGCCAACGACCGGGAGATCTTCGACGGCAACGTCTCTTTCCGCAACCCCCGGTACACCCTGAAGGCGGATAACGCCCTTTACCTGCGCCCGGCGCAGACCTGGAACATGAACGGCTCCGTCTACATGCTGCGCCGCTTCGAACGCGGCGGGCAGGTGGAAGTGAACTGCGACCGGGCCGTCTACCTGGAGACGCTGGAAGAGGCCACGCTGGAGCGCGGCGCCCAGCCGGTGCGCCTGAAATACACCGGCGCCGACGGGCGCCTGCTGCGGGGCCTGGCAAACCGCTCGCAAGCCGAGTACAAAAAGGGCATGATGACTTTCACCGGCGCGTTCTCTCTGTCCACAGAGAACCTGGACCTCTATTCGGAAAAAGGCATCTACGACAACGCCGAGGCCACCTTCCTGATGTACGATTCCACCCCGGCGGCCGTGGGTGCCAGGCAAGGCTACGATTTCGCCATCGGCGCTGAGCGGATAAAGTTCTTCAAGGATAGCCGCGACATAAAGTTCTATAATAGGGTCTCCGGCTGGGTCAAGGACGCCGCCGGCGCCAACGGAAAAAAATAATGAAGCTGGAATGCGCCCTCCTCGAGAAGAACTTCAGCCGCCGCCAGGTGGTCAACGGCATTTCCCTGCACATCAATTCGGGCGAAGTCTGCGGCTTGCTGGGCCCCAACGGCGCAGGCAAGACCACCACTTTCCATATGCTGGTCGGCTTCCTGGAGCCGGACGGCGGCAAGGTCTTCATCGACGGCCGCGACGCGACCAAGGAACCGATGTACCAGCGCGCCCGCGGCGGCATAGGCTACCTGGCGCAGGAGCCCACTGTTTTCCGCGGCCTGACGGTGGCGCAGAACCTGGAAGCCATCCTCGAACGCACTACGCCCGACCGCAAGGCTATGAAGGACCGCGTTGAGTCCCTGCTGGGCGAGTTCGGCCTGCTGCGGCTCAAGGACCAGAAGGCCTGGACGCTGTCCGGCGGCGAGAAACGCCGGCTGGAAGTGGCCCGCGTGATGATCAACGACCCCAAGATCATCCTGCTCGACGAGCCCTTCGTCGGCATCGACCCCATCACCGTCAGCGACCTCAAGAAGATCATCCTGCACTTGAAGGACAAGGGCATCGGCGTCCTCATCACCGACCACAACGTCCGCGAAACCCTCTCCATCACCGACCGCTCCTACCTGATCTACCAGGGCCAGATCCTCATAGACGGAGACGCCAACGCCCTCCTCAACGACCCCAAAGCCCGCGAGCTCTACCTCGGCTGGGACTTCAAACTGTAATCAGCAAAAATAGAACCGCGAGATGCGAAGTCGGGGGCCTGGCAGGGGTACTACCCCCCGAACCCTGGAAGATGGAAACCCTTGCGTCGGTTTCCCCCCACACTGCGGCTTTCGTGCAATAAGTTGCTAAGGCTTTCCCGCTTTCATAAGAAATAGCGCCTATCTAAACAGTATTTCCAGATTCAAATCCGCAGTGCGGGGCCCCCCCTTCCACAAAGGGTTCGGGGGGCAGCACCCCTGCCACCCCTCCGGCTGTTCAGCATCTCACAGTAATGATATATCTGGCGGAGACCGTGGGGATGGGTCCGGCAAAACCGTCACGGAAGCCCGAGCTTGCGTAAGCGCGAGGGCTGAGTGGCGAGGGCCGAGCACTGTGTGCGTGTGGAGCGAAGCGACAATGCACCGAGCCCGGGTTTTGACGGGCCCGTCCCCACGGTAGGCCGCCGAGTTTCAGCGACCTACCCGTGGATTCTTACGTGAACGTCTCCAGGTGGGTGTGAAGGTTGTGTTTGCGGATGTGGGACATGGCTACGTCGTGCTGGCGCTCGGCGGAGGCGGTCTGGCCCGTGAGGTAGTAAAGGTTCGCTAAGGAAAGAAGAGTAAGGGCTTCGCCGCGCGGCTCGGAGCGGCCTTTGAAGAGGGAGGCGGCTTTGCGGTAATTTTTCAGCGCGTCGGAGAAGTGCCCGTTCCTCTTGTTGATCTCCCCCATCCCCCACTCCACGAAACCCAGGTCGGCCCAATCGGAGAGGGAAGAGTAGAGCTTGTGCGCCCGCTCGTAGCCGGCGTAGGCCTCGTCCAGGCGGCCCAGCTGGCGCAGCACGTTGGCCGTGCCGCATTCCGCGTAGGCCTTGGCAAAGGCGTCGTCCGTGCCAGCGAACAGTTTGCGCGCCCGCACATAGCAATCCAGGGCGCGGCCCATGAAGCCGGCCACGCGCAATATGCCGCCCAGGCCGAACAGCGCGTAACCCGCGGCGGGCTCGTCCTTGTCGCGCCCGGCGGCTTTTAAAGACGCCTCGAAGGCGGCAATCCCGTCGGCGTAGCGCCCCTGGAGGCGATAGAGCCCGCCCAGCGCCCAGAGCACAAAGGCCGCGCCGGAGTGGTCGCCGGCCTTCTTGTAGCCCTTAAGCAGCCGCTCAAGGCCCTTCGCGGCCTCGGGCAGGCGGCCGACCAAGCGCAGAGCAAGGGCCCATTCCAGGTCCGCCTCCTGTCCATAAATCTCCAGTTTCCCGGCCAGCTCGCGCGCGGCGGAAGCCGCCGAGAGGGCGCCCTTCTCGTCGCCCAGGGCCCGGAAGCAGCGGGCCTCGCTGAGCAGTGCCTCCAGCACCAGTTCCCCGTCGCGGCCGGCGGCCTTGCGCGCCAGCGCGTATTCTTTAAGGGCGTCAGCGAACAGGCCCAGGCCGCGCAGGGCCTCGCCCTTCAGCAGCAGCCAGCGCGCGCGCCCTCCGCCGGGGCTGGTGCGCTTCAGCGCTGCCAGGGCCTTCGAGAATTCGCCGTCGTCAAGAAGCTTTTCAATTTTTTCCATAGTCAGATAAGTTTCCGGCACACCTTCGTCAGGGGGCAGGGGCCGCAGAGAGGTTTAGTTTTCTTACAGAAATCCTTGCCCAGCTTTACCAGCAGGGCGTGATATTCATTATACACTTTTACGTCGGGCGGGAGCGCGGCCTCGAAGAGGGCCTGCCAGGCGCCGTAGGAAAGGCCCCGGCCCAGGCCGGCCCTCTCGCCCAGCCGCCGGGTATAGGCGTCGATCACGAAAGAGGCTTTGCCCGCGGCGTAGAGGACCATGCAATCCGCGGTTTCCGGCCCTACGCCCTTGCAGGACATCAGCTCCGCCCGCAGCGCCGGGGCAGGGGTTGCCGAGAACCACCGCTTAAAACCTTCCGGGTGCTCCTTCCTGACCCGCCGGCAGAATTCTCTGAGGCGGCGCGCTTTCTGCTTATAATAGCCGCTGCTCCGTATCGCCCGCTCCAGGCGCGGCAGCGGGCAGGCGGCCAGGGCGGCCGCGCTCATGAGCCCCGCGCGGCGCAGCGCCGCGAGGGCCTTCTCCACGTTGGTCCAGGCGGTGTTCTGGGTGAGTATGGCCCCGGCGCAGATCTCGAAAGAACCCTTTTCCCCCGGAGGGCCGTAGCGGAGCGGCACATAGACGGGCGCGGCACCGCCGGCGGGCGTGACCGGCCACCAGCCCTGCGGGCCGAAAGCCTTTAACAGCAGGGAATAGATCCCTCTTATTCTTTGGGAAGCAGCCGCTTTATCTCGCGCAGCAGGTCGTCGAGGTTGTAGGGCTTTTTCATGAAGTTGCGTGCGCCGCATTGCTTGGCCTTCTCTATGCTCTCGGGGGTATCCAGCGTGGAAATTATCAGCACCGGCGTATGGCGCATCAGGTTATCGCGCATCAGCGCGTTGCAGACGTCGTAGCCGTTTAGCTTGGGCAGCAGCAGGTCCAGCAGGATAAGGTCCGGCTTCTCGCGGCGCGCCAGGGCCAGGCCGCTCACGCCGTCGGCGGCGTGCAGTACCGCGTAGCCCTCGGCCGCCAGCACGTCTTTGAGCACGCCGGAGGCGGCCTTGCTGTCCTCTATCATCACTATCTTGCGCGCGGTCACCGTGCGCCGCCTTTGGCGTAATAGCCGGCCAGCAGGATATAATCCTTCTCGGAGCGCTCGAGGCCGAGGCATTCCTCGGGGGTCAGCTCCCGCTTGACCTTGCCGGGAGCGCCCATCACCATGCTGCGCGCCGGGATCTTAGTGCCGGGCGTGACCACCGCGCCCGCGGCTATCACGCAGTACTCGCCGATCTCGCAATCCATCACCACCGCCCCCATGCCTATCAGCGTGTGCGCGCCTACTACGGAGCCGTGGATGAGGGCGGAATGCCCGACGGTAACGCCGGGGCCGACCAGCACGGGCTTGTCCTTGTTCGGGTGCAGGACGGCCAGGTCCTGTATATTGGTGCCGCGGCCTATCTCTATGCGGTCCACGTCGCCGCGGATCACGGCCCCCGGCCAGACCGAGACTTCGTCGGCGAGCTTGACCTTGCCTATCAGGCAGGCCGTAGAGTGCACCCACGCCCCGGCGTGGACTTCGGGTACTGCGCCCAGGAATTCTTCGGTCATTTAACTCCCCTTCCGTGGCGGTAATGCCCGGTGGACTTGGGCTCGGTAGCGTGCAGGGCCCAGTAGATGAAGACGCTGGCGAAGGCGGGCAGCAGGTAATAGAAGAGGCGGAACAGGAGGCTCGCAGTCAGCGCCTGGCCCACGGGCACGCCCATGCCGGAGAAGGCGGCCGTCATCGCGGCCTCCATGGCCCCCAGGCCGCCGGGCAGGATGGGGATTATCGTCATCAGCATCCCGAAGGCGAAGCCGGCGATCAGCGTGGTGGCCCCGAGGGAGACGCCGACGGCCTTGAAGGCGAAGTAGAGGATGAGGATATTGCTGACCCAGTCGCAGAACACGTAGCCGATCACCTTGGGCAGCTCGAACTTGCGGCCGTGGATGGTGCGGATGCCTTCGTCGAGCTGGCATTCGAACTTCTTGAAATTCTCGTGCGGGATCTCCTTCTTGGAAAAGAAGTAGATGACATGGTTGACCCCCACGAACATGCGCCGCGCCCAGGCCGCGCGCAGCTCGTGATGGAAGAACAGCAGGGTCAGGCCGAAGGCGAAACCCAGCACCGCCACAACACCGATCAGCGCCTCCACCATGCTCTTGTTGAACTCCGGCGTCTGCAGGAACTGCAGCACGGCTCCCTCCACTACTATCAAGGCGAGGGCCAGGTAGATCAGCACCGTGATCACCACGGACGAGGTGACGCTGGCGCCGTAGGGGACCTTGCGCTTGCCCAGCAGGTGGGCGCGGGTGGCGAAGCCGCTGATGCCGCCCGAGGAAACGAAGTAGTTAACCGTGGTGGAGACGAAGGCGATCCCGGCGGTCTCCAGGAAGGGCAGCCTGATGCCGAGGATGCGCAGCACCTCCCACAGCGTGAGGCCCATGAAGGTGTAGCTCGAGACCGCGAAGCCGGCCGAGAGGAGCAGCCACCAGGGGCTGGAGTTGCGGAGAGTGTCGGCCATCGCGCCCAGGTTGGGGTAGATGAGCCAGAGCAGGATGCCCAGGGACAGCCCGACGGGGGCGTAAAGTGCCAATTTTTTGCGGGCGGAGACCTGTTTCATAATGTGATAAAATTAGTTTATATTATTCTGCGCGGCTAGGCAAAGGCCCCCGCGCCAGCGTGACAATATGCCCATATACCGGTTCGATTTCCTGGTGGTCGGCAGCGGGGCCGCCGGCCTGCTGGCCGCCCGCAAACTGGCACGGGCCGGCCGCGTGGCCGTGCTGACCAAGCGCGAGCCCGAGATCTCCAACACCAACCTGGCTCAGGGCGGACTCGCGGCCGTCACGGCCCCCGGCGACAGCTTCGACCTGCACATCGCGGACACGCTGCGCACCGGCGCCGGCCTCTCGGACCCGCGCATAGTGCGGCTGACCGTCAGCGAGGGCCCCGCCCGCGTGCAGGAGCTCCTGGACCTGGGAACCCGCTTCAGCGCCAGGGCCGGCGCCTTCGAACTCGGGCTCGAGGGCGGCCACTCCCGCCGCCGGGTGCTGCACGCCGCCGACTCCACCGGCCGCGAGATAGAGCGCGCGCTGCTGGCGGCCTGCCGCGCCGACAAGAACATCACTTTCTTCACCCACTTTTCCGCCGTGGACCTGATCCTGGCGGGGCGGCCGGCCCGGGTGCGCCCTGGCGCTAACCGCTGCCTGGGCGTTTACGCCCTCGAGCAGGCTACCGGGAAGGTCCGCAGCTTCCTGGCCCCGGCAACGGTGCTGGCCTCCGGCGGGGCCGGCAAGGTCTACCGCTACACTTCCAATCCCGACGTAACCACCGGGGACGGCATGGCCATGGCCTACCGCGCGGGCCTCGAGCTGGTGAACATGGAATTCGTGCAGTTCCACCCCACCTGCCTCTACCACCCGCAGGCCAAGTCCTTCCTGATCTCGGAGGCGCTGCGCGGCGAGGGCGGCATACTCCGCGACGCCGCAGGCCGCGCCTTCATGAAGGATTACTCCCGTTACCAGGAACTGGCCCCGCGGGACATAGTGGCGCGGGCCATAGACTCCGAGCTCAAGCGCACCGGCGCCGACCACGCCTTCCTGGACATGACTCACCTGCAGCCCGCCTTCCTTAAGAGGCGGTTCCCGATGATCCACGCCAAGTGCCTCTCGCTCGGCATCGACATGACCAAAGCCCCCATCCCGGTGGTGCCGGCCGCCCACTTCTTCTGCGGCGGCGTGCGCTCCGACGAGCGGGGCCGCACCGCCCTGCCCGGCCTCTGGGCCATAGGCGAGGTGGCGCATACGGGCCTGCACGGCGCCAACCGCCTGGCCTCCAACTCCCTGCTGGAGGCCTGCGTCTTCGCGCACCGGGCCGCCGAGGCCGTACTGGGAGACCGCCCGGGCCCGCGCCCCGCTATGAAGCCCGCCCCCTGGACCACCGGCAACGCCCGCCCCTCCGACGAAGCCGTCGTCATTAAGCATAACTGGGACGAGATCCGCACGCTGATGTGGAATTACGTGGGCATAGTCCGCAGCGACAAGCGCCTGGCGCGGGCCGCCGACAGGATGGAGCTCATCTCTGCGGAGATAGTCAGGTATTACTGGGACTTCCTCCCCACCCGCGACCTGCTGGAGCTGCGCAATATCGCCTGCCTGGCCGAAGTCATCATCCGCTCGGCCCGCGCCCGCAAGGAAAGCCGCGGGCTGCATTACACCGTGGATTACCCCAAGCCGTCGGACAAGTTCCTGAAACCCACCGTAGCGGACCGCTACGGAAAGTAGCCACCCAATGGACAAGATAAAGATCAGCGGCGCCCGCTCCCACAACCTCAAGAACCTCAGCCTGGAGATACCCAAGAACCAATTGGTGGTCGTCACCGGCCTGTCCGGCTCCGGCAAATCCACGCTGGCGTTCGACACGGTCTACGCAGAAGGCCAGCGCCGCTACGTGGAGTCCCTCTCGGCCTACGCCCGCCAGTTCCTGGAACAGATGGACAAGCCCGACGTTGATTCGATAGAAGGTCTTTCGCCGGCCATCGCTATCCAGCAGCACCACCCGTCCAAGAACCCGCGCTCCACCGTCGGCACCGTCACCGAGATCTACGACTACCTGCGCCTCCTGTTCGCCAAGGCCGGCCGGCCGCACTGCCCGACCTGCAACAAACCCATCAAGGCCTGGTCCGCCCAGGGCATCACCGCCGAGATCGTTGCCAAGAACACGGGCCGGAAAGTCAGGGTCCTGGCGCCCCTGGTGCGTGGCCACAGCGGCACCTACGAGGAGCTTTTCTCCCGCCTGAAGAAAGCCGGCTTCACCAAAGCCAAGGTGGACGGCAAGTTCTGCCAGCTCGAAGCGCCGCCCGCCCTGAAGCGCTACGTGAAGCACGACATAGACCTGTTCGTCGACGAATTCACCGTTTCCGCCACGGACCGCGAGCGCCTGTCCGAGGCCGTGGAGCTCGCGCTGGCCCAGTCCAAGGGCCTGCTGGCCGTGGAGGACCCGGCCGGCAAGTCCTCCGCGCTCTACAGCGAGAAGAACGCCTGCCCCGACTGCGGCACCAGCTTCCCCGAGCTCGAGCCGCGCCTCTTCTCGTTCAATTCCCCCCACGGGGCCTGCCAGGAATGCGACGGCCTCGGCATCAAGATCGAGATAGACCCGGACCTCGTGGTGCCCGATAAGGCCAAATCGGTCAACGACGGGGCGCTCGAGGCCTGGGCCAACCCGGTCACCACCCGCACCCACAGGTGGAAGGGCTCCTGGTCCGGCTACTACGCCGACATGCTCAAGACCGCGGCCGAGGCCAACGGCATAGACCTCGACGCCCCCTGGAAGGACCTGCCCAAGGCGCACCGCGACATGCTGCTCACAGGCGTGGGAGACTTCGAGGGCGTGGTGACCAACCTCAAGCGCCGCCATACGGAGAGCGAATCCGATTTCGTGAAGGAGGAGATCTATACCAAGTTCATGCAGGAGACGGTCTGCCCTTCCTGCAAGGGCCTGCGCCTGCGGCCGGAAGCCCTCAGCGTGATCGTGGACGGCCGCAACATCGCCCAGATGTCGGCGCTGCCCATAGCGGCCGCCAGGAAGGCCATGGCCGCCCCGGACCTGTCCGAGACCGAGAAGACCATCGCCCGCCTTATCCTCAAGGAGATAAATTCCCGCCTGAACTTCCTCAACGACGTGGGCCTGGGCTACATCTCCATGGACCGCCGCTCGGAGACCCTCTCGGGCGGGGAGGCCCAGCGCATCCAGCTGGCCACTCAGATAGGCTCCGGCCTGACGGGCGTGCTCTACGTGCTAGACGAGCCGACCATCGGCCTGCACCAGCGCGACAACGCCAAGCTGATCAACACCCTCAAGTCCCTGCGAGACATCGGCAACACCCTGCTGGTCGTAGAGCACGACGAAGCCGTCATCCGCGGCGCGGACCACGTGATAGACCTGGGCCCTGGCGCGGGCGTGGCCGGCGGGTACATAGTGGCGCAGGGCACCCCGGCCGAGATCATCAGGAACAAGAAGTCCGTTACCGGGCCCTTCCTCAGCGGCGAGCGCTCCACCACGGTGCGGCGCGAGCCCCGCAAGCACTCCGGCAAGTTCCTCGAATTCGCCGGCGCGCGGCAGTTCAACCTGAAGGACATCGACGTGAAGATCCCGCTGGGGCTGTTCGTCAGCATCTGCGGCGTCTCCGGCTCCGGCAAGTCCACGCTGCTCTACGAGATAGTCTACAAGGCGCTGGCGCGCGAGCTCTTCAAGTCCAAGGAGGCTCCCGGCGCCTACCGCTCCATGAAGGGCGCGGCCCAGATAGACAAGGTCATCATCGTGGACCAGTCCCCGATCGGCCGCACGCCGCGCTCCAACCCGTCCACCTACAGCGGCGTCTTCAACCACATCCGCGACCTGTTCGCGCAGCTGCCCGAGGCCAAGCGCCGCGGCTACGAGCCGGGCCGCTTCTCGTTCAACGTCAAGGGCGGCCGCTGCGAGGCCTGCCAGGGCGACGGCACGATAAAGATCCAGATGCAGTTCCTGCCCGACGTCTACGTCAAATGCGACGAGTGCGGCGGCAAGCGCTTCAACGACGACACCCTGGCGGTCAAGTTCAAGGGCAAGAGCGTCTCCGACGTGCTGGACCTCTCCGTGGAAGAGGCGCGCGGCGTTTTCTCGGACATCCCGCGCATCGCGAGGATCCTCGCCACCATGAGCGAGGTCGGCCTGGACTACCTGAAGCTGGGCCAGAGCGCCACCACTCTCTCCGGCGGCGAGGCGCAGCGCCTGAAGCTGGCCGAGCAGCTGGCCCGCCGCGCCACGGGCCGCACCCTCTATATCCTCGACGAGCCCACTACGGGCCTGCACTTTGCAGACGTGGAAAAGCTGCTGCAGGTGCTCCACCGCCTCTCAGAAGCAGGCAACACCGTGCTGGTCATAGAGCACAACCTTGACGTCATTGCCGCCTCGGACTGGCTGATAGAGCTGGGCCCCGAGGGCGGCGACGCCGGCGGCCGCCTGGTCTTCTCCGGCCCGGTCTGCGACGTGCTCAAGGCCCGCGGCTCCCATACCGGCGCCTACCTAAAGGAGCACCTCGACCTGAAGCGGTCCGGCATCTGCTCATGAGCAGGGTCCTCCTGGTAGCGCCGCGCTTTCCCTATCCCTCCCTCTCGGGCGGGGAGAAGTGGGCCGCCTCGCTCGCCGCCGGCCTCTCGGTAAAGCACGAAGTCTCGCTCTTCGCCTTCGCGGCGCCCGGCGCGGAGGCGCATCAGACCGCGCTGGCCATGACGCTGGAGGGCCGGCAGCTCAAAAAGATCTACCTGCTGCCAAGGCCCGACGGCGCCGAGGCCCGTGGCCTGCCGGCGCTGCCCGGCCTTTACTGGTCGGCCGCGGCGGCCGCCAGGCTGGGAGATGCCGCCCGGGAGACGCGGGCCGAAGTAGTGCACATCCTTTTCTCCGAGATGGCCGCTTATGCCGGGGCGCTGCCGTCGGGTCTGCCCGCAGTGTATACAGAGATAGACTCGAGCTACCTCTACCCCTGGAAGTATTACCTGCGCGAGACGGCCGGGCTGAAAGGCTTCTTCAAGCCCGGAGAGTTCTTCAGGGCCCGCGCCTACGCCCGACGGCATTATCACCGCTTCGCAGCCGCCACGTCCATCACGGCCAGCGACGGGCGCGACATAGAGCCCTATCTTTCCGCCCCGCTGGCGGGGGTCACGCCCAATGCGGTCATTCCGGCCGACTTCGAGCAGGCCCGCCCCGCTGGTAGGCGGGACGGAGAGATACTCTTCCTCGGCCATTACCCGCATTACCCCAACGAAGACGCCGCCCTGCGCCTGGCCCGCCGCATTTTCCCCCTCGTCAAGGCGGAACTCCCGGGCGCTACCCTTACCTTGGCCGGCTCCTGCCCCACGGCGGCGGTGCAGGCCCTGGCGGGGCTCGACATCGCCGTTCCGGGCACGACTGCCGACATCAGGCCTTTCCTCTGGAGGGCGCAGGTCTTCGCCGCGCCGGTACGCTACGGCCTGGGCACCAAGGGCAAGCTCCTCGAAGCATTCGCCGCCGGCCTGCCGGTGGTGGCCTCGCGCGAGGCCGCGGCCAGCGTAGAAGCGGCGGAGCCCGGGCGGCACCTGCTCGCCGCCGGGTCCGACCGGGACTTCGCGCAAAAGACCGCGCTGCTCCTCAGCGACGCCGCGCTGCGCGGTCGCCTGGCCGGTGCGGCGCTGGAGCTGGTAAAAAAAAGCTACGCCTTCGACGACGTCGTAGCTAAGGTCTCGGAAGTTTACGCAAAGGTGCTGCATGCCCGCTGAAGCCCTCCACCTGGAATTGCTCCATTCCTGCCCCAGCGCCTGCCTGGCCTGCGACCACAGGCGGGCCGGGTCCGCCCGGCTTTCCTTGGCCGCTCTCGCCCCCCTTTTTTCCTCCCCGCGCTTTAAAGGCCTGCGGCTGGTCTCTTTTTCTGGCGGCGAGCCGCTGCTGCACCCGGAGCTGGCCGCTATAATGAATAAAGCTGCCGGGGCGTTCCCCGCCGCGGCGCTGGTGCTCCTCTCCAGCCTTTACGACGGAGATAAAGCCCTGGCGCTGCTGCGCTCGCTCCCGGCCGCCGTCCTGGCGCGCCTGCACCTGGGCTCTTCGCTGGACGGCCCCGCGCCCCTGCACGACGAACTGCGCGGCCGGCCCGGCGCTTTCGCCGCGCTGAAAAAAGCCCATGCCGCGGTAAAGAGGGAATTCCCCCGCCTTTCTACCGGCTTCACCTTTACCGCCACGCGCCTCAACGCCGCCGCCTTTTACCAGACCTGGCTGGAGGCGAAAAAGCTCGGCGCCCCGCTCGGGATCCAATTCCTGGCGCCCAACGCCAACACCGCCGGCCTGGAGCTGGGCGCCGCCGACAAGAAGGCCCTCGCCGCGGGCCTGAAAGCGGCGCAGGCGGAGGCCCCGTCCGGCAACCTCGCTGCCGCGCTGGATTTCCTGGCAGGCAAGCCGGCCCCCGGCCCGTGCGGCGCGGGAACGGCCTTCTACCTGTTCTCCCCCGAAGGCCTCTTCTACCTCTGCCCCTTCCACAAGGGCCTGACCGCCCCGCCCGGCTCCGAGTCCGCCCTGCGCCGCCGCCTCCCCTCTTCCTCCCCGTCGTGCGCCTCCTGCTTCCTGCGCTGCGCGCGCTAGGAGCGGGCCTTTGATATAATCTTAACTATGAAGCGCGAAGACCTGGAAAAGCTTTTGGCGCTGGCGCGGGCCGAGTGGCGCCTGCGGCAGCAGAGCACTTTCCTCGGCTTCCTGTGGACTCTGCTCAACCCGGCCCTCATGTTCGCCGTGCTCTACGGGCTGTTCGTGAAGTGGCTGGGCCGCGCGCAGGGCGACTACGCGGTTTTTCTACTGATAGGCCTCGTCGAGTGGAACTTCTTCGCCTCCGCCACCTCCTACTCCCTCTCTAGCCTCCTGCGCCGCGGCCCCCTGCTGAAAAGCTACCCGCTCCCGCTGGAGGTGCCGGTGCTGGCCTCGGTGCTCAGCGTCTATTTCTCGCACCTGCTCGAGCTCGCCGCCCTGGGCGCCATCCTCGCCGCCTTCCAATACCCGCCTTCATTCCCCTGGCTCTGGGTCCTCGTTATAGACCTCGCCTACCTGGCGCTGGCCGCGGGCGCCGGCCTTTTTCTCGCCGGGCTCTTCGTTTTCTTCTCCGACCTGGAACGCATCTGGACCCTGGTCCTTACGGCGGGCTTTTTCCTGACCCCGGTCTTCTACCCGCTTTCCGTGCTTGCTCCGGATAAGGGCCAACTGCTCGCCTACAGCCCACTCACCGCCGTAGTTGAAAGCGCGCGCCTGGCTTTCGCGGGCTCTGCCCCGCGGCCGGAAGCGCTGGGGCTTACCGCGCTCTGGGCCGCGGCCGCGCTGGCCGCGGGCTTTGCCCTGCTGCGGCTCAAGCGCCGGGCCATAGGGGACGCGCTGTGACCGGCCTCTCGGTGAAAAATATCTCCAAGACCTACCGGGTGGAGCTGCCACGCGAGGACGCGCTTTCTGCGCTGATGCGCTTTTTCAGCGGCCGCTCGCCGTCGCGCCCTTTCAACGCGCTCGACGGCGTCTCCTTCGAGCTCGAGCCCGGCACGGCGCTGGCGCTGTGCGGCCACAACGGCTCCGGCAAGACCACGCTGCTCAAGGTCCTGGCCGGCATCACCGAGCCTTCCGGCGGCGGGTACCGCTACGACGGCAAGACCGCCTGCCTGCTGGGTTTCGCCTCCATCCTCCAGGACCGCCTGAGCGTAAAGGAGAACGCCCGGCTCTGCGCCGTCTTCTTCGGCCTGCCGGGCTCAGCTGCCGAGAACGGTGAGCGGGTGATGGCCGCGGCCGGGCTTGCCCACCTGCGCAACGCCCGCGCCGGAGAGCTGTCCGCCGGCATGAAACTGCGCCTGCCTTTCATGGCCGCCCTGGCCTCCAACGCCGGGCTGTTCCTCATCGACGAGACGCTCGCCGTGGGCGACGCCGGCTTCCGGGAACTCTGCCTCGCCAGGCTGAAGGAACTGAAACAGGCCGGCGCTATCCTGGTCTTCGCCACGCACGATCACGCGCTGGCGCGCGGCTTCGCCGACCTGGCGCTGGTGCTGGAGAACGGCGCCCAGGCCTACCTGGGCCCCGCCGCCGGCCTGCCGCGCCCAGGCGCCGCAGAGCCGCCAGGTGCCGCTTTCCGCCGCGGCCTGGAACGGTACTCTTTGCTTTACGAAAGACTTAAGTCCTCCGGCTTCACACTGCAGGAAGCGTCCCCGGCCGCCGACGAGCAGCTGTTGCTGGTCCATACTCCCGGCTGGCTCGCCCGCCTGAAGGCCGCGGACCTCTCCCCCGCAGAGGAGGAGGCCCTGGCGCTGCCTTATTCAAAACAGCTCTTCCCCCTGGCCTGGCGCATGGCCGGCGGCACCATTGCGGCTGCCCGCGCCGCCCTCGCTGGCGGCCTCGGCGTCTTCCCGCCGGGAGGAGGCCATCACGCCTTCCCTGACCGCGGCGAAGGCTTCTGCCCGGTCAACGACATCGCCATCGCGGCCAGGCTGCTGCTGAAAGAGGGGCTGGTCCGGCGGCCGGCCGTCATAGACCTCGACGCCCACCAGGGCAACGGCACCGCCTTCATCTTCTCCGGCGGCGAGGTAAAGACCTTCTCCGCGCACAAGGCCGACGGCTACCCGCCCGGCAGGGTGCGCTCCTCGATGGACCTGGACCTGCCCGGCGGGGCGGATGACGCCGCCTACCTGGCGGCGGTAAAGAAGGGACTGAAAGATTTCCTGGAATTGGCCAAGCCGGACTTCGTCTTCGCCCTCTGCACGGCCGACGCCTGGGAGAAGGACCCGCTGGGCGGCCTCGGTGTTTCCGCCGATGGCCTTAAAGAGCGGGACGCCTTCCTCTTCGCCCTGCTGGCTGAAAAGAAGATCCCCGCCTGCGTGCTGCTGGGCGGGGCCTACGGCGAGCCTGGCGGATCGGCTCAGATAAATTTCAACACCATCGAGGCCGCGGCCGCGGCCTGTCCGTCATTCGGCAAGATCATAAGCGTATAACCTGTAAACCAGCGCGCGGGAGGCGAAGGCCGGGGCCATGAAGGCCTCAGTGCCGGAGCCGCTCTTGAGCGCCAGGCGGCCGGCCCAATAGGCCGCCGTCGGGGCGGTCAGGTCGGCCTTTGCGGCCAGGCGCCAGCCCGTGCCCGCGCACTCGCGCAGGTATTCGGCCTCCGGATGGATAGCCGTAACGTAGGCCTTGTCGGCGAGGGCCGCGTAACGGCGCCCGGCGGCGTGGTCGGCGTTGCGGACCCAGGCGATGATCACCAGCCTGGCGCCCGGCTTGGCCGCGCGAGCAGTCTCGGAGAAAAAAACTTTCAAGGCCGGCACGTGCTCGGTGGACTCGCAGGCCCAGACCAGGTCGAAGGTTTCTGGCCGGAAGGGCAGCGCCAGCATGGAAGCCCGACGGAACACGGCCCGCCGACCTACGCCGGCCGCTTTGGCCGCGGCACGCGCCGCGGCGGCCTGGTAGGAGGACAGCGTCACGCCCCGTATCGCCAGAGCAGGATATTTCTTAGCCAGCAGCAGGCTGGAGCCGCCGCGCCCGCAGCCGGCGTCCAGCAGCCGGGCGCCGGCATGGGGGCGGCCCAGGTATTTAAAGCCGAACCTGGAGAGCGCCGTCTCCGCGGCGTGGACGGCCAGGTCGGCCGCCGCTCCGCCCTTCTTTATGCGGCCCATGTAGGCGGCCCGGTCGAAGACCAGGCCGTTATGGTGATGGATGACACCATCGGCGGCGAGGCGCCAGTTGAAATCCTTGCGCTTGGAGTCGTAAAGCGCGGCCACGCGGCCAAGCCAGGGAGAGAACTTCACGGTCTCCCCCCGAGAGCCGCGGCAAAGGCCGCGGCCAAGCGGCCGGTGGAAGCCGCCGGAGAGCAGGCGCTGGCCGCCCGGGCCGGCAGGCGGTCGAGGGCCATGGCCGCCGGCATCCTTGTCATCTCCCCGGCGAAAGCCGCGTGCAGGCGCAGGGCCGCTGCCGCCGGCAGCCCCTTGGCGGAGAAAATAAAAAACCGGGAATAGTTGCCAAGCGCCATAGCGAAGTTGAGCGTCATGGGCAGGTCCATACCAGGGCTCAGGAAGCCGCGCTTCGCCCACGCCTGCGTAATTTCCTGCGAGGCCTGCCAAAGCCGCAGGGAATAAACCAGCTTTTTACGCAGGGCGGCCGGCAGGGAAGCGGGCAGCGCTTTTTCCGCGGCCACCGGGCGCCGGCAAAGCGCGGCGGCCGGCCTGAAGAAAGCCGCGGCGGAGGAGGGCGCGTCGGAAGGGAAAGGGGCCGGGCCGAGGATGGCCCTGTGCCAGGCCTTTATCCCGGCGGGAGCGGGGAATAGCGTCTTCATGCCCCGCAGGCCTCGCGCAGGGCGGAGAGCCGCTTCGGGCAGACCGGGCGGGACCTGTCGCCGCCCAGGCAGACGGCGCCGCGCAGGCCGATGATGTCAGGCCCCAGCGCGCGCAGGCGGGCCAGGTGCTCCGGCTTTACAGAGCCTGCCAGGGCCGTCTTGAGGCCCGCCGTCCGGGCCAGGCGCATGAAGCGGGCGAGCTCGGCCTGGGTCATACTGTCGAAAAGGGTGCGCCCGTCCTTGAGCGCCGTATCCAGCATGACCACGGCGGCGCCGCCCTTCTGAGCCGCGCGAACCAGCGGCCACGGGGCCAGCCCGCCGAAGCGGCGCCAGTCGGCGTAGCCGGAGATGACGGGCAGCGCGCGCGGGCTGCCCGCCCTCACGCCTTTGACCACGGCCGCGGCCAGCTCGAAAGCCTGCCGCTCGCCCTTGACGCCGTAAAGCCCGGCCTTGACGTAATCGGCGCCGATAACCGCCGCGGCGTAGGCGGCCAGCGCCGCCGTACCAGGCTTATACTCCAGGTCGCCGATGGCCGCGCTGAACTTGAGGCCGGGACGGCGGAACCGGGCGATGATGCCGGAGAGGACCCATGGGAAATTGGCGCCGAGAGAGCCTTCCTTCACGTTTTTAAGGTCCAGGATATCCGCCCCGGCGCGCGCGACCACCGCGGCCTCGCGTATGTTTACCGGGCTGATCAACAGTTGGATTTTATTTCGGCCTGTCATATGCCATGTAGCGGGCCAGCCCCAGGAGCAGCCGCTTCTGCTTCGCCGGCAGCCGCAGCCGCGAGATCGCGCCCGAGGCCCGCCGGTAAAAAGCTCCTATCTTCCGCCGGTTCTCTTCGACCGCGCCGCTGGCGCGGACTATATCTATAACATTTTTAAGACGGGACGGGGAAATGCGCGCGTTCCCCAGCGCGGCGCTCAGCTCCCGCCGCGCGGCGGGCGCGGCGAGGCGCAGGGCGGCGAGGTACAGGTAAGTGTAGCGGCCCGCCGTGATGTCGTCGGCCAGCGGTTTTCCCCATTCCGCGGAGCGGGGAAAGAGGTTGAGCTCGTCGCCGTGCAGGTGATAGGCCATCCCCAGCCAGGCCCCGGCCTTCACGTATAGCGGCAGGTCGCGGCGCGGCGCGCCGCCCAGCAGCGCCCCGATGCGGAAAGGCCCGTTGAAGGAGAGGAACCGGATGCGGTCCCAGCTCATGGCCAGGTACTGCTCCGGCGTCGGGCGCCGGCGCGACGCGGTCCAGTAAAGTTCGGAGGCCTGGCCGTAGCCGTAAGCGAAGATCTCGCGCGAGAGAGAAGCGAGGAGCTCCAGCCGACGCCAGGACTCCAGTTGCAGGGCCGGGTCCAGGAAGGCCCCGTAGGCCCAGTTATAAGCGGCCTGGTAAGCCAGGTAGGCGTTCTTTTCGCCATACACCTTGTGCGTCGCCGGCCCGCCCCGCCGTGTATCGGAAGCGTCGATAATATCGTCGAAGCTGACGGTCGCAGCCTCCATTAATTCTATAGCGCCGAGCGCGGCGGCATACCTGGCCGGCTTCTTGCCCAGGCCCTGCAGGATGACATGCGTTATTATGGGACGCAGCATTTTGCCGGGCCGCGCCAGATAAAGGCGCGCCGGGCGGTTGATGGCCCTTTCAAGCTCCCCCGCCGGCAGCGGCGGGACGGAGAAAGCCCGGTTGAAGCGGCGCGGGAAAGAACGCAGCGTCGCGGCTTTTATCAGCCGCAGCCCGGGGGCGGAGGCGAGGTCGAAGGCAGGCGCGGTCAAGCGGCCCGCTCCTTGAGCAGCATTACGAATCCGAGGATATATTCCCTGAACGGCTCTTTCATGGCCGGGACTAGGTCCGCCCGTAAAACAGAAAGGGCCTCGCCTGAAAGTTCGGCGGCCCGCCTGCGGCAGGCGGCCGCGGCGCCCGAGCGCAGTATCGCTTCCCGCGCCCAGAGTGCTTCTTTGCGCGGGCGCGCGCGGCCCGGTTCGTAGAATACTTCGAACCTGCGGCGTTCTGCGCCTTTCATCTTTTTCAGTGCCAGGGCCGCCAGCAGGGTTTTTTTCCCCTCCAGCAGGTCGTTGCCCAGGGCCTTGCCGAAAGCGCCGCCGCCCTCGCTCTCTACGTCGAGGATGTCGTCCATCAGCTGGAAGGCCTTGCCCAGGGCCAGGCCGAAGCGGTCCACGGCCGGGAAGAGGTCCCGGCGGCCGGCCAGGATGGCGCCCAGGCGCGCGGTGCCGACGGTGGTATAGGAGGCCGTCTTGGCTGACGCTATGGCGAAGTAGGCCCGCGCGCCGAACTCGGCCAGCGGCCGGGCGCGCCAGCTCAGCTCGAGGTGCTGGCCGCCCAGCGCCTCCAGCGTGGAGTCGTAGAACTGTTCCAGCACGGGCCCGTAGAGCCGCGGGGGCAGGCCGCAGGAGCGGTAGAGCAGGCGCGGCATGATGGCTGTGAGCGCGGCCATGGAGTTCATCGCCGTCTCGCGGCCGTAGAGCCGGTGGATGGCGGGCTTGCCGCGCCGCAGCAGGGAATCGTCCATGATGTCGTCGCAGGCGAGCGCCCAGTTCTCGAAGAGCTCGCAGGCGGCGCCCAGGCGCGCGCAGCGCTCCGGAGAAGCGCCCAGGCCTTCACCGAAGAGGCGCAGCAGCAGCGGGCGCAGCGCTTTGCCGCCGCGGGCGGGATAGTCGGCCATGCAGGTCCGCATCACCGCGGGCAGGCCGAGGGTTTCCTCCCGCAGCCAGCCCTGCATCACCGCGAAAGTCTCCGCCCTGGCCGCGGCCGCGTAGGCGTGGAAAGACAGACGGGTCATAGCGCCCTCCCGGGCCCGAAGAAGCGCCACTTCAGGAAAGACAGCAGTCCCTTGTCGTGGTCCAGCGGGCTGTAGAGGTTCATGGCGTCCTTCCTGAGACGGGAAACGAAGAACGCTCCGACGTTCCACAGCACTTCGGCCAGCCAGCCCGGCTTGAAGTGCGACGGGATGCGGCGCAGGATGCTCGGCAGCGAATAGAACCTGCGGTAGGCCCGGATATACTCCCGGCGGAATTCTTCCTCGCCCATGTCGGGCCCGCAGAACTTGTAGTCCGGGTATTTGCCCGGCTTGTAGAGCCACCAGCTCTCGCGCTTGAGCAGCCCTTTCTTCTTGAGGTCGAAATAGAACGGGGTGGCGGGCAGCGGCGTGAGGTTCCACCAGGCGGCGTAAGGAACGCGCGCTTCTATCAGGAAATCGCAGGCCTTGCGGAACTGGTCCGGCGCGCCGTAGCCGGGCATGAACACCATGCTCGCCAGCACCGAGATGCCGTGGTCGGCGTAGGCCTTGAGCTGGCGGCGGTAGTCGCCTACGCGGTTGAACTCCTTGTTGTAGCCGGAAAGCCCCGCCTCGTCTATCGACTCCAGCCCGACGGTGATGGAGCGGCAGCCGCTGGCCTCCGCCAGCTCCAGCAGCTCTTTGTCGTCGGCGCTGGCCAGCGTGGCGTGGCTGACCCAGGAGATCTTCAGCGGGATCAGGGCCCTCAGCAGCTCCTTGGCCCTGGCGTGGTCGCCGAAAAGGTTATTATCCACGAACAGGCAGCATTTGGGCCGCAGGGCCTTGATCTCCTCCACAACCTCGGCCACCGGCCGCACGCGGTAAGCGGTGCCCAGGAACGGGGAGACGGAGCAGAAGGAGCAGGCGTGCGGGCAGCCGCGCGAGGTCTCCACCGGGTAGGCGGGCACGGGGATCACTTTGGACAGCGGGCCGCCGCGCTTGAGGGTGTAGAACTGCTCCGGGTCCAGCAGGTCGTAGCGCGGCACCGGCCAGCCGGTCAGCGGCTGGGTGGGGTCGCCTTTATACAGGCGCTGCGGGGCGCCGCGCCGAAAATCCTCCACGAAGCGCGGCCACGTGGCCTCCGCCTCGCCCACGAAAACGGTATCGCACCGCTCCAGGGCCTCCTCCGGCACCATGCTCACGTGTATGCCGCCCATCGCCACGTAGGCGCCGCGCCGGCGGAATTCGGCCGCGATATCGTAAGCCCGGGCCATGGATTTGGTATAGCCGGTTATCGCGACTACGTCTGGCGCCCAGCCGTAGTCCGGCTCGGCCAGCAGGTCCAGGTTGATGCGCACCTCTATGTCGCGGGGCGTCAGCGCCGCCAGCCGCGGCAGCGTGATGGCGGGAATGTAGGCGCGGCCGGTCCGGCTGACGGTGCCGTCGGGGCGGTAGCGGGCCGAATCAACGAAAAGTATTTTCACCGGTCAATAGCTCCTGGCCAGCAGCAGCCGCATGAAGTCGGCGACCAGCCCGCCGTAAGGCTTGCGCATGGAGGGATAAAGCTCTTCGGTAAAAGTGCGCAGGGCCGCCCCGGTCAGGCTGCGGGCCTTGGCCCGGCAGGCCTGGGGCGCGCCGTTGGAGAGCAGGAGCGCGCGCACTTTCTTCACGCGCCCGGCGGTGCGCCAGGCGGGCGGCGCGGAGTAAAAGCGGGCCAGCTCCGCGGCCTGCGCCCGCGGGAGGCGCCGGAACGCCAGCGCGGCCAGCAGCGTGCGCTTGCCCTCGCGGATATCGTTGCCGGGGGCCTTGCCGAGCCGCCCGGTCCCGTCGTTCTCCGCGTCCAGCACGTCGTCTATGATCTGGAAGGCCGTGCCCAGGGGCTCGGCGAAGCGGCGGATGGCCGGGGCGGCCGCGCGCCGGCCGGCCAGCGCCGCGCCCAGCAGGCACGGCGCCACCGCGGTGTAAAAAGCCGTCTTGCGCCTGGCGATGCGCAGGTAGGCCGCGGCGGTAAAGTTCTCCAGCGGCACGCCGCGGGCCTCTATGTCCAGGTGCTGCCCCCCGAGGGTGATCCCGGTCGCCTCGGCGAACAGGCGGTGCATGGCCCTGTACCGCGCCGGCGGCAGGGCGCAGTAGGAGTAGAGCATATCGCCGACGCAGTCGTGGAGCATGTCCAGCGCGTTCACGGCCTTCGGCACGCCGTAGAGGACGTGCAGGGAGGGCCGGCCGCGGCGCAGGAGCCCGGCGTCAAGAAGATCGTCCCGCCCGAGGCCCCAATCCTCCAGCAGCTGGTAGGTAGCCGCCACTTTAAGGGCCTGGGCCCGCGGGCCGCCCCAGGCGTCGCTGAACAGCAGGACCAGCGCGGGCCTGAGGGCCTTGCCGCGCCGGTACGGATAATCGGTCACGCAGCGGCGCATGGACGGCGGCAGCGCGGCCGTCCTGGCTCCCAGGTAGCGCCGGATATGAGAGAATACGCCGTCGCGGCAGGCCGCCAGGTAGTTTTCGATAGTAAGTCGCGGAGGGTTCATGGTTCAGGTATCTCAGGCCCTCAGCAGCCTGGCGGCGAGGACCAGGTTGAAAGCCGCCAGCAGCCACTCGTAGAAAGCCCGGCCGGGCCGCCGCATCGCGGCGAACGCGAACCCCGCCGTCAGCCAGGTGGAAAAAGCCGCCGGCGCCATGCCCGCCCGGTAGAGGTAAACCCCTCCGGCGGTCAGCAGGACGCCGATGCCGGCGGCGGTGGCGCGGGGGCCGAGCAGCACCGGCAGCGTCAGGATCCCGCCCTCCCGGTCTCCGTCCACGTCCCTGACGTCGAGCAGGACCGTCAGCAGGAAGACGAACCCCAGCAGCAGCAGGCTGGAGCGCAGGACCGAAAGCAGGAGGCCGAAAGAGAAGTCGTACTTGAGGAGGACCGGCACCATGACGCCTACCAGCCAGAAATTCAGTACGCTGACCAGGCTCTTGACCACGGCGATCGACTTCAGGCGCCGGCCGCTCATGGACGGGTCGCTGTAAAAGGGGATTATCAGCAGGGCGATGACTATCATCGGCCAGAAGCCGAGGCGGGCTATATAGACTGCGGGGACCAGCGCGGCCGCGAAGACCGGCCAGGTCCGGCCCGTGCCTTCCGGCGTACCCGGGAGGTTTACCGCGTCTTCGCGGGTCCTGAAAAGGGAATCGTAGATGTAGCTCAGCTGCACCAGCGCCCAGAACGAAAGCCCGCACAGCAGGGTCGTTGAGTCCAGTCCGCCCGTCACGGAGCGGGCCGTGTTCAGGAAGAGCAGGAACACGGCCAGCGGCAGCGCGGCGCGGGCCCGCGTATAGAGCGACACGATGTTCCCGATCATAGACGGACTTAATTATATAAAATAATGTACGACGGTATTTTACCGCCAAACCATGGCCCAGAGAACCCCGGTCAAAGAACAATTCAGCCGCCTTTCCCCCGCCTCCCGGCTGGCGCTGGCTGTATTCCGGGTGCGCGCGGCCGGTAAGCCGGCGGGGATCCCCGGCTCGCTTTTTCTCGGCCTGACCTCCCGCTGCAGCCTCTCCTGCCTGCACTGCAAATACCGCGGCGGCGCCGGCGACCTCGACCTCCCTTATCCCCTGGCGCTGGCGGCGCTGCGCGAGGCGGCGGCGCTCGGCGTTCCCAAGGCGGTCTTTTTCGGCGGCGAGCCGCTGCTCTATCCCCGCCTCGCCGAACTGGCCGGGGCGGCCAGGGACCTGGGCTTATTCACGGAGCTCGACACCAACGGCCAGGAACTTACATTTGCCCGCGCGCGGGCGCTGGCGCGCGCAGGCCTGTCTTCGGTAATGGTCAGCCTCCATTCCCCCTCCCCGGAGGAGCATGACCGGCTCTGCGGCCGCGGCACCTACCAAAAAGCCGCCCGCGCGCTGGCCGCGGCGCTGAAAGCGGGCCTGGTGACCTACGTTTCCTCCTGCGTTTTCTCGGCCGGCCCCGGTGAGCGCGACCTGCGCGGCCTGCTGGCCTTCGCCAAAGACTCCGGCGCTCACGGGGCGCGCTTCCTGCCCTATTCTCCGCGCGCCGGCGCCAGCCGCCTGCCGGCGGCCCTGGCCGCGGCCCTGCGCCGCGAGGACCCGGCAGGCTTCGCCGGCACCTGCCTGGCGCGCGGGCGGCGCGGCTGCGCCGCGCAGCGCGCCGATATCCTCTACCTCGGCCCGTCGGGCGACCTGCGGGCCTGTCCCTACGCCCTGGCCGGCCTTGGCTCGCTCCGGCGCGGCACGCTCGCGGCCGCGCTGCGGCGCTGCGGCCGTGCGGCACGCGGGCCGGTCCGCCCGTGCCAAAAGCGGGCCTGATTTTTTGGTAGAATGGAACTATGGCGGGAGCAAAGCAAAACAGCGGAATTTCGGCGGCCGTCACCTGGCGCAAGACCGGTGACGAGGCCGTGATCCTCAACCTCGAAACTTCCGAGTACTACTCCCTCAACGAAACCGGGACCTTTATCTGGGAACTGCTCGCCGCCGGTAAGCCCGCGGCCCGCATCACCGAAGCGCTCTCCGCCGAATACGGCGTCACGGCGGACCAGGCCGCAGAAGACCTGGCCGATTTCCTCAAGGACCTGTCCAAGCTCAAGATACTCAGCCGGGAGACGGCAAAATGAAACCCACCAAAAGCCAGCCGCGCAAAGACAAGAAATATCAGAAGCCCAAAGTGAAAGCCCACGGTAAGATAAGTGAAGTCGCGTCCGCCTTCAAACCGTAAGCCGAAAACGGCCTTCCTCTTCCCCGGCTCCGGCGCGCAGTATCCGGGCATGGGGCGCGGTCTCCGGGACGCCTTTCCCGCCGTAGAACAAAACCTCCGCTCTATCAACCTGGCCATAGGCCGCGACATAGCCGCCGCCATGGACGGCCCGGAGGCCCTGCTTTTCCCGCCGGTAAATTCCCCCGACCCCACGGTTTTCATGGAAGTCACTATGGCCCTCGCGCTGGCCGTGGCCCGTTCGCTGGGCGCGGCCGGGGCGCGCCCCGATATTGCGGCGGGCCGCAGCATGGGAGAGTACAGCGCCGCCGCCTTCGCCGGGGTTTTTTCCGACGCGGACTGCTTCGGGATGGTGCGCCACGTGACCCTGAACGGGCAGCAGGACTGCCTAGACTCACCGAGCTTCCTCGTCACCATCTACGGACTCGACAGGCGCGAACTGGCGGCCGCCGCGCGCCAGGTAGAGCGGGGCGGCGAACTCTGCGAGGTAGTGGCCTTCTACGATAAGGCCCGCCTCGGGGTCGCCGGCCTCCGCAAGGCCGCGCTGCCGCTGCTGCGCGCCGCGCTGGCCCCCCACCGCCACAGGATCTCCCTCTCGCGCGAGGTCGGCGCGTTCCATACGACGCTGTTCAACCGCCTCGCCGCCCGCGCCGCCCTTTACTTCGACGGGGTAAAGTTCTCGCGCCCGGCCATCCCGCTCTACATGAACGTCGACGGCAAGCGGGAGCTTTCCCCTGCGGGGCTCAAGCGCAAGCTGGCCGCCGCGCTGGTGCGCCCCGTGCTCTGGCAGGAGACGATAGCCGCGCTGCTGCGCGCCGGAGTGCGCACCTTCGTGGAGCTGGCGCCGGGCGCCATGCTGACCGAGTTCGTCTGCGAGCTGCCAGCCGACGCCGAAGTACTGCGCACCGACACTCCGGAAAACTACCGCCGCGCGCTGGCGCGGCTCAAAGCCGGATGCCGGTGAAAAGCTATTTCGATTTCCACGGCTGCGCCGTGGAGTTCTCCACGCCGGACCAGGCCCTGGCGGCGGAACTTTCCTTCGACTTTTCAGCCTTCGCCTCGCCCCCGTCCGAACCCGACATAAGGATAGCGGCCCTGCCGGAGCGCCTCCCGGCCGCGCTCCCGCCCCCCCTGCTGCGCGCCCGGCGCTGGACCGTGCTGCGCTCGGAGCCGGGCCGCCGCCTGGCGTGGTATCCCGGCGGCGCCCTCTGCGAATACGACTATGCCGCGCGCGCGGGCGTCCTCAGGAGCGAAAACCCCGCCCTGCTGCGCGAGCTCGCCTACCTGCTGGTCCTTTCGCGGGCCGGGGAGTACCTGGACCGCCGCGGCCTGCACAGGGTGCACGCCGGGGGGCTGGGCTGGCGCGGCCAGGCCCTGCTCTTCTGCGGGGCGCGCGGCGCGGGCAAGACCACGCTGTTGCTGGAACTGCTGAAAGACACGCAATTCTCGCTGCTCTCGGACGATACCCCGCTCGCGGACGCGGCGGGCGATATACACCCTTTTCCTGTACGCATAGGCCTGGGGCTCGACAGCCCGCACCTGCCGGACTTCGGCGGGCTCAGGGATTTTACGCGCCGCGGTTACCCCCCGAAACGCCTGCTCGACCCCGCGGCGGCGGGCTGCAAGATCTCCGGTACGCTGCCGGCGGGACGCATCTTCCTGCTGAGGCGCGCTTCCAAGCCGCGTATACTGGCGCGGTGCGCCTGCGCCTGCGCGGCCGAGCTGGCGGTTTCCCTGGCGGCCGGCTGCGGCACGCCGCAGCTGGCGGAGTACTTCCTCCGCCTCTCCCCGCGGGACCTGGCGGCTAAGGCCGGGATCCTGGGCTCCCGCCTGCGCGCCGCCGCCGCCCTGCTCGGGCGCGCCGGCTGTCATGTTTTTGAATTATCTCCGGACCGCGGGGCTAACGCCGCGGCGCTGCGGGCTTTCCTTCGCAGCGGCAGCGGCGCGGCTTAGCCCCGCCGATGGCCCTGCAGAACAAACCTTCCGCAAAACCAAAGACCCAGCCCCCGGCGTAGGCCGTATGCAGCGCGGGGTAAAGAGCCAGGACGGCCGGCTTGACCTCCGGGCGCGCCCGGCAGAAGAGCGCCGCACCGGAAGAGACGAACACGTGCAGGCCCGCGGCCGCGCCGAGCAGGTGCGGGGACAGGACCGCAGCGCAGGCCGCGCACGCGAGCGCGGCCGGGGGCAGGAGGGTGAAAGGAGAAAAGCCCTTCGGGCTCAGGGCGGTGATCTGGCCGCGCCCGCGGCCCGAAGTGAATACCTGACGGATAAACGCCGCGGGGCCGTTGCGCCTGCGGTGCACCAGGTTCAAGTCGCCGCTCAGCAGCATGCGCGCCCCGGCGGCCGCCATCCGGTTGAGCAGCAGGTTTTCCTCGGCGCTGCTTAAATGGCCTTCGAAGGCCAGGCCCCGCTCGCGCAGAAAGAAAGAATCCACGGCGAGGTTGCACAGTATGAATTTTTCCGGGCCGGCCGGGCGGGTGCCGGCGACCGGCGAGAATCTTTCGGTGAACGGCCCGCCGCCCCACGGCGAGGCCAGCAGGGCGTAAACCGCCTCTTCGAAATAGCCCGAGGCCGGGGACAAACACTGCCCCCCGCCGAAGACCGAAACTCCCGTGTTCAGCTTCACAAGCCCGCGCAGGCGGTCGAAATAGCCGGCGGGCAGCACCACGTCGTCGTCGAGGAAGCAGAGCCAGCGGCCGGCGGCGGCCGCCGCCAGCGCGTTGCGCGCCTCGCCGCGGCACGAGCGCGGCAGCCGCAGGACCTTTACGGCCGGAAAAGGCTTCAGCGCAAGCTCCGTGGCCTGATCCTCACCGTCTATCCCTACCAGTATTTCGTCCGGGGGCCCGGCTGAGAGACTGCCCAGGCAGGCGGCCAGGAGCTCGGGCCGGCCGCGGGTTATCACGAGGGCGGATATCCCGCCTTCAGCGGTCACCGGCCGCCTCCAGGGCCGCGCGCGCGTGCGCGGCCACGAATTCATAATTGGCCCGGCAGGCCCCGCCCGCGGAGAACTCTCCCCAGGCCTTCTCTCCGGCGTAAGCTATGCGCAAGCGCTCTCCGAGCGCGGCCGGGGCGGAGAAAGGCGGGCACTCGCCGGTCTCGAGGAGCAGGCGCAGGCCCGCCGCGCGCGTATAGAAATAATGCGGCGGCATGGAGCCCCAGAGGCTGCGCCAGGAAGCGCCGAAATGCCGCGCCGCCAGCGCGGCCCCTTCCGCGGCCGCGGGCGCGGCCGGCGGAGCGGGTATTTCCAGGTTCCAGGTGAAAACGCCCCCATCCGCCGGAGAGCGGCCGCCGGGGGCGGCGGCCAGGTCCAGGCAAAAAAGCGGGTTATTGAGGTACGGCAGCTCCGTGAGGAAGACGAAAGAGGCGCGCGTAAGGATGAGCGGCGCGGCCGCGAAGTAAGAGCCGCCCTCGCGCAGGGCGGCGGCGGCGCGCAGGAAGGCGGCCTTATCCCCGGCCGCGGTGTCCGGCAGGACCAGGTACACCCTGTAGAGAGAATCCAGCACCACGCCGGTCTCGCCGCCAGCCGACTCGCGCAGGCGCGCGCAGGCGGCCTCGAAAGCGTGGCGATTGAACCAGCCGGGCACTGCAGGCTGCGCGGCCCGCCCAGGGCGCGGGGCGGGCGAAGCCGCGTGCAGGGCGGAGAAAGCCAGGAAGGCGGCGTCGGCCGGGGAGAGCTCTCCGGTGCCGGGAGTCAGGCGGTACTTCTCCGCGTAGGCCGTCCGCGACGCGCGCAGAGCAGAGCCCCGGTCGAGGTACCGTTTTACATCGGCCAGGCCTTTCAGGCAGTTTCGGGCCCTGAAGGCGGGCGGCAGGCCGGCGGCCAGAAAATGCGAGAGCAGCAAGGTATAGGAATAAAATGCCTCGGTCGCGTCGGGAGTGCGGGCCTCGCGCGCCGGCGGCGCTGGCAGCGGCGGGCCGGCCAGCAGGCGGGAGGCGGCGCGGAACTCGGCTCCCTTTAATCCCCAGCCAGAAACGAAGCCGGAAAAGTCCTCCGCCGGGGCGGAGAGCACCTCGCCGGTGAACGGGAACAGGGTCCTGAAGATCCGCAGCCGGCGGCGCAGGGCCGAGAAAGCGGTCCAGTCTGCCGCGGGAGACAGCCGCGGCTGCAGCAGGGCCAGGTCCATGTCGCTCAGGCCGGCCACCCAGCCCGGCGCGGCCATGCCGCGGTAGAGATAGACCGAGCCGCCGCGCCCGGGGTTGAGCAGCGGCCCCGCCGCCCGGACCCCGGCGAGGTAGAAGAGGCGGTACAGTACCCTGAAGACGGGCAGGTGCGCGGTTGCGGCGGCGAAGGCGGCCAACGCGGGCCTGAGCCTGGCCGGGGAGTGAGGAGCTGGCGGAGGGAGCCAGGGGGTTCCGTCGACGGTTACCGCCCGGCAGCGAAGGCTGGCCCCGCCGCCGGCGGCAAGGCCCGGATAAGGCGCCCCGGAGAACGAAGAATTGTCGACGCGGGCCCAGCCGCCGGTCAGCAGCAGCCCGCCGAGCGAACCGCCTTCGGCCACGAGACCGGAAAGGCGGAGCCTGGCCCCGGAAGAATCCACCGCGTAAGCGGACGCACGGATAGTCAGGCCCTCGGCGCGCACAGAGGCATGCCCAGCCGCCGCCAGGCCTCCGGTGCCGGCCGCCGCCACGGAACGCAGACGCGCGGACTTCCCGGCAAAATCCAGCGCCGCCCCGGCGCGGGCGGAAAGAGAGCACCCCGAGAGGTCCAGCGTCGAGGCGCCGCGGCAGTAGAGCGCGTCGCGCCCGGAGCTGAACGAAGAGCCGACGGCCAGAAGGCCAGCCGACCCCTCAAGGCTGGCGGCGGGGCCGGAGGAACTTTCGGCAGAACAGCGGGCCAGGGCTGCCGCGGCATCCTCCCGCAGCAGCAGCGCCGCCGGCCCGCCGGAGGAAACGCAGGCCACAGCGTCCAGCGCCGCTGCGCCGCAAAGCTCGAAAGAAGGACCGCCGTTGCCGAGGAAAGAACAGTCCGCGGCCTCCGCCTCCGCGCGGCCCCCCAGGGCTATGCCGGATGAATTGCCGGTGAAAGCCGAGTTTTCAAGGGCGCAGCGCGCCCGGCCGTCCAGGAGCAGGGGCGCTCCGCGCTGCCCCTCGAAACGGCAGGCAGTCACGCGGGCGGCGGTCTCTCCGGAGAAGTGCAGCCCCAGGGCATTGCCGATGAAGACCGAGCCCGAGACAGAAACCGAGCCGCGGCCGGAGACAAAAGCTGCGGGGCCGGCGTTGGCGCTGAACAGGCACCCGTCCAAGGCTAATTCCAGGCAATCCTCGGCCCGCACGCCGGCCTTGCAGTCCTCAACGCGGCAGGCCCCGGCGGAGAAGCGCGCCGCGCGGTCCAGCTTGAACGCGGCGCCGGAGGTGCCCGTAAAGACAGAGCGCTCCGCGCGCAGTTCCCCCCGGCCGCAAAAGGCCGCGGCCGTCTCGCCCCCGGCGACGGCGCAGCGGTCCAGTGAAACGCGATTCTGCCCGAAGGACTGCAGCACGGGCCCGGCCCCCCCGGTGAAGGAGCAGCCGGTGAAAACCGACTCGTTGCGGCCGTAGAACTGGCAGCAGGGGCCCGAGGCCGAGGAAAAAACGCTGAAATGGAACGCCGTCAGGGTGGCGCCGGCGGCCCCGAGGCCGGCCGGGTTCCCCGTAAAGGAACAGCCGGCGGCGGTCAGCGAAGCCTCGTCAGCGCAGTATACGGCGCGGCCCTCAGCGCCGGAGACAGAACACTTTTCCAGGCGGGCGGCGGCGCGGCCGGTTACGGAAAAACCGGCGCCGCACCCGGCGGCGGAGAAGCCGTAAAACCCGGCCGCCGCGCTGCCGGAGATCTCCGCGGCGGCCCCGCGGCACTCGGCCATGCCGCCGTGCGTTAGCAGCGTGGCGTGGCCGGAAACCAGGAAAGCGGCGCCTCCGCAGGCAGAGACGGAGCAGGCGTTAAAAGCGGCGTTCGCCCCGCCGTAAAGCTCTGCGCCGCGCGCGCACCCCTCTAGCGCGCAGGATGCGGCAAGAGCTTCGGCAGAGTCACGGACGGACAGGGCGCAGGAAGAGGACCCCGACAGGCGGCACTGGCGCAGTTCAACGGAACCCCTCCCGAGCGCGTGGAGCCCGGCGAAGGCGGGGCCGCCGAAGAATATGGGTTCCGAGGGCGTCCCGCCGGCGAGGAGGCGGCCGTACACCAGCAGCTTGGCGCCGGCGCTCTCCAATTCCAGTTTTTCTCCGGCGCCGCCCGCGCGCAGCACCGGGAAGAACCAGGGCTCGCGCCGCTCAAAAACCACCCGGGTTCCGGGCCTCACCGTCACGGTGACCCCGGCCTCTATGGTCAGGTAGTCCGCCACGGTCACACTGCCGCTCCAGGTCTCGTCGGAGGTGACGCGCCCGCTCCTGACCGCCGCGGTCCCCGCGGCCGGCTTGCCGCCGCGGGGCAGCGCCGGGGCGGCCAGCAGCCGCAGCAGGGCCGGGTAAAGGCGGCTCTCCCAGCCCAGGTAGAGCCAATTCAGCTGCGGGGCGGCGAAGGCGGGGCGCAGGCGGCAGGCAAGCGAGAACAAGCCGGCGGCCGCGGCGGCCGCGGCGTACAGGAATTTATTAGCCGCCAGGGAATAGAGCGGGAGCAGCAGCGAGGGCCCTAGCCCTCTCGGCAGCTCGTAACGCAGACCGCCGCGCAGCAGGGCAGCGGCCGCGCCCGCCGGCTGGTAGTCGGAAGGCGGCCAGTCGGGGAAAAAGTTGGCGTCACCCCTGGTCAGCACGGGCCCGCAGGCAAACGACAGGTTAAGGACTACCCTGTGGAGGACATAGCCCGACGGCAGGCCGCCGGACCAGCGCACCAGGAGCGCTATGTCCCCCGCCCGCAGCGCTGCCGGCGCGCAGGGGCGCGCGGCCACGGCGTCGCCCGGCTCCAGCAGGAAACGCATCGAATGGCCGAGTACGGGGTATAGCTTTTCCAGAAAAGGCCTCAACGCCCGGCTTTAAGGCGGGCCCCGCTCGTCTCCAGGTAAGGATCCAGCTCGTCGAGGAACTCCAGCGCCTTGCGGCACCATTTATCAACGAACACCTCGCGGTTCTTCACGGCGCAGGACATGAAATGGTCGTGGCCGGAGAAGCTGGCGTGATGGCGGTGCCAGACGAAGACGTCCTTGGCGGCCTTCAGCCGCCACCCGGCCTGGCGCAGCCGCAGGCAATAGTCGAAATCTTCGAAGCACCCGGTACCGAAGCGTTCGTCGAGCCCGCCTACGCTCTCATAGGCGGCGCGGCGCAGCATGAAGCAGAAACCGACCAGGCGGTGCACCTCGAACGCCTCGCCGGAGAAGCGCAGGGCCATGGCGCGGGCAAAGACCTCGAGCGAGCGCTTATCCTTCTCCACCTTCGGGGCCAGGACCACGCGCTGCACTCCGACGGTGCGGTTGGTAAGCGGACCGCAGACGCCAGCGGCCGGGTCAGCGTCCAGGCAGGCCGCCAGGCCCTGCAGGCCGCCGTCGTAAAATGCCACGTCGCTGTTGACCACGGCGAGGTACTCGCCGGAGGCCGCCCTCAACCCCTGGTTGACGGCTTTCGCGAAACCGAGGTTGGAGGCGTTGCGGACTTTGACGGCGCCCTTGAGCCCGGCGAGGAAACGGCGCGTCTCCGGACCGGAGCCGTTGTCGACGAGCACCAGTTCATAAAGGCCGCGCGCGGTGCGCGAAAGACTTTCCAGGCAGGCCTTCAGCTCGGGCAGGGCGTTGTAGACCGGTATAACCACGCTGATCCTGTTCTTTTTAGCGCGCATGTATATAAGTTCCCCCGGCGCGCCGTCCGGCGCGCAGTTTCAGCAGTTCTTCAGGCCGCCGCCCATCCAGCACCGCGGCGTCCACCCCCGCGGCGAGGATGCGGGCTATCTCCCGGGCTTTACCGGCCATGCCGCCGCTCACGTCGGAGCGCGGCGCGCCGATGTCCCGGGCGAGGGCACGGAACCCGGCCCGAGACAGCTCGGGCTGCAGGGCGCCGTCAGGGTCCAGCAGGCCCGGGACGTCCGTCAGGAATACCGCCAGCTCCGGGCGCAGGGCCGCGGCGAGCGCGGCGGCCAGCGCATCGCTGGATACAACACGGAAGCCCGCGCCTGACATGAAGATATCGCTATTGATCACCGGCGTGAACCCCCGGCCAAGCCAGCCCTTCAGCGCCGGCGCGGCGGTCAGCCTCGGTCGGCCGCCGGCGAGGGAGAAGCAAGCGCAGCCGGGGCAACTGACCGGCCTCAGGCCCGCTGCGGCCAGTTGAGAGATAAAAAGGGAATGCAGTTCCAGGAGCGAGGCCTTGATCGCCGCGACCGGGGCGGTGCCGGGGGCGATCCTGCCGGACAGGTAGTTGTAGCGGACCGCAGGCGGCTTGCCGTATGAGCCTGTGCCGTGCACCAGCGCGAAGGGCCCGCGCAAACGGGCGAGGGCCCTGGCCAGCCTGGCGGCCGCGGTCCGGTCGAAGGCGGGACGCCCCCCCTTCCTGGTAATGACGCTGCCGCCGGCTTTAATGACTAGCATGTTAAATATTATAGAATTTTAACTATATGAAGGCGGCTGAAAAACCCCGGCTGTACCTGCTGCTCGCGGCTCTGGCCTTTGCGGCCGGGCTGGCCGCGCACCTGCCCTTTCTTTCGGACAGCCTGCTCTGGGACGACGGGGAATTCCTGGCCAAGAACTCTTTCGTGACGGACTGCGCCAACCTTGGCGCGGCGCTGAACCCGGCGCAGCTGGTGAAAGTCCTGCCGGTAAGGATGAGCGCGCGCCCGGCGGTCAACGCCACGCTGATAGCCGACGCCTGCGCCCGCAGCGGCCCGCGCGGCATGAAGCTCACTAACGCCCTGCTGCACGCCGGCAACGCGGCGCTGCTCTTCGCGCTGCTGCTGCTGATCTCCGGCTCGGCGCCGGGGGCTTTGTTCGGGGCGCTGGCCTTCGCGCTGCACCCGGCGGCCGCCGAGGCAGTGCATATCATAGTTTTCCGCTCGCACCTGCTCGGCTTCTTCTTCTTCTGCGCGGGCCTGCTGGCCGCGCTGTTCTACGCCCGCCGCCCGTCCCTGCCCGCCGGCGCGGCCGCGGCGGCCTGCTATCTATTCGCCATGCTGAGCGTGGAAACGCCCGTAGTATTGCCGCTGGCGGCGAGCGCCGCCATACTTTTCGACTCGGGCAGGCAGGGACTTAAGCGCGCGGCCCCGCTGCTGCTGGGGCTGCTGTTCGTGGCCGGCTTTTACCTTTGGTTCAGGGCGCCGCGCTCCGGCTATTATCTGCCGGGCTCGGCCCCGGGGGTCTCCTCCCCCTCGGCGCTCTACCCCGCCGCCCTGTTTCCCGGCGCCGGCGCGCCGCGCGGGGTCTGGAAAAGCCTGGCGCCCTGGCGCGAGGTCTACGCCAGCCCCGCCGTGAACCTCTACACCATGGCCGGCGTCGCGCGCGGCTACCTGCGCGAGCTGCCGCTGCCCTACGGCCTGGCCTCCGACTACAGCCCGCGGGTCAGGCGCACCTTCCGCGAGGGCGCGGGCCCCCTGGCGCTCTGCCTGGCCGCGCTGGCCGGGGCGGCGTGGCTCTTCGCGCGCGGCCGGCTGCCGGGGCTGGCCCTGCTGCTGATCTTTACCGCGCTGCTGCCTGTGCTAAATATCTGGCCGCTTTACAATATAAAGGCGGACCGCTACCTCTACCTGCCGCTGGCGGGCTTTGCGCTGCTGGCGGCCTGGGCCTTCAAAGGCGTGCTGCCGCCCAAGGGCGCCTCGCTGCCGGCCGCGGCGGCCTGCCTCTGGCTGGCCTGGCTCGGGGCGGAAACCCTGCGCCGCGGGCCGGAGTTCCGCGACGATCTCTCCCTCTTCTCGGCCGCGGCCGCGCGCTCCCCCTCCTCCCCCAGGGCCCGGGCCAACCTGGCCTCCGCCCTGCTGCGCCAGGGGGCCTGCTCAGGCTCCGTGGATAATTACCGTAACGCCTCCGCGCTGGCCCCGGCCGACGGCAACCTGCGCCTGCGGCTCGCCTACGCGCTGGCCTGGTGCGGCGGCGCGGCCGAGATCCCCGCCCTGCTGAAGGATTATCCGCCGGACGCCGATTCGCTTTACCTCTCCGGGCTGCTGGCCCTGAAACGGGACCGGGCGCGGGCCGTACGGCTGCTCGGGGACGCGCTGAAAGCGGCGCCCGGCCGCCGCGACTTTTATCTCACCCTGCTGCTGGCGCAAAATAAAGAACCCGCGGGGCTGACCCCGCGGGACAAGACCGACCTGGCCCGGCTCCGCGATATTTTCCGCGGCGCCGGGCTACTTCTTTGAGCCGAAATTAGTGAAGCTGAACGACGAGATCTGCACCGGCTTGAAATTGAAGCTGGCCGAGGGGTTGCCCATGGGCAGGCCGTCCGCCCCCGGCTTGGAGTAAGCCTGCAGCCAGGCCTCCCACTTCACGCTGAAATCCCTGCCCTCCCTGACCCGGTAGCTGTCCCAGAGCGCGCCTTCCACCGGTTTGCCGTTCCTCACCGCCTCGCAGAAAGCCTTGAACTGCACCCGCGTGTGCGGGCGGTAGAGGTAGAGCACGGTGCCGTACGCCTGCAGGTACCAATCAGCTATCCGCGACTCCGCCGACAGCTGGTCTATCTTCAGGTCGAAGAAGGCGGGGAACGGGAAGCGCCGCTCGTCGGGGAAATAGGCCAGGGCCCGGCTCCACGGCCCCGCGCCGCCGGGAAAGGCGGACTCCTCCAGGTAGACCGCCAGGCCCTCGTTGAGCCACTGCGGCGGGTACTTGAGTTTCTCGGCGAAATAGCTTTCGAAGTAGAGATGGGTCAGCTCGTGGGCGATGACGGCCTTGAGTTTAACGATGTCCCCGGTGTCATAGACCACTATGGTCTTTTTGGCGACGAAGGCGAGGCCCTTGGACCAGCGCGGCGGCCGGAACTCGCCCGCCAGGTAGGAGTCCTGGGCCGAGTAGATGTAGATCTTGGTCTTTTCCTTCACCATCCACGGCGCGAACATGGCCATGTTCAGCCGCATCGACGAGTACATGCGCTCCAGCTCGAGCGAGATGGACGCCGGCGACCAGACCGATTCGTGCAGGATCTCGAAATGCGGGGAGGTTTTGGTATGCCAGTCCACAGGGGCCGCCGCGGCGGGCGCCGCGGCCAGGAGGAACGCTGACAGGAGGGCCGGAAGCATAGGGCCTCCGCTCAGGGCGTGGGGTCCTCGTCGATGGTGACCGTATAGACGCGGGGCAGCGCGCCGCCGGACCTCTCCCAGGTCACTGTGGTGTTGTCAAAAGTAGTAAGGGAACCGGAGGAGCCGGCGGGCATAAGGGTCGGGAAATCCTGAAAATTCCACTGAGTGAACTGCTGGGCCGTGACCATCTGCGAACGCGCCTTGGCCTCGGTGGCCCGGTAGTTGCGGGCGGCCAGCAGGTAGCGGGCCAGCACCCACTTCATCAGCATGACGGCGATCATGGACAGCATGATGGCCATGACCAGCGTCTGCAGGAGGACTGCGCCTCTCTTCCAGCGGGCTTTCATATTATTATTTATAGTCTAGCAGACAAAACCGCCGTCGGCAAGGGCGCCGCCGCGGCGTCAGTTGGAACGGTTGACGGTTATGACGCTGTCCAGCGAGAAATCCACGTCGCGCTGGGAGGCGCCGAAACCGCGCCCGGCGGCCGACCAGAACGAGCGCAGGGTGACGCGCACCGCGCCTACGGCGTCCACGCCGTCCGCGGGCCGCCGGCTGAACATGAAGCCGGAGGGCGGGCTTACATGCCGCATCAGCAGGGTGACCGTCTGCCCCCCTATGTTGGCGCCGCAGGTAGGCACGGGATAAACCCCGTTCCAGGTGCTTGCGGCGGGGTTGCCGCAGGGCGTGCCCGCCGGGAGCTGCGCGGTGTGGTGGTAGAGGCTCCAGGAGCCCGCTATCAGCGGGTCGGCTCCCCGGCAGAAGTAATGCCAGGAGGCCGGAAGCGCGTTATTCACCGGGTAGCAGGCGGAGTTCTGGTCCACGTTGAAGGCGAAGGCCAGCACGTTGTTCTGCGTGCCGGCAGCAGGCAGGTCCAGGCGGGTGGCCTGGGTGAGCCCGGCCTGGATGGCGCGCATGGAGATCAGCACGTCGGTCTTGATGACGTTGCGCCGGTAGTTCTGGAACATGTGGCGGTTCGTGGTGGAGTAGATCGTAGCCAGCGAGGCGGCGATGTAGCTGAAGATGAAGACGGAGATGATCAGCTCTACCAGGGTGAAGGCTTTGCGTTGCTTCATAATCAGTCCGTATAGTCCAGCCGGAAGGTGACCCGCTTGCAGGCCATCGGGAAATCCGGCCCGGCCCCGGTGCCGAACCAGGCGCATTGATAGCTCTGCACGTCGTAAAACATGGTGGCCGCAGGCACGCCGGCCGGGGAAAGCGGCGAGCCCGGCTGCTGCACCAGGGAGTTTATCCAGTGGCGGCCGTCGCGCAGCGCCCAGGCGCCGGAGGTGTCGGCCTGCCAGCGGCCGGTGCCGAGGGCCGAGGTGGGCGCGTAGAGCGGGTTGTAGGGGTCCACGCTGACGAAGCTCTTCAGAACTTCCTGGGCGTGGCGCACCGCCATCGCGGCCGCGTCGCGCTTGTCGGCGCGCGCGTCGGACACGAAGCTCGACAGCACCACCGAGAAGACCGCGGTGGTGGTGATCGCGGCTATCATGGTGGCCATCGTGACTTCTATCAGGCTCTGGCCAGGCCTCATGCGCGCTTTCATAAAATCAGAACTTGGGGCAGCTCGGCGCGCCGCCCAGCTCTTCGCAGCGGCCGCTGTTGTAGAAGCGGTAGCCCCAGTTGGCGTAGGCGCCGCTGGCGCCGGCCTTGCGCCTGGTGCAGGAGACGCCGATCTCCGTACCGGCGCTGCCGCAGCACGGCCCGCCGTTGCCGCCGTTGCAGACGTAGAAGTCGTAGGAGGCCTGGTTCCAGTCCTGCTGGGCCACGTAGCCGCACGCTATCAGCCGGCAGCCGCTGCCGGCCGGGACGGTGGCGCAGGTATAAGTGTTGCAGCTGTTGGTGACGGAACCGCTCATCGCGGCCGCGGGCTGGTCCAGCCGGAACATCCTGTTGGCGTTGCCCAGGAGGTGCCCCAGCGCTACGGAGTCGGTGGCCTTGGAAGTTTCCACCGTCTTGTAGTAGTACGGCACGCTGACCGAGGCCAGGATGCCCATGATCAGCACGACGACCACGAGCTCTATCAGGGTAAAGCCTTTCTTCTGGGTGTTCATTTTCCCCTCCGTAAGTTTTAGCCGGCGCCTATCTGCGACAGCTGGAAGATGGGCATGAAGATGCTCATCACGATCACGGCCACCAGGCCGCCGACGCCCACGACCAGGATCGGGTCGATCATCGAGCTGAAGCGGCGCAGCCACTGGTCGATCTGCTCCTGGTAATACTTCGAAAGCACGACGATGATGTCGGGCAGCTTGCCCGACTCTTCGCCCATCCACATCATCTCGGTCACCATCGGCGGGAAGATGCCGGTCTTCTTGAAGGACTCCGAGATGGAGCGGCCGCTGGCGATGTCGTTCTTGGCCTGCTTGAGCCCGGCCTGGAAGATGAGGTTCTTCTTGAACGCCCCTTCCAGCACCGAGACGGCGTTGAGGATACTGACGCCGGAGCGGATCAGCGTGGCCATGGTGGTGAGCATGCGCTCGATGGCCATGGCCTTGATCAGCGAGCCGACGAGCGGCATGTTGAACTGGACGTGGTTCCAGGTCAGGCGGCCGGGCGGCGTGGCGATATAGGCCTTGAAGCCGAACGCGCTGCCGATGCCGACCACCAGGATCAGGACCAGGTACTTGGTCACGATATAAGAGATATTGACGATCATCTGCGTGATGAAGGGCAGCTGCAGGTTGAAGTCCTTGAAGATGCCGGCGAAGACCGGCACGATGTAGACGATGAAGTAGATCAGCACGCCGCAGGACATGGTCATCAGCACGGCCGGGTAGGAGACGGCCGTGATGATCTTGTTCTTCACGTTCTCCTGCGACTCGCTGTAGGCCGTGATCTGGCGCAGCACGGCGGGCAGCTGGCCCGACACCTCGCCGGCCTGCACGAGCGACACCCAGATCTCGTCGAAGACCTTGGGGTGCTTCTCGAGCGCCTTGTGGAAGGCGCCGCCGGCGGAGACTTCCTTGGTCACCGTGGAGAGGACCGCGCCCAGGTTCTTGTTCTCGGCGTGCTCGGAGAGCAGCGAGAGGGCGCGCACCAGCGGGATGCCGCCGCCTATCAGCGTGGCCATCTGCTCGCCGAAGAACACCATCTCGCGGCCGGAGATGCTGCCCCCGCTGAGCTTCTTGATGCTCATGATGCCCTTGGACTTGGTGTCCTCGGACTGGATAGAAAGGATGAACAGGCCCTTGGTCTGCAGCGCCTGTACCGCGCCGTCTTCGTCGTCGGCGTCCAGGCCCCCGGTGGTCACCGTGCCCTGCGCGTCCTGGACCGTGTAAATGAATCTTCCCATATATCTTATAGTCTAACAGATGGACCCGCTAACTTCAAGGTCTTAATGCTCCGTCATCGTTATCGACATCATGTCCTCGGAGGAGGTTACCCCCGCTATCACCTTGCGCCAGCCGCTGGCGCGCAGGTCCCACGCGCCGCCTATGGCCGCGGCCTCGCGCAGTTTGGGCTGGTCCGCGTCCTTGGCGATGATGCGCTTCATCGCCTCGGTGATGAAGAACACCTCGTAGATGGCCTTGCGGCCCTTGTAGCCCATGTTGACGCACTTGGGGCAGCCGCGCGGTTTGTAGAAGGTCAGCTTGGTCAGGTCCGGCATCGGGTTGAGGTAAGACTCTTTTACGATCAGGTCCAGTTCCTCCTGCGTGGGGCGGTAAGGCACCTTGCAGTCGGGGCAGAGCACGCGCACCAGGCGCTGCGCCGCCACCAGCAGCAGCGTGCTCGCCAGCAGGTACGCCTCGATGTCCATGTCGATGAGGCGCGGGATGGCCTCGAGCGCGCTGTTGGTGTGCAGCGTGGACAGCACGAGGTGGCCGGTCATGGCGGCTTTCAGGCAGGCTTCGGCGGTCTCGTTGTCGCGGGTTTCGCCGACCAGGATGACGTCGGGGTCCTGACGGAGGAAGGAGCGCAGGCCGCTCGCGAAGGTGAGGCCGATCTGCGGCCGGATCTGCACCTGGCTGATGCCCTCCATCTTGACTTCGACGGGGTCCTCCAGCGTCATGATGTTGATCTCGGGCGACTTGATGGTGTTGAGCACCGCGTTCAAGGTGGTGGTCTTGCCGGAGCCGGTGGGGCCGGTCAGCAGGATCAGGCCGTGCGGCGCGGTGGCGGCCTTCAGGAAGTCCTCCTTCTGGCGAGTCTCGAAGCCGATCTTATCCACGTTGAATTCCACGTTGCCCTTGTCGAGCAGACGCATGACCAGCTTTTCGCCGAAGACGGTGGGGCAGATCGAGACGCGGGTCTCGATGTTGCGGTTCTGGAACTTGATGGTGAAGCTGCCGTCCTGCGGCAGCCGGCGCTCGGAGATGTCGAGCTTCGCGAGGATCTTCACGCGGGAGATGATGGCGTCGAAGAGGTCCGACTGCGGGGCGCTGCGCTCGTAGAGCGTGCCGTCGATGCGGAAGCGCAGGGCCACTTTCTCGTCGTATTTCTCAAGGTGGATGTCGCTGCAGCGCTCGCTGATCGCCTGCTTGATGACGGCGTTGACCAGCTTGATGGATTGCGCGCCCTTGCTGGCGCCTATAATGACCTTGTCCAGGTCCAGCTTGCCGTCGGAGGTGACCACGTCGGTCTCGGAGGCCTCGCCCCCCTCCCCGGCCTTGTCCAGCACTTTGTCGATCAGGCTGCCCTGCGCCGCGTAAAAAGAGTCTATGACCTTCAGGATCTGGGCCTTCGTCGAGATGAACGGCGTGATCTCCATGCCCGACACCAGTTTGATGTTGTCGATCATGATGATGTTCGTCGGGTCGGTCAGCGCGGTGGCCAGCGTGTTGTTCTCGATGAACAGCGGCACCACGGCGTTGTCGCGCGCGAACTTCTCGGGGATGAGCTTCTCCAGGCCCTGGCCCTTCTCGGGGTTCAGGATCTGGTTCTCCTTGGAGGCGTAGATGATGCCCAGCTGCTTGGCCAGCGCCTGGGCCACCTGCTCTTCGCTGGCGTAGCGCAGCTTGACCAGGGCCTCGCCTATCAGGCCGCCCTGCTGCTGCTGGAAGCGCAGGGCCTTTTCCAGCTGGTCTTCGGTGATCCACTTGGCCGCCACCATTATTTCGCCGAGGAGTTTATGTGCCATAGATAATTACGCGCCGCCTTTCGTTATGCCTTTCAAGGCCGAAGGATAAAGGGCACTGGACCCCGCGGTCCGCCCTTTATCCCGTAGCCCGCAACCGCGCTAAGCGGTTAATCCACCAGTATCGTCGGCGTGAGGAAGATCACCAGGTCGGTGTTGGTGCGCCTGGAGCTCACGCTGGTAAAAAGCCAGCCTATGATAGGGATGTAGCCCAGCAGCGGGACCTTGCGGATGGTCTTGCTCTCGGTGGAGGAGAGCATGCCGCCGATGACCACGGTCTGGCCGTTCTTCACGCGAACCATGGTGGAGGCGCCCCGGCTGACCGGGTCGTAGACCGTCGAGCCCTGCACCGTGATGGCCGAGGCCACCGCGTCCGAATAGGAAGGCTGCACGATCATCGTGATATAGCCTTCCTTGTTCACCTGCGGGGTGACCTTGAGGATCAGGCCGATGCGGCGGCGCTCTACGCCGCTGGAGGAGGTGCCGGATGCGCCGCCCGCCGAGGAGACGGTGCTGGTGGTGCCCATCGCGGCGTCCTTGGAGATGGCGATCAGCGCGGTCTTGTTGTTCATCGCCACGATCTTGGGCTTGCCCAGGTAGCGGCCCTCGCCCTTGGAGATCAGCGCGCGGAAGATGGCCTGCAGCTGCGCCAGGCTGAAGACGCCGTAGTAGACGCCCTTGGAGCTCTGCTGGCCGGTCGAGAAGATCGGGTCCACCGAACCGGCGCTGCCGCCGCTGCCGGCTTCGCCGGAGATGTCGCTGGTCTTCGGGAAGAACTTTTTCCACTCGTCGCCGGAGAAGAAGCCGGGGCGCAGGCCGTAGTCGGTCAGGCGCGAGGGGCCGGCGAAATAGGCCATCTCGCCGCGCGACCCGCCCCACTCGATGCCGAGCTCGTTCATGCGGTCGGTGTTGATCTCCACGATCTGCGCCTCGATGAGGATCTGCGGCGCCTTCTTGTCCAGCTCGGCGATGATCTGCTCTACCTGGGGGAACACCTCGGGCACGTCGGTGATGATCAGGGTGTTGGTGCGGGGGTCGGTGGCCAGCTTGCCGTTCTTCTTGGACAGCACGCTGCGCACGATATTGATGATGGAGATGGGGCTCTCTTTGCTTTCGCCGCCCTTCTCCTCGCCGCCGCCCTGCTGATTGTTCCCTCCGCCGCCGGAGGAAGTGTCCTGCGCGGTTATGGAAGCGATCTCCTCGCCCACGGAGGTGATCGGGATCAGCGGGATGTAGTTGAGGGTGTATATCTTGGTGATGAGGTTAGGCATGTCGGCCGAACGCTTCTGCACCACGTAGGTATTGCTCTTGCCTATGCGCTGGTAGGTAAGGCCCTTCACGCGCAGCAGCAGCTCCAGCGCCTCGCGCACGGTGGTCTTGCGCAGGAAGACGGTGATGGTCTTGGTCTCGAGGCCTTCCGTGATGATGAAGTTGACCTTGGACTGCGCCGAAACCACGTCGAGAAAAGTGGAGAGCGGGGCGCCCTTGAGGCGGATGGGGCCGATCTTGCGGTCGAGGGGCGAGACGGACTCCACCTCCTCGTACATCGGGGCGTCCTTGGGGGCGCCGCCGATCTGGACCGAGTCGATGGGCGAGCCGGGGACCTGGCCCTGCGGCATCACCGAAGGCGGCGCGGAATCGGCCGGGCCGCTGTCGAGGATGGGGCCGCCCTCGTCGCCGCCGGGACCCTGCAGGTCCTGGGCGAAGTCTTTATCGCCCGCGGGGGCGTCCTGGGCGTAAAGCCCGGCGACCGGGAAAAGGACCGGCTCCAGGGCCAGCGCCAGCGCGAGTAAAATCTTAAGAGTCTTCATAATACGCCTCCGTCCTTAATTGCTTACCTATTATATGTTAACCAACGGCCTTTGTAACAGCGCCTATCTCATCACTTTCTTGAATTTTTTGCCTTTGCACGAGCCGGTGACGCACTCGGCGATGATATAGTCCACTCCCACCTTGAGGATCTTCACGCCGCGCACCGTCTGGCCGGCGTAATACATTTCGTTGTTGATCAGCGCGGCGTTGCCCACGATGCCCTGCAGGTTGATCCTGGTCTCGGGGCCGGGCTCCCTGGGCTTGTTCCGCTCGGCGTAGCGCTGCAGGCGCTCGGCCTCCTCGCGCTGCATCTGCTCTTCCTTGAGCTTGCGGTAATCGGCCGGGGAGAAGGTAGGGTCGCGCTCGCTCTTGGGCGCGTACCAGGAGCGCGGCTTGGGAACGGTGGAGACCTCCACGCCCTGCTCGGCGCCGGTGGAAACCTCCGGCTGCAGTGCCTGGGCGGGCTCCGGCGCGTTGGCGGAGGCGGAAGGGGACTGCTCGGCGGGGGCCGGGGCGGCCTGCGGCTGCGCGGCGGGAGCCTGCTGGGCCGGGGCGGGAGCGGGCCTGGGCGCGGGCTGTACCGGAGCGGCGGCCTGGGCCAGGGCCGCCTGGGGCTGCGCGGCCGGCGCGGCGGCGGGGCGCGGCGTCGCGTCCTGCGACGGAGGAAAAACGTTGGCCACGGGCCCCGTCGAGGTGGTCTCCGCGGCGGCCTTCTCTTTGCCCTGCATCACCCAGTTATAGAACAGGAAGGACGGGACGGCCACCAGGGCGATCAGGAGCAGCCAGAGCAGTATGGAGGAAAAGCTTTTCATATCAGCCTCCCCCTCCCTGCTTCGGAAAAACGGTGGACAGGATGAAGCTGACCTTCACGTTGCCGGGGCTGTTCTCGTCGCGGGTGACCGACAGCTCGGTGATGCGCAGGAAGATAGGGGAATTCTCTATCTCCGCCAGCCAGCGCCCGAAGACGTGGTAGGTGGTGGTGGTGGAAATTTCGCGGGAAACGACCAGGTAGCCGCCCACTTCGCTCTCGCGCTGGGCGCTCTGCGAATCCACCGACACGCCGGCCTTCTTGGCGGTGCTGCTGATGACGTAGCTGAGCCACTCGTCCTTGTCTTTCACGAGCGGCAGCTTGCGCTGCAGGAGGCCTATGCGCCCCTTGGCGGTCTCGTACTGCTCCGCGTACTGCGAGACCACCGTCATGTTGGTCACCTCGGCGCGCGCGCGGGAGAGGCGCCCGCCGGCCGGGCCGTAAAAGCCGAAATAGAGCACCAGCAGCACGGGGGCGGCGTAGATCACGGGCTTCTTGAAAGGCGCGAAGCCTTTCTCACCGTAGATGATGAGGATATCGTCCCACATGCTCCTGAAGTAGGAGAGGGCCTTATCGGGCATTGATCCTAGCTGGGGCGCCATAGCTTATTTCCTCTTGAACCTGCACATCACCGCGAAACCGCTGGTCTTCTGCGCGCCGGGGCCGGCGGCGGCTCCCGAGCGGCCGCCTTCCTCGGTAGTACTGTCTATACCGCCGAAAGGCGCGCTGTAAACCTTGAACTCCGGGGCCGCCTTCAGCGATTTGGTGAAGGCGTCCACCAGGCGGCCTTTAAGGTCTCCGCGCAGGAAGGTCTCGCCGCCGATGCGCATGGTCTTTTCCCCCGTCTGCATTTCGGACAGGGCGAAAGGGTTGGCGTAGGTCATGTTGGTGACCCACAGGTCCGGCGGGATGCGGTCCGCCACGGCGGCCAGCTTGGGGGCCACCGGGTCGATGTCGCTGACCAGCCCCTCCAGCACCATAGAGTTGGTGCCCATGGTCTCTATGCGGGTGCGGATGGTATCGGCTTCCAGGCCCTCCAGCTCGGGCACGTTGACCACCTTGGCCTTGAGCGAGGAGACCTTGGAGGAAAGCATCATCGTGCGGCCCTCGGCCAGCAGCCAGAGGGAGAGGATAAGGGCGCCCAGGACGAAAGAGATGTTCCAGACGTAGCTCTGCACCTTCTTCTCCAGGTTGGCGGCGGTGCTGACGCCGGAGATGTCTGGCAGCGAGGGCCCGGAGGTGCGCCCGCGCAGGGCCGCGGCGGTGGCCAGCAGCGAGGCGGCGTCGTTGTCCTTGAGGCCGCAGGCCTTGCCGGCGTCCCAGAGCTGCACGGAGATGGGCTCGGCCTCCTTCTCGGCCATCGGCTTCCAGCCTTCGGCGCCGTCGCCGCTGATCATGATGGCCTTGTAATCCTTGCCGCCCACGTAGCGGTCCACGAACTGTACGCCGCCCTTGATGTCCAGGCGCTTGCGCTCGCTCATCGCTCCGCCGGACTCGGTCTCGGTCTCGCGGTAGAGCACCGGGTAGCCGTTGTGCGAGAAGAGCATGAAGGTCATGTTCTCGCTGAAATGGATGTAGCCCTTGGAGTCGTGTTCCTTGGGGTCCAGGAAGCCCACCGCGCGCTCGAAGGAGATGGGCGTGACTTCCAGCGCCGCCAGCGTGAGGCCGCAGCTCTTGAGGGCCTCGGTCAGGAACTCCACGCTCTTGCGCTGCGTGATGCCGAAGAGGACGCCCAGCTTCTTGCCGCCGTCGGCGGGCACCGCGCTGAAATCGTAGACCACCTCGTCGAAGGAGACCGGGATGTACTTCTTGGACTCGAGCGGGATGGACTTGCTCCAGAAGCGGCGGTCCACCGCGGGCATGACGAAATAGCGGATGATGGAGAACTGCTGGGACAGCGTCACCACGACGGTGGTGGAATCCCAGCTGACCTTCTTTACCGCCTGCCTGAAAGGGGCGAGCCAGGAGGCCTTCTCGTTGAAGAAGTCATGGTTCAGGGACAGGGGCCTGAGCATCCCCTCCTTCACCGGGAACTCGGTGGGGAATTTAACCAGGTGCTCGGTCTCCGGCTTGGAGTCCTTGCCCAGCTTGACCTGGGAGATGCAGATCTCCTTAGGGGAGATGTAGATGCCCAGGTGTTTAGGTCCCGCTGCTTTTGCCATAAATTTAATAGTCCGGCTTATTCTTTGCCGGTCAGCTTGATCTCGACCATCGCCTTGGTGGCCTCGCTGACCTTGGAGCTCATCTCCATGCGCGCCTTTTCTATCTTATACTTTTCGGTCAGCCGCGCCGCCACCATGTTCACGCGGTTCTCCGCCAGCGTGTCCGCGTTCGGCTCGCCCGAATAGGCGTAGCCGGTGAGCTGTATATTGGCCATCGGGTAGTAGCCCATGGTCTCCGCCACCTGCGCCAGGCGCTTCTCGCTGCTGCTGGTGAGCGCGTTGGCCTCGGTGAAAAAAACTTTATAGCTGAACTGGCCCGAAAGCTCTCCGGGCGGGGCGGACTCTCCGGACGGGGCCGCGGCGTCTCCGGCGGAGGAGGTCTCGCCGCCTTCGGCGGGCGCGGCCTCTTCTTCCTGCGCGGGCTTCTTGGCGGGGCGGGCCTTCTTTTTAGGGGGGGCCTTTTTCAGGGCCTTCCCCTTTTTGCCGGCGCCTTTCATGAGCTTGCCGGACACGCCGCCCTTGACGCCATTGGCATTCAGGGAGCGGGTCTTGACTCCGGATCGGGTCACCTTCTCGCCAGCGGGCTTCTGCGCAGGCCTCGCCTGCTGCGCCTTCTCTTCTTCCGGCGTGAGCCGGATGGCCAGCAGGCGGCTCAGGGAGGTTTCCCTCCCCTCCACATCCGTGGCGGTAACGGTGAACATGTATTTGCCGGACGGGTACGGGGCGCCGAAAAATTTCTTGCGGCCGTTCCAGAAGCTCTGGTTGAACTGCGGGCCGGAACCCGACATCTCCTGCAGCAGCAGGCGGCTGCCGTCCTTCTGCACCTCGAAGATCTGGAACTTCCAGCTCGGCTGGCCTATGGGTGACTCGAAGGCGGAGAACTCCACTATGGCGCCCTCGTTGTTGTGCACCGCTATCGCGGTGGGGTAGATACCAAGGGAAACCTTGGGGCCCTTGGTCTGCAGGTCCTCCAGGTCCTTCAGGCGCGGCTGCTTATCATAGTCAAAGAGTATAATAAGCCCGCTTATATTAGTAAGTTCCTTAGGAAAGCGGATGTCGGTCCCGGTCAGGTTGATCTCCAGGCGGGACTTGGAAACGCCGCGGGACTCGAAATAGGAATTCAGCGCGATGGCCCGGCGGATGCTCTTTATCTTCACATCGCCTTCGGCGGAGCCTTCGGGCAGCAGCAGCGCGTTGCCCTTGCCCAGCGTGAACAGCAGGCCGGAGAGCAGGCCCAGCATCTTGTCGGTGCCGGGACGGAAGGTGGTCTCCGCGGCGAAGAAATAGTTGGGGTCCAGCGTCAGGGCCTTAGGCAGGCCGTCGGCGCCCATGTAGACCTTGACGGCGTCGGCGCGGCCAAGTTCAAGCAGGATATCGCGGCGCATCTGCGCTATCTTGGCGGAGATCTTGTCGTTGACGCGCTCGCGCTGCGCCTCGGCGTCGTCGCGCGCTTCGAACTCGGCCTCCTCAGCCTCCTGGGTCTCCTTAAGCCTGACGCCCACCGGGACGTCCTGGCGGCCGGACGGGGCGGTCTTGGGCTGGGACACCTCGGTGAGGGTGGTAGGCTCGGCGCCGCGGTCCTTGACGGTGTTGACGCCGGTGTTCATGCGCAGCGTGATCTTGGTTATGTATTCGTTGGCCAGCGCCTTCTCCGAAGGGCTGCCCTTCACGAGGATGTCCATGAAGCGGTCCATGGCCTCGGTATCTTCCCCCTCGTGGTAAAGCCGTATGGCCTGCTCCATGGAGCGGCTGACGCCGCCCTTGGCGGCCTGGGCGGACAGGGCGGGCGCAAAAGGGCCGGCCGCGGCGACGAACAGCGCCAGCGCGGCGGGCAACAGCAAATTCGGATAGTTCTTCGTTTTCATGATACGGATCTCTGCACTCGATCCTGTCCGCTATATTTAACCTTTTCCTGTTTACCTAATTATTACAGGATTGTTACAAAACTATGTTTGTGCCGCATCAAGCGCTATGCGCAAGGCGGCCAAAACTGTGTTTGTGCCGCGCGGCTATTTCAGTGCGGCCAGGCGCTGGGCTATCGCGGCGTTGCCCGGCTCTACCTCCAGGAAGCGCCGCCATTCCTCGCGGGCCAGCGCTATCTCCCCCTCTCTTTCATAGATGACCGCCAGGCCGTAGCGGGCCTGGTTGTCGGCGTAATTATTCCGGACCAGGGCCGCCAGTTCCGTCTTGGCCTCCGGCAGGCGGCCGGCCTTGAAATAAAGTCTGGCGCGCAGCAGCCGCGCCCTGGGAGAGGCGGGCTCCAGGGCCAGCAGAGCGTCCGCGGCCTTCAGGTCGGCGGGCGCGGCGCCGGGCCCGGCCAGGACCCGCTCGAGGCGCAGGTACTCGGACAGCCAGCGCAGCTGCGGGTCGTCGCGCAGGCCCAGCTGCCGCGAGACGCCGGCGAGGTTCTGCTGCAACATAGCGTTACCGGGGTCGGCGCGCACGCCGCCCGCGTAGGCGCGGTGGGCCGCCTCGGGCTTCTTGAGCAGCGTGTAAAAATAGCCCAGGGTGTTCCACATGTTTGGGTCGTAGGGGAAGATCCGTACGGCCTCCTCGAAGTCGGCCGCCGCCCGGCCCGCCACCGCGGCGCGGTCCGGGGCGGAGAAATAGATCTCTGCCAGCGCCTGCCAGGTGGTGGGGTTCAGCGGGTTGATAACGGAGGAGATCTGCAGATGCCGCAGCGCTTCTTCCGTCCGCCCCAGGCGCTTGAGGACGATGGCGAGGTTGAAATAGATCTCGTCGTAGCCGGCGTTGGAGCGCAGCGCCTCGCCGTAGGCCCACGCGCCCTTCTCCAGGTCGCCGGAGCGCACATAGGCGTTGCCGTACTCGTAGTTGCTGTTGACCTCCCGGGGGTGGGCCTCCCAGGCGGCGCGCAGCTCGCGCACGGCCGCGGGCAGGGCGCCGGCGCGCATGGCCCTGAAGCCGGTGAAATAGTGGTACTCGCGCATGAACTGGCGCTGCCAGGACCAGACGCCGGCGGCGCAGCCGAAGACCAGGAGCCAGGCCAGGGTGGCGGCGGCGCGCGGGCGGCGCCAAGGCGCCGGCGCGGACGGGCCCGCCGTTCTCAGCGCGAGCGCCCCGGCGACCCACCAGAACATGAGCCCGGGCACGGCGAAGTGCAGCGAAACGTTGAGCAGGTTGTCGGCCAGCGCGCCGGCCAGGCCCGCGGCCAGGGGCACGGCCCCGTAGGCGGCCCCGGGGCCGGCCGTGCGGTAGAAGCGCCAGAAGCCGTAGAACAGCGTTGCCAGGAACCAGAGATAGACGCCCAGCCCGACGAGGCCGGCCTGCGACCACTGCTCCAGCACCTCGTTGTGGGCGTTGTTGGCGTGGGTGCGCAGCGGCCGCATCACCGGGAAATTGGCGACCAGGCGGCCCTGGTAGAACGGGTAGAACAGCTCGAACTGGCCCCAGCCCTTGCCCAGCAGCGGGTTCTCCAGCCCCATCTGCCAGGCGCTGGTCCAGATCAGCAGGCGCTGGTGGAAGGACTGGTAGACGCGGCCCTCGTCCCCCGACAGGCTCACCGACGAAGCGGAGCCGACGCCGCTGGCGGCTTCGCTGACGCGGTTGGCCAGGCCGGAGCTGAACGGCTTCAGGGAATCCGAAGGCCACAGGGCCAGCGTCAGCAGCGCCGCGGCGAAGAACGGGTACAGGAATTTTTTATTCGCCCTGAGCTGCGCGCGGTGAGAGGCGAAGGCGAACAGGAAGGCGAAGCCCACGCCAAGGCCTATCCACGACGAGCGCGTCAGGCTGCACATAAGCATGCCGATGTAGGACAGCAGCACCAGGCCGTAGAACGCGCGCTGCGCGCCGGTGCGGGCCTTCATCAGCAGCGAGGCGGCCAGCGGCGCGAGTATCACCAGGTAGGTGGAAATGAAGTTAGGGTTGCCGAACGTGGAAACCGAGCGGTTGCCGTAGGCGGCAAGCTGCTTGGCCCAGACCAGCTCGACGCGGAAATACTGGAGGATGCCGTAGAGGGAAGCCACCGCCCCGGCCGACAGGGCGAGGTGAAGGATATCCTCCTGGCGGGTCCGGCGGATAAGCAGGTAGACGGCCGTGAAGCCGGTGACCCAGACCAGGAAGCCGTAAGGGTCGAAGAGCCGGTCGAACAGCGTGTCGGCGGCGGCGGGCGCCCTCAGCGCCGGGAACAGGAACCACAGCGAGCCCCAGCCCAGGATGAAGAGCAGCCATTTGCCGGCGGGCACTTCCTCGTCGGAGCCGCCGTAAGGCACGCTCAGCGCCAGGTAGAAAGCGCCCAGGCAATTGATCAGGAAGAAGAGCAGGGCCTTCAGCCCCTCGGAGGTCATGGCCGGGCGGTAGAAAGGCGCATGGCCGAACCAGGCCCAGGCGAAGGAGAGCAGGTATACCAGGCCCAGCGCCAGCAGCGGGCGGGTCAGCGGGGTGGCGGGCAGCAGCCAGGCGCCGCGCCTGGCGGACTGCCACAGGAAAAGCCCCGCCGCGGCCAGCAGGCCTGAGTTCAGCAGCGCTATCTGCAGGTAATACGGGTTGCGGGTAAGCCCCGTGAAGAACATCAGCGGCGACACGAAAAAGACCGCCGCCAGCAGCATGGCCAGCGGGGCGCGCGGGACCGGGAGGGTGTTTTCCGTGTCAGCCATTAGCGCGTTTCTATTCCGGTCACCGTCACCAGCGCGGCCTTCTCTTTTTCAGCGGCCCGCGCCAGTTCCGGGAACCTGCCGTAAACCACCTGCAGGTTGCGCTTAGCCTGCTCGTAATTCGGGTCCTTCTCCAGGGCCAGCCGGTAGTTCCTGGCGGCCTCGGGGAACTTGTTGAGCGCGTACTGCACGTTGGCCAGCAGCGTGTAGCCCTCGGGGCTGCCGTGGTTGTGGTCCTTCTTGTGGCACTTCCAGGCCTCTACGTTGTTCTTGTACTCCCGCTCGGCCGATTTCAGGTCGTTGCGCATGATATAGACCTGCGCCTTGCGGTAATAGTTCGGCTGGTAGACCGGGTCCAGGTTCTCGTAGAGGTTGTAGCGGGCCAGCGCCATGTCGAGGTACTGCTGCGCCTCTTTCTGTTTGCCCTGCCGCGCCATGTGGTCGTGCATCTTCATGTAGAGCGTGCCAACCTGGTGGTGCATCTGCACGTAGTTGGGCGCTATACTGCGCACGTATTCGTAGGCCTCCATCGCCCGCTCGAAGTCGTCGCGGGGCTGGTTGTTGGTGTCCCCCCACTCCGGCCGGTAAGCCCGCTCCATGTTGAAACGGTCGTTGAAGACGTTGCCGGTGAAGTAATACGGCATGATGAAGAACTGGTTGAGCTTGTTGACGCGCTTGTAATAGCCGATAGCGTCTTCCCATTTCCCCTGCTTGGAGAAGAAGATGGCCATGTTGTGGTAGACGTCGCCCTTGAACCAGCCCCAGAAGTAATAGATCGGCAGCAGGGTCAGCAGGATCACCACCGGCACCGCGGCCGAGGCGCCCTTCAGGATGACGCCGCCGAAGGAGTAGACGGCGTAGCCGACGCAGAGCAGCATCAGCGCCCAGGAGATATGCCACTGCAGGATCTCGCCGCCGGCGATGTAGTTGCGCAGGGGGCCCTGCAGGCCGGCGAACTCGCTGAGCACCAGCCAGGCGGCGTAGAGCACGCCGGCCAGGCCGGCCGCGCGGGCCACCCAGACCAGCATGGGATAGAAACCGTCCTTGCCGGCCGGATCGGCGGCCTCGTCCTTGGCCTCCTGTGACTCTTCCTTGTAATGCAGTTCCCAGAGCGCGTGGCCGCGCGCCAGGACGATGATGGCCCCGGGCAGCAGGCCCAGGTAGACGCCCGACGAGACGAACCGCATGCTGACGTCGGTGAAATTATGCGCGAGCATCCCCAGCAGCGCGGTGAGGTAACCCAGCAGGTCGTAGGCCACCGGCGGCGGCCGCGCCCCTTTCAGGTTGGCCGTCAGCGAGCCCAGCGCGCGCAGGCCCACCGTCGTCACGAAGAAAATTATCCAGAGGTACAGCCCGAAGCCTATCAGGCCGTTGTCCATCCACTGCTCCAGGTGCTCGTCCTCGGCGTGGTCGGTCTCGGTGTTGTGCTTGCCTTCGATGTGGAAGATCTCCGGGCGGCGGAAAGCCGGGTAGATGACCTTGAAACTGCCCACGCCGATGCCTGTCAGGGGATGGGTCTCTATCATCTCCCAGGTGGACAGCCAGGTGTTTATGCGGAAGCTGTAGGAAAGCGCGTTGCCCAGCAGGTAGATCACCAGGAAAGCCCCGGCCGGAATGATCGAGGCCAGGGCCAGGAAGGCGCCCTTGCTTATCTTCAACCGCTCCCGCAGGAAGAAGTAGCCGTAGAACACAGAGAACAGGAAAGCCGATATACCGAAGCCCAGGAAGGCGCCCTTTGTCTGGGTGGCGTAGAGGCAGAGCAGGTTCATGCCGATGAGCGGCAGCAGGAACACGGACTTGCGTTTCATCCACTGGGTGACTATGATCGGCAGGATCAGCACGAGGAAGTTGCCGAAGAAGTTGGGATTGCCGTAGGTGGAGAACACGCGCGGCCCGAAAGCCCAGCGCCAGACGAAAGGGTCCAGCCCGGGGCCCATGTCCTTGGGCGGGAAGAAGCGGGTGTCGAGGAACTGCACCACGCCGTAGCCGATGGCGATGTAGGCGGTGACCATCAGCACGCTGGTCAGCCGGTCGACGGCGCTGGCGGTGAACTCGCGGATGACGATCAGCGTGACCGACATGTACAGCAGGTAGCGCACGAAGTCGTCCACGCTGGGCCCCCGGTAGGGCGCGCTGACGAAGGAAACGATCACGTAGAGCAGGTAGGCGAAGAACGGCGCCAGGAAGACGAAGTCCTCGCGGCGGAAGGCGCGGCGGCCCTCCAGCACCAGCAGCGAGGCCCACAGGCCCAGCAGCCCGAAACCGCCCATCTGCAGCAGGGTGATCTTCACCTGCGCGGAATCGTAGGTGCGCAGGTAGAAAGTGTCGGAGATCAGGAGATAGAGCACCGGCAGCCACCACCAGATGGCCTTGCGGGCGAAACTGACCCCCGGGGCAAAACTTATATCGTCGAACTCTGAAGCCGGCAGGTTAGTTTTTTTTGACATGATTCGCTAAAGAACGGCGGAAGGTAAGAAGAACTGCGGAAAACTGCGCCCAACCCCTGTAAAAAATTTTAGCCGAGGATGGGACTTGAACCCACAACCTGTCGCTTACGAAGCGAACGCTCTACCAGTTGAGCTACCTCGGCAACCGTTATTAATTATATATAAATCTTAAGACAAGTCAAAATCCGCCTGGAAGAAGGGCCGCCTGAGGCGGCCCGGGAAAGCGGCTAAGGCTGCCTGGGCGGAGGCGGCGCGGCGGGGCCGTTTATCAGCTTCGCGCCAAGGTTTCCCACCTTGCCGCCCACCACGGCCAGGAAGAACATCAGCATGAAAGCGAGCGACAGGTTGGCGAAGCGGTTCACCTGCGGCGGCAGGGGCAGGTTGACGGCCATGCCGGAGGCCATGGTCAGCGTGACCGTACTCTCGGAGGCGAAAGTCTGCGGCGGCTCCATGCTGCCGTAGAAGGTGCGCCACAGCATCACGGAGCTGGCGGCCATGAGCCCCAGGCCGCAGGCCAGCAGCAGATAACCGGTAAGTTTTCTATCGTTCATCGTACCTCAGGGGGCGCTAGCCTGCGGGCTAGCGCGGCTCGTCGTCGTTGGCGGCGTAGGAGTCCGGCTCCGCCCTGGGCGGGGTGGTAACTACTTTCCAGAAGTAATACAGCGTGAAAGCCGTTATCGTTACCTCGGTGATCAGCATTATCGTCAGCGCGCTAGTGCTCATATGGTCACCTTCTTCCTTCCTGCCAGCCAGACCAGACCCGACAGCCCGGCGAAGAGGGCCACCATCAGGCCGCGCGCCAGCGCCACCTGGAACGTGACCGGCTTGGTCAGCGTGGCCCAGACTTCCGGCAGGCTGCCGACAAAGACTATCAGCAGGAACACCGGCGTCACGTACTTGATGACATATTTAAAGGCGATGGGCACCTTCATATCCGCGCCCGCCGTTATCTCTTTCCAGCCCTTCTCCATGCCGAACACCCAGGCGAAAAGGATTATCTCGAGGAGCGAGAAGACCACCAGCGCTATGGTGCCGGCCCAGTAGTCGAACTCGTTGAAGGCCTCCTGCGACAGCACAGACGGGATGCCGAGCAGCAGCACCGCCGCGCCGAAGAAGAGTGCGCCGTTGCGGCGCTTCCAGCCGAACTCGTCTTCCATGAAGGCCATCACCGGCGTGCCCATGGCGAGCGACGAGGTAATGCCGGCGAAGAACAGCAGGCCGAACCACATGATGCCCGACAGGGCTGACAGGGCGGGGCCCCACTGGGTAAAGAGGTAAGGCAGCGTCATGAAGCCGATGCCGAAGCCGCTGCCGCCCTTGGTCATCTCCACCACTTTATCCACTCCGAGGTAACCGACGGCGATGGGGATGATGATGGCCGAGCCCAGCACCACCTCCACGAACTCGTTCATCCAGCCGGCGCTCATGGCGTTCAAGGCTATGTCGTCCTTGCACTTGACGTAAGAGGCGTAGCAGTGGATGCTGCCCATGCCCAGCGACAGTGTAAAGAAGATCTGCCCGGCCGCGTTGCGCCACACCACCGGGTCCCAGATGGAGCTGAAATTCGGCGTCCACAGGAAGTTCAGCCCCAGCAGGCCGCTATTGACCGCGCCGTGGGAGCCCGCCGTAAGCGTGACGCCGCGGAAGGCCAGCACCACGCCGAACAGCAGCAGCAGCGGCATGCCGATCTTGGCCGCCATTTCGACGCCGCCCTGCAGGCCGCGCGAGAGTATCCAGGTGTTAAGGGCCACGCAGAGCACCCAGACCATGATAGGCTCGGAGGTGCCCAGCGCGACGTAATTCTTGAAGAAAGCCGCTACCTGGTCCTGGGACATGCCCATGAAATGCCCCATGGCGCTATGGTAGGCCCAGGAGAGGGTCCACGCCTCTATATAGGTGTAGTAGGCGCAGATGCCGATGCTGATAAAGAGTCCCAGCACGCCCGCGTATTTCCAGAAGGAGTGCTTGTGCATGGCGCCGAAGATGAAGGGCGTGCTGTGGTGGCCGCGGTTGCCGGCGTGGCGGCCCATGGCCCACTCGACGTAGAGCAGCGGCAGGCCCATCAGCACGAAGCAGACCAGGTAGGGGATGATGAAGGCCCCCCCGCCGTTCTGCACCGCCTGCGCCGGAAAGCGCAGGAAGTTGCCCAGGCCCACGGCATTGCCCGCCATGGCCAGCACCAGGCCTATGCGCGAGCCCCAAGCTTCCTTGTTTTCTGTACCCATTATTGAGACGCCCCTTTATCGTAACCGCCTTAACGGCGGGAAAGCGATATGATACAAAAAAACGGCCGCCGGTTTAAGGCCGGCGGCCGTCTATCTGGTCCTGGCGCTTTACTTCTTCGCGGCGGCGGACATTGAGTACAGCTTGTCCGTGGCGCCCTTGATGCCGTTGGTGACGTCGGCCACCATCTTCGGGTCCCAGTCCTTCTTCTCGACGCGCAGGAAAGAGGTCTTATCCACGCGGTTGTCGAAGCGGCCTATCGGCAGGTGGTACTTAACCCCGTCCTTGGCGATGGTGATGGTGCCGGGCACCTCGGAATTCTTCTCCAGGTAGTCCATGTCGTCGCAGCCGTAGTCGCCCAGCATCACTTCCATCGGCACGCCGTGGTGCAGGATGGAGCCCGGGTCGTTGGGGTTGGTGCGGGCGGTGTTCTTGCGGCGGCTTTCCTCCGGGGTGACCCAGACGTAGAGGATGACGGCGCGCTTGAGGATCTCGGCGTCCAGCTCGCGCAGGGAATACTGGTAGCCCAGCGGGTCCTGCAGCGGGAACGTGGACTTGTCGGGACCGCCGCGGGCGGCCTCGATGACTATGGTCTTGCCCTCGAAAGAGGCGGGGTAGGCGGCGTGCTTCTCGTCGAGCATGGCGCGGGCCTCGGGCTCCAGGGCGGCGGCCACAGCCTTCCAGGTACCGGCGTCGAGCTTGGCCAGGCGCGGGGCGAGCTTGGCCTTTTCGCCGGCCCTATCGATGCGCTTCATCAGCAGGTCGGCGGCGGAGTCGGTCTTCACGACGTTCTTATTCATCAGGTCGTGGTAGTCTTCGTTCAGGAGGTGGATCAGCGTGCCCCAGTCCTTGGTGTCGATGAAAGGGCGGTCGCCGGACTTGAAGAACAGGCGGGCCTTACCGAGCTTCGCGAGCTCGTCATCGGCGCGGCGCATCATGTGCACGTACGGAAAGTCGTCGAGCTGCAGGTTGGCGCCGATGTGAAATTCTTTCTTGAGCCGCTCGGCCTCCACGTTGGCCAGAAAGCGCCTGACCTCGGATTTGCCGGAAGCCGGCAGGGCCAGCAGCAGTACTATGTCGAATGTCTCGCTCATGTTTCCTCCTGACTTTTTTGGGACTTGTTTGATAAATTCTAAACAATATAAGGTAAAAAGTAAACCTCGACTTTTTATATAATTTACCACTATGGAATCTATTACCCTCATGTGGATAATTTTCGCCGTCACCGCGACCGGCCTCTTCGTCGCGGACATAAAGCTTTCCGCCGGCCGCGCCCACGAGATAGGCCGCAAGGAGGCCATGCTCCTCTGCGCCTTCTGGATCCTGGTCGCCTCCGTCTTCGGCGTGCTGACCGGCTACATGCTGGGCTTCGACCGCATGGTCGAGTTCTTCACGGCCTATACCATAGAGTACTCGCTCTCGATGGACAACATGTTCGTGTTCATCATGATCTTCTCCTACTTCTCCGTGCCCAAGAAGTACCAGCCCAAGATCCTCACCTGGGGCATCCTGGGCGCCGTCTTCATGCGCCTGGTGCTGATCTTCGCCGGCGTGGGGCTCATAAACACCTTCCACTGGCTCATCTATGTCTTCGGGGGCGTCCTCATCCTCACGGCGGTAAAGATGCTGCTGCACAAAGAGGGCGACATGGACCCGGGCAAGAACCCGCTGCTCAAGCTACTGGCCAAGGTCATGCCCATAGATAAGGAAGCCTCGGGCGGAGATTTCTTCGTCAAGAAGGAGGTCTGGCACGCCACCCCCCTGTTCGCTACCCTGCTGGTCATAGAGACCACCGACCTGGTCTTCGCGGTGGACTCCATTCCGGCCGTGCTCGCCATCTCCAGAGAACCCTTCATAGTCTACACCTCCAACGTGTTCGCGGTGGTGGGCCTGCGCTCGCTGTATTTCCTGCTGGCCTCGGTGATGGACCTGTTCCGCTACCTGAAGTTCGGCATCGCCGTCATCCTCTTCTACGTCGGCGTAAAGATGACCATCTCGGGCTACTACAAGATAGACCCCCTCATCTCGCTGGGCGTGGTGCTGGGGATACTCGCGCTTTCCATCCTGCTGTCCGTGGCCATCAAGCCGCGGCCCGCCGCCGAAAAAGCCTGACGCCGCCGCCGGCCAAAAGCCCCGGGAAACCGGGGCTTTTTTTTGTTATATAATGGCCGGGGGTACTTTTACGGCTATTCCGTTCTACAAAATGGGAACGCCCGGGCTTTTAACGGAGCTCGGCGCGTCCCTCTCCGGCCTTTCCGCGGGCGAAGCCGCCGCGCGCCTGGCGCGTTACGGCCCCAACGCCCTGAAAGAGAAAAAAAAGCGCTCCCCGCTGGCGATGTTCTTCGACCAGTTCAAAGACTTCATGATCATGGTCCTGATCGCGGCGGCCGCCGTTTCCGGGGCCATCGGCGAAGCGCTGGACTCCGCGATAATCCTGGCCATAGTAATACTGAACGCGGTGATGGGTTTCATCCAGGAATTCCGCGCGCAGAAAGCCATGGAAGCCCTGAAGAAGATGGCCGCCCCGTCGGCCAATGTATTAAGGGACGGCCTGCCCGCCTGCGTGAAGGCCGCGGAGCTGGTGCCCGGGGACCTGGTGCTGCTGGAGGCCGGCAGCGTAGTGCCGGCCGACCTGCGCCTGGTAGAATGCGCCTCGCTCAAGACCGAGGAAGCGCCCCTGACCGGGGAATCCTTCTCCGTAGAGAAGCACGCCCTGCCGATAGCCGAGGACGGCCTGGCGCTCGGCGACAGGCGCAACATGGCCTACAGCGGCACCTCCGTCTCCTACGGGCGCGGCAAGGGCCTGGTAACGGCCACCGGCATGGCCACCGAGCTGGGCAAGATCGCCGGGATGCTGCAGGAAGAGGGCGAGGTGCAGACCCCGCTGCAGCGGCGGCTGACCGACTTCGGCAAGAAGCTGGCCTGGGCCATACTGGGCATCTGCGCCGTAGTGTTCCTTTCCGGCCTGGCCCGCGGCGAGCCGGCCGCGCTAATGTTCCTGACCTCGGTCTCGCTGGCCGTGGCGGCCATCCCGGAGGCCCTGCCGGCGGTAATGAGCATAGCCCTGGCGCTGGGCGCGGCCAAGATGGTGAAGCAGAACGCGCTGATACGCAAATTACTGGCCGTCGAGACGCTGGGCTCGGTGACGCATATCTGCTCGGACAAGACGGGCACGCTGACGCAGAACAAGATGACGGCGCAGGAAGTATATATCTCCGGCGCGTCGCTGAAGGCCGGGGCGGCCGTCCCGCCCGAGCTGGCCGCGCTTCACGCCGCGCTGCTGAAGGCAGGCGCGCTCAACAACGATTCCCGCAGGGGCCCGGCCGGCTGGCTGGGCGACCCGACGGAGACGGCGCTGTGCGCGCTGGCGGAAGCCGCCGGCTTTGAAAAGGCCGCCCTGGACGCCGACCACCCGCGCCTGGCAGAATTGCCTTTCGACTCCGAGCGCAAGATGATGACCACCTTCCACTCCGGCGCGCTGGCCGGCGGCGGGGCTCAGTATTTCTCTGTGACCAAGGGCGCCGCGGAGAACCTGCTGGAGAACTCGGCCGGCATCTGGACGCCGGACGGGATCGCGCCCGGAGGCAAGGCCGCCGTGCACACCGCGGCCGAGGAGATGGCTGCCCGCGGCCTGCGCGTACTGGGCCTGGCCTTCAAGCCCTGGGACGCCCTGCCGGGCAAGGGCAACCCGTCGAAGGAAAAGGAACTTATCTTCCTCGGCCTCGTGGGCATAGAGGACCCGCCGCGCCCCGAGGCCGCCGCCGCCGTGGCCGAATGCGGCGAGGCCGGCATCATCCCCGTGATGATAACCGGCGACCACCCCGTCACGGCGCGCAGCATAGCCGAGCGGCTGGGCATCATCAAGCCCGGCGACGCCGCGGCCATGCTGACCGGGCGGGAACTGGACGCGCTGGACCATGAGGAATTCCTGGAGCGCGTGGAGCGGGTGCGGGTTTACGCCCGGGTGGCGCCGGAGCAGAAGCTGCGCATAGTGAAGACGCTGCAGGAGAAGGGGCATTTCGCGGCGATGACCGGCGACGGCGTCAACGACGCCCCCGCGCTCAAGCGCGCGGACATAGGCGTAGCCATGGGCATCACGGGCACGGACGTCTCCAAGGAGGCGGCCCACATGATCCTTCTCGACGACAATTTTGCCACCATCGTGAAGGCGGTGCGGGAGGGACGCCGCATCTACGACAATATACGCCGCTTCGTGCGCTATATCCTGGCCTGCAATTCGGGAGAGATCTGGACTATTTCACTGGCGCCTTTCCTCGGTCTGCCCATACCCTTGTTGCCCATACAGATCCTGTGGATCAACCTGGTCACCGACGGGCTGCCCGGCCTGGCCCTGGCTTCAGAGCCGGCCGAGCCGGATATAATGCGCCGCCCCCCCCGACGCCCCGGAGAAAGCCTGCTCTCCGGCGGTCTGGGCGCGCACGTGGTCTGGGTGGGGCTGCTGATGGGCGGGGTCTGCCTGGCCGCGCAGTACTGGGGCGTCGCAACGGGCCGCGCCCACTGGCAAACCATAGTCTTCACGGTGCTCTGCCTGAGCCAGCTGGGCCAGGCGCTGGCCATCCGCTCCGAAACCAGGTCGCTCTGGTCGCTGGGCCTCCGCACCAACAAGGCGCTGCTCTACTCGGTACTGCTTACCCTGGGCCTGCAGCTGCTGGTCATCTACACCCCGCTGTTCAACAAGTTGTTCCGTACCGCCCCGCTCAGCCCCGCCGAGCTGGCCTTCGCGCTGGCCCTCGCCTCAGTGGTCTTCTTCGCGGTCGAGGGAGAAAAGCTGGCCCGCAGGCGCGGCTGGTTCTAGCCGCACCGCCCGCCAAATAAAAAACCCCGGGCGGCCGGGGTTTTTCATTTTGAGCGCTGAAGTTTACTTCTTGGGTTCGGCTTTCTTGGGCTCGGCCTTCTTGGCGGGTTGAGCGGCTTTCTTGGGCTCTTTCTTCTCGCCCTTGCCCGTCATCGCGGCCATCGGGTTGTCCTTGAGGATCTCGAGGAGCTCAACTTCGAAGACCAGCGTGGCGCCGCCGGGGATGGTGCCGCCCGCGCCCTGGTCGCCGTAAGCGGTGTCGGAGGGGCAGACCAGCTTGGCTGAACCGCCGACCTTCATTTTCTGCACGCCCTCGGTCCAGCAGGGGATCACGCCGCCCAGCGGGAACTCGGCCGGGGTGCCGCGCTCCTTGGAGGAGTCGAACACCTTGCCGTCGGGGAAGGTGCCGTGGTAATGCACCTTGACCATGTCGGCGGCCGTGGGGCTGGCGCCGGTGCCGGCCTTGACCGGGATATAGATCACGCCGGAGGGAGTCAGTTTCTGCGCGCCGGCTTCCTTCTCCATCTTCTCGAGGAAGGGCTTGGCCGCTTCCTTCTGCTTGGCCACTATGGCTTCCTGCTTCTTGGCCAGGTAGGCGTTGAGCTTCAGACCGTAGGACTCGTCGGCCTTGGTCTTCTCGCCGGCCAGGGCTTCGGTGAAGCCCTGCACTATGAACTTGGCTTCATCGGCGCTGAAGTCGAACTGTTTGATCTTGGAACTGACGGCCTGGCCCAGGAAATAAAGGGTCTTCTGGTCCTCGGTCATCCCGTCGGCAGCCTTGTCCTGCGCGGCGGCGGAGCCCGCCATGAATACCGCGAAAACAGCTAAGGTTAATTTTTTCATCGTATTCCTCCTGAGTATGCCTACATTTTACAAAATTGTCGGGCGTCAGAGTGACGCCGTCACCCGGCGCGCCCTAAGTTATCCGCCCGGCGCGGCGCAGCGCGGCCGTCACGCGGGCCATCACCAGCGGGCCCTTGAACGGCTTTATAACGTAGTCGTCGGCACCCAGCTGAAAGGCCAGCTCCTGGCTCTTGTCCGAGCCTTCCGTAGTGAGCATGATAACCGGCAGGTCCAGCAAGCCCAGCGTACCGCGCAGCCCCTTCACCAGGTCAAAGCCGTTGAGGCGCGGCATGTTGATGTCGGAGATGAGCAGGTCGGGGGCTGGGCCCTCCGCTATCCTGGTCAGGGCCTCCTCGCCGTCCGCGGCTTCCAGGGCCTCGTAACCGGCGTTCTCTATGAACTTCTTCAGCAGCATCCGCATCAGCGGATCGTCGTCGGCCACCATCACGCGTGGCTTGCCGGCCGGCAGAGGTGAGGCAACGACATCAGGCTGCTGCGCCTTGACGGCGGGAACGGCAGGGGCTTCGGCGGGCTTCCCGTCCGCCTTGTCCAGGTGGAGATAAGTCTTTATCTCTTCCAGATCGGTCTGGCCCGTGGCCAGGTGCCAGAGCGCGTCGCGCGTCATGGTGCGCAGCGAGCCAGAGGCTGTGCCGGCCCTGACTATCTCCTCGGCGGCCGCGCCGGAGCTGATAAGTTCCTTTATCTTAGGATCTATCCTCAGCAGTTCCACTATGGAGGTCCGCCCGACATAGCCGCTGCTCTCGCAGTTAGCGCAGCCTATGCCGCGGTAATAAGTTTTCTCGAACCCGTGCGCCGCCAGCGCCAGTAATATCTCCTGGTCGGCCGCGACATCCGGCACTTTCTCCCGGCAGAGCGGGCAGAGTTTGCGCACCAGCCGCTGGGCGGTGATGGCCAGCAGTCCGGGCGATATCTTGAAACGGTCCACCCCCATATCCGCCAGGCGGGAAAGCGTGGAGACCGTATCGTTAGTGTGAAGCGTCGAGAGGACAAGATGGCCGGTCATGGCGGCCTGGAAGGCGATGTCCGCCGTCTCGTGGTCGCGGATCTCTCCCACCATGATGATATCGGGGTCCTGCCGCAGCACCGAGCGCAGCACGGCCGCGAAGGAAAGGCCCTGCTTGTCGTTGACCTGCACCTGGTTTATGCCGGCCAGTTTGTATTCTATAGGATCCTCGACCGTGACGACATTCGTGGTCTCCTGCTTGACCTTGTTGAGCACGGAATAAAGCGTAGTGGTCTTGCCGGAGCCGGTAGGGCCGGTGACCAGGAGGAGGCCCTGCGTGGAGGACATGCACTTGTCCAGGCCGGCTACCACCTCGGGCGCGAAGCCCAGTTTCTCGAACGGCACCTCGGCCGCGCGCTGGTCCAGGATGCGCATCACCACCTTCTCGCCAAAGGAAGTCGGGAGCGTGGAAACGCGCAGGCCCACCTCGGCGCTGCCGATGCGGAGCATGGTGCGGCCGTCCTGCGGGCGCATGTGCACAGACACGTCCAGGTCGGACATGATCTTAATGCGCGACACCACGGGGCCGATCGCGATATGGCGCGGCAGCTTCATGATGTTCTTCAGCTCGCCGTCCACGCGGATGCGCACGTGGCTGGATTTTTCCTCGTGCTCGATGTGTATATCGGAAGAGTGCTTGCGGTAAGCCTGCGAGATTATTGAATTGACCAGCGTGATGACCGGGGAAGTTACCCCGCCGGCCTTAGCCTCGACCGCCGCGGCCTCGCCGAGCACCGCGATATCGTCAGGCACGTCCACCTTGCTCAGCAGGTCGAAGATCACCGTATCGGCGCTGAAGAGCTGCTCCATGCAGGACTCCACTTCCCGGGGCGTGCTGAAAAGCGGCAGTACCCGGCGCCCGGTCAGCGCTTCCACGTCGGACAGGGCGTTAAAATCCGAAGGGTTGCTCATGGCCACTTTTATCTCGGTTTCCGCCAGCCTGACAGGCACCAGGTCGTACTTGCGGCAGATCCTTTCCGGCACCAGGGAAAGGGCGAACTTATCCACCTGCTCCGGAGAAAGCATGAAATACTTGATCTTAAAATGGGATTCAGCGGCTTTCACCAGCTGGTCAATGGTCAGCGCCCCGGTGTCGACCAGGGCGTGCGACAGGAATTTCTTCTTTTCAGCGCGGAACCGCTCTACAAGCTGCGGCGAAACCCCGGGAAGGCCAGAAATGGCGCGCAGGAACCACTCGTCACGAAACCGCCATATTTCTGTCATACCGTTATGTTATATTATTTAGCAACGCGTGAAAATAAGGCGCGCAGATTATGAGATACCCGCATGGAATTGTCGCAAGAACTGCGCTGCTGGCTGCGGCCGCGGGCCTCTTTTGCGCCTTCGCAGAGCCGGCCGAGGCCCGGCACTACTACAGCTGGGAGCGCAAGCCGCAGAAAACCTACAGTATCAAAGCGCGAGTGCGCCGCTGGCAGACCGCCACCTCGGCGCAGGTGCGCTCCTGGATGTTCACCCCCGCCTCCTGGTGGTCGCCGCCCTCGTCCAACATCAGCATCGGCAGCACCTATGATTTCAAGGTGCTGGACGCCCCCCTCTACCTCTTCTCGCTGGAGACGCAGCCGGTGCGCGGCCTCTCCTTCAGTTTCGAGACAGGCGACAACAAGTTCTCCGGCGGCAAGTATTTCGAGCACGACTGGCTGCACGCCAACGACCAGACCCTCTATCTGCTCAACAGCGTGGTCTGGGAGAGCCCGCAGCACCGCGACTACGCCAAGAAGCGCATGGAGACCAGCGGCAGCGCGCGCCAGTATTCGGCGGCGGCTTACGTGAACATTTATAAGACAGACGGGCTGTCGCAGGACGGGTTCTTCGAGCTGGCCCACACCCTGGACATCTTCCTGGGGTATACCTACTACGAAACCAAGGTCAGGCTCTTCAACGGCAACAAGATCATGTCCACGGACTTCTTCCTCCCCACCGCCCCGGTGGGCCCCATGACAGGACTGGACTCCCGGACCCGCATGGCCTGGTACGGCTGGACCGGCGGCTTCCGCGAACAGGCCGACCTGGGCAAGAGTTTTCATGCCGAAGCCCGCTTCGCCTTCGGGCCTACCATGAAATACCGCGGCGAGAATTTCTGGAACCTCGACACCGCGCTCGCCAACCCCGGCATACGCAGCGCCGCCACCGGCCACCTGGCCGAATTCGACGTTTCCGTCTCCTACAAGTTCTGGAAGAATTTTGAGGCCGACGCCGGTTGGATGGCCTCCACCTACAGGTCCAACTCCGGCAGCGAAACCCGCTACTACACGGACGGCAGCACCTGGGAAGGCAAGCTCAACCGCGTCAACGCCACCCGCAAAGGCTTCTTCTTCGGCCTGTCCTGGAAGTATTAAGCCTTCTTTTTTTGCCTATAAACACAAACCCCGGAAGGTTAATTCCGGGGCCGGTCCTGATATTTCTTGTTCCAGGTTCGAATCTCTTAAATGGTTGCGGGGGCAGGATTTGAACCTGCGACCTCAAGGTTATGGGCCTTGCGAGCTACCAGGCTGCTCTACCCCGCATAAGAAGTATACCACAAAATGCGGGAGAATGCAACGTATATCTGGATAACTTGATTTTAAAAAAAAGCCGGAGGCGATAAACCTCCGGCTCTTATTCCACCTTACTTAAGATCAGACGCGCAATGAGCGCACTTCACCGCCTTGAGCGGTATCACCGACAGGCACAGCGGGCAGTCCTTGGTGTTGGGAGCCGCGGCGGGCGCCGGCTTCTCGAACTTGGCCTTCAGCCTGTTCATCTGGCTGATCATCAGGAAGATGGCCCCGGCCACGATCAGGAAGTTGATGACGGTGTTAAGGAATATCCCGTAGTTAATGGTGGCGGCGCCGGCCTTCTGCGCCTCGGCGAGGCTCGCGTAGGCGGCACCCGAGAGGTTAATGTAGAGGCTCGAAAAATCCACGCCGCCGGTCAGACGCCCGATGGGCGGCATGATGACGTCGGTGACCAGCGAGGTCACTATCTTGCCGAAGGCGCCGCCGATGATGACGCCGACAGCCATATCCACCACATTGCCGCGCATGATGAACTCTTTGAAGTCTTTAAGCATAAAGTTCCTTTATGACTATGATCTCGCAGATAAATATTCCGCGTTGAGATATTTCTCCCCCACGCAAACACCTTACAAATTTTAGTGCGGATTTCACAGATACTAGCGGAGGTTCTTGACGAGGAAAGCCCTGGCGGCGGCGGCGGGGACGGCGAAACCGAGGCCGGCGTAAGGGCCGGCGGCGGCGTAGCCGGCGGCGGGCACGCCTATCAGTTCCCCTTCCAGGTTTACAAGGGCGCCTCCGGAATTGCCGGGGTTGATGGCGGCGTCGGTCTGCAGGGCCGGGCGGAATTTGCCGCCGTAGGGCACGCGGCGCAGCGGCGCCGACACCACACCCGCCGTGACCACGGCTCCGGAGCCGTGCGGGCGCCCGATGGCCACGGCCCAATCCCCGGCCCGCGGGGCGGCGGCCGCGAAGCGGAGGCTAGCCAGCGCGCCCGAGGTGGAGACTTTTATGAGGGCCAGGTCGGCGGCGGCGTCGCGGGCCGTTACCCGGCCTTTGAGCTTGCTGCCGTCGGCGAGGATGAGCCAGGCATCGGCCGACGTCCCAACCACGTGTTCATTAGTGAGTATCAGGCCGGAGGGATCTATCACGATGCCGGAGCCCGTCGCGGCCGGCAGGTCTGCGTCGGAGAAGAGCGCGGCGTACGGGTCGTCGGCCGGTTCTGACGGCCCCGCTGTCACCGTGACCACGGCGGGAGAAGCGGACTCGGCCGCGGCCGCTACAGCGTCGCGCAGCTCGAAAGTCCCGCCCTGGGCGGGGCTTACGAGCGCAAGCAGCAGCGGCAGCAGGCGGGTCATCAGTACCAGAAGAAGCCCAGCACACGCTTGAGCGAGCCGGTCAGGCTGTCGGAGTTGTGCCACTCGTCGAGGCGCAGGTCGCCGGACTGGAACTCGCGGTAGAACTTGGTGCCGGACAGCTGCTCGAAGACGGCGTCCAGGTTGTCCTTGCCGGCCAGCCCTTCCTTCTTCTTCAGGGACTTGAGGTGTTCCACGGCCTGGGCGCCCTGCTTGGCGGCCTTTTTGAACTCCTTTATCTCGGCCGGGGTCATGTGCTCGCCCGCGCGGCGCGCCTTATTCGGCGACAGCAGTATCATCACGGACTTCTTGGTCTCGGACTCGTTCTTGTTGGAAAAGAACCACTGTATTATGGGAATGCTCTGAAGTATGGGCACGCCGCTCTTGCTCCTGGAGGTCTCGTTCTCGGTGAGGCCGCTGAGGATGAGGGTTTCGCCGAAGCGCAGCACAGCGGTGGAGTCCACCGAGGTCTTGGACGTCTGCGAGAAGGCCGAGAAGCCCAGCTTCTCGCTGCGCGATTCTATGAAACTGCGGTCCGCGTGCACCTTCACCCGCACGGTCTCGTCGTCGAGAAAGGTCGGCGTGACGGACAGGTTGATGCCCACCGGCACGTCCACCAGCGAGCCGTCGGAATTATTGCTGTTGAGCTGCACGTGCAGGATGGCGCCGGAGTAGAACTGCGAGGTCTGGTCCGCCACCGCCAGCAGCGACGGGCGCGCCAGCACCTCGGCCTTGTTCACGCCGTCGTTCCAGATGTTCAGGTTGTAATCCAGGCCTTCCAGGGTGAAGCTGGGCGACACCGTGACGGCGCGGCCGGAAGTGCCGCCGGAGCCGTGGGCGGAGGTCCACTTATAGGCGAAAAGCGTGCCTGTCAGCGTGGCCTTGAGGCCGGCCAGGAGGTTCACGCCCTTGGACTGGCTGCGGTTCTCCTCGGTGCTGAGGATCACCACGTCCACCAGCGCCATCTTGGGGGCGTTGGGATTTGCCGGTTTGGCGGCGCCCGCGTCGGTCAGCGCCGCGGTGGCGGCGGCTTCGTCGCCGTCGTAATTGTCCCCGGAATCGCCAAGGTCCACCGGCTTGCCCTCGGCCTGCGGGCCGGCGGTGAAAACGCTGCCGGCGGCCTTGACGGGTTCGGGGTTGCGCTCGTGGAAAGCTTTCCAGTCCGCGACCCTTACCGCCAGGCGTTCGGCCGTCCATTCTCCGGCGGCGCCGGGGGCCTTGTCGGAAAGTTCTTTGAACCGCGCCAGCGCCGCGCCGGCGCCGGCGACGTCGCCGCGGGCCGCCCTGAGCAGCGCGGCGGCGCGCCAGCCGGAAGGCTTGGCGGGCTCCAGTTTCAGGGCTTTTTCGGCGGCCCAGCCGCCCGTCTCCAGGTCCTGCGCGTAGTAAGAGGCCACCGCGAGGCCGCGCAGGAAGTCCGCGTCTCCGGGCGCGTAGAGCAGCGCGTAGGAGAACTGGTTCTGAGCGTCCTTGTAGCGCTTCTGCGCGAAGTACGCATGGCCCAGGAAGTAGGAGGCCCAGTAATTATCAGGGTCGAAGCGCAGCGCCAGCGCGTAGCCGGACTCCGCCAGCTGCAGCATGGCCTGGTCCCCCCCGAGCGAGCGCAGGTGGTAGGAGAGGCCGTTGAGGAAGTGCAGGCTGCCATTCTCCGGGTCCAGCCGCAGGCCCGCCTCGAAGCGCTTCTGCGCGTCGGCGTAGCGGCCGCGGCGCAGGGCCTTGATGCCGGCGGCGGCGTCGGCCGCCGTTTTGCCGGAAGGCTTTTTGGAGGCCTCGGCGAGCATCCGGTCCACGGCCGGGTCCAGCCGCGGCCTGCGGGCCGAGCCGGAAGAAGCGCAGCCGGCGAAGGAAGGCGCCAGCAGCGCCAGGGTGAGCAACAGGGCGTTCAGTTTTTTCATTTCACGAAGTCCATGAGGGTAGCGTCATTGGGGACCGTCTTGCAGTCCGCCAGGCCCGCTTGCGCGTCCTGGGTGACGCCCTTCGGGGGCGCCGGTAGTATCATACAAGAATTGCGGGCGGGGTTAAAGAACTGGTCGGCCGAGCCCTCCAAGTCGTTAAGTCGCCAGAACATGTCCGCGCCGCGGTCGCAGGCCCGCAGCGCCAGCGTCTGCGCCTTTTCCTGCGGATAGATGCAGAGGCCGGTCTCAACGTGCACCAGCCTGATGTCGCCGTTCACTTCCTCGATAAAGTTGAAGCGCTCGCTGCCGTCGCCGCATTTGTGGGCCAGCAGTTTCAGCTCCTTCTTGTCCGGCGTCACCGCGGCGGTATTCTCGCCGTCCTCGGCCACGTCCAGGCAGAGGCCGTTGCCGGCCTTTACCATGGAGTCGATCTTATGCCAGGTGGGCTTTTCGGCGTCCGTGATATCGCGGAAGGTCTGGCTGTCGGCGCCGTAGCAGCCGGACCAGACCGCGTAGGCCGTCTCGGGATTGGCGTCCTCTTTATTGAAGTGCAGGCACTTCTGCGCGAAGCGGTTGACTATCTCGTCGTAGAAACCGTCGGAGGAGTGGATCTTCCACTGCTCGTGGCGGTCCGCCGGGTCGCAGGGCGCCAGGATGAGCGGCTCGAAGTTATCCGGCTTGTCGCCGTTGCGGGCCTTCAGGCAGAGGCCCTTGTTCTTGAGCTGCACGTAGCCCTTGGCCGTGTCGCTCGCGAGCTTCACGGTGCTCCACATCTCGGTATCAGCGTCCTTGCAGACCATCTGCACCACGCTCAAGCCGTCCTTAGAGACGCCCAGGCAGTGGTCGCTGTGGCCGATGGCCAGATAGATGTTGGAATACTCCAGGCTGTCGGGCATGGTATCGCTGACCTGGTAGGCCTCCACCAGCGACAGATGCTCGTCGGTCTGCTCCTCGAAAGCCTTGCGGTACTTGGCGCTGCCGTCGTCGAAAGAGGCCAGCACCTTGGCGTACTTCTCCTCTTCCGCCGCCACCTGGTCGCGCACCTTTTCGTTGGCGGCGGCGAGGCTGGTGGCGATGTGCGAGTGCACCCAGCGCGAGGCCTTGGGCGAGATCTTGCTGAGGGCCTCCTCGGTCAGCTTGTCCAGCGCCAGCGCGGGCAGCAGCGCGAAGGCGGTGGCGTCGAATTCTGCGTTCTCGGGGCTGTCGGGCACCTTCACGGCGAAGAACTCGTGCATGGGGGCGCCGGCTATCTTGAATTTCATGTCCAGCACCATCGGGTCGTTGTGCGTGACCATGTCGCGCAGGTCGCCCACTATCACGGCTTCGTCTATCTCCAGCGGCATGCTGGACACCGCGCGCTCGAGCACGGTCTCCAGTTCCTTGAGCACGAAGTCCTCGATCTCTTCCGTGACCTTCACCACGGCTTCGGCCACGGACAGGGCCGCGCGCTCTATGTCGCGCTGGGCTATCAGCACGGCGACGCGCGGGTCCAGGTTGGTGGCGGCCGCTACGGCTTTTTCGGCGGCGCTAAGGGCGCCGTTGGCCACTTCCAGCACCACCCAGGTGGAGGCCGAGGCTATGCGCCAGCCGGGCGAGCAGGCCCAGTGGGTCCACTTCGAGCCGCAGTGATGCGCCTCGTGCTCCTCGTGGTCGTGCTTGTCCTGCAGCGAGTTCACGCGGCGGCGGGCGGACTCCAGCGCCTCGTCGGCGCGGTCCTTGGCCTTCTGGTCCTCTTTCTTTATCGCCTCGATCTTGGAGTCGATCTCGTTCACAGAAGCTTTGGCGGCCTGCAGGGCCTTGGTATCCTCTTCGAACTTGGCCCGGGCGGAGTCGCGCAGTTCCTCCACGCCCTTTTTGACCTCCGTCTTCATCCACGGCACCAGGTCGGATTTGAACACGCCCGTAACGCTGACGCCGGCGTTCTTGTCGAAGGTCCCTTTCATCAGGTCGAATCCGTCCATGCGCACGGTCAGCAGCGCGGCTCCGAAGGCGCCCAGTTTCTCGTTCAGGTCGAACTCGAAGTAGGGCGGCTCGATGTCGAGCTTGACCTGCTGCGGCGTGCCCAGCAGGTTCACGTTGGAATCTATGGCGTAGCGCGGCTTCGGCCCCATGGCGAAGTCTATGCTGTTGCCGGTGAACTTGATGATGTCCAGGTCGATATCGTCTATGGTCCCCTTGATGGCGGTGCCGGCGGGGCCGCCGGAACCTTTGACCTGCCCGAGCTCGCGGTTCATGAAGACGAACACGCCGGCGAAGGCGAAGCCCTCGCCCACCAGCCCGAGCTGCGGGTCCGAGGCGCCGGGCGTGGCGAAGGCCACCTGCGCGTTCTTGATCTCGAAGAAAGGCGCAGGCAGGGCGGCGAGGCTCCCCGCTGGCGCGCCGGTGATGGTCTCGGTGATCTCTATCAGCGCCGGCAGGCCCAGCTTATTGGCCTTGCCGGAGAAGGCCACGCCGTCGGGCAGGCCGGCCTCGAGCGGGATCTTCACGCTCATGGCCATATCCAGGTCCAGGCAGTCCTTGGACTTGGGGTCCGAGCAATGCCCGTAAAGCTGGTCGCCGGCCAGACCGAACTGAACCTCGCCGATCTCGTTGACCGACATGTCCACCTTCACATTTTTCAGAACCAGGCCCTTTATGCCGAAGGGCTGGTGCCAGGCGCCGTCCATAACGGCCAGCACCTTCACGCCCACGCCGCTCTCGGCGAACTTGAGCTCCAGGTCCGCGTCCATGGAGAGCGTTTCTTTGCCGGCCTTGATCAGCAGCGGCACGCGCAGGCCGGCGTCGAGCTCGGTGCCGGACCACTGCACGAAATAGGCCGGCGGCACGCCGGGCTTGAAGCTCACCACTTTCTTGGGCAGCCCCTTGGGGTCGCCGGGATTGTCCATCGTGATGGACAGCATCACGCCGGGGTTGCCGGCGAAGACGCCGGTCACGGCGCCCATCACCACGGCGTCGTCGTGCACGCCGATGCCGCTGAGGCCCTTGCCCAGCGGGCCCATGGCGCCAGCGTCGAAGCCGGCCAGCACGCTTATGCCGTCGGGGATATTGAGCTTCACGGCGGACTTGCCGAGCACGCCGTCGAACAGGTCCTTGGCTATGACGCCCAGGGAATTGCGGTCCGCGTTCTTAAGCCCCTTCTCCGAGACGATCAGCGCGGCCTCGGGAATGGTCATGGCGGCCAAAGGCTTGACGGCCTTGGCGGCCGGCAGCAGCTCCGTCACGTTGAAGTTCTTCTGGGCCGCGGCGAACACCCAGTTGGGCGCGCCGGGAGCGCCGGCGTCGAACAGGTAGGCGTCCACTTTTTTGCCGGCTATTACCGTTTTGGCTTCTATGCCTTTGGTAGAGAGCTTGAGCTGGTCCAGCTCGAACTTGTCGCCGTAGGGGATGTTCTTGCCGCCGGGGAAATCGCCGGGCCGGAACTGGCCGTCCAACTGGAAGTAATCCAGCGACACCTTGCCGGCCTCGCGTTTGAGCTGCGCGGCCACGGCCACGTTCTTGGCCCCTATCTGCGCGGTGGCGAAGAAGGCCAGGCCGCTCTTCGAAGCGTCGGCCGCCTTCTCGAGGGAGAATTCGAAGCCGCCGTTGTCGAGCGTGAGGCCCTGGATGCCGAAGGGCTGCTTCCAGGCGCCCTCGTAGACGGCGAGCAGGCTGTAGCCGGCGCGCGCGCCCTTGTCGAGGCTCACCAGCGCGTCGAGCTTCTCGCTGACGCCGGCGCCCACGATGTCGAGGCCGAACTGCAGGGAGACGTCGAGGTCGCCGGCGGGCCTGGAGGCCGCTATGGGAGCGGGCACATTGGCCCAGAGGCTGCTTTTGCCCCTGGCGTCGCCGCCAATGGAGAGGATCACGGGGCCGCGCACCGTCACCAGCCCGGCTATCGCCGGCAGGGAAGGCAGCGGCAGGGCCACTGAAAGGTTCAGCCCGGCGAGCAGGCCCTGCTTGTCGGCTTCGGACAGCGAGGCCGCGGCGGCCGGCGCCGCTCCGGTCATGCTTTTGAAAGAGCCGGGGGCCACCGTGCCTTTAAGGAACAGGCCGCCGGAGGGCAGGCCGGCCGCGGCGAAGGCTTTCGCCAGCGCCCCGGACTTGGTCACGTTCAGCCAGGCGGCGAAATTCACGCCTTCAGAAAGGGCCAGCGTGTCGCCGGCCCCCCAGCCCACGAGCGTGGGCAGTCCGCCGGGCAGGTCCGCCGCCGCGACGGTGCGCGCGGGCGAGCCAGCCGGCTGCACGATGAAGAGCGCGCGCTCCAGGGCGAGGTCGTTGACCACGTGCCCCTGCGCGGCCGGCACGAAGGTCGCCGCGCCGAGCGTGCCGAAGAAGACTGCGGTGTAGGCGTCCGCGGTCTGCCCGGCGTGAGCTACCACGTCCACCGTCACGCCGTTGAGGCGCGCCTCGGCCTCCACGGAGGAGCCGTCGAGGCTGAGCTTGATCATGGCCACGGCGTTCACCGCCGGCAAGCCGGCCAGCGGCGCGTAGATGTCGCCCAGCGTCAGGCCGTCGGCGGTAACGGTGGTGACCGGCTTGTCGCCGCGGGTCCGGGAGAATTTCACGGCTTTCCCGTTCAACTTGCCCGCGACTTCAACCATGGCGGGCGAGACGGAAACCAAGTCCAGCGCCAGCGAGTCGAAGGCCTTCAGGCCGGCCGCCTCGGGCACTATGTCGCCCAGCGTCAGGCCCTCGCCCCGGGCGGTGAAGGACCCGTCCGCGCCAAAGGCCTTGGTAACGGCCACGGCCTTGGAGTTGAGCTTGCCCTCCACGGTCACCGCGGCCTGGCTGTAGGCCAGGGCGTCGAAAGCGAAGGCTTTAAGGAAAGGCAGGCCTTCGGCTTCCGGCACGAAATCCGCCAGCTTCAGGTCGTCGCCGGTCACCCGGAAGGACTTACCCGCGCTGTCCTGCGTCACCGAGACGGCTTTGCCGCGCATCGTGCCGCTAACGGCCAGCTGCTCCTTGGAATAATCCAGCTCGAGGAAAGCGAAGCCGTTAAGGAAGGGAACCCGGGCGGCGGCTGGGATCACGTCGGCCAGCTTTATGCTGTCGCCGGTCACCGTGACGGTGTCAGGGGCGAAGACCCAGACCAGCTTGACGTCCTTGCCGTTCAGCGTGCCGTCGACTTCCAGGCGGTCCGGCCAGTGGAACAGGGCGCCGAAGCTGAAGAGCTTCAGGAAAGGCAGGTTGAGCGACAGCGGCAGGCAGGCAGGCAGGCTCAGGCCCGGGCCGCTCATCTGCACCTTGTTGTCGGCGAAAGTATCAGAAATGGAGACCGGCTTGCCGTCGACACGGCCGGTTATGCCGAGCTCGGTCTCAGAGCGGAGGACGCTGTCGAGCGCGAAGGCGCTCACGCAGGGCACAACCTCCGCGCCGGGAATGAAGTCGGCCAGTTTCAGGTCGTCGCCGGTAACGGAAAAGTCCGGCGCGTCCAAAGCCTTCTTCACCGTCACGGCCTTGTCGTTCACCTTGCCGCTCACTTCCAGGGCGGCGGCGGAATAGAGCAGGCCGTCGAACTTGAAGTTGTCCAGGTAGCCCACGCTGGCCGCCTGCGGGATAAAATCCTTCAGCTGCAGGCCGTCGCCGGTCACCTTAAAGGAAGCGGCGGCCCTGTCATAGTCCACGGTAACGGCCTTGCCGTCCACGTCGCCAGCCACCAGCACGCCGGCGGGGCGCTCCTGCACGCGGGTCAGGTCGAAGCGCGCGAGGTAGGGCAGCTTGGCCGCCTCGGGCACGAAATCCGCCAGCTGCAGCGCCGAGCCGGAGGCGGTGTAGGTCTTGGCCGCCTTGTCCAGCGTCACGGCGACGCTCTTGCCGTTCACGGCGCCGTCCACCTCCAGGGTGTCCGGGCGCCAGGTCAGCGCGAGGAAGGCGAAATTATCCAGGTAAGAGACCTTGGCCGCGGCGGGCACGAAGTCCGCCAGCTTCAGGGCGTCGCCCTTTACCGTGAAGGTCTGGTCCGCGGAGCCGCGGTTCACGGAAACGGCTTTCCCGTTGACCTTGCCGGTCACGGTCACCCCGTCGGCGGTATGGGTCAGGCTCTCGAAAGCGAAGGTATTCAGCGCCGTCAGGTCCTTGCTCTCCGGGAAGAAATCCTGGAGCTTCAGGCCGTCGCCGGTCACGGTGAAGATATTGCTGGTCGCGTGGTCGGCCACCGTGACCGCCTTGCCGTTCACCTTGCCCTCCGCCGCGAACTCGCCGGGAGAACTGCGCACGCGGTCGAGCGAGAAGGCGTCGAGGAAAGAGACCTGCGCCGCCTCCGGCACGAAGTCGGATAGTTTCAGATCGTCGCCGGTCACGGTGAACGAGGCGGAGGCTTTATCGCTCTCCACCGTCACGGCTTTGCCGTCCACGCCGCCGGCCGCCAGCACGCCGCCGGGACTCTGGCGCAGCTCCCTGAAGTCGAACCTGCGCAGGTAGGCGATGCCGGAGGTTTCGGGGATAAAATCCCCGAGCTTCAGGCCGGCGCCGGTAACCGTGAAGGTTTTGGCCGCATTGTCCTGCACCACCGCCAGGGCCTTGCCGCTCACGGTGCCGTTCACTTTCAGCTCGGCTTTGGAATACTCCAGGCTCAGGAAAGCGAAGCGGTCGAGCAGGGGGAGCTTGGCGGCCGCGGGGATTATATCGCCGAGCTCGATGCTCTCGCCCGTGACCGTGACGGTGTTCGGGGCGAAGATCCACACCAGCTTTACGTCCTTGCCGTCGAGGGTGCCGTCCACCTCCAGCCGGTCCGGCCACTGGAACAGGGCCCCGAAACTGAAGAGTTTAAGGAAGGGCAGGTTGAGCGAGAGCGGCAGGCAGGCGGGCAGGCTCAGGGCGGGCCCCGTCATTTCCACCTTGTTCTCCGTCAGGGAGGCGGAGACCGCTACGGGCTTGCCGTTGAGCCGGCCTGCGATGGCCAGTTCGGCGTCGGAGCGGCGGACGCTGTCCAGCGCCAGACCGTTCACGCAGGGCACCTGGGCCGCCGCGGGAATGAAATCGGAAAGTTTAAGGCCGTCGCCCGACACGGAAAAGGACTTGCGGTCGGCGCCGCGCCAGACGGCGAGCTTACGGCCGTTCTGCAGGCCGTTCACGGTCAGCGTGCCGCCGGAAAGAGTGAAGTTCTCGAAGGCGAACCCGTCGAGGAACGGGGCGGCCCCGGCCTCGGGGATAAAATCGGAGAGGACCAGGTCCGCGCCGGTCACCAGCAGGTAGTCCCGGCCGGTCTCGAACTCCGCCTTGATGTCCTTGCCGCTCACGGCGCCGAGCACGTCTATTTCCTTACCCTGCTTGACCACGCCCGTCAGGGCGACCTGGTCGAAGATCTTCACGAGGGCGGCCGGCGGATAGAGCTCCTTGAGCAGGAGGTTCCCCCCGGTCACGGCGAAATCCAGTCCGCTCTTGCCCTTGGACAGCATGATGCAAGGGCGCGGCTCTCTGTTATGGTCGGTGAAATAAGGTATCAGCCGGGCATAGAGTTTATAACCGCCGTTCTCTTTGTAAACCGACGCCTGCAGCGCGGCCGCGGTGGCGCGCAACTGGCCCAGTTCCACCAGGTCGGTCTGCGTACGCGACTGCGTCTTGGCGGCCAGGGTGGCCAGCGGCGCGCCGTCCGCCGGGGCGGGATCGAACATGAGCACGCCCTCCAGGTCCAGCGTATCGTCTCCCAGTTTCAGGTCGTAGTCATACGCGAGGCGGTTGCCGGCCTTGAACTCCAGCTTGTCGAGGCCGAGCTGCGCGAACAGCGGATCCGCGGCCATGACCTTGGCCAGGGCGGCCCACTGGGCGGCCCCGTCGGAGAGCTCTTTGCTTTGCACCTGCCGGTCGAACACGGCGCAGGGCGAGTCCGCGCCCGCCTGGGCCGCCGACGACGACGGGACAGCCGCCAGAAAACAGAAAGCCGCGGAAAGCGCAGTAAAATGACGCATTGAGTTCCTCCGGAAAAGTGACGCCCTGACCCGAGCATTATATAATATGCGCGCCGGCGCAGGGGCCGTCCCGCAGGGAAATAAAAAAAGCGCGGCTCTTGTCGCGCTTTTCTTCCCCCGCCGCCGGGCGGGGCGGGCTACTTCTGCAGTTCCAGCGTATCCACCACTTCCCCGGCCTTGTCATAGACGGTCATCTTCAGCGCGTTGTCCTTCACGTCGAAGATCGCGAAGTGGTAGACCGGCAGGAACTTGGCGGACCATTCCTCGTTGCGGCGCTGTATGTAGAGGGGCGAGCCGCCGCCGCCCAGCGTCACGTAGGTAATGCCCCCCTCCGGGTCGGCCAGGCCGTCTTTAATGGGCAGGGTGCGTTCGTAATTGTGATCGTGGCCCTGCAGCACCAGGTCAACCTTGTATTTCAGGAGCAGCGGCTCCAGCGCCTTCACCTGCTCCTCGGACACGCCGTGCGCGCCGGTGGAATAGAGCGGCTCGTGGACGACCACGAACTTCCAGGCCTTCTCGCCCGACTTCGACAGGAAATGCTGCAGCCACTTGTACTGCTTGGACTCGGGGTCCAGCGGCGGCGCGAACTTGGCGCCGTGGAAGGCGTTGGCGTCCAGCACGAAGAACCGCGCGTCGGCCACGTCGAAGAAATAGTAATGCGGGGGCAGGCCGGTCAGCGGCGTGCTGTGGAACGGGGTGAAATTGGCTTTAAGAAAGCCCTTGCCCGCGGCGGTCTTCAGGTCGCGCCCGTAGTCGTGGTTGCCCAGCGTGAGGAAGAACGGCGTCCGCGCCAGCAGGGGCGCGTAAGGCGCGAAGTATTCCTCGTCGGCCATTTCGTCCAGGCCCTCCGACAGCATGTCGCCGGTATGCACCACGAAGTCAGGGCGGAGCTTAACCAGCTGCGCGGCCAGCTCCAGCTGCTCCTCGGTGCCGGAGCCGGAATCGCCGAACGCGAGGAAGGAGAAATACGGCTTTTCCTCCTCGCGGAAGGTGGTGAAGGCCCCTTCGAAAGCCTTGTAAACGGCCGTGCTCTCGTAGGCGGTGAGGTAGAGCTGGTAGCAATGCGTGGTGTCGGGCAGCAGGCCGAAGAGCGGCACGCGGTTCTCTTTCACTACGGTCAGCGGGGTCAGGAAGCGGGCGCAGTCCGGCGGCGCGCCGTAGGCGAGCCACGCCGGAGAGGCTACGTCCACCCGGAAGCGGACCGTCACCATCTCCTTGGACATGTTCTCCAGGTAGGGACCGCGCTCCAGCTGCGCCGCCCGCGCGGGGGCGCAGGCGAGCGCGGCGAGCACGGCCGCCAGGACTATCTTCATTTCCCCCCGGGGCCGCAGAACAGCGGCGTCACCTTGAATTTCACGGCGTCGATGACGCCGCGGTCGGTGATGCGCAGTTCGGGGATGGGCGGCAGGGTCAGGAAGGCCATCGCCATGAACGGGTCGGTGAGCTTCGAGCCGAGCATCTTGGCCGCGGCGGCCAGGCGCGCCAGCTTCTCGCGCACGAACTCGGAGCTGCGGTCGCTCATCAGGCCGGCCACGGGCAGCGGCAGGGCTTCCAGCACCTGGCCGTTGAGCGCGGCCACTATGCCGCCCTGCATCTTGACCACCTGCACGGCCGCCGCGTACATGTCACCGTCGTGCGTGCCTATCACCACGATATTGTGCGAGTCGTGCGAGACCGAAGAAGCGATGGCGCCCTTCTTGAGCCCGAACCCCTTTACCAGGCCCTTGGCGATGCGGCCGCTGGCCATGTGGCGCTCTATCACGGCGATCTTGAGCACGTCGTTGTCGGTGTCGGCCGAGACGTAGCCGCCGTCCTGCTTGACCTTTTCCACGCTCATCTTGGTGACGATCTGGTCGGGGATGACGTTGATGACCCTGGCGTACTTGCCCTCGGCCTTCAGCGCAAAGTCCTCGTGCTCTATCCACTTCACGTTCACGGTGCCGCGGGCCTTGCCCTCGTATTCCTTGATCACGCCGGGCGTGATCTTGCGGTCGGTGGCTACCAGCTTGCCGTGCTTGAAGACCTTGGTGACCTTCATGCCCTTGAGGTCCTGCAGTATCACCAGGTCCGCCTGGTAGCCGGGGGCGATGGCGCCCAGGTTCTTGAGGCCGAAGTATTCGGCCGTGTTGATGGTGGCCATCTGTATGGCGCGGATCGGGTCCACGCCCAGCTTGATAGCCGTGCGCACCAGGTAGTCTATGTGCCCCTGCTTCTCTATATCCTCCAGGTGGCGGTCGTCGGTGACGAGGATGAACTTGCGGGAATTCTCGGAGTTCACCAGCGGCAGCAGGTTCTTAAGGTTCTTGGCCGCGGTACCCTCGCGGATCATGATGTACATGCCGGCGCGCAGCTTCTCGCGGGCCTCGGCCACGTCGGTGCACTCGTGGTCGCTCTTGATCCCGGCGGAGACGTAAGCGTAAAGCTGCTTGTCCTTGAGCATGGGCGCGTGGCCGTCGATAACTTTGTTCTTCGCGATGGCTATCTTCTCCAGCACGCCTTTGTCGCGGTAGATCACGCCGGGATAGTTCATCATCTCGCCGATGCCCAGCACGCGCTCGTCGCCCAGCAGCAGCGACAGGTCGTGGGCGTCCAGTTCCGCGCCCGCGGTCTCCAGGTGCGTGGCCGGCACGCAGGAGGGAAGCATCACGTACACGCCCAGCACGGCGTTGAGGCTGGAGCTCATCATGTACTTGATGCCGTCGAGCCCCAGGACATTGGCGATCTCGTGCGGGTCTATCACCACGGAGGTGGTGCCGCAGGGCAGCACCGTGCGGGCGAACTCGGGGATCTTCACCATCGAGCTCTCGATGTGCACATGGCCGTCGATGAAGCCCGGGGCCAGGTAGGCGCCCTTGAGATCCATGATCGCCTTGGCCTTGTAGTCGCCGAAGCCCACCACCTTGCCGCCGTGGATGGCGACATGCGTGCGGTGGATGTCCCCGGAGAAGGTGTTTATGACCCGCGCGTTCTTTAGCAGCAGGTCCACGCGCTTGGCGCCGCCGGAGATCTCTATCGTGCTCCTGAGTTTTTCGAGGTTTGAATCCCTGTCCATATAGCCACCGCCTTGGTAGTGAATTTATTAATTTTACATATTAGCGGGCCGCATCGCAAAAGGAAAGCTGAGGATTTTATTTACCGCGGCGGCATTTTGTATCATACCCTCTGGGGCGGCCGGGCCGCAGGATCCTGACAGGTCTCATGAATATTAAACTTAATTCTAAAACCAGCGCCGCGGCAGCCGCGCTTATAATACTGGTAATGGCCTGGCTGGGCGCGCTGCTCTACCAGAACCTGAGCTACTGGCGCAAAACCGACGCGCAGATCAGTCACACCCGGGATTCGATACGCGGTTCCGATGAAATCTACTCGGCCCTGCTTGGCGCCGAGTCGGCGGTACGGTCCTATATCATCACCGGCAGCCCCGACGCCATGAAACCCTTTTCCGCGGCCGTCTCGGTCCTGGAGAAAGAACTGAACTTTCTGCGGGTGGTAGAGAAGGCCCACTCCGCCCAAGGCCCGCGCCTGGCGGCGCTGGAGGACCTGCTGAACCGCCGCAAGGCCGTTATGAGCGACGTGGTGCTTATGCGCCGGACTAAGGGCTTCGAGGCCGCCCGCGATCTGGCTGGCAAGGGTGAGGGCACCAGCCTCACCGCGGAGATAAACGCGCTGATCAACGAGATGCAGGGAACCGAACGGCGCGACCTTGCCGTCTCGGAACTGGAGGCAAAAGCCGCGGCCTCGCAGCGCAACACCCTGCTGACCATTATCTTCCTCTTCACTTTCCTGATCGTACTGGGCGCGCTGGGCGCGGTACTGCACGGAGCCCGCACTCGCCGGGCGGCCGAGGAGGCGCTGGCTGACGCGCACGCGCAATTGCGCAGCATAGTGGATTCGGCCACGCAGGTCTCCATCATCTCCACTGACATGAAGGGCACCATAATCCTGTTCAGCGCGGGCGCCGAGAAACTGCTGGGCTACAAGGCGGAAGAACTGGTGGGCGTCAGCACCCCCGCCCCGCTGCACCTGGCGGCGGAGATGGAGGCCCGGGGCGAAGAACTGACGCGTCAGCTCGGGCGCCCGGTGCGCGGCTTCGACATCTTCGTCGAGACGGCGCGCCAGGGCGGCTACGAGGCCCGCGAGTGGACTTACGTGGCGAAGGACGGCAGGAAGTTCCCGGTGGAATTGGTGGTCACGGCAGTGAAAGACCATAACGGCAACCTTGTCGGCTTCCTGGGTCTGGCCACGGACATCAGCAGCCGTAAAGCGGCCCAGCTGCAGATGCGCAAGCTCTCGGCCGCCGTGAAAGCCAGCCCCACCTCCCTGGTGATAACCGACAAAGACGGCCGCATAGAATACGCCAACCCTAAATTCCTGGCGCTTACCGGCTACACAGAGGCGGAGCTGCTGGGACAGAATCCCCGCGTCATCGCGTCCGGCAGCACTCCGGTAGCCAAGTACAAAGAGCTCTGGGACACCCTGCTCGCCGGCAGGGAATGGCAGGGCGAGTTCCTCAACCGCAAGAAGAACGGAGAGCTCTTCTGGGAATACGCCTCCATCTCCCCGGTCAAGGACCCGCGGGGAGAAATTACCAATTTCGTGGCGGTCAAGCTGGACATCACCGACCGCAAGCTGGCCCAGAAGGAGATGGAAAAGGCCCGCGACGCCGCCGTGGAGCTGGCGCGCATGAAGTCGGAGTTCCTGGCCAACATGAGCCACGAGATCCGCACGCCCATGAACGCCATCATAGGCATGACCGGCCTGCTGCTCGACACGCCGCTTACCCAGCAGCAGCGCGACTACGTGAAGACGGTCAACGGCGCCGGCGAGGGCCTCATGGATATCATCAACGACATCCTCGACTTTTCCAAGATAGAATCCGGCAAGCTGCTGATAGAGAGCATGGATTTCAACCTGCGCGAGACCGTGGAGGGCACGGCGGACCTGCTGGCTTCCCGGGCGCAGGCCAAAGAGATAGAGCTGGCCTATTTTGTCAGCGAGGGCGTCCCCCCCGCGCTGCGCGGCGACCAGGGCCGCGTGCGCCAGGTGCTGCTGAACCTGCTGGGCAACGCCGTCAAGTTCACGGAGAAAGGAGAAGTGGTGCTGCGGGTCACGGCCGAAAAAGCGGAGGAAACGAGCGCGGTGCTGAGATTCTCCGTGACCGATACGGGCATCGGAGTGCCGGCGGAAGCGCAGAAGAACCTGTTCGCCTCTTTCTCCCAGGCCGACGCCTCCACCACCCGCAAGTACGGCGGTACCGGGCTAGGGCTCTCGATCTCCAAACGGCTGGTCGAGCTGATGGGCGGGACCATCGGCTTCGAGAGCGAGCAGGGGAAGGGCTCCACTTTCTGGTTCACCTTGCCGTTCGAAGTGCAGGAGGGCGCGCCGGCCCCGGAGCGGCCGGCCGCGGACGTGTCCGGGGCGCGGGCGCTGATAGTGGACGATAACGCCGCCAACCGGGAAATAATCAGCCGCTACCTGGAAGCCTGGGGCATGCGCTATTCCGCCGTGCCCTCAGGGCGCGCGGCGCTGGAGCTGCTGAAGAAAGAGGCGGCGGGGCCGGACCCTTTCCGCATCATGGTGCTGGACATGCAGATGCCGGGCATGGACGGGCTGATGCTGGCCGCCGAGATAAAGAAGGACCGCGCGCTCGCCGGCCTCCGGGCGGTCATGATGACCTCGCTGGGCCACGAGCTGAAGCAGCTGGACCTGGACGCCGCCGGTATCAGCGCCTGCCTGGGCAAGCCGGTGCGCCCCCTGGCCCTGCTCAAAAAGCTCAGCCTGGCCCTCGCCGGGGCCCACGCCGGGCACGCCGAGCAGACCCAGCCGGCCGAAGCCGAAAGGAAGCCGCTGAATAAGTATTTCCGCGTGCTGGTGGCCGAGGACAACACCGTCAACCAGAAGGTGGCGGTGAAGCAGCTGGAGAAGCTGGGCTACGCCTCCGACGTAGCCGCCAACGGCCTGGAAGTGCTGGAGGCCATGAAGCGGCAGCCCTACGACCTGGTGCTGATGGACTGCCAGATGCCCGAGATGGACGGCTTCCAGGCCACGGCCGAGATCCGCAGGCTCGAGACCGACCAGCGCCGCACGCCGATAGTGGCCATGACGGCCAACGCCCTGCAGGGCGACAGGGAGAAGTGCCTGGCCGCCGGCATGGACGGCTACATCCCCAAGCCGGTGCGCATGGACGCCCTGGCCGGGGCGCTGGCGCAATGGGACTCGCCGCTGGACGCCTTCGTCATAAAGGAACTGCGCGAGCTTGCCGGGCCGGAGAACCCTGGCTTCCTGGCCGACCTCGCCCGCACCTACCTGGCCGACCTCGACGCCAGGCTGGCAGCCATAAAGGCCGCCGTTAAAGCCGGCGACGCCGAGGCGCTGCGCCAGGCCGCCCACTCGCTGAAAGGCAGCAGCGGCAACATAGGCGCCAAGCGCCTCCAGAAACTTTGCTTCGTCCTGGAGTCCCTGGGCAAGGCGGGAACGGTGACGGGCGCCGAAGAAACCTTGCCGGGCGCCGAGAAAGAGTCAGCGGAGGTCCGGACCGCACTGGAAGCCCTCTGGAAAGGCGCGGCTGCGAGTCAGCCCGACGGCAATGGAACTGTTTAGCGCCGCTCAGCCCTGGCTGCCGCTGGCCCTGCTGGTCTTCCTGGCCGGGTTCGTGGACGCCATCGCCGGCGGCGGCGGGCTGATCACCCTGCCGGCTTACCTGGCGCACGGGCTGTCCCCGGCGCTGCTGCTGGGCACCAACAAGCTCTCCTCCTGCCTGGGCACGGCAGTAGCCGCTTTCAGATTCGTAAGGGAGACCAGGTTCGGCGCGGACTTCCTCTTCATCCTCATCGTGCTGGCCGCCGGCGGCGCCGCCCTCGGCGCCAAGGCCATCTCGCTGGTACCTCCGGAAACCATCCGCCTGCTGCTGCTGGTTCTGCTGCCCCCCGTCGCCATTTTCCTGGCCGCCAGGAAAAGCTTCGGCCTGGCGGACACCAGCCGGCGGCACTCCGAGAACGCCCTGCTGCGGCGCTCCGGCTCCATCTCTTTCGGGGTCAGTTTTTACGACGGGCTGCTGGGGCCGGGCACCGGCACCTTTCTGGCGGTGGCGTTCGCCCGGCTCTGCGGCTTCGACCTGCTGCGCGCCACGGCGCTGGCGAAGCTGCTGAACCTGGTCTCGAACGCGGCCGCGCTGGCGGCCTTTCTCTGGCTGGGCATGGTGGACGTGCGCCTGGGCTTGGCCATGGGCGCGGCGGGCATGGCCGGCAATTACGCCGGCTCGCACCTTGCGCTTAAGAAAGGCGCGTGGATCATCCGGCCGATGCTCTTCGCCGTGTCGGCCGCGCTGCTGCTGAAGATCGCCTGGGACCTGCTCAGGTGAGCGTGGCTATCAGCCCGAAGCGGCCGGTTTTCTCCCCGTCGCGCCGCCAGGAATAGAACAGCTCTTTTTCGGTATAGGTGCAGAGGTGCATGAACTCGTGCCGCTGCACGCCCAGCGCCTCCAGCCGGCAGCGCAGCAGCTCCCTCAGGTTGAAGTAATGCCGGCCTTCCTTCAGCGCAAGGAAGCGCTTGTCCGCCCCGCCGGGGTAGAAAGCCTTCAGCTTCTCCAGGAAATCTTCCTTAACCGGGTAATGCGCCGCCGAGATCATCGGCGACACGGCGGCCAGCAGGTCGCCGGGCTCGGTGCCGAAGCGCAGCCGCATGGCGGCCAGCGTCGCGCCGTAAACGTCCAGCAGCGCCCCGCGCCAGCCGCTGTGGACCACGGCTATGGCTTTGTGGGCCGGGTCGTAAAAGCAGGTGAGGGCGCAGTCCGCGGAAAGCCCCAGCAGCGGCACGCCGGGGACGCCCGTAACGAGGGCGTCAGTATTCTCCGGCGGCGCGCCGCCGCCGGCCTCGAGCACGGCCACGTTGGCCGTATGGCGCTGGCGCATGCGCTCCACCCGCGCGGGCTCCGCGCCCAGCGCCGCGCAGAGCAGGCCCAGGTTCTCCTCGGCGTTCTCGATCTTGTCGCCGGTACCCGTGCCCAGGTTCAGCCCGGAGTAAGGCCCGGCGCTGACGCCGCCCTGCCGGGTGGCGACGGCGCAGTTCAGGCCCGCCTGGCCCCTGAAAATATCGAACCGCAGCAGCTTCAGCCCGTTCTTTTCTTCGGTTTGCATTTTTCCCCCTTCCCGAAACGATTATAACAGACGCGGGTCAGCTCTTCAAGGTAAGGATATAGGACTTGATCACCCGCGTCGGGAAATAGGATTCCTTGGCCTTTTTCAGGCCGGGCAGGCCCAGGTCGTTCTCTTTGTTCAGCACGGAGTAGCCGGGCGGGGCGGCCTTGGCGGCCTCGCTGTCGAGATACTGGTACAGTCCCTTGACCCCGGGGTCGGCCTTCTCGAAATTCAGCGTCCAGGTGTCGGCCGTCAGGCGCGAGCCGAAGGCGAAGCCGGCCATGCGGCCGTCCAGTTCCACGGCCACGCCGGACATCTCCAGCTCCTTAAAATGCTCGAGCGCGTTGACGATGGCCTTGCGCTCGCAGTTGGGAATGGCCTCTATCACCGGGCCGCCCTTGACTTTTTCCCAGTGGTCGAACAGCTGCAGGCAGGCGTGCAGGCACTCCCCCTCCAGCGGCTTCACGGCAGCGGCGGGGCCGCAGGCCTTCAGGAATTGCGCGATCAGGTTGCGCTTCTTGGAATACTTGTGCCCCTTCAGCAGGGCCAGGTCCGCGGCGCTGTAGACGTAGTCGCCGTAGCCGTCCTCTTCCTGCAGCGTGAAGTAGCAGCACAGGTTGTCCGCGCCTATGATCTCCACGTAATCCTGCGGCACGTAATGGTAGCCGGGGAAATCCAGCGCGCGGGCAGCCTCGGCCAGTTCCCGCGGCGTGGGATAGCGGAAAGGCCGCAGCAGCGGCAGCAGCATGCGGCGGCGGGACTTGTCTTCGATGTCGACTTCGGAAAGGAACAGCGTTCCGCCGTCCTCGCGCCAGAAGGCCTCGTGCAGGCAGCCGCTCCAGATCATCATGGAGGCCAGCGAGTAGGGGCAGAGCGGGTAGAGCTGCCCGTCGAACCAGGGCTTCAGGTGCCGGTAATCGTGGGGCTGCAGTTTCTTAAACATTTTTAGTCATGGCGGCGCTGCGGGCCGGTGTGGAAAAACCCAGCGAGCGGTAGAACGGGGCGGAGCCGCCGCTGGCTATCAGGCCTATCCAGCGTATGCCGTCATCCCGGAGGCGGGCGGTCAGCCGCCGCACCAGCCCGGAGCCGACGTCCCGGCCGCGGAAGTCGGCGAAGACGGCTACGTCGTGGATGTAGGCTTCCTTCGAGAGGGCGTTCACGGCGCGGCCCATGCCCGCCAGGCGGCCGCCCTCGAAAGCCGCCAAAAAGCAGTGGCTGTCCCGCACGATGCGGCGCAGCATGGCGCGGCTGTCCGACTTGTCCCACCAGCCCTGCTCGGCGTAAAGGGCCGTCAGCTGGTCCAGGGTTTTATCGTCGGGGTTCTTCAGGAAGCGGTAGCGTATCATCTTTAAAAAAATCGTATCTTTTATACGGCGGGCCGGTCAAACAAGCAAAAAGCCCGGGAGGCCCGGGCTTTTCGGCTCAGCCGCCTGCGGCTATATTACCTTATAAGGGTCGTCGGTCACGCTCAGCAGGTACACCGCGGCCTTGATGTTGCGCTCCACGGCGCCCTTTACTATGGCGGCGCCGGGGTAGAAGCCGCGGCCCTCCAGTTCGAAGGTGAAGGCCAGCGCGCCGGTGGCGGCGTAGACCCAGTCGGCGCTGTCGCCGGTGGCCACGTACATGTCGCTGGACTTGGTGGGAGCGTAGTTGGTAAGTTTCCCCATTTCGGTCGCGATCTTGATAAAAGCCCGCTTGTCCTTGTCATTGGGGACGTCGGCTTCATTGCCGCCCCACGGGTAGAGGATCTCGCTGGCGTAGGAGTGGTAGGTGATGTGAGTCTTCAGGTTGCGGCGGCCCTCGAAGAAGCGCTTGAGGTGCTGGCTCTCGGGCTCGGAGAAGGCCCTGGGGCCGCAGTAGGTGTCGGAGCCGGGATAGGTGGAGGCCCCCGCCTCGCACCACCAGGAATCGAAGTTGCGGTTAAGGTCCACGCCGCGGGACTTGTCGGCGTTCTTGGCCATGTTCTTGCGGTAATACTGGTAGCTGCCGGTCTTGATGTCGTACTCGGAGCCGTCGGGGTTGGCCATCGGCGCGATGTAGATGTCGAGGGTAGAGAGGTATTTCTTCACGTCGGCGTCGTTGCGGTGCTCCAGCAGCCACGCGGCCAGCAGCACCGAAACCTCGGTGGTCAGGTGTTCGCGGGCGTGCAGGTTGCCCATGAAGAAGGCGCCGGGCTTGGTGCTGGGGCCTTCGCCCTTGACGGAGGAATTGAGGCGCAGGCACCAGATGTCGCGGCCTTCCACGGTCTTGCCGATGGAGAACAGCGAGGCTATATCGGAATTGGCGGAGGCCAGCTGCTTGAGCAGGTCGTAGGTTTCCTGGTAGTTATGGTAAATGGCGTCCTGGGAAGGGAAGTCCTTGGTGTCCGGCACCAGGGCGGCGAGCGCCGTCTTTTCGACCAGACCGTAAGATTTGGAGGACAGCAGCCCCATGAGCTCGGGGCCGGCGATGCCGCTCACTTTATCGCCGTTGATCTCTACTATGTCGAAGCCGGCTTCCAGCAGTTTGGTGCGGGCGCGCTTGTCGGCCGCCTTGACGGTGACCCAGTAGCGGCCTTCGGTCTCCGCGGCGAAAGCGGCCTTGTCGGCCACCGGCGCGAGCGGGATCTCTCCCTGCACGCTGGTGAGCTGGCCTAAAAGCTGGTCGTAAGAAGGGGTTTCCGCGGCAAACACGGGCGCCGCGCTGACTGCCAGGACGAGGGATAGTATCAGTTTATACATGTTGTAAGCTCTCCGCAGGCTGTTGACTATAATCAATCTATACTAATTATAGGACCCAAAGGGCAAGTTTGGCAAGACCAAAGGGCCCAGCCGGTTCTGGGCCCTAAGGCCTATGACGAATGTCAATTAACCAGCAGCCCCTTCAGGCCGAGGAAGGAGTACCAGAGACCCGCCAGCAGCAGCGTAAGCCGGCCGATCTCGTTGGCCCGGCGGCCCAGCCAGGGCGTGCCCAGCAGCACCGGGGCGATGAAGAGGGAGGTCGCGCCGAAAAAGCCGCCGAAGTAGGCGAACCCCTTCGGGATGTCCGCCATCTCCAGAAGGCGTATGAAACCGGCCGCGAACGGCGGGCAGACGTTGATGCCGGTGACGAAGCCGAGCGCCAGCGGCAGCCGCTTGAACCAGGGGCTCAGGTCTTTCTTCAGCAGGCAGGGCGCCCCCCCGGCAGAGACCCTGGCCGCGGCCAGGAACACCATCAGCAGGCCGCAGGCCGCCATGCAGGCGGGCAGGAGCTGCGCCGGCAGCGCGTAGCGGCCGGCCTTGCCGGCCAGCGACGCCAGGAGCGCGAAGAGCATGTAGGCTGCGAAGCGGCCGCCGAGGAACTGCAGGAAGATGGCGAAGTTGAACTTCCAGGCGGCCTTCCCCTCCGCCAGCAGGTAAGGGGCCAGCAGCGGCAGGCAGGCTGCCAGGCAGTAGAAGCCGGTGGAGAGCCCCAGCAGGAACCCTTCGGAGAACAGCGCGGGCACGCTTTAAATGTCCACGGCCCGGTTGCAGCGCTTGCACCACCCGGCGGCCCGGTTGGCGAGATTCTTGCGGTTAAGCTGCACGGCGTCCTTGCAGCCGGGGCACTTCACTTCCATGCCCGAGACGTCGAGCTTGGCGAAGTCCTTTTCGAAGATCTCCTTGCTGGTGTAGCGCGGAGCCAGCCATTTGCCGTCTTTCATATTCCCCTCCTAGCGGACCCAATGAACGATGTCGCGCAGCGCGGCCGGGGCCCAGAGTGAAGAGAAGGCCGCGCCCAGCGTCAGCGCCGAAAACACGTAGAAGAATTTAGCGGTGAAAAGGTCTTTAAAGAAGCCGGCCGTCTTCGGCAGCTCAAGGCCGAACAGCGTGTATTTAAACCCCGCCCCCGGGCAGGCCTCCAGGCACTCGCCGCAGAGGTTGCAGTAGGCGCTCACTTCGGGCCTGCCGCCGGGCGCGCAGCTGATGGCGGTCATCGGGCAGGCCCGCGCGCATTTCACACAGCCGGTGCACAACGCCGGGTCCAGCGTAACGCGGAAAGGGTTCAGGCGCCCCCAGAAAGCCTGCCAGGCCGCGAAGGGGCAAAGGTAGGAGCAGAAGATGCGCTTCTTGGTCAGCAGCGGGCCCAGCAGCAGCGCGGCCAGCGCCGAGTACAGCAGCGCGTGCTGCGCCGTCCGCTGCCAGCCGCCGGCGTCGAGGAACGTTCCGGTGACCTTGAAGGGGCAGAACCACAGGCAGAAGACCGGCAGCATGGAGGCCAGCGAGACCAGCATGAAGAAGATCAGCAGCGCGGCGGGGAGATCGCGCAGGCGCAGGGCCCAGCTCCCCAGGCGCAGCAGCGGCCGGCGCGGCAGGGCGGCGAGCCCGTCGTCTATGCCGCCGTAGAAACAGGCCCATGAGCACCAGCCGCGGCCCAGCGCCAGCGTAACGAACAGCCACACCGCGCCCAGCGTCAGCGGCCCCCACAGCTTCCAGCCGGCGCTCATCAGGGCCAGGTACTGCTGGTAGAGGTAGTTGAGGAAATAGGGCGCCATCGCTATATGGCAATACGGGGTATCCTTGAAGCAGGTGGGATCGAACGCCTTGCCGGCCAGGCCCAGCTTGAAGTGGACGAGGAAGGCGAGCGCCGAAGTTGAGAAGAAAACGCGCCGCCAGGAGGAAACCCTGCCGGTGGCGGCGATAGCGTAAGCTATCCCGCCGGCGAAGAGCGCCCAGGCCAGGGCGTACAGGCGGCTGATCTCGCGCCCGGCGATAACCGAGGAGAAAAAAAGGACGGGAACGAAGACCAGCGCGGCAAAGAGGGCGGCGGCGGGTGCGCGCTGCGTGGGGGTCTCCGTGGGTTCCATTTATTGTAATAATATCACAAAAGCGCGGGGCTGTCCCCCTCTTTAGGCGCGCCGGCCGCAGGGCGGCGGAGCTCTTCGAACGAATCCACGGTGAAAGAGTAAATTTTTACCGCCGGGTCCTTCCAGCAGTCCCTGGGAAGACCGGCTTTCTGCGCGCATAGTTCCCCCATGAAGTCTTCCTTGCCGGGGATCTGGTCCCAGACCTGCGGCAGGAAAAGCCCGGACTTGCCTCCGCGCTCCAGCAGCACGCCCTGCGCGCGCGGACGGATGTCGCCCGGCTGCGCCGGTCTCAGCGGCGACAGCACCGAGATCTCTATTTCCACTTCCGGCAGTTCAGCTTTAGCCAGCGGCGCAAAGCGCCCGTCGCGGAAAGCGGCGCTGAAGGCGCCGTAGCGCACGGCGTCGGCCAGCGTCAGCTCTGGCGTCACGGTGCCTACGCAGCCGCGCAAAGCCCCGCCCTTGTTCAGCGTGACGAAAGCCGCGCCCGGAAGATTCAGGCGCGGGTCCGCGGCCAGGCCGGCGGGCTGAGGCTCGCCGGAGAAGGCCCGCTCCAGGGTCGCCCGGGCCTCTTTGAGCAGGAAGTCTTTCTGCCCGGCGCTGAGCTCCAGGTCCGCGGGGCGGCCCGCTTTCAGGAAGAGTCCGGAGATGTAGCCGACCACGCTGTCCGGCTTGGCGCGCGGGCTCTCGGCGCTGGACTCCGAAACGGCCAGCGTATGGAAACTTTTCGCCCCCAGGCCGCGCGCGGCGATCAGCCCCGCTTCCGCCGCCGCGCCGCCGCAGGCGCAGGTTTCCAGGCCCGGCACGCGCTTGGCGGCCATGAAAACGCCCGCGCTGCGCAGGAGGTCCGGGTCCAGGGCCTCCAGGGCCAGGCGCATGGCGCCGTCGGCGGCCGCGGCGTCGGCCTTGGAGGGATAATGCGAAAAATCCGCCGAGATCACGAGGAGCGCCTTCCGGCCTTTCAGGGCGGCGGCGAGCGCGGTCCCTATCTCCCGCCGCGCGGCGGGGTCGCCGGTATTGAGCGTGGCGGCGAGGAGCTTGAAGGGTTTTTTCAGCTTGCGCTGCAGGAAAGGGAGCTGCACTTCCACGGCGTGCTCGCGCAGGTGCGCGGACGGTTTGTCCTCGAAGAGCGGGCTGGCCTTGACCAGCGCCGCGGCGAGCTCCCGGTCCGGCTGCACCCTGCCCAGGGGCGTTTCATAGAAGTCGGAGGCCAGCAGCGCGGCGCCCTTCACCCCCTCGGTATGGCCGGTGGCGAGGATCACCACCGTCTCGTAGTCGTCCCCGGCGAACCAGTAAGACATGCCGGCCAGGCGCCCGGAAAACTCGTACCCGGCGTGCGGGGCCAGCACGGCCGCTACCGTCCCGGCCGGCCTGGTCCGCCCGGAGGGGACCAGGTATTTATCCACGGTACGCGCCAGCTCGGCCGGGTCGGCCGGATAGAATTTCCCCGCCGCCGAGGCCTCACGCGCAAAGACCGGCCGCGCTGCGAACAGCGCCAGCGCGGCTAAGAACAGGGTCTGGATAGTTTTTTTCACTGCACGCACCGGGGCGGCCAGCTAGTAGACCAGCGTCTTGATCTTCCCGCCGTGGTTGACGCGCACATTGCAGCGGCCGCGCGCGCCCTCCGGCAGAAAGCAGTCCCAAGGGCAGAGGCGGCACTGCACGCCGTTGCAGGCAGGCGCCGCGAAGCGGCCCGGGCGCACATGCCCGTTGTCGGCAGGGTAGAGCGCCGCGAAGGTGGACGGCGGCGGATAGAAAGCTATGAGCGCGGCGGCGGCGGCCGCGAGCCCGGCGGATACGACCGCCAGGCCCACGGCCGCCGCTGCGCGCCCGCGGCTCACTTGCGCGCCTTCCCGTTGACCAGCGGGTGGTTGGCTTTGTAGAAGGCCTCTATGTGGGCGAGGATCTCCGCGCCGGTCTCGGCGTAGGAGAACAGCTTGAGGTCCTCCGTGGAGATATAGCCCCACTTGGCCATGTTGGGGAAGTTTATCACATCGGTCCAGTAATCCTTGCCGACCAGGATTATGGGCAGGCGGGTCTTCTTGCCGGTCTGCACCAGCGTCAGCACCTCGAACAGTTCGTCCATGGTGCCGAAGCCGCCGGGGAAAGCCACCAGCGCGCGGGCCCGCATGACGAAATGCATCTTGCGTATCGCGAAGTAGTGGAACCGGAAGCAGAACTCGGGAGAGACGTACGGGTTGGGGCCCTGCTCCATGTCCAGCGTGATGTTGAGGCCGATGTTCTTGGCGCCGGCGTCGTGCGCGCCGCGGTTGGCGGCCTCCATGATGCCGGGGCCGCCGCCGGTGACCACCACCAGCTTGCGGTCGCTGAACACTTCGGACTGCGAGACCAGCCGGCCGAAGTCGCGGGCCGCGTCGTAGTACTTGGTGGACCTGCGCAGGCGCTCCACGGAGGCCAGCTTGTTCTTAAGGACCGGGTTCTTCGGGTCCTTGCGCAGCTGCGCCTTCACCTCGCTGATGCGGGCCTCGGATTGCTCACGATCCCAGATGCGGGCGCTGCCAAAAACCACGACGGTGGACTTAACGCCGTGCTCCGTCAGCGTCATCTCCGGCTTCTGCAGCTCGAGCTGCAGGCGGACCGGCCGCATGGCGTCGCTGCTGAGGAATTCCGGGTCCAGGTAGGCCTTACGGTACGCCTTGGCCCTGCGCAGCGCCAGAACTTCCTTGCTGATCTTGGGTTTCTTGTTCACGATGACTCCTTAAGCTGTTCCTTGACTAAATTTTTACGGCGCTGCTGCCGGCCAGCCAGGCCGAGGCCGCCCCGGCCAGTTTCTCGGCGGTGAGGCCGGTGTCGGCGTACAGTTCGTCCGGCTTGCCCTGCTCCACGTACTCGTCGGGAATGCCGAGCCGCAGCACGCGCGCCTGCAGCCCCTCGGCGTTGAGGTATTCCAGCACCGCCGAGCCGAAGCCGCCGGCCAGCGCGTTGTCCTCCACCGTCACCACGGGGCCGGCCGCGGCCAGGAGCCGGATGAGCTCTCCGTCGAGCGGCTTCGCGAAGCGCATGTCGGCCACGCCGGCCTCGATGCCGTAGGCCTGCAGGAGCTCTGCCGCCTTCAGCGCGGGATGGACGCGGTTGCCGATGGCGAGGAAATTCAGGTCGCGGCCACGCGACAGCAGGCGCCCTTTGCCCAGGGGGATGGCTTGCGGCTCCGGGTCCAGCGGCACGCCGAAGCCGCGGCCGCGCGGGTAGCGCAGCAGGGCGGGCTGCCCGCAGGCAAGCGCCGTGGCCAGCATGTGGCGCAGCTCGTTCTCGTCGGCCGGAGCCATGATCACCAGGTCCGGCACCAGCCGGAACAGGGACAGGTCGAACACCCCGTGGTGCGTGGGGCCGTCCTCGCCCACCAGGCCGGCGCGGTCCATGGCGATCACTACCGGCAGCCGCTGCAGCGACACATCGTGCTGCACCTGGTCGAAGGCGCGCTGCATGAACGAAGAATAGATGGCCACTACCGGTTTCATCCCTTCCGCGGCGAGGCCGGCTGCGAAAGTTACGGCGTGCGCCTCCGCGATGCCGACGTCGTAATAGCGCGCCGGGAACCGGTCGCGGAAGAGGTCCAGGCCGGTGCCTTCGGGCATGGCCGCGGTGATGGCGCAGATCTTGGGGTCCTTCGCGGCCAGCTCGGCCAGGGTGCGCCCGAAGACGGCAGTGAAGGTGGGCGCGCCCGGCGCGGCGGCCCCCGCTTTTTTGGCCGCACCCGTCTCGATGTCGAACTTGGGCGTGCCGTGGAATTCTATCGGGGAGTCCTCGGCCGGCTCGTAGCCGCGCCCCTTCTTGGTGACCACGTGCAGCAGCACGGGGCCCTTGAGGTCCTTCACGTGGCCGAGCCCGGCCACCAGCTCGGGCAGGTTGTGGCCGTCCACCGGCCCGAAGTAGGCGAAGCCCATCTCCTCGAAGATCATGCCGGGAAAAAGCAGCACGCGCAGGCGCTTGATGACGCGGCGGATCACGCGGCCGCGCTTGGGGAAGCGGGCCAGGAAGAGCTCCGTGCGCCGCACGGCGCGCTGCACCGCGCCGCGGGTGAGCATCTTGGTGAGGAGGTGGCCCAGCCGGCCCACCCGCTCGGAGATGAACATCTGGTTGTCGTTGAGCACGACCAGCATGTCCGTGCCGAGGTGGCCGATGTTCTGCATGGCCTCCCAGGCCATGCCGCCGGTCATAGCCCCGTCGGCCACTATCGCCACCACCTTGCGCCCGTCCCCCGCCTGGTCCCGCGCGGCGGCCATGCCGGCCGCGGCCGACAGGGCCGTGGAGGCGTGGCCTGCGCCGAAGGCGTCGTACTCGGATTCGTAGCGTTTCAAAAAACCGGAAAGCCCGCCGCGCGTGCGTATGGAGTGGAACTTATCCGCGCGGCCGGTCAGGATCTTGTGCGCGTAGGCCTGGTGCCCGGTGTCAAAGACCAGTCGGTCGCGCGGGGTGTCGAAGACGTAGTGCAGCGCCAGGATCAGGTCGGTGGCGCCCAGGCTGGAGGAGAGGTGCCCGCCGGTGCGGCTTACCCCTTCCACTATCAGCCGGCGGACCTCGCCTGCCAGCGCGGGCAGGTCCGCGAGCGGCAGGCGTTTAAGGTCGGCCGAGCCCTTGATGCGGTCGAGCAGGGCCATCAGCTCTCCCTCCTGCAGGCGAAAGCGGCCAGGCCGGCCAGGTCGGCCAGGGCCTTGCGGCCGCCGCGCACTTTGCGCAGGCTGGCCAGGGCGCGCCGCAGGTAGGCCTCGGCCTTCAGGCCGGCGGCCTCCACGCCAAGCAGGGTGGCGTAGGTGAGTTTGCGGTTGCGGGCATCGCTGCCGCTCTTGCCCAGCTTACTCTTGTCGCCGGTCACGTCCAGCACGTCGTCGGCGGCCTGAAAGCAGAGGCCCAGCTCGCGGCCGAACGCCGAGAGCGCCATGAAATCTTTTTCCGGGGCGCCAGCCAGCGCGGCGCCCATCTCCACGGCGGCGGTGATCAGGTCGGCCGTCTTGTGCAGGTGGATATAGGCCAGCAGCCCCAGGGCCTTGCGGCGGCGGGCCGGCGTAAGTTTAGCGTCGAGAAAACCTTCGGCGGCCAGGTCGGCGGCCTGCCCGGAAACCATGCCGCGCGCGCCGGCGCGGACCGCCAGCACCGAGGCCGCCCTGAGCAGGCGGGCCGGCTTCACTGCGGCAGGATAACGGGAGGTCAGCAATACGGTGAATGCGTCGGTCAGCAGGGCGTCGCCGGCCAGGATGGCCAGCGCCTCGCCGTAGACGCGGTGGCTGGTGGGGCGGCCGCGGCGGAGGTCGTCGTCGTCCATGGCCGGCAGGTCGTCGTGCACCAGGGAATAGGTGTGCACCATCTCCAGGGCGCAGGCGGCGGGCCTCACGTCGCGGGCCTTACCGCCGAAAAGTTCGTAGGAGGCCGCCAGCAGGGCCGGGCGCAGGCGCTTGCCGCCGGCGGCCAGGGAATAGGCCATCGCCTCCGCCAGGCGCGGCTCCGCGCCCTTAAGGCGGGAGACGGCGGCGGGCAGCGCCGCGCTGACCGCGCGGGCCTGTTCCCGGATATACTTTTCTGGGTCCATTCTCTATAAATTATACAAATAATGGGAGGCGGGGCGGCCTACCAGATAAGCTGCACGCCCAGCCGGTGGGTGACGCCGAGGGCGCCGTAGTCGACATAGGCGTAATCAACTCGCGCGCCGTTAATGAGGCTGCTCCTGTCGGAGAGGCGGTCGAAGTTCATGCCGAAGCCGCCGGACATGCGGGAGCCGGAATCCTTCTGCGCCTTGTAGCCGAGGCGCAGTTGGAACATCTTCATCACGTCCATCTCCAGGCCGGCGGACGTCTGGTACTCGCGGTCCGAGTATTTCACCAGGTCCGAGGCGACAGTGAAGACCATGATATCGTTGACAGTATGGAAGTCCTTGGCGAGGCCAAAGCGCACCGAGGAAGGCAGTTGGCTGGCCGAGGTTATGAACTTCTGGCTGCCGCCGAAGTTAAGCGCCGACGCCCCCACGTGGAAATGGTGCGGCAGGACCAGCGTGACCCCGGCGTCGAAGGCGTAGACCGACGAGGCTTCCCCCGCCAGCTTCTCGCTGATCTTTTTAACGCTGCCGCCGGCCGCCAGGCGGTAGGACTTGGGGCGGTAATCGGCGACGGGCTCGATCTTGGTCCAGCCGGGGGTGATGAGCATCGGGTCCAGCTTGCCGGCGTCCTTCGGGAAATGCGGCCAGCTCTGCGCGAAGGAAAGGACCATGAGCTGGTGGCTCGTCGAGGTCTTGCCGACGGGCATGTCGTTCTCGTCGTAGGCGTCTATGTCTCCGCTGGAAAGCGAGGAGAAACCGGCGCCGACGGTGCCGAAAGGGAACCGCCAGGCGAGGGCCAGGTATTCCTGCGTGATGCCTTCGAGGTACTGGTTATGGGAGCCGGAAAAGGCCGAGTAGCTGAGCAGGCCGAGGCCCGCGGGGTTGTAGAGGATGGAGTCGGGGCCTACCATGGCGGTATAGGCCTCGCCCAGGCCGGCCGGCACCGACGCTACCGGGATCTTGAGGAAGTTGGCCGAAGTGGTGCCCACCCCGCCGGCGCGAGCCGGCAAGAGTCCACCCGCGGCCAGCAGGGCCGCGGCAAAAACCGCAATTATGTAAGACCGCCTTCTCATATATAACCCGGCAGGACCAGGCCCGTTAAAGCCCGCTCCGCCGATATAATAGTATACACTACTGCCGCCTTATTTCAATGACAGATTTGTTACAGATAACCTCAAGAAATAAGACCGCGAGATGTGAAGTCGGGGGCAGCCGGGGAGGGGCCCCGTGCTCCTGGGCAGAGGGAAACCGTTGCGCGGTTTCCCCCCGCCTTGGGAATTTAAGGCGGGGCCCCCTTTCCCCAAAGTCGCACGGAACCCCTCCCCGGCCGTCCCCTCCGTTTTTCTGGCACTATGCTGTAACTGTAAGAAGCCGGCGGAGAGCGCAGGGATGGGTCCCGAAAAAGCATGTCGGAGGCCGAGGCTTGCGTAGCGCCGAGGCCGAGACGGGCAGCGGCGAGCACTGTGTGCGTGTGGAGCGAAGCGACAATGCATCGACCGCGGTTTTTCGGGGCCCGTCCCTGCGCTAGGCCGCCAAACACAAGCGCGTTTTGCGGTCCTGCCCCTGCGGTAGGCCGGCAACCCGTAAATAAAAAAAAGAAGGGCGGGATTGCTCCCGCCCTTCTTTAAGGGATGGTTCGTTCAGCGGATCACTTTATCCACTTCATGAAGGCGTCCCAGTTAGAGTCCTTGGCCCAGGCCAGCCCGTCGTAGGCGGCTGAGTAGGAGGAGGGCAGGTAGACGGCCAGGCCGGTGGCGTTGGCGTACTTGGCGCCGGTCACGCGGTTGTGGTAGACCACCGAGCCCTTGATGTATTCCAGCAGCTCCGCGCCCTTGGCCTTCACCGCGGCGTCGGCCGTGGCGTCGTTGACCAGTTTCACGAAGTGGTAGAGGTCCTTGTTGCTGGAGTAGTAGAAGGCCTGCGCCTTGGTGCGGGCGGCCACGGCGGCGGCCGTGTTGCCGGTAGCCATCACGGCGGCGGTCCACTCGTCGGTCAGCCTGGACAGCTTCTCAAGGCTGGCAGTGTTGACGGAAGACTGCGTCGCGCCCTGGTTGATCTGCTGGTAGTGGTCCGTGTAGGCATCCACCATGAGCTTGGACATCTCGGCCGCGCCCATGCCGGGCTTGGCCGCGAGGGGCCCCAGCCAGGTGTTGTAGGTATAGCCGTCGCCGGGCTCGGTCTCTTCCGAGGCCACGATGTAGTCCGCGCCTTTGCGGGCTTCGTAGGCCACTTCCATCATCTGCATCAGGCAGGCGTCCATGGACAGGATGTCGATCTTGCCGGCTGACTGCAGGGCCTGCGCCAGCTGCTGGGTGGTGATGTGGGAACCGGTCTCGTCGTCGTAAGAGATGCCTTTGCCTTCCTCTTCGGACTTCTTGCTCCAGCCGGAGCCGTGGTTCCAGACCACCAGCACGTACTGCCGCGCGGGAAATCTTTCCTTGGACCACTTAACGAACTCCACCATGTTCTCCCACTTGCCCATGTCGGACTTGGGGATCTCGAGGAGCACCGGGGAGGTGATCTTGGCGGCGTCCGCGTCCTTCTGGACGAGGTAGCGGCGGGAGCCTTTCCAGTCCCCGTCGTTGGTGGCGTAGCCGTTGATGCGGCCGAGCTCGGCGACGATGTTGATCTCGGGCGTGGACCCGATCATCTCCATCTCGTTGACATCCTTGAGCCCGTAGGTCTCCAGGTTGTTCTTCGCGTTCACGTAGACCATGATGGTCCAGGCCGCGGGGGCTTTCGGGTCGCCGGGCAGCGGCGTAACATCCGCGTCCGGGCTGGCGTTCTGCAGCTGCTTCACTATCTCTGTTACGCTGCCCCGCTGGTCGAAGGTGACTTCGGCGAATGCGCCGGTCACCATGACAGAGCAGAGAAGCGCGGCGGTCAACTTGTTCATCATTACTCCTCCTGTGCGCGTGTGTGTGTTAAGGCCAATACTAGTAAAACGGCCGCCTGGTGTCAACCGCTGACTTTGGCCCTCCCCCACGCGCTTGTTGCGCCCGCCGCCAGCGTTATAATATAATTCAACGAACGCGTTTTAACAGCGGGGGATCTTTCGAATGTTTAAAAAAATATTATTGCTTTCCATACTCGGGGTCCAGGCCTTCTGCGGCGCGCTCTACGCCCAGTCGTCCACCCGCTCCTCCCTGGAGGCCAAGCTGGCCCTGGAGAATTCGCTCGAGAAGCGCGTCCGCATGGTGCTGGCCGAGGCCCTCGGCACCGAAGACGTGATTGTCATCATCTCGGCGGAAATGCAGGAGCAGGAAAAGAAAGCCGCCGAACTGATGCCCGGCATCCCGCAGCAGGAGAAGATGGGCGAGCCGTCCCTCTCCTCCAGCCTCACGATGGTCAAGAAGATCTCCGCCAGCCTCATACTCGACAAGTCCGTCAGCGAAGACGACACCAAGCTCGCCCGCAAGCTGGCCGCAGGCCTGCTCGGACTGCCGCCCGACCGGCAGGACCTGGTCCTGATAGAGAAGATGGATTTCCGCAAGGCCAAGCCCCTGACGCTGTCCGACCTCTTCGTCCCGCCCAACCTCTGGAGCCTGATCTGGATCGTGGTGGTCTCGCTGCTCGCCCTTTTCACCGTGGCCCTTTTCCTCGCCCCGCTCTCCAAGAGCGCACGTGCGTTCGTGGAGGCCTTCAGCGCCCATAGCGCCGCGCAGGCCGCCGCCGCCGGCGGCTCCGCCCGCGAAGAGCGCCGGGAGGAGGTAAAGGAGACCGCCGCCGTCAAAGCCGCCGAGGCCCAGGCCGCGCAGCCGGTCGACGGGCGCAAGCCGCCCTTCTGGTTCCTCGGGCCCGCGCACCTCTCCAGCCTGGCCTTCATCATGAAGACCCGCTCCGTCGAGGACCTGACCATACTCCTCAGCTACGCGCCGGGAGACATGCCGGCCAAGCTTGCCGAGGCCCTCTATCCCAAGAGCGCGGAGGCCCTGGCCGCCCTGCCGAACGTGACGCTGATGCCCGAAGCCCGCATCCGCGCTTTCGAGGCGGAGCTGCTCTCTTCGCTGGACTACGTGGTAGGCGGCGAGGACAAGGCCCTCGGCATCCTCAGCGGCCTCGACGAGACCGTGCAGGAGAAGGCCCTGGCCGCCTTCGCAAAGCTCGACCCGGCGATGGGCAAGAAGCTCAACGCCTCCATAGTGCGCTTCTCCGCGATCATGGACCTGGAGGCCGCGCAGGCCCAGGCGCTTACCCGCCGCGTGCCGATGCGCGTGCTGGCCGCGGCGCTCAAGAACTCGCCGTATTCCGCCCCCTTCCTGGCCAAGCTCGCCGGCGGCATGCAGGAGCGCCTGCAGCAGGAGCTCGACCTCACCCGCGACCTGCCCGCCGAGGCCTACAAGGGCGACCGCGCCCGGGTAGTGGAAGCCCTCCGGCAGATGATCAAGGAAGGCTTCATTTCGCTGAAGGCCGCGGGCGTCCCCAGGCCCGCTGCGGCCGCCGCCGTTAAGCCCGCCGGACTGGCCCCGCTGCCCGGCGCCCCCGCGGCGGCCAAGCCCGCCGGACGGGCCCCGCTGCCGGCCACCCCCGCGGCGGCCAAGCCCGCCGCGCTGCCGCCCCTGCCCGGCGCCAAACCGGCTGGCCTGCCCGATAGCAAGCCCCCGCTCCCCGCGGGCAAACTCTGAGCGAGGTGAACTGAATGGACCTGATGACCTTTTTGGGCGCGCTGACCGGCATGGGAGTTATAGTGTTCGTGCTCTCGGCCGGCGGCATGCTGCGCTTCCTGCTGAACTGGGAAGCCATTATCCTGATCTTCGGCGGCACCGCCGGGTCGATCATGATCGCCTACCCCTGGGCCTCGCTGCAGTGGATGAAGTCCTCGGTCCTGCTGGTGATGTTCCCCCCCAAGCGCCCGCCCATCAACGTCCTGGTCACCACCATCGTGCGCTACGCCGAGCTCGCCAAGAAGAACGGCGTGGACTCCCTCACGGCCGAGATCCGCACCTCCCCGCACCCGTTCCTGACCGACGCCTGCCAGATGATGCTCGACGGCGTCGACATCCACATCCTGCGAGAGCGCATGGAGAACGATATCAACACCACGCGCCTGCGCCACCAGCAGCAGGCCAACATCTTCAACTCGGCCGGCACCTTCGCCCCGATCTTCGGCCTGCTCGGCACGCTCATCGGCGTCGTGCAGGTGCTGCGCAACATCTCCAACCCGGCCATGATGGGTTCGTCGATGGCCATCGCGATGACCGCCTCCTTCTACGGCATCTTCTCGGCCAACTTCCTTTTCCTGCCCATAGCCAGCAAGCTGGGCTACTATTCCGACGAGGACATCCTGAGCCGCGAGATCATAGCCAAGGGCGTGCTCTCCGTCTACGAGGGCGACGTGCCGTGGCTGGTCTCCAAGAAGCTGGAAGGCTACCTGTCGCTCGCGCTGCGGCGCAAGGCCAAGGCTATCTCCAAGTAAGCGCGGCCACGGGCCCCAACCGATGAAGTTCTTCATAGACCGATATGCAAAGCACAAGGTAGAGGAAAACCCCCTCTACCTCGTCGTGCTGTCGGATATCATGACCAACCTCATGCTGTTCTTCCTGATCCTCTACGTCTTCAACATCCAGCCCGAGAACAAGGCCGCCGAGACCTTCATGAGCGGCTTCGACAAGGAAGCCGCGCAGAAGGAAAAAGAGAAGAAGGCCGAAGAGGTGCTCAACAAGTTCAACGAGCAGGACGTCGCGCTGAAGCTGGCGGAAGAGCTGCTCAAGGCCGGCATGAAGGACATGGCCGAGGTGCAGCTCACCGACAAGCAGATAAAGATCAACATCGCCGCCCCGGTGCTGTTCGGCTCCGGCAAGGCCGACCTGGGCCGGACCTCGTCGGAAGTCATCGGCCCGGTGGCGGCCGTGCTCAACAAGCTGCCCAACGACATCATCGTCGAGGGCCATACGGACAACGTGCCCATCAAGTCGGGCGACTTCGCCACCAACTGGGAGCTGTCCGCCGCGCGCGCCAACGCCGTGGTGAACCTGCTGGCCGCGCGCTACGCCGTCCCGCAGGAGCGCATGATAGCCGCCGCCTACGGCGAGCACCGCCCGGTGGCGTCCAACGACACGCCCCGGGGCCGCGCGCAGAACCGCAGGATCGAGATCATAGTCTCACGCAAATGAGCGAGAAAAAGAAGGACAATTCCCAGCTCTGGATGGTGCCCTACGCCGACCTGATGACCTGCATGGTCATCCTTTTCCTTGCGCTGTACGGGCTCTCCTTCTCCATGAAAGGTTCCGATTACGAGCGGGCGCTGGCCGCCATGCAGAAGGAGCTCGGCGTCAAAGGCGCCGAGAAGAAGATCTCGGAGCTCGACGCCACCAAGAAGGTGGAAGACGACCTGAAGAAGCAGATCCAGGACGGCAGCCTCGGCCTGGAGGTGACCACCTCCCGCATCAAGCTCACCTTCACCGCCCCGATCCTGTTCGACTCGGGTTCGGCGACGCTCAAGAACACCGCGCAGGAGGTGCTGGACCCGATCGCCGCCAGCATCCTCAAGATGGACAACCACGTGATAGTAGAGGGCCACACGGATGCCGCCCGGATGCTCGGCAAGAAATTCGCCTCCAACCGGGAGCTCTCCATCATGCGGGCTTTTTCGGTGATAGAGTATCTGGTGCAGAAGGGCGTGAGTCCGGCCCGCATAACAGCTTTCGGCTACGGCGAGTTCCGCCCCGCCGCCCCCAACGACACCGAGGCGGGCCGCGTCAAGAACCGCCGGATAGAGATGATCATCATGCGCCAGGCCCAGACCCCGCCACAGGAAGGAAAATCATGAGAACCAGCTTCGCCCTAGCCGCCCTGCTACTGCTCTGCCCCCCCGCTTTCGCGGCCAAGGACGCCTCGCCGTCCACAGAGGCCGAGGAACTCAAGGGCTATTACGACAAGGCCTTCAGTTATTACGTCGCCGGGGATTACAAGCGGGCCATAGAGAACTGGGACCTGGTGCTGAAGCTGGACCCCAAACAGACCACGGCCCGCAACATGATAGAAGAGGCCCGCCGTAAAGTGTCGGGCTCGGCCGTGAACCAGCGCGCCTCCCTGACCAAGCTGCTCAACGCCAGCCGCTACGCCGACGCGCTGATCAAGCTGGAAGAGCTGCAGGCGGCCGACTCGACCAACCCCTACTATCTCAAGCTGCAGGGCCGGCTCAAGACCGTTTCGGCCATAGTTCCCGCCCGGCCCGGGAACTCCAGCAAAGCCTGGAACGCCGCCGCCGAGGGCGTGGCCTACTGGCTCAGCGAGAAGGAGGACCTGCCGTTCGCCTACGACGCCCTGCGCTACGCCTCCGAGCTCGCGCCCGCGGAAAAGAGCTTCGCCCGCCTGATCCTGGCGCTGGAGGAAGAGGCCCCCCAGCTAAAACTCAACGACAGCAAACCGGCCAACACCGCTATCCTGGACCACAAGAAGAAAATGGCCCTGGACCAGATCTACGACTCCAAGTTCTACTTGGCGGTAAAGGAACTGGAGGGCGTGCTAAGGCTGGAGCCTAACGACGTGACGGCCCTCAAGCGCGCCGGGTCCGCCTACCTGCAGCTCAAGGAATACCGCGCCGCCCGCAGGGCCTGGCAGAAGGCGCTGCAGCTCTCCCCAAAGGACGAGCAGCTCCCCGAGTACCTGGAGGCCCTGGACAAAGTGGCCCCGCCCGCCGCGGAGCCCAAGCGCTCTCCGCGCGCCAAGAGCTGAACGCTACCCCGCAAACAGAAGCGCCGCCGGCAGCTGCCGGCGGCGCTTCTGTTTGCCGGGCCGGCGGCTAGTAGCCCAGGTCCTCGTTGACCAGCAGCACCAGGATGTCGCTGACGGCGGGCTTCTTCCAGAGCAGGGTCACGGCGTTGCAAATCCGGGCCTTGGAGGCGCAGTCTACGCAGCGGCCGGCGGCCACGCAGGGGTTGTCTTTTTCCAGGCGCAGGTTATTGGCGATGGCTGCGACGTTGCGGGCGCGCCACAGCCCCTCTTCCTGGTCCTTGGCTATCTTGTTGACGCCGGCCACCAGCACCAGTTTGCGCGGGCCCCAGGTCACGGCCGCGCCGCGGTTGCCGTTGCCGTCTATGAAGACCAGCTTGCCGTCCAGCGTCACGGCCTGCGGCGAGGCCAGGTAAATATCCGAGGCCAGGGCGGACAGCCAGACGGCGCGCTTCGCCTCGAAGTCCATGCCGGGCTTGTGGGTGATGATAGTGTTGCCGGCGGCTGCCAGCGCGTCCGCCAGGCCCAGAGCGGCCGCCGTCATCGAGCCGCCGATCCCTATCTGTTTGCCCCCGCCCGCCAGCTTCAGGATGGCGGCCGCGGCGGCCTTGCCGTCGCCGAAAACCTCGGCCCCGAAGTTATTCCTGCGCAGCGCGGCTGCGGCGTTGCCGAGCATCTTTAAATTGAGGGTCTGGCGGTGTTTTTCCATGGTTAAATTCTACCAAAGAAAAAAGCGGGGCGTGCGGCCCCGCTTTTCCCTTCGCGGAGGAACCTTAAGGCTGGGTCTTGCGCACCAGCTCCTGCGCGTCCCAGCGCAGGTCGCGGGTCTTCCACTGTATATCGCGGCAGTTGCGCGACAGGTCGGAGGCGTTCCACTGGGCGTCGTAGCCGATGACCTTGGGGTCGACGCGGCGCACGGTCCACTCCAGGTTCTGCGCGGCGTTCTGCACTTCGAACTGGAAGCGGTTGTCCAGGTCGCGCGCGCTCCATTCCATATCGCTGGCGAGCTGGTTGAGCCTGGCGTCTTTCTTAGCCAGGGTCAGCAGGTTCTTCATCTCCATGGCCAGGCGCTGGGCGTCGTTGGAGCGGCGGGACATGTCCATGGACATGCGGCGCAGGTCGCTGCCAAAGAAGGCGTTGGAGCCGCCCTGCTCTATACGGCGGGCGTCGGCTTCCAGGCGGTCGATGTCGCTGCGCAGCCAGGTAGTATCGTTCTCCAGGCGCGACAGGTCGTTCTTGAACTGCTGGAACTTGTAGACCAGGTCCTGCGGGACGGGGTCTTCCTTGACGGGAGCGGGCGGCACGGGCGCGGGCACGGCCTCCGCCTTTACGGCGAGGTCGGCGGCTTTAATTTTCATGAGGGAGAAATCAAGGGAGTAAGCCGGGGAAACTACGGAAGCGACCAATAAGAGCAACAGAACTTTTTTCATTCAATATCCTCCTGACGTATGAGATATCTTACAATGAAAAGCCCGCCCCGCATAAGCGGCAAAAGGCCTATGCGGAGCGGGGTCGAAAGTCCTACGCTAAATATCCAGCCGCAGCACGGACAGCGAAAGCGGAGGCGCAGTGTAGTGCCAGTATGCCGCCTCCCCGCGCTCTTTAACCAGGCCGGCGGGGCCGAAGGCCGGCAGCCACTTGCCCTCGGGCAAGGCGAACTTGTGCTCCCCCTTCTCCGGGTTTATCAGCACCAGTATCCTATGCCAGCTGTCCCCCGCCTTGTCGCCGTAGAGCAGGTAGGCTATGGCCGGCGGCTCTATCTTCAGGCCGAGTTCCTCGTAGAACTTCAGGTTATTGCGCACGTCGTCCTGCGTCTTCATCCGGAAGGCCGGGTGCGCCTTGCGCAGGGCTATCAGGTCGCGATAGAAGTTGAACACCTGCATGTTTTCCTTCTTCCGCGTCCAATCAAGCCGGTTCACAGAGTCCGGCAGGTTGTAGGAATTATCCTCCCCGCCCTTGGTGCGCAGGAACTCCTCGCCGGCGTGCAGGAACGGGATGCCCTGCGAGGTCAGCACGATGGCGTTGGCCAGTTTGTCCATCGCTACCTTGTGGCCGCGGGATTCGCCTTTCACCGACAGGTCGATGCGGTCCCACAGCGTGTTGTTGTCGTGGCAGGAAACGTAGTTCATGGTCTCCAGCGGCCCGTCGGTAAAATTATCCACCGCGCCGCGTATGCCGTTCTTCACGCCATCGCGCTTCTGCGCGGCCTGAACGTAGCCCAGGTCGGCGATGGAAAATACGCTGCCCTTGATGGCGTCGCGGAAGTCGTCGTTGAACACGGCGTAGCCTTTGCCGCGCTGGCTGCCCTTCTGCACGCCGTCCACAGGGCTCGCCCCGGCCTTCCACGGCTCGCCGTAGACGAAGATATCCGGCTTCACCGTCTTCAGCGCCTTCATGATCTCGTCGGCGGCCTCGCGGTCTATCAGGCCCATCAGGTCGAACCGGAAGCCGTCCACCTTGTATTCCTTCACCCAATAGACCAGGCTGTCGATGAGGAATTTCCGCGCCATCGGCGCCTCGGTGCGGAACTCGTTGCCGCAGCCCGAACCGTTCGAATAGGTGCCGTCGGGATTAACCCGGTAGTAGTAATCCAGGGCCGCGGCGTTGAAGTTGTAGGTGGTGGCCCGGGTCTCGGCGGTGTGGTTATACACCACGTCCATGATCACCTTGAGGCCTTTGCGGTGGAAGGCGTCTATCATCTTCTTGACCTCGGTGACGCGGCTGCCGTCGGCGGGGCGGGTGGCGTAGGCGCCCTCCGGGGAATTGAAGTTGACGGGCATGTAGCCCCAGTTATAGACCCCGGGGTCGTCGCCGTTCTCGAAGTCCTGGAACGGCAGTATATGCACCGCGTTCACGCCCAGCTCCGCTATGTGGTCCAGGCCGGTGCGGACGTCGGGGAATTTGGGGTGGCGGGTGCCGGCCTCCGCCGCGCCGAGGTAGCTCCTTTTATTCTTCACTCCGGAGAACTCGTCGGAGGTGAGGTCGCGCAAGTGCACCTCGTAGACCACGGCCTCCTCTAAACCGAAGGCCGGGCCAGGGAATACGGAGGTAGCGTCCTTGAAGATCAGCGCGCCCTCCAGGTCGCCGGTGGCGCAGCGGGCGTAGGGGTCGAGCCCTACATAGGTCTGCCCGTTCTGTTCGGTGCGGATGCGGTAGGACTTGCCCGCCAGCGGCCTGCCGAAGTTCTTCTCCCAGACGCCGTTCTCCCGGAGCTCCAGCGCGGTCGCGGAAGGAGGTTCCCCCGCTTTCTCGTTTATCAGCGCTTCCACCTTGACCGCGTATGGCGCAAAGACCCGCAGCACGGCGTGGCCACCAACCTCTGTCAGGCCCATTTCGAGCGGGCTGTAGAACTCCGGCCCGTAGACAGCGTCTCCCAGCAGCAGGGTCACCGGGTCCAGGGTATCGGAAAAAAGACGGTATTCCCCGGCGTTCAGCGCGGCGTAGTCCGGGGTAAAGCCGCTTATGGCGAGCCTGGCGGCGCGGGAGTAAGCCCCGCCTATAGGCGCGAAGGCGGCGGGGCGCCAGGTATCCGTGCCGCGGCGCACATGGAAATTCTGCGCGGCCAGGTAAGCCGCGTCCAGCGGGCGCGTGAAGGCGGCGCGGACAGCGCCAGAGCCGTCGAACCACGCGCCGGTGATAGCGGTGGAGACAGCGGGCGGCGAGCTATAGGCCTTGCCGTCGCCCTCCACAAGGTAAACCTCGCCCTGCCGCGCCGCTTCCAGAAAGCGGTCGGGGGCGTCCTTGTCCGCCCAGTTGCCCCGCCGGGGCAGCAGGCCGGTCCGCTTGCCGGAAAGCCCGGACGCGTCGAGGTCCAGTTCGTAGAAGACGCCGAAGGCGTCGCCGCCGGCCTGCGGCAGCTCGAAGCCGGGCTTCTTGTCGCCGTCGTTCCAGACCCACAGGTTCCACCCGGCGTAGGCCTTGTCCAGGCGGTTGTAATGTATGACAAGTTTGTCGGCGGCGTGCAGCGGCTGGGTCATAAGCGTGGCTCCGATAAGAAATACTTTCAGCGCGTTCATGGGTTCCCCTTTGTTCCGGCTTAAATTGTAAAATATCTTCATATGCTTCATACAGCGTTATTTTTGCTCCTCGCTTCGCTCCCCGCCGTTTCGGCCGGCATGCCCGCCGCCTCGGAAACCGCCAAAGTCCAGGTCTCCACGACCGCCATCCGGGAACTGGTGCTGGCCGACCGCCGCGTGCGCGGCATCCACCTCACCTGCTGGGGCGCCGGCTCAACGAAGCTCCGCAGGGAGCTGATAAAAAAGATCTCAAATTCCGTCATCAACACCGTGGTGATAGCGCTCAAGGAAACCGACGGCAAGGTCTATATCCCCGGCGTGGAGAAAGCCCACAAGTTCGGTTCTTACCAGGCCGCCATCACCGACCCGGCCGCCATGCTCAAGGATTTCAAGGGCGCCGGTATCTACACCGTGGCGCGCATCGTGGTCTTCAAGGACAAGGTGGTTCCCAAGGTGCGCAAGGACATGGCCGTGCGCACCCCTTCGGGCGACCTGTGGCGCAGCCGCAACGGCGCCACCTGGGTGGACCCGTACAGCAAGGAGGTCTGGGACTACAACCTGGACCTGGCCGAGCTGGCCGCGAAGCTGGGCTTCGACGAGATACAGTTCGACTATATCCGCTACCCCTCGGAGGGCAACACCTCGCTGTGCCGCTACTCCAAGCCGCATAACAGGCAGACCTCCACGAAGAACCTGAAGGACTTCCTCGACTATTCGCGCAAGCGCCTGGCCCCCTACAAGGTCAAGATCTCCGCCGACGTGTTCGGCCTGACCACCTCGGTCAAGGACGACATGGGCATCGGCCAGGACATCGCCATTCTGACCGCCGGCGCGGATTACGTCTACCCTATGATGTACCCCTCGCATTACAACCCCGGCGAGTACAACCTCAAGAACCCCAACGCGAGCCCCTTCAAGGTCATCAACCGCGGCCTCAAGGACGCCATGGGCAAGCTCGGCACCGACTTCGCGCGCATCCGCCCCTACCTGCAGGATTTCTCGCTGGGCTGGACCTACGGCCCGTCGGAAGTGCGGGCGCAGATCATGGCCACGCGCCTGAACCACCTCGAGAGCTGGGTGCTGTGGAACGCCGCCAACAAGTACACCTGGGCCGCGCTCACCCCCCAGTCCTACCGCGCCTTCGTCGATCCGGAATACAAGCACGGGGAACGCTAGACGGCCCGGCCGCCGGACCGCTGAAAAGAAGAGAGAGCCCGCCGGGGGCTCTCTCTTCTTTTATCGCTTCCGGCCCTTACAACTTAACGATCTTCTGATATTCTTGCTGCAGACCGAAGTACTGGGAGAAGACGCTCCCGATATCCAGCAGGCCGGGGAACAGCCCCGTCTTGAGCCCGCCCAGCTTGCGGTCCCCGCCCTTCACGGCGGCGATGAACGGCAGCGGCTCGTTGCTGTGATAGCCGTAATCCTCGCGGTGCAGCATGCCGTGGTCGGCGGTAAGGCCCAGCAGGTCGCCGGGCGCCAGGTTCTTTTCTATAAGCGGCAGGCAGCGGTCTATCTCCTCCAGCGACTTGATGGCGCCCTCCACCTCGCGGGTATGGCCGTAGACGCTGTCGGTGTCCACGAGGTTGGTGAAGATGAAGGTGCCCTTCGGCCGGTAGACGGAATGCGCCGCCTGCAGCGCGTTGATGGTGCCCTGCAGCGAGAACGGATTGGTGTCCTTCTTCTTCGGGTGCACGAAGCGCAGCTTCAGCGACGGGTCCAGGTAGACCTCGTGGTTGAGCTTGATCTTGGCGCGGTAGGTGGTATTCACCAGGTCCGCCGTCTTACCGACGGCGACTGTCCAGACCGCGCTCTCGTTCATGAGGTCGATCAGGGTTTTCTGCCCTATCGGCAGCACCGCGTCGTGGCGGTTGCCGGTGCGGATGATCTCACCCGCCGCGTTCTTTATGTAGGAGCGCGCGATGGCGCGGGTGATCGGGATGCCCATCTCCATCGCCAGAGCGAAGGCGGTGTCGGCGATCTTGTGCTGCTCGGCCACGGGTATGACGGCCTCGTTCATGGCCAGCTGTATCAGCGGGTCGCATTTACTGGCGTAAGCTATGGGTTTGCCGGTGCGCTCGTGCTCGGCGGCGTTAAGTTCGATGGCCTCCATGCCGCCCGCCATCTTGTTGAAGAATGTCTTGCGCCCAATGCGCTTCTCGAGTTCGGCCAGGTAGTCCTTGCGGAAGCCGTCGTCGAACAGGTCGTAGGTGCGGCGGTCCACCACGCCCATCATCTCGCGGTGGCCGACCAGGCTGTCCGCCGTGGCCGACACCTGGCTGACGCGCGCGGCGTAAGCCTTACCGCCAGGCTTGCCGAGGCGGTCCCGGTATTCCGGCAGGACTATGCCGCCGAGGCCGAGGCGGCTCAGGTTGGGCAGCCTTACCTTGCCCGGGTATCTGGAAAGCAGGTACTCCAGCGTAGAAAGGCCGACGGCGTCTATCACCATCAGCAGCGCGGTCTTTTGTTTGTGTTTCATGTTGGTTCTCCTGTGGAAATTTTACCAAATACCCGGCAGCAGCCGGTAAGGCACGCGCGCGGCGTAGTCCCGGTAGCCGGGCAGGCCGCGCAGCAGCAGGCGGTCCTCCAGCGCGGTGCGCGCCGCTATCGCCAGCGCCAGCAGGACGGCCGGCAGGAAAGCGCTGCGCGAGCCGAGGGCCGCCGGCGTGGCGGCGGAGATGAGTATGGAAGCGAGGTAGACGGGATGGCGCACGGCGCGGTAGGGCCCTTTGTCCGCCGCTGACTGGCCGGGCTGCAGCAGCGCCGCCCCGGCGGCGAACGGATTGAAAAGCAGGGCCCAGGTAAAGAGGGCGAGCGCGGCGATAATAACGGCGAAGGCCGCCGCGGAAACGGCGCCGAAGGGAGAGGCCGGGCCCTCCAGCCCGCACAGGAGCAGGGTGGCCCCAAGCAGGGCCGTAGAGGCGGTGATGAAAGCTTTGTCCCAGGCCTCGGCGGCCGGAGGGGCCTCGGTCTCGCGCAGGCGCAGCAGCGCCGGCTGGCTGCGCCCCAGCAGTATGATGTTGGCAGCCGACCAGGCCGCGTAGGCCGCCAGGTAGGCCCAGCCCGCCGCCCAGCGGCAGCTGCCCGCCGGCACGAAGAGCGCGGCGCCCAGCAGGCAGGTCCGGAAGGCGGCCATCACAGCGATGCGGAGATAAGGCGTTTCAGCCGTCATTGCGAAAATTATAGTATATCAGCGTATATGAAAATCCTCTTTTTCCTTTTCCTGTCGGTACTCCCGGCCGCCGCCGCGCAGACGATAAGCCACGACCTCAGGGTCTCGCTGTCCCCCGCCGACGGCTCCCTCGCCGTCACCGACCGCGTCTCGCTGCCCGCCCCGGCGGAGGAATTCGTATTCACGCTGCACCGCGGGCTGAACCCGTCGGCCAAGGGCGCAGCGCTCGAAGAACTGCCCGCCGAGGCCGCAGCCCGCTACGGGATAAACGGCTCCACCGCCGCCCTAACCGCCGCCTACCGCGTCAGGCCGCCCAGGCCCGCCGCCTCTTTTACACTGGAATACGCCGGAGTGATAAACCACCCGCCGGGCGAGCAGGCGCAGGAATACGCCCGCAGCTTTTCCGAAACTCCGGGAGTGATCTCCCCGGAGGGCTGCTATCTCTCGGGTTCGTCGGGCTGGTACCCCCATTTCGAGGGCGCGCTGGTGACCTTCCGGCTGGAGGCCTCGCTGCCAGTACCCTACGGCGCGGTCGCCGGCGGCCTCCGCACCAGGACCTCGGCGAAGGCGGGCAGGAACACGGCGGTTTGGGAAGCGGCCAAGCCGCAGGACGACATCACGCTGACCTGCGGGAAATACACGGAATATACCAGGCACGAAGGCCCGCTGGAATACCAGGCTTTCCTGCGCTCGCCGGACCCCGAGCTGGCCGCGCGCTACCTGGAGGCCACCGGCAAATACATAAAGCTCTATTCAAACCTCGTCGGCCCCTACCCCTACGGCAAGTTCGCGCTCGTCGAGAATTTCTGGGACACCGGCTACGGCCTGCCCTCGTTCACGCTGCTAGGCAACAAGGTGATCCGCCTGCCGTTCATCATCAGCTCTTCCTATCCGCACGAGATCCTGCACAACTGGTGGGGCAACGGCGTGTTCGTGGATTACGCGTCCGGCAACTGGTGCGAAGGGCTGACGGCCTACCTGGCCGACTACCTCATCGCCGAGAACCGCGGCAAAGGCCGCGACTACCGCATGGCGGCGCTGCAGAAGTACGCGGACTACGTCTCCGGCGGCGCCGACTTTCCCCTCACGGAGTTCCGCTCGCGCCATTCCTCCGCCTCCGAGGCGGTAGGCTACGGCAAGGCGCTGATGGCCTACCACATGCTGCGCGGCCTCCTGGGCGACGAGAATTTCCGGCTGGGCCTGAAGCGCTTTTACGCCGACAACGCTTTCAAGACCGCCTCTTTCTCGGATCTGCGCGCCTCCTTCGAAAAGACCACCGGCCCCGGCCGGCTGAAGCCCTTCTTCGACCAGTGGACCGCGCGGCCCGGCGCCCCGGCGCTGGCCCTGAAGAGCGCCAGAGTCACGCGCGGCAACGACGGCTACGACCTGGAGTTCACCCTGGCGCAGACGCAGGACGGTCCTCCCTACGACCTGCAGGTGCCAGCCGCTTTCTACCTGGAGGGCGCGGCCGAGCCCCGCCTGAAGACCCTGCCGATGCGGGAGAAAGAAGCTACCTTCCACTACAGCTCGCCGCTGCAGCGGCCGCTGCGGCTGGAGATAGACCCCGAGTTCGACCTCTTCCGGCGCGTAAGCCCCCTGGAAACCCCGCCTACGCTCTCGCGCCTGCTGGGCGCCTCCAAACCCCTGATAGTGATCCCCGAAGGCGAGCCCGGCGAGCCCTGGCGCGGCCTGGCGGCCGCCTGGACCAAGGACAAGGCTAACCTCCCCGTCGTAAAGGCGGACACTGAAATCGACGCCCTCCCGTCGTCCTCTTCCTATTGGCTGTTCGGCGGCGAGAACCTCCTTGCGCGGGATTTCGAAGCCGCACTGGAAGCTTACGGCGCGGCTTTCGGCATGGACACAATAACGATAGAGAACCGGCGCTTTCCGCGCGAGGGCCACACTTTCGTCTTCGCCGGTTTCAACCCTGCCGACCCGGCGCATTCCGGCGCGCTGGTGGTTTCCGGGAGCACGGACAAGCTGCAGCTCCTGGCCGGCAAACTGCCGCATTACGGCAAGTATTCCTGGCTGGTCTTCGACAAGAACATGACCTCCCTGGCCACCGGCATCTGGAAGACCGCCGCTTCGCCGCTGGCGATGAACCTGGCGCCCGAAGCCCCGGCCCCCGGCCCCTACCCGGCACGGCCTCCGCTGGCCTGGCTGCCCTCGGTCTTCTCCGAAAACCGCATGCTGGCAGACGCCCGCGCGCTGGCCGCGATGAAGGGCGGCCGCGCTCCCGGAACCCCCGGGCACGAGGCGGCTGCCTCTTACATACTCCGGGAGATGCGCAAAGCCGGGCTCAAACCCTTTGCCGGTTACGGCATAGCGGAGGACTCCGCGCCGGCAGGGCAGAGAAATCTCGTAGGGATGGTACCGGGCGGCTCGGATAAGGAGAGGTATCTGATCCTGGCCGCCCACTACGATCACCTGCCGGCTAAGGACGGGGCAGTTTTCCCCGGCGCGGACGACAACGCCTCCGGGGTGGCGGTACTGCTGGAACTGGCCCGCCACTACGCGTCGCAACCACAGGCGCGCACGGTGGTATTCGCCGCTTTCGACGGAGAGGAGAGCGGCAGGCTGGGCTCAAAGGCTTTCGTCAGCGGCCTCCCGGCGGCAATGAGAGGCAGGATGAACGCCGCCCTGAATTTAGACACCGTGGGCCGTCTGGGCGCCGGAAAAATACTCGCGCTGGGCTCCGGCTCGTCGGACAAGTGGGTGCATATCCTGCGCGGCGCTGGCTTCGTGACCGGCTACGACTACGCCGCCGCGGGCGACCTGGACTCGAGCGACCAGGTGAGCTTTATCGAGTCCGGCATCCCGGGCCTCCAGCTATTCAGCGGCCCCCACGCGGATTATCACAAACCCGGCGACGCCGCGGAGAAACTGGACGGCAGAGGGCTGGTAAAAATAGCTGAATTCGCGCGAGAGATGGCGGATTACCTGGCGGGGACTTCGGAGTTCATTACCAGGCCGGCAGGCGGGCAAAGCCCCGCCGCCGCGCAGCCGTCCGGCGAGCGCAAGGCCTCTACCGGACTGGTGCCGGACTTCGCTTTCCAGGGCAAGGGCGTGCGGGCCGGCGAGATCGCTCCGGGCTCCCCCCTGTACAAGGCCGGGGTCCCGCCCGGCTCCGTGATCATAAAGTTCAACGGCGTCGCCGTAGAAGGGCTGCGGGATTATTCGGCGGAACTCAAAAAATTCAGCCCCGGCCAGAAGGTAAGCGTAACTTATCTTTCCGGCGGGGCCGAAACTGCCGTCGATATAGAACTCGCGGCCAAGTAAGGGCTAATCCACGCTGCAGGTGTTTATGCCGAACAGCTTGTAAACGCCGCAGAAGCCCACGAGGCCGGTAACTATAGCCCCGGCGGCGGCTACGCCCATTATGACTGCGGCCGTGCCGCTGCCGGTATAAGCGAAATACCCCAGCGCCGCGCCGGCTGCCAGCCGTATCACCCTGTCTATCTTTCCTACGTTCTTGATCAACATATACCCCTCCCGCCGGCCGCCGCTACTGCGCGGCGGCCTGCAGCACCGCCGCGAGCATGGCCGATTCCGGCTGCGCCCCGACAAGCTTTATCTTTTCGTTCACCACTATCTGCGGCACGCCCGCGACCTCGTACTTCCCGGCCAGGGCCGGAAACTCGCTGGCCTCCACCATCTCCGCTGTTATCTGCGGCGAGGCCAGCGCGAATTTATGGGCCAGCACTACCGCCGCCGGGCAGTAGGGGCAGGTGGGCGTGACGAAGACCTTTATATTGACCGGTTTGTTCACGCCGCCCAGCGCGGCAAGCGTCTCCGGCTGCAGGTCAACCGCGAGGACGGTAGAATTCCTGAGGGCCTCGAGGAGCGAAATGAATTCATAGCCCGCGGGAATACCGTAGAAGCGGATGCGCGCACCGTTGATGCCCTCTATTATCGCCGCCGGCGTTTGCTCCACGCCGTAGGCCGCGGCCTTTTCCGTGTCCGTGACCTTGTTGTAGATCTCCAGCTTCACTTTCTCAGAAAGCGTAGCCAGCTCCTTATAAAAATCCTCGGCCAGGCCGCAGGTCTGGCACATCAGGGCCTCGGTAAAAAAGACTATCTTCACTTCCCCTGGCAGCTCCGAGAAGCGCTTCTTCACTTCGTCCGCAGTTTGAGTGTCCATGAAAGTCATGTCGATCGCTCCTTTTTCCCTGAGTATTATTAGATGCGCCGGAACCGGAAAAGTTTCAGTCCTTCGAAGGTACGCCCGCCGCCAGCGGCGTGTAGTCATAGCCGGACGCCTTGCGGGGGACGCAGCGCCCCCCGGAGAAGTCGAATACGGCCGGGAGATACTTCGCCGGCGCGCCGGGAAGTGCGGTCAAAGGGTCCGGGTCCAGTTCGGAGAGTCCCTGCACGGTATAAGCGCAGGCCGGTTTTCCTCCGGGCAGAGAATACAGGGAAATATCCAGGAGAGGCTGCTCGTCGGAGCGGTCCGCGATGACAGCGAAGTAGCGCCCGGCGGCGCCCAGGTCCGCGGTCAGGGTGCGTTCCCCGCAGGCGACGAGAGCTGTGCCCTTGTAAAGCCAGTCCCGGGAAGGGCTCACGCGGTACTGGCCCGCTATGTCCGCGGGAGAGTAATCCCGGCTGTAAGAATAGACCTGGTAGCCCCCGGAGTCCGAAACCTTCTTCGCCAGGGTTTTTATCCGCGCTAAAGTCCAGCCGCAGGAAGGCAGTATCTCCGCGCGGTCCACGGCCCGCTGGAGGGTCGCCTCCAGGTACTCCCTGGTAAGTTTGGGGTCCGGCGCCGACGGCGTATAATAATCGTCGCCGCGATGCTCGTCGCTCTCGTCCTTCGCCTGGAAGAAAGAGCCCTCGTTCACGGTTTTGCCTTGGCTCAGTCCGATTAGAAAAGCCCAGGGAGCGCCGGTGTCCTTCCTCGCCAGGTTGCCAGCCACCAGCAGCGCGTTATAGACGAATTTGGGGTCGTGGCAGCCGCTCGCGGCGGGCTTTTTTCCGGAGCAGGCCAGGACCCTGTTGAAGCGTTCCATGATCTCCGCGGCTTCCCCGGGGCTTTTCGCGGCCGAGAGTTCCCTTACGGCCCGGGCGCGGGTCTCGAAGTCGCCGGCTGAAAGCGCGGCGACCTGCGCAGGGATATCCAGGGCGCTGGCGCGCGGAACCGCGGCCATGGCCAAAGCGATGGTCAGTAGAATACGCATATGTGCTTGCAGCTCCCCCCCATAGAACGCCTGCCGGAAAACACTACAAAACCTTAAGCACGCCCATGAAATCGTCGGGCGGGTAGACCTCGAAGGAGACAGGCTTGCAGGTGGCCATGTCGTTGAAGCGCAGTTTCCAGGCGTGCAGCATGAGGCGCGGGTACACGGACTGCTTGGCCGCGTCGCCGTAAAGCCTGTCGCCGATGACCGGGTTGCCTATGGAGTAGAGATGCGCCCGGATCTGATGCCGACGGCCCGTGATGATGGAGACGTCCAGCACGGTAGCGGTCTTGTGCCGCTCCAGCACCTCGTAGCGCGTCACCGCCGCCTTGCCGTCGAAGACCACCGACACCCGCCCCGAGCCCCGCTCCTTGAGCGGCTTGTCTATCTCCCCCCGCTTCTCGGCCACGCGGCCCTCGGCCGCCACGAGATAATGCTTTTCAACCGCGCGCGTCTCGAAGAGCCCCGAATAATAGCGGTGCGCCTTCTCCGTGCGCGCGAAAATGATGAGGCCGCTGGCGTCCCGGTCCAGCCGGTGGACCACGTAGACCTTGCCGAAGCGCTGGTGCAGCAGGCCCACCAGGTGCTTCTCCTTGGCCAGGCTGCCGCGGGCGGGCATGGTCAGCAGGCCGGAGGGTTTGTTCACCACCAGCAGGTCGGGGCCTTCTTTCACTATCTCTATGTCTTCGGGTTTCATGCAGCGTGGAAGTCCTTTTTGTAAGCTTCGCCGGCGGCTATGGAAACGAAGCCGCCGAACACCAGGTAGATCATCGCCAGGAACAGCGCCACCGGCAGCCCGGCGGAATCGGAGACCACTCCCAGCAGGAACGGAGAGATGGCGTCGCCCAGCGCGTGTATCAGGAAGATGTCCAGAGCGAAGGCCATGGAGCGCATGGTCACCGGGACCACCTCCACGATGGCGGCGTGATAGGGACCCGAGTAGGCGAAAATGAAGAACTCGGCGAAGAACATCATCACGAGCGAGGTGTGCAGGTCGTTCGTGAGGATGGCCGCCGCGCCGAAGGGGATGCTCAGGAAGAAGCTCAGGTAGCCGACAATGAAATACGAGCGCTTGGTGCGTTTATGCAGCCAGTCGGCCGCCCAGCCCCCGGCAAAATTTCCGGTGATGCCGGCCAGCACCGTGACCGCGCCGAACAGCAGGCCCGCCTTGCCCACGGAAATATCGAAGGCGCGCACGAAATACGAGGGCATCCAGGCGGACATCCCGCCGACGGAGAAAGTGCCTATCGACTGCGCCAGGCAGATCAGCAGGAAAGTGCGGTTCTTGAACAGCGCGGCATAGCCCCTGAAATCGATATGTTCGGAGCGCTTGAGCTTCTCGGGGGTCTCGCGCAGGAACAGCGTGGCCACGCCCAGGAACATGCCCGGCACGGCCACGATGAAGAAGGCGTTGCGCCAGCCGAAGTGCTGGCCCAGGTAGCCGCCCAGCAGGTAGCCGATGGCGCTGCCCAGCGGTATCCCCAGCGCGTAGAGCGCCATGATCCGGGCGCGCTTTTCCTGCGGGAACCACTCGGCCAGGAACGACGGGCAGGCCGTGCCGTAGCCGGCCTCGCCGATGCCCACCGCCGAGCGCGTCGCTATCAGCTGGCCGTAATTCTTTACCACGCCGCTGAACAGCGTGGCGATGCTCCAGAAGATGGCGCTGACGCCTATGATGAGCGGCCGCCGCACCCGGTCCCCGAAATAGCCCACGAAAGGGGCGAAGCACATGTAGACGATCATGAACGACGACGCCAGGAACCCCAGCTGGGCGTCGCTCAGCCGCAGGTCCGCCTTGATCAGCGGGAAAACGGCGTAGAGCACCTGCCGGTCGATATAATTGAAAAGGCTCAGGCCCAAGACCAGCCACAGCACCCGGCGCGCGTATTTAGGATCGTCCATCTGAATACAATCATAGCAAAATGCTAAACTTTTAAAAGAAGCGGGGACCGCCCCGCCGCAACTTTTACCGGAGGCAGAATGAAAAAAACCGCTAAGAAACCCGCTAAGACCCCCGCCCTGGCCAGCGTAGTCAAGAACGGCTACGAGAAGGCCTCCCCCGCCGACCTGAAGCGCACCGAAGAATATTGCGCGGCCTACATGGATTTCATCGGTAAGGCCAAGACCGAGCGGGAAGCGCACGACGAAGCGGTCCTGCTGCTGCAGGCCGCCGGCTTCACCGATATGGCGCGGCACGAGAAAGACGGCACCCGCCTGAACCCCGGCGACAAGGTCTACCGCTCCAGCGAGGGCAAGACCCTGATGGCGGTCGTGGTGGGCAAAAAGCCGCTCGAGGCGGGCATGCACATCGTAGGCGGCCACACCGACGCCCCCCGCATCGACCTCAAGCAGAACCCCCTCTACGAGAACTCCGGCATCGCCATGCTGGACACCCATTACTACGGCGGCATCCGCAAGTACCAGTGGGTCACGGAGCCGCTGGCGCTGCACGGCGTCTTCGTCAGGCCGGACGGCAAAAAGATCAAGGTAAGCATCGGCGAAGAGCAGTCCGAGCCCGTGTTCTGCATCACCGACCTGCTGCCCCATATCGCCATAGAACAGAACCAGAAGCCGCTCGGCCAGGCCATTCCCGGCGAGGGCCTGGACGTGGTCTTCGGCTCCATCCCCGCCTCCGAGAAGGACAAGAAAGAGAAGGTCAAGCACAACGTCCTCTCCCTGCTCCACAAGAAGTACGGCGTGACGGAGGACGATTTCCAGTCGGCGGAGCTGGAGCTGGTCCCGGCCGGCAAGCCCCGGTCCGCCGGCCTCGACAGCTCGATGATCCTGGCCTACGGCCACGACGACCGCATCTGCGCCTACGCCGGCCTCAAGGCCCTGATAGACCTTAAGGCCGTCCCGGAGCACACCTCGGTCGTGCTGCTCTGCGACAAGGAGGAGATCGGCTCGGTGGGTTCCACCGGCATGGAGTCGGACCTCTTCGAGCACGCCGCCGCCGAACTGCTCAACCTCACTTCGGACTCCTACAGCGAGCTGACGCTCAAGCGCGCCCTCAGGAACTCCTGGATGCTGTCCGCGGACGTCAACGCCCTGTTCGACCCGATGTTCCCGACTTACTTCGAGAAGCGCAACGCCGCGCAGCTCAACCACGGCGTCTGCGTGACCAAGTTCACCGGCGCGGGCGGCAAGGGCGGTTCCTCCGACGCCAGCGCCGAGTTCCTGGCCCATATCCGCCGCATCTTCGATAAGAACGGCGTCATCTGGCAGACCGGCGAGCTGGGCAAGGTGGACCAGGGCGGCGGCGGCACCATCGCCAAATTCATGGCCCGCCACGGCATGATGGTAGTGGACTGCGGCGTGGGGCTGTTCTCCATGCACGCTCCGATGGAGCTGGCCGGCAAGCTCGACACCTATATGACCTACAAGGGCTACCTGGCCTTCCTGAAGGACGGCAGGAAATAACCTCGACGGAGTACCGGGGCCGCGGGGCCCCGGTTCCGATTTACCATGACCATAAAACTTTTCATCACGGGCGGCACCTTCGACAAGGAGTACAACGAGCTCAACGGCTCGCTGTTCTTCCGCAAGACGCACCTTTACGAGATGCTCAAGCTCGGCCGCTCGCGCGTGCCGGTTAAGGTCAAGACGCTGATGATGATAGACAGCCTGTTCATGACCGCGGCCCACCGCCGCAGGGTCCTGAAAGAGTGCCTGACGGCTAAGGAAAAGCACATCGTGGTCACGCATGGCACCGACACCATGCCGGAAACCGCCCGCCTGCTCGGGACCAGCGTGAAGGACAAGACCATCATACTGACCGGCGCCATGGTGCCCTACAAGTTCGGCTCCTCCGACGGCATGTTCAACCTGGGCTCGGCGCTGTCCTTCGCGCAGACCCTGCCGCCCGGCGTCTACATAGCCATGAACGGCCGCTACTTCAACTGGTACAACGTGCGCAAGAACAAGGTTAAAGGCGAGTTCGAAGAGGCCGACTAGGCGGAATAAAAAAACCCCGGGGCGGCCCGGGGTTTTTTACGCCCTGCGGCTTCAGAAGAATCTCTTGGTCTTTTCCCAGCGGGCCCCGCTGCCTTCGTTGGCCAGCACCGTCTCGCGCCCGGCCCCGTCTATCCAGACGGCGGCGGTCCCCTTCATCCTGGAGAGCATCGCGAAGGCCTTGTCCTGCCCCATCACGGCCAGCACGGCCGAGGCCAGGAAGTTCTCGCTCTCCAGCTTGGGGAAATAGACCACCAGGCTGGAGAAGTTCTCCAGCGGGTAGCCGGTCTTGAGGTCCAGGATATGGGAATAGAGCTTACCCTCTATCTGTACGAAATGCTCCCGGCCCGACGAGGACATCACCACGCCGTCCTCGAACTTGAGGCGGCCGAAGGCCTTGTCCTCGTTGAAGGGGTCCTTCACCTCGTACTCCCAGTCGCCCTTGCCGTACGCCAGCATGTTGCTGCCCAGCCACAGCTCCACCTTGTAAGGGGGCGCGGACTCGCGCAGCATTTTGGCCGCGCGCACGAAACAGTAGCCGCGCAGCACGCCGCCCATGTTGATCTGCACGGGCCGGCTGAAGCGCACCATCCGGCGGGCGGCGTCCACCTGGATGTAGTTAGAGCCCATATTGGACAGCGCGCGGATGATCTCCTCTTTAGCCGGCATCTTCTTGGTGGAAGCCGCGTCCTTCCAGATGGGCCAGAGCGGGGCGAAGGTGATGTCGAAGGCCCCGCCGGTCAGGCGGTAATAATCGAGCGACAGCGAGAGCAGCGTCATGAACTCTTCGTCCACCTTGACCCATTCGCCGTAGGCCTTCTTGTTCACTACAGAAGTGAGGCTGTACTGGTCGCTGAAGCTGAACTCGCCGGAGATGCGGTTCCACTCGGCGAAGATGGCGTCGGCAACGGCCTTGCCCTCGGCCTCGCCCGCGCCGTAGACCTTGACCTGGGCCGGCACGTTCATGATGAAGGTGGACTGCTTATAGGCGCCCCCGTCCCTGTCGCCGCAGGCGGCGAAAAGCCCGGCGGCCGCGATAAAAGCTAGCAATGAGGTTCTCTTCACTGGTTGTTCCCCCTGTCGTTTGCATTAAGTTACATCTTTTTTGAAGGGGCTTCAATAGTGTGGCCATGATCTTCTTATTTTTAGTATCCTAAAAAGCAGTTGCCGGAGGACTCTATGAAAAAAATGTTATTCTCGCTGACCCTGCTCTGCTCTTTTGCCGGCGCCGCCGCCGCCCAGTCCCTGGAGAAGCTCGCGGACAAGCTGTCCGCCGGCCTCAAGGACCGCCCCTCCATCAAGCTTGCCGTGCTGGAATTCCCCTACGCGGGCGGCAAGGCCTCCGAGGGCCCGGTGGTGGTGCAGGAGCGCCTCATCACCGCGCTGGCCCAGAACAAGAAGATCACGCTGATAGAGCGCGGCCTGCTGAAAAAAGTCATGGGCGAACTGAACCTGCAGGCCTCCGGCGCCATGGACGAAGCCACGGTAAAGAAGCTGGGCAAGACGCTCGGCGCCGACGCCATCGTCACCGGCACCCTTAACGACCTCAAAGAGAGCAGGACCGAGATCAACGCCCGCGTGGTAGAGACCGAGACCGCCAAGATCCTCGCGGCAGCCTCGCTGCCGGTCAAGAAGACCTGGAAAGATACCGCCGCCGCTACCGGAACGGGGACCGGGACCGGCACGGCCGTGACCACTAATTTCGGCTCCAAACCGCTGGTGCAGGTGGCCGTGCTGCTCGACACCTCGGGCTCCATGGACGGCCTCATCAACCAGGCCCGCACGCAGCTCTGGAAGATAGTCAACGAGCTGGTCTCCGCCGAGAAGAGCGGCTCCAGGCCCGTGATAGAAGTGGCGCTTTACGAGTACGGCAACTCCGGCCTGTCCCCCCAGAACGGCTGGATGCGCCAGGTCATGCCCTTCACGGCCGACCTGGACGCCGTGTCGAAGGAGCTGTTCTCCCTGCGCACCAACGGCGGCGACGAGTACTGCGGCCAGGCCATCGCCACCGCCGTGGCCGAGCTCAAATGGAGCCCCAAGTCCGACGTCTACAAAGCCATCTTCATCGCCGGCAACGAGCCCTTCACCCAGGGCCCGGTGCCGTTCCAGGACGCCGTCGCCAAGGCCAAAGCGAAGAACATTTTCGTGAACACCATCTACTGCGGCGCCAGGCAGCAGGGCCTGGCCGAGCAGTGGAAGACGGGGGCCGACCTGGCCGAAGGCGACTACACCAACATCGACCAGGGCGCGGTGGCCTACCAGATAGCGGCCCCGCAGGACGACAAGATAGCCCAGCTCAGCGCACAGCTGAACAGCACCTACGTGAGCTACGGTTCCTCCGGCGGGCAGAAGCTGGCCGATAAAGCCGCCTCTGAGGCAGTGGCGAGAGGCGCGGGCAAGTCCGTCTACGCCGAGCGCGCCGCGTTCCAGGCCGCGGCGGCCCCCGCGCAGGCGGCGGCCGAGGCCGACTGGGACGCAGTCTCCGCGCTGGAGAGCGGCGCGATGAAAAAAGAGGATATCAAGGCCGACCAGCTCCCGGCCGAGGTGCAGAAGCTCGACAAAGCGGCCCGCGAGAAGTACCTCGACGGGAAGCTGGCGGAGCGCAAGCGCATCAAGGAAGAGATCAACGCCCTGCAGTCCCAGCGCAAGGCCTACATTTCCGCCGAGGAGAAGAAAGCCTCCGGCGCCAACACCCTGGACAAGGCCATGATAGAATCCATCCGGACCCAGGCCACCAAGCGCGGCTACAAGTTCCAGAAGTGAGACCTATCACGCGCCAGGCAGCACGGAAACACGCCCGCTCAGCGGGCGTTTTCCTGCTGGCCGCCCTGGCGCTCTCCCCCGCCGCGGCCGAACCCACGCTCGAGGAGAAGGCCGGCCAGCTGCTCATCATCTCCGCCGGAGCCGACACCTCCGCCAGGGCCGTTAAGGCCGCCCGGGCAGGTCTTGGCGGCGTGCAGCTGCAATGGGGCTCCTACTCGCTGGAAGAAACGCGCAAGCTCACGGAGCGCCTGCAGGCGGCGGCCGCTGAGTCGGGCGAGAAGACCCCGCTCTTCATAGCGGTGGACTACGAGGGAGGCAGCGTCTACGTGCCCACCACGCTGGGCCTGCTGGAGCTCCCCACCAACATGATGCTGGGCGCCGCCGGCGACGAGAACGGCACAGCCACGCTCTTCTACCTGGCCGGCAAGGAGCTGCGCCGCGCGGGCATCAACATGGCCTTCGGCCCTGTGCTCGACGTTAACACCAATCCCAAAAATCCCATAATCGGCATCCGGTCGCTGGGCTCGGACCCCGTCAAGACCGCCCGCCTGGGCACGGCCATCCTCAACGGTTTCAAGGCCTCCGGCGTGATAGCGGTGGCCAAGCATTTCCCTGGCCACGGCGCGGCCGAGAAAGACTCGCACAAGACCCTCCCCGAGATCTCCCTCTCCACGGCCGACCTGCACGCCACCCACCTGCTGCCCTTCAGGGCCGCGGCGGCGGCCGGCGTGCCGGCTATCATGACGGCCCACATCCGCTACCCCGCGCTGGACAAGGACAACCCGGCCACGCTCTCGCGCGCGGTGCTGGCCGGCCTGCTCAAGATTGAGATGGGCTACCGCGGCCTGGTCGTGACCGACAGCCTGGACATGCGGGCCATCACGCTGCGCATGAGCGTACCCCGGGCGGCCGCGGCCGCGCTGAAGGCCGGCGCGGACATCCTGCTCATAGGCACCGGGGACCCACGCGCCGCGGCGCGCGAGATAGCCCGCCAGGTGCGCGCCGGCGAGATCAACGAGACCCGCCTCAACGACGCCTATTACCGCGTCCTGGAGGCCAAGCGCGCGGCCGGGCTCTTCGGCCCTCCGGAAACCCCTTCCCCCTTCGACAAGGCTTACCTGGAGATCACCGGCAGTCTGTCGCGGCAGGCCGCCACGCTGGTGCGCGACGCCGGCCTGATCCCGCTGCCGAAGGACAAGAAGATCGCCATTATAATTTTCTCGCCGCAGCGCTTCGCCGGCAACGCCCTGAGCCTCTACCGTGTGCTGCGCGAGAGCGGCTACCAGGCCAGCCAGTACTTCTTCGATATCGGCGTCAGCGGCGCCGAGCTCAGGAAGCTTACGGCGGCCGCGGCCGAGGCGGACATCCTGGTGCTGGGCAGCTTCCAGTGGACCGGCGTACAGAACGCCAGCCAGCGCGACGCCATAAATATCCTGGTCAATTACGGCAAGCCGGCGGTGCTGCTGAGCCTGATGAACCCCTACGACATCGCGGCCTACCCGGGCGCCTCCACCGTGCTGGCCCTGTACGGCATGACGGCCCCGTCCATGGCCGCCGCCGGGGAGATACTGACGGGGCAGCTGGCTCCCGCCGGCACGCTCCCGGTGGAGCTGCCCAACTAATTATGAAGCCGGTCAGGACTACCGTTATCGTGGTGATCACCCTGGCGGCCGCCCTGTTCGTGCGCCGGTGGGTGGCGGCGCCCATCGTCATAGCGAGCGAGTCGATGGCTCCTACGCTGGCGCTGGGCCACCACCTGGTGCTGGACCGCGTCGTCTATCTTTTCCGCGAGCCGCGCCGCGGCGAAATAGTTTCCTTCAGGTCCCCCGTCGGCGAAGAGCATGAATCGGTCAAGCGCGTCATCGCCGTACCGGGCGACACCGTGGAGCTGCGCGAGAAGAAGGTCTACCTCAACGGCGAGCACATCTACGAGCGCTACGCCGCCTACACCCGTCCCGACGAGCTGCTCGCCGGCGACAACCTGGGGCCCCTCACCGTTCCCGCGGGCCACCTCTTTGTGCTCGGCGACAACCGCGACAATTCCCTGGATTCCGCCTCTTGGAAAGACCCCGCCACGGGCGCCCCCGTCTACTTCCTCCCCCTCACCGCCGTCACCGGCAAAGTCCGCGGCGCCTACTGACGGGCCAAATTTGTATAATTCAGTTATAACTTCAGCGGTTTAGGAGAGCTCATGTCACCGAAGCTGATTGGTTTTTTCGGCATATTCGTCCTGCTGGGTATCGCCTGGCTGGCCAGCAAGAACAAGAAGGCCATCAACTATAAAACGGTCGGGGCGGGCCTGCTGCTGCAGGTCACCTTCGCCGTCATCGTCCTGAAGCTGCCCTGGGGCCGCTACTTCTTCGCGACCATGAACGACATCATAGTCAAACTGCTCTCGTTCTCCGACAAGGGCGCCGAGTTCGTCTTCGGCTCTCTGGTGACCAACCCTTCCATGGGCTTCATCTTCGCCGTGCGCGTGCTGCCAACCATCGTCTTCGTCTCCGCGCTGATGTCCGTGCTTTACTACCTGGGCATCATGCAGAAAGTGGTGCTGGTCTTCGCCAAGGTCATGGCCAGGGTCATGGGCACTTCCGGCTCGGAATCGCTGTCCGCCAGCGCCAACATCTTCGTAGGGCAGACCGAGGCCCCGCTGGTGGTGCGGCCCTACGTGGCAAGCATGACTCAGTCCGAGCTGATGGCCATAATGACCGGCGGCATGGCTACTATTTCTGGCGGCATCATGGCGGCCTACGTCGGGCTGCTCGTGGATTCCATCCCGAACATCGCCGGCCACCTGCTGGCCGCCTCCATCATGGCCGCCCCTGCCGGCCTGGTAATGGCCAAGATCATCGTCCCCGAGACCGAAGAGTCCGAGACCAAGGGCATAGTGAAGATGCAGCTCGAGGTCACCGACGCCAACGTGATCGATGCCGCCGCCAACGGCTCCTCGGTGGGCATGCAGCTGGCCATCAACGTCACCGCCTGCCTGATCGCCTTCATGGCCATCCTGGCGATGGCCAATTATCTGCTCGGCTACGGCGCCGGCTTCGTCGGCGTACAGGGCCTGACCCTGGAGCGGATCTTCGGCTGGCTCTTCACGCCGCTGGCCTGGGTGATGGGCGTGCCGTCCAACGAGATGCAGCAGGTGGCCAGCTGGATGGGCCAGAAGACCGTGCTCAACGAGTTCGTGGCCTACCTGAACATGTCCACCTTCCTCAAGGCCAACCCCGGAGTCATGAGCGACCGCTCCGTCGCCATGGCCTCCTACGCGCTGTGCGGCTTCGCCAACTTCCTCTCCATCGCCATCCAGATCGGCGGCATCGGCGCCATGGCGCCGGAGCGCCGCCACGATCTCGCCAAGCTGGGCCTCTACGCCCTGCTGGCCAGCTCGCTGGCGGGCTTCCTGTCCGCTACCGTAGCGGGCCTGCTCATCTAGGCCCGCCGGGGCAATAAAAAAGGGCGGAAGGTTCCGCCCTTTTTTATTCCGTTGGCCCGTTATTTAAGCTTCCAGATCTTCACCGTTTTGTCCTTCGACCCGGAGACCAGGCTCTTGCCATCGGGAGAGAAAGCCACGGCCTCCACGCTGGCCTCGTGGTCCTTTAGCTCCTTAGATTCCTTCACCTGCGGGCCGCGCAGCGGCCAAAGCTTCACCAGGCCGTCCATGCCCCCGCTGGCCACCGTGGCCCCGTCGGGCGACACGGCTACCGCCCTCGCGCCCCCTGCGTGGGCGGCGAAGGTCTTCACCAGACTGCCGTCGGCCAGCTTCCAGACCTTGACGTCCCCGTCGAGGCCCGCCGACACCGCCAGTTTGCCGTCGGGCGTCAGCGCCAGGGCCTTCACGGCGTCCTTGTGAGCGTTGATGGTGCGCGCTATACGCCCGTCGTTCATGTTCCAGACCGTCACGGTCCCGTTCGCGTTGCCGGTGACCAGGGAGGTCACATTGGGCACGAAGGCCAGGGCGTGCGCGCTCTGCACCGGCCCCTTCATCACCTTGTAGACGTCGCATTCGGGAAAGGTCCACAGCCCCACGCCGCCGAAGCCGGCGGCCGCCAGGTACTCACCCGCGGGCGAGAACCGCAGGGCGTAAAGCGTATGCGCGTGGCCCGGTACGCTCTTGTAGTTCTTGCCGCCGGGGACGGTCCAGACCTCGATGTTGCCGGTGTCGGCGGACGCCAGGTAGTCCCCCTCCGGAGAGAAATGCAGCCCCCACACGCCGCCCTTGTGGCCCACCAGGAGCTTTTTCAACGCCCCGGTCTTGGCCGTCCACAGCGCGACGTTGGAGTCCATGCCTCCGGAGGCGACGTACTTGCCGTCCGGTGAGAAGGCCACAGCCTCAACCGCGGCGCGGTGGCCGCTAAGCGTCCTCGGCGCCTGAGCGCCTGCCGGCGCCGCCGCCGCCAATAGCAATGATATCAATAGCCCCATTTGTCCCCCTGCGCCGGGAACCCGCCCGGCACCGTTATTCTACACGATTTTCAGCGCAGTAAAAAGCGCCCCCGCGGGAAATATTCTACAATTGGCTGATGGCGCTCAAACTGCTGATAAATTCCCTGTTCCGCGGCGGCGCGGAAAAACAGTTCGCCGCGCTGGCCGGCCTGCTGCCCCACGACGGCCTCTACCTCCTCGAGGACGAAGCCTCGCTGCCGGCGCCGGTCAGGCCCATACCCCTTTCGGCCCACCGGGCCGGCACCTCGCCGCTGCTGAAGACGGCGGCCATCCCTCTTTACGCCCGGCGCCTCGCCGCGCTGGCCGGCCCCGGTGACACGGTGCTCTCCTTCATGGAGCGGGCCAACCTCGTCAACGTCATAGCCGCGGCTTCCAGCGGCCACCGGGCCGTCATCTGCGAGCGCACTCGCCCGTCCGGAGAGTTTTCCGGGCTGCGCGGCGCGCTGATGCGCCCGCTGATCAGGCGCTACTACCCCAGGGCGGCCCTGATCGTCGCCAATTCCGAGGGCGTCCGGCGAGATCTCGCCGTGAATTTCGGAGTGCCGGAGGACAAACTCCGCGTAGTGCCCAACGGCTGCGACGCAGACGGCATAGCCCGCCAGGCGGCCGAGCCCCTGCCCGCTCCCTGGGCCGCGGTCTTCGCCCGCCCCGTCGTCGTGACCGGCGGGCGCCTGACTGCGGCCAAGGGACACTGGCATCTGCTGCGCGCTTTCAAAGAACTGAAAAAGAACCGGCCCGAGACGGCGCTCGTCTTTCTAGGCGAAGGCGAGCTGGGCCGCTACCTGCGCTCACTCTCGGAGCAGCTGGGCTTTAAAACTTTTCCCGGAGCCGGAGAGCCGCCGGGAGACGCGGACGTTTACTTCGCCGGTTTTTGCCCGAACCCGCACCAGTTCACCGCGCGCGCGCGCCTCTTCGCCTTCACCTCGCTGTGGGAAGGCTTTCCCAACGCCCTGCTGGAAGCCATGGCCAGCGGCGTGCCGGTGATCTCCTCTGATTGCGATTCCGGCCCGCGGGAGCTGCTGGCCCCCGCCACGCCGTCCGGAGTACAGGCGGCAGAGCCGGAGCACGGCGACTACGGCCTGCTGATGCCGCCCCTCTCGGGGCTGCGGCTGCCGGCCGGCGCCCCCCTCGAAGCGGCGGAGCGGGCCTGGGCGGATAAATTATCGGAAATGCTGGGCGCCCCGGCGGCTCTGCGGGCCTACGCCGCCGCCGGCCGCAGGCGCGCCGGCGAGTTCGGGCTGGAAAAGACGGCCGGGCTCTGGCTGGGCCTGCTCGGCCCTACCACATGAAATAGACTTCGCCGGGGTCTTTTTTTCCCTTCTTCTCTTCAGGCTTCTTCCCGTTTTCCTTCTTCGCGGCGTCCTCTTTGGGCCGCGGGATCTTCTTCATGCGGGGCTTCGGCCTGTCCCCGTAGAGGCTGCGCAGCATCTCCTCGGGGCGCACCGCGCCGAACTTGAGGGAGACCGTCACGCGGTGGGCCGCGCCGAGGTCGCCGTAGGGCGCGAAGGCGTAGTCCACGCGGACATCCCGGCTGGCCACGCCCACGCCGGCGGTGACGCCGGGACCGGCGAAGCGGCTGCGCCCGGTCTTGTAGCCGGCGCGCAGCAGGAAGTACTCCTTGGGCCCGGTAAGAAAACTGGCTTCGGCGCCTAAGGCCCCGGCGGTTTCTGACCGGCCCGCTTTCACCACGTCAGCCGCCACCAGGTAATTTTCAAGGAACCGGAAACTGGCGCCGCCCCTTATTATGGCCGGCGCTGAAAAAGACTTGCTGCCGAGCTTCAGCTGGCCGCCGACGTTAGAGGCCGACGCGCCTACGCGCCACGGCCCCGAGACGGCGACGAAGCCCGCGTCGCCGGCCCAGCCCAGAGCCTTGCCGCCCGCGGCCTGCTGCGTCAGTGCCTTCAGCGCGGCCCCGCCGTAAAAGTCTTCGCGCAGCTTGCCGGAGAGGCCTACGGAGAAGGCGCCTTCCAGCGCATTGAAGTAGCCTTCGTTCTGCGGGTCGCCCGCCTGGTCCACCACGTACCTGTCCATGCGGCCGCTGAGCAGCAGGTTGGCCCCGGCAAAGGCGGTCAGCCTCGGCCCGAGCGGCTGCGCGTAGGCCGCGATCTCGTTGCGCAGGCCCTCCAGCCACTCGTTATGCCCCAGGAGCACCTCTTTCCTGGCGATGAGGGCCGTGCCGGCCGGGTTGTAGAAGACGCTGAGCGCGTCGTCGCCGGCCGCGGCGTAGGCGCCCGACATGGCGGCGCCCCTTGCGCCGGCGTCGATCTTGAGGAACGCCAGCGCGTCGCTGCCCGCGCCGCCCGCGTTAGCGGCGGCGGCCAGGCAGAAGAAGAGAAGCGCGGCGAGTCTATTCATATCACCAGACTATGAAGAACTTCCCGGTACCTTTACCGTAATTAGCGGTCTTCACCAGGAAGAGATACAGCCCGCTGGCGGCTTTGGAGCGGTCCTTCTGCGCTCCGTCCCACTTGATCACGTTCAGGCCGTCCACGCCGTCTCCGGCGGACAGGGTTCGCACCAGTTCTCCGGCGGCGTTGTAGATATATACTTTGGTGTCCAGGGCGTCCACCGGCAGGCCGTCGATGGTCAGGCTGGGCGTGGTCCTGAAATCGCAGGGGTTGGGATAGGCCCGCAGGGCCCCCATGCCGCCGGCCGAGGAGTTGGCGGAGCGGATGGAATAGACGGAGAAGTGCGAGACCGCGGCCGAGAGGGTATTGGCCGAGGTATTGCGCGTCACGCCCGGGATCGGCGTCCAGAGGCCGGCCGCCGCGTCGAGGTAATAGAGCCAGAGGGTGCCCTCCTTCAGCAGGTCGGTGTCGACGCGGCCGTCATTATCGTCGTCGGGATAGGAGAGGGTCAGGGTGACAGGTGAGGCGAAGGTCGTGACCGCCCCGCCCGTTGCGTCGCGGGCCGTGAATTCCCGGGCCAGGTCCTCAGAAAAGATCTTCTTGGAATCCCCCGAGGCGGAGTCGGCCGCCGCCAGCGCGGCGGCGCCTACGGTGGAGATGCTGACGAAGAGGGTGCCGGCGTAGGAACCGGACGGCAGGTATACCGAGGCCCCGTCGCTGTTGGCGACGGTGCCGCTGGAGCCGCCGGCCAGGGCGTAGTTGATGGCGAAAGAGGCCGCAGGTGTTATGACCGAGCCCAGGTTGCCGGCGAGGTCGTAGCCGGAGAAGAGGAAGGTCGCCGTGCCGGTAGAGTGGTAGGATTCGACATTCGCCGTCGCCGTCCAGGTGGAGCCGGTCAGGAAAGTCATTGCGAAAGGTACGGTCAGGCCGCCTGAGGTGCGGAAGCTGAGCTGCGGCGTGCCGGAGACGTGGTTGGCCTCGGTCAGCACCAGTTTGGCGGAAAAAGGCCCGGTCGGCGCCGGCACCGGAGAGGTTATTATCACGCGCGCGGTCGGGCTGGTGCTGTCCACGCGGAAGCCGTCGGAGGTGCTGATGCCCGAGGCCTCCCCGGTGATATTGGCGTAGGCCACCACGGAGAAATAGTACGTGTTCCCTTCCGCCAGCGTAACGTTGCGGACTACCCAGGTGGAGACGCCTACCGCGGTCCAGGCCACGGTGTTGGCGGTGCCCGGCGTGGTGCCGAGGGCGTACTCGTAGTGATTTATGCCGTTGGGGTGAGAGGAGCTCCCCCAGTTGGCGGAGACTTTGCTCTTGGCGGTGCTGTAGTCTATGTCGTCGCCCAGGCCGTCCTGTATATACGGGATATCGGTGGGATTGCTGGTGTTTATCGTCAGGGAATCGGAGGCCGGCGTAGGGTCGTAGGTGTTGAAGATATCCTTGGCGCGGGCCTCTAGGGTATGACCGCCGGCGCCCAGGGCGGCGGCCGTGAAGGAAAAGTTCTCGGAGTTCTCGTCGAAGGCGCCGTCGGCGGCGGCCGCGGCCTGCCAGGCCCCGGCGTCGACGCGGTACTCCACCGCGGCCAGGCGGGAGATGCTTATATCGTTGGCGGTGCGCGGCGCGCCCCAGAAGGCGTAGGTATTGCTGTTGGGATAGGCGGCAATGGAGTTAGCCGAGCCGGTATAGCCCGGGGAGACATTGCTGGTCGGGTCCGGGGCATAGGCGTTGAGGACCGTGGCAGGCGCCAGGTCCAGCACGTCCAGCTTGCTGTTGGCGTCCAGGTCGCTCCAGCCCAGCATCTTCTGGGAATGAATGCATAGCGCTGGCGTGTAATAGGGGCCTATGTCGCCGCGCATGATGCAGCTGGCGGAGCCGCCGCCGTTCTGGCAGTTGGAGTTAAGCCCGTTGAGGTAGCCGGAGCTCTCGGCGGTGGTGCAGCCGGACTCGGCGTATTCGTCGAGGGCGTAGAAGATGTGGCCCGTCTCGTGGGCGGCGACGGCCTCCATGTAGCCGATGCCGTAGCCGTCGTTGTCGTAGGTCATGATGCTGAACGGCCCGCCCAGGTAGGCGTAGGCGAAGAAGCCGTCGGGGAACTCCCCGTCGGCGTCCATCTGGCTGTCCACCAGGAAGAAGGTGAAGGACCAGTCGGTCCCGGCCGCGTCGCGCCGGTCGTTATTGTAATGGAAGACCTGGTCGTAGTAGTCCGGCTCGGAGTAGCCGAGCGCACTCATCACCTGCGCTATCCACAAACCTTCGTCCGCGCTGCTGCGCGAGATGGGTTCGTAGCCTGTAGCGGCGGTGACGCTGTTGTAAACGAAGGACAGGTTGGCGGCGGAATTGCGGGCCGCCCACCAGTTCATCGCGTTCTGTATCTCCCCGACGACTTCGCTCTTTTTGCCCGCTGTCCAGCCGGTGGTCTCGGTGCGGGGATCTATGGAACCGTTGCTCTCTATAAAGATTATGTTGACCGCCACGCGGCCGGCCATGTACTCGCTGGTGTCGTAGAAGCCCGCGCCGTACGGAGCGGCGTGGGCCGCGGCGGCGCAGGCGAGCAGCAGGGCGAGGGCGGCGGGCTTTTTCATTTATTTCCTGCGCCTGATCTTTTTCATGTCGTTGACGATCTGGCCGGGCGACTCCACCACCACCTCGGAAACCCGGGACCAGTCCCCGGCCGAAGCGCCGTCGGAACCCATCACGCGCATGTAGTAGGGCTCCCCCCACTTAACCGGCAGGCCCGACAGCTTATAGGTGCACGTATCGGTGAACACGTCCAGCAGCGGCGCGGCGAAATCCGCCGTCTCGGCGAGCTGCAGGCGGTAATATTTGAAGGCTGCGGGCGCGGGCCAGGCGAGGGGGCGGCCCTTTACGCGGGTCTTCTCGGGCAGCTGCGGGGCGCCCAGTTTGGGACCGGGGGCGGCCGACGGCTTGGAAACGGCGAAGGAGTAAGGCTGGGAAAAGCCCCCCTCCACGGTCTCGCCGGTGTTAAGCGTCATCAGGCCGGCCACGCGCCAGAAGTAGACGCCCTCTTTCCAGAAAGCCGGCACCAGGCTGTACTGGCTGCGCTGCACCACCGTCTCCAGCAGCACCGCGTCGAAAGTCTCGTCCTGGCTTATCTGCAGGCGGTAGGCGCGGGCCTTCATGACCTCGTTCCAGACCAGCTTCAATGTGTCGCCCTTGCGCCCGGCTTTCTGCACCCGGGTGCTGATCACCAGCGGGGCCGCCGGCGGGTCCTCCTGGAAACCCTTGTTCCAGGCGTTCACGGCGTAGACGGCGTTCTCGCCGTAGCGCGCGAAGGAGGCCCAGTCGTCCACCTTGTCGCGGTAGACCTCGGCCCCGAATTTTTCTTTAAGCTGCTTGTCCAGTTCGGGCGGGATGACGCCTATGAAGACGCTGGGCGGGTGAGAATGCAGCAGCTTGGCCCCGTTCTTGTCGAGGAAGTCCTGGAACTTCTTGTTGAAGGCGGTCTCGGACGGGACCACCAGCAGCGCGTTGACCGGGGCGTCCGCCGCGGCGCTGTGAACGGCCGCGGCCAGAACGGCGGCGGCGCAGAGGATGAGGGTTTTCTTTAGCATGCCGGTCTCCATAGGTGCATCACGACACTATATTATATAAACGCCGTATGACAAATTTGTTGCGCGCTTTTGGTAAAATTGGGTAATGGAAGACAAGCGCGTAACTCTGGGCGAAGACTGCGTGGAGCCGGAGCTGCTCAGCCCGGGCTCCTCCGGCCCCCGCTCCGAAGGCCCCCGCGGCCCCGTGCCGCCTCCGCAGCCGCCCGGCCTCCTGGCGCGCCTGAAGGCCTTCATAGCCGCCGGCCTGGCCCTCCTGGGGGTAGTCCTGGTCTTCTCAGGGGCCCTGCTCACCTCCACCGTCATCGGCGCCATCATCGGCATCCCGCTCTTGATACTCGGCGCCCTGGTCTTCTTCCTGCTCTTCAAACTCCTCGCCTCCGGTTCCCCCTCCCCCATCATCTTCCGCCGTTTTTAATATTTCAACGAAGCTGACTAACTTCGGAACCGCGAGAAGCCCAGTCGGGGCCAGCCGGGGAGGGGCCCCGTGCTCATGGGCAGAGGGAAACCGTTGCGCGGTTTCCCCCAGCCTTGGGAATTTAAGGCGGGGCCCCCTTTCCCCAAAATCGCACGGGACCCCTCCCCGGCCGTCCCCTCCGCTCAGGCGCTGTTTCATCAGATGAGAATCTGGCGGAGAGCGCAGGGATGGGTCCCGAAAAAGCATGTCGGAGGCCGAGGCTTGCGTAGCGCCGAGGCCGAGACGGGCAGCGGCGAGCACTGTGTGCGAGACCGCGGTTTTTCGGGGCCCGTCCCTGCGCTAGGCCGCCTAAACTTCAGCGGCCTGCCGCAAGTCTCTCAGGCTCCTACTGCCTCACGTTTAGCGTGAAGCCGGAGGAGTGGGCGGCGAACTCGGGGGCGTACATGGACTGGATCACGGCCGCGCCGGCCTTGTAGACGCCGGGCGTGGTCGGGCGCACGCGGTACTTCAGCACGTATTCGCCGTGCGGCAGCCACTCCATGAAGAAGTTCGTCAGCGAGTCCCGCGGCTCCTCGTAGCGGCCCAGCTGGTCCCATTTCCAGCCGCTGGTCAGTTCCTCCGCCTCGAAGCCGGCGGCCTTCGGGTCCTTCAGGTGCACGTACTCGAACTGGCTGCGCGTGCGCACCGTCAGGTGCACCTCCACCTGGTCTCCCACCGCCACAGAATCGCCGTCGGAGAGGGGCTTCAGCGCGTAGCCGTCGCCCTCCTTCTCCCGGAGGAAATACTTGCGCGACACGTTCATCATCCCGTCGGGAGATTCGGCCGCGGTCTTGTCCGTGCTGTAGATCCCGGTGAACGACGCGAAAGCCAGCCCGGGGCCTTTCTTCGCCACCTTGGGCGCCAGGTCGGCCCGGCCCACGTCGTTGCCGTACTTGGACCAGCGCAGGGGACGCCCTACCCAGTCGAAGGGCTGCAGCTGGAAGTTCTCCGCCGTGGAGCCCCAGCTGACGGAGAAGGTCTCCGGCTGGTCCAGCGCGCCCTTGGCCTTCATCACGTCGAGCAGCGAGTAGATGGCCGCCGCCGAGGCCCTGGTGGACTTCCACTCGCTGGCCTTGCGGTTGAACAGCAGCCAGCGCACCAGCCCCGCCACCTTGGGGTCCTTCGGGCGCAGCGCCAGCAGCGTGCGCAGGATGAAGGCGTGCTTCTCCACCGTGTCGTTGTACCAGAGCCAGGAGATCTTTTCCGGGGTCCAGTACACGCCGGCGATGTCGTCGGCGCGGGCCCCGTCCATGGCCCTGGCCAGGTAGTCGGCGGCCTTCTGCCGCTCGCCCAGCCGGTGATAGACGTAGGCCGCGTAGGCCTTGCCGAAGGCTGTCAGCGCATTGGCGTGCTTGTCGGCGTAATCCACCCAGGCCTTGGCGTATTCGCGCGCCGTCGCGCTCTGCGCCCAGTCCTGGCTGAACGAGGTTACCACGTAAGCCGCGTACAGTATCGTAGAGGTCTGGTCCGCCTCGGGCTTCAGGTGCCGCGGTATCTCCTGCAGCACGTACTGCAGCGCCAGCTGGGCCGTATCCTGCGGGATCTCCACGCCGTAGCGCGCGGCCTCCGCGAGGCCCTCCAGCACGTAGAGCGTCATGTGCAGGTTCGGCTGCCCGCCGGGGAACCAGGGAAAGGAGCCGTCGGGGTGCTGGTAAGCCTTCAGCTTGGCCAGCGCGTCCGCTTTCTCACCCTCCACCAGTTTCGGGTCCAGCATGTCCACCACGGGCCAACCGGAAGTCCGGCCCTTCGACTCGCGCTCCCAGGGGGTCTCCATAAGGGACATCATGCGCACCGGGTTGTCGCGGTCCCACTCCGGCGTCAGCGTGGTCCGCTTGGGGACCTTGGCCACCGAGGCGCGCAGCGCCGGGTACTTCTTGTAGAAGCCGTTGGTGATGGCCAGCGGCACGTAGCGGTTGAGCAGCTGTTCGGTGCACTCGTAAGGATAATGCACCAGGAAGGGCAGGCTGTTGAGCACGGTGAGGATCAGCTGCGGCTGCACCTCCAGGTGCAGGGCCTCCACCGCGCGCGTCGGGTCGGCTGACTCCAGCTCCGGCAGCGAGAAGGTCTTGGAAGAATCTCCGTCGAGCGCGGCCACGGCGGAAGCGATCAGGCGCTCGCGCGACGGCAGCACCGGCAGGTCGTTCTCCTGCGCGTCGGCCAGCCGCCCGGCGCGGGCCACGGCCCGCACCTTGTAGGCGCCGGTGCCGCGCGGGGCCAGCGTGTCCCAGTAGAGGGCCAGCGTGCCGTTGGGCTTGACGGTGAAAGGCTGCGCCAGCGCCTTCAGGCCGAAGTCGCCGTGGGCGGGCAGCCCGTCGCGCGCGACGGACAGCGTCACCTCGCCGGACAGTTCGCCGGCGGTATCGTTGGTCACTACGGCCGTCAGGCGGGACTTGTCCCCCTCGCGGAAGAAGCGCGGGATATCCAGGCGCACCATCAGGTCCTTCTTGGTGACCGCCTCGGCCGAGAAAGCGCCGCGGCGCGCGCTCCGGGTCAGCAGGTAGGAACTTATCTTCCAGGAAGTCAGCCGCTCGGGTATGCGGAAAGAGAAGGCGCCCTCGCCCTTGAAGACTTTCAGTTGGGGGTTGTAGTAAGCGGTTTCGGAGAAGTCCGTGCGCACTTTCACCTCGGGCGCGCCCCCGCCCCCGCCTTCAGCGGGCGAGGATGGCGCCATCTCCCTCTTCGAATCCCTGATCTTCATCTTGGCTTCCGACAGGGCCCCAGGGGGCGCGGCGCCGGCGAGGTCGGCCATGTTGGCCCCACGCGCTGACGAGACCGCGCTGAAAGACTCCGAGTCACCCTCGAAGGACAGACCCTTGGCGTAGAAGCTGTTGCGCGGGCCGTAAACCCGGCTGGAGCCGATGCGCAGGGAAGCGAGCCGCTCCTCGCCTATCGCCTGTCTGAAGGCCTGCAGCATGCGCTGCACCACGCCGGTCTTTACCGGCAGCGCCGCGGCCTGCGGCGTGAACAGCGAGCCCAGCGCCTCGCCCTGCGAGTAGCGCCTGGGGTAAAGCGACTCGCCCCAGAAGCCGGAGTCCTTGCCGTAATATTCCAGAGATCGGTCGAAAACTTTTACCAGCGCCTCGCCGTAGACGGGCTTGCCCGCGGCGTCTTTCGCCTTCAGCCGCCACGAGACCTTCTGGCCCGGCGCCAGCACTTTGTCGTAGTCCAGCGCGAGCGAGACCGCCTTGTCTTTCTGCGGCACGTCCGCCTCGCTCATCGCCGAGTAAACCTTGAAGCCGCCCGCGCCGAACCAGCGCAGGCCGAAGCCGCCGCGGTGCTCCGCGCCCAGCTTCAGGCTGAAGACCGACAGCCCTCCCTCGGGCAGCATCGCCCGGGCCAGCACGAACGGGCCGGCGAGTATTTCCACGTACTTGGCGCCCTTCAGCGCCGCGGCGCCCAGCAGCACGCGGGCCGTTTCCCCGGCCTGGTAAGAGTCCCGCTCGAAGAGGGCCACGGGCGGCAGCTTGAGCCCGGCGTTGGCCCCGCGCGGCGACGCGGACACCACTATAAGCTGCGATTCGCTCTCCCCGCCCCACGGGTCCTTCGCTTTCAGCTTCAGGCGGTAGACGCCGGCCGGCAGCTTGCCCAGCCTGACCGCGGTAGGCGCGTCCTTTTTAAAGCCCAGGTCGCCCTTCCTGGCCAGCGGGCCGTCGGGCACGGCGCTGAAGGACTGTTCCAGCGACGGGTTGCGCCCGAAGTGACCCCACTCCCGCGCGCCCTCCGCGGCCTCCGGCGCCTTCTCCAGGCGGTAAAGCGCGTATTCCGCGCCTCCCTGCTGCTGGGTCTCGTTGAGGTCCATCAGGCGGGCGGTAAGCGCGGCCTCGCCCTCCGGCGTGAAGAAACCGGCGTCGGGCTTAACATCGAACAGGTAGGCCTTGGACCCGGCCCTGTAGGAGCGCGAGTCGGTTATGGTGCGGCCGCCGGCGTCGCGGGCCTCCGCCTCCACGTGGTAGGAGGACGGGTAGGCGGCGAAGCTGTCGCTCTCGGGCTGGGGCGTGAAGGAGAACTTGAACTTCCCGTCGTCGCCGGTCTTCACCTCTCCGGACGCCACCTCGAAAGACGCGCCCCCGCCGTAGAACCAGCCCCAGTACCAGCAGTACCAGGGGATATAGCGCGAGCGCATGACGCGGTATTTTACGGGCGCGCCGGGCACCGGGGAGCCGAAGTAATACTTCACCTCGCCGGAAACCTCCGTTTTCTCCCCGTAGCGGTAAGGCTTTTCCGCGCCGGAGAGTTTCACTTCGAACTCGGGGCGCTTGTATTCTTCCACCCCGAAGCGCGAAGTGCCGCTGAAGTTGCGGCCGTATTCCGAAAGGCTGGCGGTAAGCGAGTAGTCCCCCAGCAGCCGGCCCTCCGGTATCTTGAACGAGCCGGCCGCGCTGCCTAGGCCGCTGAACGGCAGGGTTTTGGTGTAGACCTCCTGCCAGTTGGGATCGCGCGCCACCACCGTGACCGTGCGCTTCCCGTCGTAAGTCTGGTAGCCGCGCGGCAGGCGCAGCAGGGCCGTCACCTTGAATTTGACCTCCTGGCCCGGGCGGTACACCGGGCGGTCGGTCTCGGTAAAGACGCTGACCGGCGGCGGTACGTGCAGGCCGGCCCCGGCCTCGGAGTTCCAGTAGGCGTACGCGCCGTTATGGCTGAGCAGCGGATCTATGGAAAAATATTCGTTGGAGGGATAGGAGACGGTGAAGTCAGCGCTGAAAAGCGCCGCGCCGTCGAGACCGGCCTTCAACCCGGCGCGGGACCAGTTGCCCCCGCGGGACTGGTGATAGAAGGCGTCTATGGAGGCGCCCGCCAGCGGCTTGCCGGTGAGAGCGTTGACCGCGTACAGGCGGAAGACGTCCGCCTTCACCTGCCGCGCGGGGGCCGCGTTGTCGTAAAGGAAAGCTTCCGGGTCCCCGGCTATGCCCGAGGTACCCAGCAGGAAGACGTCGGTGATGTTCACCGTCACGCCGCGGATGAGCGAGGCGCCATCCTCGAAGCCGGGGTCGCCGGAGGCGACGATCACGTACAGGCCTTTCTGCAGGGCCGGGGAGGCGACCTCCTGCAGCTTCTCCTGGTACGGGGCCGGGTAGTCCAGCTTCTGCTTCCACTCCAGGCCGGGGCTCTTGCCCAGGAAATGCCGCAGCGAGTCCTGCTGCAGGTATTTCACACGGCCCCAGCCGTTCTCCCAGCCCTGCCGCCCGGAGCCGTAAAGCTCCTCGGGGGTGGTCTTATAGGCCCTGAAATAGACCGTCGGCAGGTTGCGCGCGGTCACCTTGAGGATCTTGTCTCCGGGCGGCGGCGCGAAAGAGGCGGCCAGCTCCAGGCGCGGCATCTCTATCTCGGCGCGCAGCTTGTCGCAATGGGAGGCGGGCTTGGACTTGGAAGACTCGGCCGAGGCTTTCTTACAGAGCTCGACGGCGGCCTTCAGGTTCCCGGCTTCCCGCTCGAAGGCGGCGGCGCGGTAATAAGCCCAGCTCCTGGCCAGGGCCGTCTTGAAAGAACCGGCCCAGCCCTGCAGCGTCTGCAGCGCACGCGCGCGAAGCGCGGCCCGGTCGTGGGCGGCCACGCGCCCGGCGTGCTCGAAGGGTATCATCAGGCGCTCAAGGCGCCAGTATTCCCGCGCGAAGTCCATGGCGGAGGAGCTCAGGCCCGCGGCGTCCTCGAAGACGGCCGCGGCCTTGAGCGCGGACGGCGAGGCGGCGCTGAAATCCGCCTTGAACGAAGGCTCCGCGAAGGGCTCTGCTGCGGGCCTCGGGCCCGCGTCCTCGGCCTCGCCGAGCAGGTAAGCGGTCCAGCGCAGCGCGGCGAAATCCCACAGGGTGGGCGTGTAGGAGAGCTCGGCCCCCTTGAGGTCCACGAAGTAACCCTGGCCTTCCAGGCGGTGCTTCAGCAGCTCGCCGCGCAGCGGCCACAGCGAATTGTAATCGGCGTTTATGAGCCGGCGCCACTGGGCGGCGGTATACTTGGTGACATCCGCGTTGCCCTTCTGCTCGTCAGCGGGCAGCGAGTAGCCGTACTGCTGCAGGAACTGGCGGCCCATCTCGGCGCGCAGCAGCAAAAAACGGCCCTGCCACAGCGGGTCGGGCGGCAGCTTCATTTCCGCTAAGCTCTGGGAGGCCTCGCCGTAGCGGAACAGCAGCCCCTGGCATTCGGCGGCGCGGTACCGGGCTTTCAGGCCCTCCTCTCCCGGCAGGTTAGCGGCGGGCGCGTAGAGCTGCAGCGCCTCCTCGTACCTGGCCTTGGCGAAATGCCGGTCCGCATCCTCCAGCTCCCCCGCCCCGTAGGCGAGGCACGGAAAGAACAGCAGGGCTAATATGGCTTTCATTTTTCTCCCCCGTTACCGAGTCAGAACTCTCCCAACAAAATCTGCTCCAGCTCCAGCGAAACGCCGCTTTTCTCTTTGACCGCGGCCCTGACTTCCTGCATCAGGGCGTAGATGTCGGCGGCGGTGGCGCCGCCGGCGTTGATGATGAACCCGGCGTGCTTCTCCGAAACTTGCGCCCCGCCTATCCTGCGGCCCTTCAGCCCGGCCGCGTCTATCAGGCGCGAGGCGAAGTCGCCGGGCGGCCGTTTGAAGACGCTGCCCGCCGACGGGTGATCCAGCGGCTGTTTGGTCTCGCGCGCGGCCATCACGCAGGAGCGGTCCTGGACCAGCACGGCGGCGTCAGCGGGCTGCAGCTCGAACCGGACGGACAGGATAGTGAGGCCGTCGAGACCCTCGGCCCGGCGGTAGCCGTGCCGGATGTCTTTCTTTAAAAGTTTCACAATGGCGCCAGCCCGGTCGAAGGCCTCTACGGAGGCGAGACGATCGAAGGTTTCCTGGCCGAAGGCCCCGGCGTTCATGTGCGCGGCGCCGCCGACGGAGCCGGGAATGCCGGAAGTCTTCTCCAGCCCGCCCAGCCCGGCCTCGGCGGTACTGCGCGCGAGGTCGTCCCACAGCGCGCCGGCCTGGGCCTCCGCCCAGCCGTCGCCCACCGTTATGCCCGACAGCCGCCCGGTCAGCGCCGTCACGCCGGGCAGGCCGCGGTCGCTTACCAGCACGTTGGAGCCGCGGCCCAGCACCAGGAAAGGGGTCCCGGCGGCCCGGCACCAGCCGGCCAGCCACAGCAGCTCCTCGGTGGTGGAGGGGCTGACCACAACCTCGGCCCGGCCGCCGGCCTTGTAGGTGGTAAAATTGGCGGCCGGCTCGTCGAACAGGCAGCGCTCCCCGAATTTTTGTTTAAGGTGTGAACGATCGAGCATTGGCTAAAGTCTCCGCGCCGCGCTTGTATTTTCCTTCATCCCGACCAGGTAGACCCCGCCCAGGATCAGCAGCCCGCCGGCGAAACCGGCCGGCGCGGCCTTTTCGCCCAGCAGCAGGTAAGCCGCGAGCATGGCGGAGAAAGGCTGCAGGTAGATGAAATAGGAAGCCTTAACCCCGCCGAGGCCTTCCACTGCGGTGTTCCAGAACACGTAGCCTACGGCGGAGGAGAGCACGCCCAGGTAGGCAAGTCCCGCCCAGCCGCGGGGGCTGACGGCCGCGAAGTCCGCCGGCCCGCCGGTCAGCAGCCACAGCGGCAGCACGCTGACCAGGGCCACGAGCATGGTGGCGGCCGTCACCTTGGCCTGCGGCCAGCCGGTCAGCCAGCGCTGCGAGCAGAACACGTAGATGGTCCAGTCCACGCAGCTGGCCAGAAAGATAAGGTCGCCGGTGGTGGACGGCAGGGCCAGCGCGCCCGCGCCTGAACGGCCGAAGACCACCAGCAGCGTGCCCGCGGTGCCCAGCGCGAAGGCACCGGCCTTATACGGGCCGATGCGCTCGCCGAGGGCGGCGGCAAGGGCGGCCACCATGATAGGGATAGTGCAGATGAGCCAGCCGGCGTTGGAGGCCAGCGTGTACTTCAGGGCGTAGGCCTGGATGAACTGCTGCGCCGAAACGCCCAGCACCGACAGGATAAAGAGTTTCCACAAAGCGCTCCCGCGGAAATCCCGCGGGGCGAGCCGAGCGCCGCCGAAAGCCGCCAGCAGCGCCACCCCGACGGTCGCGCGCGCGACCACTATGGTCAGCGGCGAGACCTCGGACATCAGCTGCTTGGTGAAAGGATACGACGCCCCCCAGACCGCAGTTGCGGCGGCGGCCATGAAGTACAGGCGGGCGGTCTTGGTTTCGGTGGCTGGCATCGTATGAAAAGCCCCGCCGGCGCGCGCTGCGGCCGGCGGGGCGGGAACGGCTCTTACTTCGACAGGACTTTCTTTATGCGCTTGAAGGCCCAGTCAATTTCTTTCTGCGTGATGACCAGCGGCGGCGCGAAGCGGATCACGTGGTCGTGGGTCTCTTTCGCCAGCAGGCCCAGGCCCATCAACTGCTCGCAGTAGGGGCGGGACTTGCAGTCCATCTCAACGCCTATCAGCAGGCCTTTGCCGCGCACTTCCTTGATATGCGGGCCCTTGATGGAGCGCAGTTTGTCCATGAAGTAGCGGCCCATCTCGAAGGAATTCTCTACGAGCTTCTCCTCCGTGAGGACCTTCAGCGCCTCGCGCGCCACCGCGCACGCGAGCGGGTTGCCGCCGAACGTGCTGCCGTGGTCGCCGGGGTTGAACACGCCCAGGACTTCCTTGGAGGACACCACGGCGGAGATCGGCAGTACGCCGCCGCCGAGGGCCTTGCCCATGGTGATCATGTCGGGTTTTACGTTCTCGTAATCGCAGGCGAACTTGCGCCCGGTGCGGCCGAAGCCGGTCTGTATCTCGTCGGCCACGAACAGCACGCGGTTGGCCTTGCACAGGTCGTAGGCGGCCTTCAGGTAGCCCGCCGGCGGCACTATGATGCCCGCCTCGCCCTGGATGGGCTCGAGCAGGAACGCCACGGTGTTCGGGGTGATCGCGGCTTTCAGGGACTCGAGGTTGCCGTACTCCACGGTCTTGAAGCCGGGGGTGAACGGCCCGAAGCCGTCCTTGTACTGCGCCTCGGTGGAGAAGCTCACGGTGCTGATGGTGCGGCCGTGGAAGTTATTGGAGCAGGTGATGATCTCGGCCTTGTCGGCCTGCACGCCCTTGACCTTGTAGCCCCACTTGCGCACCGCTTTCAGCGCGGTCTCGACGGCCTCGGCGCCGGTGTTCATCGGCAGGGCCATCTCGTAGCCGGAGAATTCGCACAGCTCCTTCAGGAACGGGCCCAGCTGGGAGTTGTTGAAGGCGCGGGAGGTCAGCGTGACCAGCTTGGCCTGGTCGACCAGCGCTTTGATCACGCGCGGGTGACGGTGGCCGTGGTTCAGCGCCGAGTAAGCGCTGAGCATGTCCATGTACTTGTTGCCCTCGGGGTCTTTAACCCACACGCCCTTGGCGGTGGAGATGACTATAGGCAGCGGGTGGTAGTTGTTGGCCCCGTACTGCTCGGCCACTTCTATCAGCCTGCGGCTCTCGGTGTTCTCGGTGTTAGTGTCCATGTTGGTCTCCTTTTTTAATGGAGCGGCCCTGCGTTTAAGCGGGAGCCCCGTTGCGGGGCCCCCCCAGGTAAAGGCTGCCAGCCTCCCAACTTTCAGATTGTCCGCCGCTTCGCGGCCGGGGTCAGAATTTGGCGCCGGCTCCCAGCGAATAGCCGGCCTGGCCGTGCAGTATGTTGTACGCGCCGTAAACGTAGAGCAGAGGCAGCGGCGACAGGCGCACGCCGACGGTATAGCGCGGCTTGGAGATGGTGGCGTCCACGCCGTTAAGGGCGGCGTTGACGTTCTTGATCTCCAGCGTCGTGCGGTCTATGCCCACGCCGACATACGGCTTTATGACCGGGATGTCGAAGGAGGCGGAGGCGTCCAGCGACAGATGGCTGCCCTTGAAGTAGTCGTAGTTGATGACGTCGTAATAAGCGGCAACAGACACGTCGGGGATGAACTTGGTCAGCGTGCCGCTCTTGAGCACGCTCTTGCGCAGGCCGCCGCCGATGATAGAGAAGCCCGAGTAGCCTACGCCGCGCACCATCACGTCCGCGCCGATGATCGGCAGGGCCGCGCCGGCGTGCAGCATGGGCACGCCGAAAGCCTTAACGTCGGCGTCGCGCAGGATGCGGTTCTCCACGCTGGGCTTGGCCTGCACGGTGGCGGCCAGGCCGGCCTCGAAGCCGGGAAAGCCCAGCGAGCGGCCGGAGTTGAAGTCGTTGGCGCCGATGACGCCGCCCAGGTCCATGACGAAGGGCTTCAGCAGGGCTTCGCCCTGCAGCGCGACCTGCGCCTTAAAATCCTCGAAAGCGTCGGCTTTCGCGCCGGCAGCCAGCAGCGGCAGCAGGCACAGTGAAAGAATAATTTTTTTCATTTTTTCCTCCTAAACCGTGTTCTACCCCATTATTATCCCATAATTTAAATATAAATGGAACCCCGCCGTTTTGCTATTATTTAACCATGAGTTTCCTTCCCGCAACGCCCCAGGAGGTGAAAGCCCTGGGCTGGGACGCCGTGGACGTGGTGCTGGTCACCGGCGACGCCTACGTGGACCATCCCTCCTTCGCCATGGCGCTGGTGGGCCGCGTCCTGGAGGCCGAAGGCCTGCGCGTGGCCATCCTCGCCCAGCCGCGCTGGGACAATTGCGAAGATTTCAGGAAGTTCGGCAAGCCCCGCCTGTTCTACGGCGTCTCGGCCGGGAACATGGACTCGATGATCAACAAGTACACGCACAACCGCAAGGTGCGTTCCTCCGACGATTTCTCACCCGGCGGCCGCGCGGGCCTTCGCCCCGACCGCGCCACGATAATTTACTCCCAGCGCTGCCGCGAGGCCTACCCCGACGCGCCGGTGGTCGTCGGCGGCATAGAAGCCACCATGCGCCGCTTCGCGCATTACGATTACTGGTCCGACAAAGTGCGCAAGAGCGTGCTGCTGGACTCCAAGGCCGACCTGCTGGTCTACGGCATGGGCGAACGCCAGGTGCGCGAGCTTGCGGCCCGGCTTAATTCCGGGGAAAAGATACAGGACCTGCGGAACATACGCGGCACCGCCTACCCGCTGGGGGCGAAAGAGACGGCCGCGCTGGCCCTGCCCGGCGCGGTGGAACTGCCCACGGCCGGCGAAGTCGCCGGCGACCGCGTGAAGTTCTCCGCGGCGACACGGTTCATATACGAGAACTCCAACCCCTACAACGCCGCCGTCCTCGTCCAGAAAAGCGAGGGCAAGGCCGTGGTGCAGAATCCCCCCGCCCTGCCGCTGACCACGCCGGAGATGGACGCCGTCTACGGCCTGCCTTTCACCAAGCGCGCGCACCCGTCGTACAAGGAGCCCATCCCGGCGCTGGAGATGATAAAGGACTCCATCGTCATCCACCGCGGCTGCTTCGGCGGCTGCTCGTTCTGTTCGCTGACGCTGCACCAGGGCCGCTTTATCCAGGAACGCTCTCCGGAGTCCGTGGAGCGGGAGGCGGCGGAGCTGCTGCGCACTCCGCGCCACCCCGGCAATATCTCGGACCTCGGCGCCCCGTCGGCCAATATGTACGGGCTGCACGGGCGCGACATGAACGTCTGCAAGGCGTGCAAGAAGCTTTCCTGCGTGCACCCGGTCATCTGCCCCAACCTCGGCACCGATCACAAGCCGCTGCTCGCGCTGATGCGCCGCGTCCGCGCGCTGAAGGGCCTGAAAAAAGCCTTCGTCGCCAGCGGCATCCGCATGGACCTGGCGCTGAAGTGCGGCGAGTATATCTCGGAGATCGCCCGCTTCCACACCGGCGGCCAGCTGAAGGTGGCGCCGGAGCACAGCTCCACCAAGGTTCTCTCCGTCATGAAGAAGCCGTCGATAGAAGTCTTCAAGGAGTTCGCCGACAAGTTCCTCGCCGAGTCGAAGAAAGCCGGCAAGGAGCAGTACCTGGTGCTGTACTTCATCTCCGCCCATCCCGGCTCCACCCTCGCCGACATGGCCGACCTCGCCGTCTTCCTGAAAGAGCGCAACATCCGCCCGCAGCAGATCAACGACTTTCTCCCCGCGCCCATGGAATACGCCACCTCCATCTACTTCACCGGCCTCGACCCCTTCACCCTCGAGCCCGTCTACGTCCCCAAAAAAGAAACGGAGCGCCGCCTCCAGCGAGCGCTCCTCCAGTACTACAAACCCGAAAACCGCTCCCTCGTCCTCCAGGCCCTGCGCGAAATAAAGCGCCCCGACCTGATAAAGAAACTGCTGTAATTCAAAATCGTAAAAAAGCGAGTTATCGCCGGGCGTCCTACCGCAGGGGCAGGACCGCAAAACGCGTTCGCGCACACCGTGCGCTCACTCGACACTCGCCCTCCGCGCTACGCAAGCGTCGGGCTCGCGACGGTTTTGCTTGTCCTACCCCTGCGGTCTCCGCCTGCTTCTCTTCTGAGATAACTACGTCACTTATAGTGACGGAGGGACGGTGAAGGAATGCCCGTGTCGATGTTTTTTTCAGAGGATAATCCGGCGGAGAGCGCAGGGATGGGTCCCGAAAAAGCATGTCGGAGGCCGAGGCTTGCGTAGCGCCGAGGCCGAGACGGGCAGCGGCGAGCACTGTGTGCGAGACCGCGGTTTTTCGGGGCCCGTCCCTGCGCTAGGCCGCCGCACGGAGTGAGTTTTGCGGCCCTGTCCCTGCGGTAGGCCGCCGGGTATGCTAGCTCTTTTGTTTACTTAATCGTGGTGCTTTTTGAGGAATTCGAGGATCTCGGCGCCGTAGAGGGAGGACTTCTCCGCGCCGATGCCCTTGATGGACTGGATGTCGGCGACAGAACGGAGCTGCGCCATGGCGAGGCGCTCGAGGATATCGTTGCCCATGATGGCCTCGGGCAGCATGTTGCGGCGGGCGGCGGTTTCCTTGCGCCAGAGCTTCAGCGTGCGGAAACGGTTCTTCACCGTCTCGAAATAGGCGCGCTTCTCGCGCGAGATCTCGCGGTGCGGCACATTGTATTCCGGCGCCTTCAGCCCCTTCTGCAGCGCCTCGCGGATCCACTGACCGTGATTGGACAGCACGTAGCCGCTGACGCCCTTGAAAATGGACAGGTTGTGCAGGCCCTCGCGCGGCGCCACCGACAGGCGCAGCATCAGGTCCTCGCTGATCACCTTGAACGACGGCGTGTTCTTCTTTATCGCCGCCACCTCGCGCGCGATATAGAGCTCGCGCAGCACGGCCAGGCCGCGCCCGTTGAGCTGCCGCGCCCCCTTCAGCGTCAGGAAGCCCGCCTCGTCGAAACGCATCGGCGTGGGCTCGATCTTGCAGATCTGGGCGAACTGGCCCATGGCCTCTTCGAGCCGGCCCTTCTTCTCCAGCTCGCCGCCCAGGATGTCGCGCAGCTTCTTCAGGTAGATCGTGTCGCCGCTGGCGTAGTCCAGCATTTCCTTGGTCAGCGGGCGGCGGCCCCAGTCGGCCTTCTGGAATTTCTTGTTCAGCTCCAGGCCGAAGTACTCCCCCACCATGCTGTCCAGGCCGCACTTGATGATGCCCAGGTATTTGGCCGCCACCATCACGTCGAAGATATTGACGAAGAGGCACTTGAGCGCGCCCTTGAAGACGCGGATGTCGGAATCGGCGGAATGAAAGATCTTCTCCACGCCGGGGTCGGCGAAAATGGGGAGTATCGGCTTTATATCCACGGCGAGCGTATCCACCACGGCGTTGATATGCTCGCTGGAAAGCTGCATGAGGCACAGCTTCTCCTTGTAGGCGTAGAGGCTGTTGGACTCGGTGTCTATCGAAAGGTATTTATGGGTCGCGAGCTTGGCGCACAGCTCGTTGAATTCTTTCTGCGTGTCGATAAAGGAGTAACTCATGTTAAAATATAATAACATTTAGGGGGGCCCCAGGTGGAGCCCGGCGAATTATGCCGACGATAATTTTCAACAAGCCTTACGGCGTGCTCTCGCAGTTCACGCCCGAGCACGGCCACCCTTCGCTGGCGGAGTTCGGCTTCCCGAAGGGCGTCTACCCCGCCGGCCGTCTGGACCACGACAGCGAAGGCCTGCTGCTCTTGACCTCGGACGGCGCCCTGCAGGCCCGCATAGCCGACCCCCGCCACAAGCTGCCCAAGACCTACTGGGCCCAGGTGGAGCGGGAGCTGACCGAAGAGGCCCTGGCCCTCCTGCGCGCCGGGCTGACGCTCAACGACGGGCCCACCCTGCCCTGCGGCGCAAAGCTGCTGCCCGACCCGGGCCTGCCGCCGCGGGTGCCGCCGGTCCGGTTCCGCAAGACCGTGCCCACCTCCTGGGCCGAGATAATCCTGAAAGAAGGCCGCAACCGGCAGGTCAGGCGCATGCTGGCCGCCGTCGGCTTCCCGGTCCTGCGGCTGCTGCGCCGCGCGGTAGGCCCGCTCACCGCCGACGGGCTCGAGCCCGGCGAGTGGCGCGAGCTGAAGGCGGCCGAAATATCCAGGCTGAGAGGTTTACCATGAGCATTCCCCCGCGGATAGGTTTCATAGGGCTCGGCATAATGGGCCGGGCGATGGCGCTGAATCTGCACAAGGCGGGCTTCAAGGTTTCGGTCTACAACCGTACCCGCACCCGCACCATTGAGTTCGCAGACCTGGGCTGCCAGGTCGCCGCCACGCCGCGCGCGCTGGCGAAAATGTGCGACCTGGTCATCACGATGGTCGCCGACCCGGCCGCCATGGACGCGGTTATGGAAGGCCCAGAAGGCGTGGCCTCGGCCTTCGCCGGCGGCAACGCGCTGCTGAACATGAGCACGGTATCCCCGGATTACACCCTCGCCCTCGCGAAAAAATGTTTCACCGCCGGCGTGACCTTCCTGGACTGCCCGGTCTCCGGCTCAAAGGGCGCCGCCGAGGGCGCGCAGTTGGTGATCCTGGCCGGCGGCGAGCGCGCGGCCGTAGACAGGTACGCTCCGGTGCTTAAAGCCATGGGCCGGGAGACAGTCTACGCAGGACCCGCTCCCGCCGGCACGGCGCTGAAACTCTGCCTCAACCTGATAGTGGCCCAACTGACCACCGCCCTCGCCGAGGCCGCGGCCCTGGGCCGCGCGCAGGGCCTGGACCCGGCCCTCATTTTCGAAGCGCTGGGACATAACCCGGCCCTGAACTGCGGCTATTTCAACCTGAAGAAGGAGAACATCCTGAAGCGCGAATACCCACCGGCCTTCCCGCTGAAGCACATGCTCAAGGACGCCCGCTTCATGCTGGCCGAGGCCGCCAAGAGCAGTCTGGACCTGCCGGTCACCGCAGCGGTGGAAAGACTTATGGCGAAATCGTATAATAGCGGCTACGGAGACAAGGACCTGAGCGTGGTCCTGGCCAACCTGGAAGAACCCCTGGGAGCGAGGAAAGAATGAAAGAACTGCGCAAACTGACCGCCGCCCTGCTGCAAGGCTGCCTGGATTTCGGCAGAAAGCACCGGGTGCTGGGCTTGCTCGCCGCCCTCCTCCTCGCCGCCTCGTGCGCCGGGGCCGTTTACCTGATAATCCAGCAGTTCCCGACCGTTATGAGCCTGCCCTGCTTCACCGGCGGCTGCGGCTAGTAAAGACCCGCGCCGGACCCGGGGCCGCGGCGGCCCCGTTTTTTATTGCCAGGCAGTTGCCGGCCGGCCGCGCTTTATGATATAGTTAGTCCAGGCTAACTTTATTAGCCTCTGATAACATATGCCGAAAAACCTTTCCTCCAGCCTTGAAGATTACCTCGAGTCGGTCTACGCCCTGAGCCTCAAGGACGGCTTCGCCAGGGCCAGCGCGGTCAGCCGGCTGCTCAAGGTCTCCAAACCCTCGGTCAGCGCCGGCGTGAAGGCCCTCGCCGCCCGCGGCCTGCTGCAGCAGGAGCCCTACGGCTATATCCGGCTGACCCCGGCCGGCCTGCGGGCCGGCGCCGAGATCACCGGCCGGCACTCGCTGCTCAAGGATTTCATGGTCGCCGTGCTTGGGATGCCGGCGGCAGACGCCGAGCGCGACGCCTGCCGCGCCGAACACGCCCTCAGCCAGGAGGCGCTGCGCCGCGTTGGCGCGCTGGCGGCCTTCCTGAAGAACCCCGCCCGCCGCGCCGTGCTGAGCGCCGCCAGGGCCGCCGCCGGGAGGCGCCCATGAAGCCCGCCCCCGCGCTCACGCTGGCCTCGATGCGGGAGAACGAGGCGGGCTATATACTTGCGGTCGAAGGCGGCAACGAGTTCGCCGGCAAGCTCAAGGCCATGGGTCTCTATACCGGGCGCCGCATAATCAAGCGCTCCTCGGAGCATTCCGGCGGCCCCGTAGTAGTGGAAGTCATGGGGACCCGCGTCGCCCTGGGCCGCGGCATGGCCGCGAAAGTGTCGGTCAAGGTAAAGTCCCGCCGCATCCTGCTCGCTGGCAACCCCAACGTCGGCAAGAGCGTGGTCTTCTCGCGCCTGACCGGCCTGGAGGTGATCTCCTCCAACTACCCCGGCACCACCGTGGAGTATACCGCCGGCCACACCGTCCTCGCTGGCGAACGCTTTTCCGTGGTGGACGTACCCGGCGCCTACAGCCACGCCGCCACCAACAAGGCCGAGGAGGTGGCCCGCGACCTCCTGGCCGACCCCGACAAAGCGCTGATCCTCAACGTCGTCGACGCCACCAACCTGGAGCGCAACCTGTTCTACACCCTGGAGCTGGCCTCGCTCTGCTCGCCGCTGATAGTACTGCTCAACAAGTGGGACATCGCCCGCCGCCGCGGCGTGCAGATAGACGCCGACGAACTGGGCCGCCACCTGGGCGCGCGCGTGGTCCCGTTCGTGGCCACCACCGGCGAAGGGCTCTCCGGCCTGAAGGCCGCAGTGGAGGACTTCAACGCCGGCCGCCTGCCCGCGCCCGCCTGCCTGCCCGCCGACCCCGACGAGAAATGGGCGCTGATAGGCCGCATCTCCGCCGGCTGCCAGAAGATCACCCACAAGCACGCCACGCTGCTGGAGAAACTCGAGGACATCACCTCCCGCCCCTCCACCGGCCTGCCTTTCGCCGCGGCCGTCATGGTGGCCGTGTTCTGGGCCATCCGCTTCACCGGCGAAGGCCTGATCAACCACGCCCTGGACCCGCTTTTCAACCAGGCGTGGCTGCCGCTGGCCAAAGGTGCGCTATCCGGCCTGGCCGACGGGGGCTTTATCAAGACCCTGCTGCTGGGCGTTACGCCCGAGCCCATGCAGTCCTTCGGCCTGCTGACCACGGGGCTCTATATACCCTTCGTCACGGTGCTGCCCTACATCGTCGCCTTCTACGCGGCGCTCGGCCTGATGGAGGACATCGGCTACCTGCCGCGCCTCGCCGTCATGCTAGACAGCTCCATGCACAAGGTGGGGTTGCACGGCTACGGCACCATACCGCTGATGCTGGGCCTGGGCTGCAAGGTGCCGGCCATCCTCGCCACGCGCGTCCTGGAGACGCCCCGCGAGCGCGTGATCGCCGCCGCGCTGACGCTGGGCCTGGCGCCCTGCATGCCGCAGACGGCGATGATCCTGAGCCTGCTCGCGCCGTTCCCCATCCACTACACGCTCGCCGTCTTCGCCGCCATCGCCGCCGCCGGCATAGCCAGCTCGCTGCTGCTGAGCCGGCTGCTGAAAGGGGAGACGCCGGAGCTGTTCCTGGAGATCCCCCCCTACCAGACGCCCTGCGCGCCGATCCTCGCGAAGAAAGTCTATTTCCGGCTCAAGGATTTCCTGCTTGAGGCCGTGCCGATGATAATCCTCGGCGTGCTCGTAGTGAACCTTATGGAGATGGGCGGCGTCCTCCAGGGCCTCGCCGCCTTCTTCGAACCGGCCGTGACCGGCCTGCTGGGCCTGCCGGCGGAGACCGTCTCGGTGATGACGCTGGGCTTCCTGCGCAAGGATATCTCCATCGCCATGCTCACGCCCTTCGCGCTGACGCCCGGCGCCATAGTGGTGGCCAGCGTGTTCCTGAGCCTCTACCTGCCCTGCCTGGGCAGCTTCATGGTGACCGTGCGCGAGCTGGGCGCCAGGGACGCGGCCAAGGTCTTCGCCATCAACTTCGCCGCCGCGCTGCTGTTCGCGTCCGGCCTGAATTTCATCTCGAAACTTTTCTAGAATGATATCCTGATGACTTTCTTCAAAGACATGAAAGCGGGGCTGAACCGCAACGTCACTTTTCTCGGCGTGGTCAGCGGGCTCACCGACATCTCCAGCGAGATGCTCTACCCCATAGTGCCGGTCTTCCTGACCTCGGTGCTGGGCGCCCCCATGCAGGTAGTGGGCCTGATAGAGGGCGTGGCGGAAGCCACAGCCAGCTTCGTAAAGATCATCGGCGGCAGGCTCTCGGACAAGTACGGCCGCCGCAAGCCTTTCGTCGTGGCCGGCTATTCCCTCTCAGCCATCGCCAAGCCGCTGCTGGCGCTGGCGGCGACCTGGCACTTCGTGCTGTTCTCCCGCTTCATCGACCGCGTGGGCAAAGGCCTGCGCACCTCGGCGCGCGACGCGCTGATAGCCGGCTCCGTGGAGAAAGAGCACTGGGGCAAGGCTTTCGGCTTCCACCGCGCCATGGACACCCTCGGCGCCGCGCTGGGCCCGCTGGCGGCGCTGGCGATGATACACTTCATGGGCGCGGAGAAGCCGGATTACCGCCTCATCTTCCTGGCCGCCTTCGTGCCGGCGCTGCTCGGCGTCGGCGTGCTCGTCTGGCTGGTAAAAGAGACCGGCGGCCGCCCCGCCGCCGCCGGCCAGGCCGCTCCCCCCGTAGAGCCCGTCAGCTCCGACTTCAAGACCTTCGTCGCGCTGTACGCCGTCTTCGCCCTGGGCAATTCCAGCGACGTGTTCCTGATCATGAAGGCGAAAGACCTGGGCTTCACGCTGACGCAGGTGATCCTGGCCTATACCGGCTACAACCTGGTCTACGCGCTGCTGGCTTCTCCCGCCGGGTGGCTTTCGGACAAGCTCGGGAAAGTGAAGACCATGGCCTTCGGCTTCGCGGTCTTCGCCGCCGTCTACCTGGGCTTCGCCGCCGCGGACCGGCCCTGGATGATCTGGCCGCTGTTCGCCCTCTACGGCTTCTACGGCGCCTTCAACGAGGGCATAGCCAAGGCCGTGGTCGCCCACCTCAGCGGGCCCGCCAACCGCGCCAGCGCCATGGGCTATTTCCAGGGCACGCTCGGCTTCCTCACCTTCGCCGCGAGCGCCCTGGCCGGCTTCCTGTGGGACCGCGTTTCCCCTTCCGCGCCTTTCCTCGTCGGAGCGGCGGGCGCCCTGATCTCCGGCCTGGCCCTAGCCGTCTGGGCGAGAAAGAAGCAATTGGCCTTTTAAAAATTGTAGTCTAGTACTGGGATCTCCGGTCCTGGCCGCCCGCCCGTGAGCGATTTTAGGGCGCAGGGCCAAGGTCCGTAGCGGACCGCCTATCATTAGGGCGGCGGCAAAGAATGTTTGAGCGAGGCACTGTGTGCCGAGCGGATGGAGCGCAGCGACAGGTCTTCGTTCTTTGCCGGCGGAGGACCGCAGGCCCTCTTCTGCCGCGCCCGCTTATGAGCGAACGGGCGGGCGGCCAGGACCCGGAATAGTCTAACAGGACATATGATAAAAAACCTCCTCTCCGAAGTGCTCAAGCACGAAGTCTACCCCGCGATGGGCTGCACCGAGCCCGTCGCCGTCGCTTTCGCCGCCGCCACGGCCGCGAAGCTCCTGAAAGGCCGCACTACCTCGGTGGTCATCAGGACGGACCCCGGCACCTACAAGAACGGCCTGGCCGTCGCCATCCCGAACACCAGCGGCCAGAAGGGAAACCTGCTCGCCGCCGCGGTGGGCGCCGTCACCCGCAAGCCTGAGCTGGGCGCCGAGCTTTTCAAAGGCCTGCCCTACGCCCGGCTGAAGGAGGCCGCCGCCCTGGTACGCGGCGGCCATGCCCGCGTGGAAGTGGACTACTCGAAGCGCGGCATCTACATCGCCGCCGAAGTTAAAGCCGGCCGGGACAAAGCGCTCTGCGTGCTGGAAGGCAGCCACAAGCAGGTCGCGCTCCTCAGCCATAACGGCAAGGTCCTCGTAAAGACCGGCGGCCCGGGCAAAAAAACGCGCCTGCCATACAAGGAAGCCCTGAAGAAGGCCACCTTCAAAGATCTCTTCCGCGCCGCCGCCAAGGTCACCCCGGGAGAGCTCGCCTACCTGAAGCGGGGCGTGGAAATGAACCTCGCCGCCTCGCTCGAAGGCCTGAAGCTAAAGAAGGTGGGCTATTACGTGCAGGACCTGATAAAGAAAGGGTACCTGAAGCGCGACATTCTTTCCAACGCCAAGCTGACCGCCGCGGCGGCCGCCGACGCGCGCATGGCCGGCGCGCCGATCCCGGTAATGTCGAGCGGCGAGTCCGGCAACCAGGGCGTGGTAGCGGTGCTGGTGCCGTGGCTCGTCGGCAAGGCCTTCGGCGTCCCGGAGAGGCGCATCCTTAAAAGCATAGCGCTCTCCCACCTGGTCAACTCCTACATAAAGGTTTTCACCGGCGAGCTGGCCCCCATCTGCGGCTGCGCCGTGGCCGCCGGCGTAGGCGCCTCCGTGGCCATAGTCTGGCAGCGCTCCGGCCCCGACGTAAAAAAGACCGCGCTCGCCGTAAACACCGTCATCAGCGACATCGGCGGCATGATCTGCGACGGCGCCAAGAGCGGCTGCGCCCTTAAGGTGGCCTCGTCGGCCGATTCGGCCATCCGCGCGGCCTGGATGGCCTGCAACGGCGAGGGCATCACCGAAGAGGAAGGCTTCGTGGGCCACTCGGCCGAGGCCACCATCAGGAACATCTCCCGCATCTCCAGCCTCGGCATGGAGAAGGTGGACCGCATCATCCTCGACATCATGTCGGATAAAAAAGCGTGACACAGTACGCCGCCCTGCTGAAAGACCCGCTCGCGCCGCTGCTCGCGCCGGAGGCTTTCCTCGCCGGGCGCCCGGGCTCCGGTCGCGATCCGGCGCAGCGCTTCCTGCGCGCCAATCCAGGCTTCCTGGGGCGCAACCTGCCGCTGGAGGCCGCGCGCGAACTGTCCGAAGCCGCGGGGCTAGCCGGTTTCGGGACCCTGCTGGTCCCCGAGGGCGAGCTCCCCGCCCCGCCCATGTGCATGCCGGCGGAGAAGCTGGAGTTCAAAGGCAACGGGTTCTCGGCCAAACTCCACGGCGCCGTCATTTTTATCCCTTACGACTCCATTACCGTTATTGCCGCGGCCGCCTGGGACGCTGAGGCGAGCCCCGACACCGTGCAGGCGCTTGCGCCAGGCCTGTTCGCGAAAATAGCGGCCCTGGCCGGCGCCCCGCTCCCTCCGGTCCCCGCCGCGCCCAAGGAAACTTTCTTCCGCGCCGACATCATAGGCGGCGAGGGGCCCCTGCGCCTGACGCTCAGGCCGGAAGCGCTGGATTTCGCCCCGCTCGGCCCGGCCCGCTCTCCGTCGAGCCTTATAAATTTCCGGCTGCTGCTGGACAAGCTCGTCACCCCGTCCTTCGGGGCCGTCCATAACTCTTTCCTCCCCGCCTTCCTCGCCAGCGTCCCCCTCGCCCCCCATAAATTCGCCTCCCCCGAAGCCGCCGACCTCTCCCTCTCCCGCCTCCTCCTCCTCTCCTCCCCCAAATAATTGAAAGGAGGGGCAGGGCCACGCCGCCAAGTTCGGGGGCCTGGCAGGGGTACTACCCCCCGAACCCTGGAAGATGGAAACCCTTGCGTCGGTTTCCCCCCCGCACTGCGGATTTAGAATCAGCAGTCCCCACGTCTCCGCTTCTCCGAATAATTTCCGCCTGTTTAACAGCACTTACAGATTCAAATCCCCAGTGCGGGGCCCCCCTTCCGCAAAGGGTTCGGGGGGCAGCACCCCTGCCACCCCTCCGTTTCTGTATATCAATGCCGTAACAGATAGAAGCGGCGGAGACCGCAGGGGTAGGACAAGCAAAGCCGTCGCGAGGCCGAGGCTTGCGTAGCGCCGAGGCCGAGTGCCGAGTGAGCGCACGGTGTGCG
>MGUG01000054.1:0-3357 GCA_001799845.1 Elusimicrobia bacterium GWC2_64_44 | reverse complement strand
CGAGTGCCGAGTGAGCGCACGGTGTGCGCGAACGCGTTTTGCGGTCCTGCCCCTGCGGTAGGCCGCCAGACTTCGCGGATTATCGGATGCCGTATGCGGCAATTGGCGCTTGAAGCGGGGAAGGCATTAATTTATAATGGGGGTAATGGAAAAGCATCACGGAAGCCAGTATAAATTCTTCGCGCTGCACGCTCATTTTTACCAGCCGCCGCGCGAGAACCCCTGGACCGGCCGCATAGACCCCCAGCCCTCGGCGTGGCCCTTCCACGACTGGAACTCCCGCATCGCCAGGGAATGCTACCTCCCCAACGCCTGCGCCCGCATCAACGACTCCTCGGGGCGCGTCCTGGAGATGGCCAACAACTACCTGCACATGAACTTCAACTTCGGGCCCACCCTGTTCTCCTGGCTCGAAAAGAACTACCCCTTCTATTACGCCAAGATCCAACAGGCCGCGCGCGAGAGCCGAGAAAAGACCGGCCACTCCAACGCCATCGCCCAGGGCTACAACCACCTCATCATGCCGCTGGCCACGTTCCCGGACCAGCTCACGCAGGCCCTCTGGGGCATAAAGGATTTCGAGCACCGCTTCGGCTTCAAGCCCGAGGCCATGTGGCTGCCGGAGACCGCGGCCTCCGACGACACGCTGCGGCTGCTGGTGGACCTGGGCCTGAAATACGTCATCCTCTCCCCCTACCAGGCGGACAAGGTCAGGGAAGGCGCGGGCGACTGGAAAGACGCCTCGCGCGGCGACTTCGACACCACCGTCCCCTACGAGTGGCACGATACCCTGCCCGACGGCACCAAGGCCAAGGGGCGCTCGCTCGCCGTCTTCTTCTACGACGGCCCGCTGTCCAAGGCGGCCGCCTTCGAAGGCCTCACGCGCGACTCCGTCGCCTTCGCCGACAGGGTAGAGACCTGCTACCGGCCCGACACCGGCAGGCCCCAGCTGGTCAGCATGGCCGTGGACGGCGAGACCTTCGGCCATCACCACAAGTTCTCGGACATGACGCTGGCCCACGCCTTTCTGCACGAGCTCGGCAAGCGCGGCATCCAGACTGTGAATTTCGGCCAGTACCTGGAGCACAACCCGCCCCGGCACGAAGTTACCGTCAAGCCCGGACCCGACGGGGAAGGCACGGCCTGGAGCTGCGCGCACGGCGTACGCCGCTGGAAAGGCGGGTGCGACTGCGGCGGCGAGGGCGGCTCGCTGAACTGGCGCCTGCCCTTCAGGGCCGCGCTGACCGCCCTGCGCGACTCCGCCGGCAGCGTTTACGCCTCCGAGGGCGCCAAGTTCTTCCGCGCGCCATGGGAAGCCCGCAACGATTACGCCGGCCTGCTGCTGGACCGCTCTCCGGAGGCGGAGGACGCCTTCTTCGATAAACATTCGCCCCGCAAGCTGGACAAGGGCGAAAGGGCCCGGGCGCTGGAACTGCTGGAGATGCAGAAGCACGCCATGTTCATGTTCACCAGCTGCGGCTGGTTCTTCGCCGACATTTCACGCATAGAGGCGGTGCAGAACCTGCGCTACGCCGCGCGCGTGGCGGAGATGCTGCGCGACCTTGGCTTCGAGAACGCCGACCGCCATTTCCTTTCCCTGCTGGAGATGGCCCGCTCCAATTTTCCGGACCACGAGAACGGGCTCAAGATCTACCAGGGCCTGCTCGCCGAGAACGCCCTGGCCCGCCAGAAGGCGGCCGCGCTCATCATCGCCGACGCCATGCTGGCCGTCGAAGACAGCCGCGCCGGCGAGGCCGTGACCACCGAGGAGCGCGCCAACCGCGGCGGAGTATTGGCCCTGCGCGGCCGTGTGCTCGCGCCCGGCCCCGACGGAGAGTCCGCGCTGCCCTTCTGCTACCTGCGGCGCGACGCCGAATTCCCCACGCTGTTCTTCCCCCCGCCCGGCGCGGCCGCGCGGCTGCAGGAACTGTTCTCCTCGCTGGAGCCCGCCGCCCTGCAGGCGGCCCTGGAGGGTGAACCCGGCTTCGCGCGCGTCACCTTCGAGGATTTCTCCTGGGAAGAAAAAACCCTCTACGCCTGGATCCTGGCCGACGCGGCCAGGCACAGCCACGCCGGGTCTATCTTCAAGATCCTCGAGGACTATCTCTACCTGCTCGCCCGGCTGCCCGGCAGGACGTCCTCGTCCTGGGCGCCGCTGCGCGCGCAGGCGGCGGCCTACGCCCGCCAGGCGGCCGAGATAGTGTTCACCCGCGCCCAGCGCTCGCCCGGCCCAGCCGAGCTGGCAAAACTGGCCGCGCTGGCCGCCCGGCTCAAGGCCGCGGGCCTGGAGGCCGGCTTCGACCCGGCCCCCGAGGAATCCGCGTCGCTGGCCGCCAAGATAGCCGCGCCGGCGCTCGCCGCCCCTTCGGCCGAGACGCTGGCCCCGCTGCTGCATTTGCTGAGGGCGGCCCGCGACCTGGGCGCTCACGACCTCATGTTCCACCTGCAGAACTACCTGGCGGAACTTTTTCCCGCGGCGGCCGCGGCCAAGCTTACCCCGGAGGCGGCCGCCCAGCTCAAGGAGCTCTACGCCCTCTCCGGCATCATCATCGAGCGCTTCAACAGCCGCCTCGAGGACCTCGCCGCCGCGGGCTGACCCGCGGCGGGCGATAAAAAAACCGCGGCCGGGTGGCCGCGGTTTTTTTACGCCCGTACAGGCTAGCTGCGGGCGGCCTTTTGCATTTCTTCCGTCGAGAAGACGCGGTAGTTCATCTCAGGGAAGATATTGTCGCGCCACTCCAGGTCCTTCAGCCAGCCTTCTTCCAGGCGGTTGCCCATGATCTGCTCGTAAAGGCCGTTAAAGCGGTGCGTGTGCGCCACGAAGCGCTTGGTGGAATAGCTCTTGGCCGTGCCCACCGTCATGAGGAAGGCCCAGTCCGACGACATCCCGAGCACCACTTCGCGCGCGCACTGGTCCAGCGCGCGCTTGAGCGTGCCCTCGGCGTTGGGGAACTTGTTGGCCAGTTCCACCATGCGCTCCACCTGCTTGTGCAGGTGGCGGTACATCCAGTCGTTGGTGCCGTTGAGCCAGACCTCGTTGTAGCCCTTGTCGCCCCAGGTGGACATGGAAGGCTGCACCACCTGGTTGTCGGGGTGCATGGAGAGGTACTCGCTCGGCGTGACCATTTTCACGGTCTTCTGATCGTGGTGTATCTTCTTGAAGAGGAACTCCAGGAAGTCCGTGCCCTCGTACCACCAGTGGCCGTAGAGCTCGGCGTCGTACATCGACACCACTATCGGCTTCTTGCCGAGGAAATGTTCCAGGTGCTCTATCTGGCGCTCGCGGTTGAACATGAAGTTGCCCGCGTGGGAAGCGGCCATCTCGCGCGCCTCGGCCGGGTTATAGGGCGCCTTCTC
>MGUG01000053.1 GCA_001799845.1 Elusimicrobia bacterium GWC2_64_44 | reverse complement strand
AAAGGCCTGATGACCACCATCCACGCCTACACCAACGACCAGAAGATCCACGACATGGCCCACAGCGACCTGCGCCGCGCCCGCGCCGCCGCGCTCTCCATGATCCCGACCTCCACCGGCGCCGCCAAGGCGATAAGCCTGGTGATGCCCGAGCTGAAGGGCAAGATGGACGGCTTCGCCATCCGCGTGCCCACGCCGAACGTCTCCGTGGTGGACCTCACCGTGACGCTGGCCAAGCCCGCCACCGCCGAAGAGATCAACGCCGCCATCAAGAAGGCCGCCGACGGCCCGATGAAAGGCATCATGGATTACGTCGCCGAGCCCCTCGTGAGCGTGGACTTCAACCACTGCCCGGCCAGCTCCAGCGTGGACGCGCTGAGCACCAAGGTTATCGGCGGCAACATGGCCAAGGTGCTGGCCTGGTACGACAACGAGTGGGGTTATTCCAACCGCGTCGTCGACCTCGCCCTGCTGATGATCAAGAAGGGCCTGTAAGATTCGCCTGGGTGTCGGGTCGGCGCCCTGCGCCGACCCTAAGACGCCCGGCTTGCTAGTGCAGCGACAGGAGAGCAACAATGGCTAAGAAAAGAGTGCTGATCATGGGAGCCGCCGGCCGCGACTTCCATAACTTCAACGTTTATTACCGCGAGAACAAGGACGTGGAAGTGGTGGCCTTCACCGCTTACCAGATCCCCAACATCGCGGGCCGCAAGTATCCCAAGGAACTCGCCGGCAAGATGTACCCGAAGGGCATCCCGATCTTCGAGGAGAAGGAACTCCCCGAGCTGATCAAGAAGTTCAAGGTGGACGAAGTGGTGTTCTCCTACTCCGACGTGGCCTTCAACACCGTGATGGCCAAGGGCTCGCTCGTCCTGGCCTGCGGCGCCGACTTCAAGCTGCTCAGCGGCGAACACACCTACATAAAGTCCAGCAAGCCCGTGATAGCCGTCTGCGCCGTGCGCACCGGCTGCGGCAAGTCCCAGACCACCCGCGCCATAGCCTCCATGCTCAAGGACATGGGCAAGAAAGTCGTGGCCATACGCCACCCCATGCCCTACGGCGACCTGGTCAAGCAGACCTGGCAGCGCTACGAGACGCTGGAGGACCTGAAGAAGCACGAGTGCACCATCGAAGAGATGGAAGAGTACGAGCCGCACATCGCGGCCGGCCACATCATCTACTCCGGCGTGGACTACGGCGAGATCCTCAAGCGCGCCGAGAAGGAAGCGGACGTCATCCTGTGGGACGGCGGCAACAACGACATGTCCTTCTACAAACCGGACCTCCAGATCACCGTGACGGACCCGCTGCGCTCCGGCCACGAAGCCACCTTCTACCCCGGCGCCACCAACCTGCGGATGGCCGACGTGGTGGTCATCAATAAGGTGGACACCGCCACGGCCAAAGAGATCGCCGTCGTGCGGGAGAACATCAAGAAGATGAACCCGAAGGCCGTGATCATCGAGGCCGAGAGCCCCGTGACCGTGGACAACCCGACCGCCGTTAAGGGCAAGAAGGTGCTGGTCGTAGAAGACGGCCCCACCCTGACCCACGGCGACATGAGCTTCGGCGCCGGCCACGTGGCCGCCAAGAAGTACAAGGCCGCCAAGATCGTGGACCCGCGCCCGTACGCCATCGGCACCATCAAGAAGGTGTACGAGAACTTCAAGCAGATCACCGACATCCTGCCCGCCATGGGTTACGGCGACAAGCAGATGGCCGAGCTGAACAAGACCATCAACGCCGTCCCCTGCGACGTCGTGATAGTCGGCACGCCGATAGACCTGGCGCGCCACCTGAAGTTCAACAAGCCCTCCGTGCGCGTGACCTACGAGCTGAAAGAGCGCAAGGCCGGCGGCCTGAAGGCCGCCCTGAAGAAAGTAATATAAGCAAGCCCGCCCCGGGCCGGCACGCCGGCCCGGGAGCGGATAAAATTTACAGAGGTTAAAATGACCACGGAAAACAAGACGGTACTCAGGCTCGCCAAAGTTCAGGACTCCAAGCTCAAGGACAAGAACGTCCTGATGCGCGTTGATTACAACGTGCCGATCAAGGACGGCGTCATCAAGGACGACACCCGCATCCGCGAGACCCTGAAGACCCTGAAGCTGCTGCTCGAGGGCAACAACCGCGTGGTGCTGATGGCGCACATGGGCCGCCCGAAGGGCCAGCCCGTGGAGAAGTACAGCCTGAAGCCCGTGGCAGCGCGCCTGGAAGAGATAGCCGGCGCCAAAGTGCATTTCGCATCCGACTGTGTGGGGCCCGAGGCCGACAAGGTGGTGGCTGCCGCGAAGAAGGGGGAGATAGTCCTCCTCGAGAACCTCCGCTTTCACGCCGAGGAAGAGAAGAACGACGACGCCTTCGCCGCCAAGCTGGCCAAGCACGGCGAGTTCTTCGTCCAGGAGGCCTTCGGCGCCCTGCATCGCGCGCACGGCAGCACCTCCGCCATCTGCAAGCACTTGCCCGGGGCCGTCGGCTTCCTGGTGCAGAAGGAGCTGGAATACCTGGACAAGGCCATGGTGAGCCCCGTGCGGCCCTTCCTCGCCATCATCGGCGGGGCCAAGGTAGCCGACAAGCTGTCCGTGCTCTACAGCCTCATCGAGAAGGTGGACACCCTCATCATAGGCGGCGGCATGGCCTACACGTTCCTCGCCGCGCAGAACACCAATATCGGCAATTCGCTGCTGGAGGCCGACAAGGTGGAGGAAGCCAAGAACATCATTCTGAAGGCCCACCGCAACAACGTGGAACTGCTGCTGCCGGCCGACCACCGCATCGTCCAGGAAATAAAGCCCGACGCCAAGGTGGAAGTGACGCAGGCCATGGCGGTGCCGGACGGCTGGATAGGCGTGGACATCGGTCCCCGCACCGAGCTGCTGTTCGCCGACAAGATCAAGGCCTCTAAGACCATCTTCTGGAACGGCCCCGTGGGCATCTTCGAGACGCCCGCCTTCGCGAGCGGCAGCGTGACCGTGGCCAACGCGATGGCGCAGGCCACCCGCGCCGGCGCCACCACCATCCTCGGCGGCGGAGACACGCTCTCCGTGCTGAAGACGGCCAAGGTGAAGTCCGAGAACATTTCCCACTGCTCTACCGGCGGCGGCGCCAGCCTCGAGTTCGTGGAAGGAAAGCAGCTGCCCGGCTTAGTGGCGCTGTCGCAGAAATAAATTAGGAGAACAAAAACGATGTACACCCTTATAGTAACCCTGCACGTGATACTGGCGTTCGTCATCATCATCTCGATCCTGGTCTTCCAGACCAGCAAGGGCTCGGCGCTCTCGATGTTCGGCGGCGGCGGCGACGCGCTGTTCAACGCGGCCAGCGGCACTTCCTTCATAAAGAAGTTCACCGCGGTGGCCGCGGGCCTCTTCGCCCTGACCTCCATACTGCTGACCATCTTCGGGGCGAACAACCGCTTCCGCTCGGTGGTGATGGACCCCGGCAACCAGCTCCAGCAGCCCCCGGCGCAGCAGGCTGCCCCGGCCCAGCCCGGCGCGGCCACCCCGGCTCCGGCGGCTGCTCCCGCCCCGGCCGCTGCCCCCGCGAAGCCCGCTGAAGCCCCGGCCAAGAAGTAAGCTCAGGCCCCGCGCAAAAAGAAAAGCCCCGCTTCGGCGGGGCTTTTCTTTGGTGAGATACTGCCAGGGGACACAGCGCCCGGTTCTCCGGTGGAGAACCGGGCGCTATGTCCCCGGTTTATTTCATCACTTTGTTCTCGAAGGTGCGGACGATGTCGAGGAGGTTCTCGGGCGTCTTGGCGGAGAGCAGGCGCTTGCGCAGGGTGAGGTTGGAGATGAGGCCCGAGAGCTGGGACAGGATGTTCAGCTGCAGCAGCGGCTCGTTGAACGGCGTGAGGATGAGGAAGATGATCTTGACCGGCTGGCTGTCCGGCGAGGGGAAATAGATGCCTTCCCGGCTCTTGCCTATGGCCAGCAGGGGCTTGGACAGCGAGGCCAGGCGGGCGTGCGGAAAGGCCGTCTGGTGGCCGAGGGCCGTGGAGAAATTGGTCTCGCGCTTGATGATGGCCTTCAGCGCCTCGTCCTTGTCGAACGAGGGGGAGGCGACGTGCAGGGACTTGAGCACTTCCTCTATGGCTTCGAAGCGGCCTGCTTCCTTCAGGTCCAGCTGGCAGGCGTGCGCCTGCAGTATGCCGCTCAGGAGCAGCTTGGGCGGCTGCTCGAACTCGTCGCGGATCTCGCCGGTGAGCTCCTCGACGATGTCCTCCATGGTCAGCAGGCCCGTGGTCTCGCCCTTGGCGTTCTTGGCCAGGGCCAGCTGGATGCGCTTCTCCTGGAAGTCGCGCAGGGCGCGCTCCACGGAGATCTCCTCGGAGATGTCGCTGATAGGGCGCTTGATGGAGTCGAAATCCGGGGCCGCGCCGCCCGGGGTGAGCAGGCTGTTGTAGAGGTCCTTGAAATGGACGTAGCCTACGGTGTCGCCGCCCTTGGTGACCAGCGGGAACCGGGAGTAGCGCTTTTCTTTTATCAGCTTGAGCGTGGCCTCCGGCGGCGCGCCCAGGGTAATGAAGCTGATGGCGCCGCGGGGCGTCATGACTTCCTTCACCTTGGTCTTGCCGAAGTCGAAAAGGTGCTCGAACATCATGAGGCGGCCGAGGGAGATCTTGCCGTGCTCCTGGCTCTGGCCCAGGATCATGCGGAGTTCCTCGTCGGAGTGCAGGGCCTCGCTCTCGCCGGGCTTTATGTTGAACAGGCCCAGGAAGAAATTGGCGCTCTTGTTGATGGCGAGCATGGGCAGGTAGGTCAGCTTATAGAACAGCTCCAGCGGTATGGCGCAGACCAGGGTGATCTTTTCCGGCATCAGGATGGCCAAGTACTTGGGGGCCTGCTCGCCTATGACCACGTGGATGCCGGTGATGGCGGCGAAGGCGATGACGAAGGAGACGGTGTGCAGGGCGGCCGCGGAGATGGGGAGGTTGAGCCAGTGGAAGCCCGGCTGCAGCAGGGCGGCCAGGGCCGGTTCGCCCACCCAGCCGAGGCCGAGGCTGGCCATGGTGATGCCGAGCTGGATGGAGGAGAGGTAGGCGTCGATGTGCTGTACCTGTTTCTTGGCCAGTTTGGCGCTCGCGACGCCCTTGGCGGCCAGCTCCTCCAGGCGGGTGAAGCGCACCTTCACCAGCGCGAATTCGGAGAGGACGAAGGCGGCGTTGAGGATGATGAGGATGGCGGCGATGATGAGTTCTACGAGGTATATCACGCCTATATTTTACAATTTAGACCGGCAATTTGGTAAAATATAGAAAGTTCTTTAATAGTCTTACGATTTTCGCGCGGGTGGTGGAACTGGTAGACACGCACGTTTGAGGGGCGTGTGCCTAACGGCTTGCGGGTTCGATTCCCGCCCCGCGCATACTTTAAAGTAATACCGCGAAAGGCGGGGGGAATATATCCCCCGCCTTTTTGCTTCTACGGCCTAGCGGGGCAGACGGAACGCAAAACCGTGGTCTCGCACACCGTGCTCGCCACTGCCCGTCTCGGCCCTCGCGCTTATGCAAGCTCGGGCCTCCGACATGCTTTTGCTAACCCGTCTGCCCCGCTAGTCCTTGCGTAGCGAAACGTTGCCGCACTTTTTTATATCATACCCATATGCTTTCTAAATACTTTAAGCCTGCGCTCCTGAAACAGATAGCGGAGAAAATAGGGACACCGACCTATGTTTACTCACAGGCTGTGTTCCTGAAGCAGGTGCGGGCTTACAAGAAGGCCTTCGCCGGGCTGGACCCGCTGTTCTGCTACGCCATGAAGGCCAACTCCAGCGGCGCGCTGTGCGCGCTGGCGGCGGCCGAAGGCTGGGGCGCCGACGTGGTGAGCGGCGGCGAGCTCTACCGCGCGCTGCGCGCCGGCTTCGAGCCCGGCAAGATCATCTTTTCCGGCGTCGGCAAAACCCCCGAGGAGCTGGCTGTCGCGCTGAAGGCCGGCATCCTGTTCATAAACGCTGAGTCCTTCGAGGAAGTGCTGGAGCTGGAGCGCGTGGCCGCTAAGCTGAAGCTGCGGGCCCCGGTCTCGCTGCGCATCAATCCCGACGTGGACCCCCATACCCATAAGTATATTTCCACCGGCCTGCTGGGCAGCAAATTCGGCGTGTCCTTCGACGAGGCGCTGAAGATCTACATCTACGCGGCCGAGTCGAAGCATCTGAAGCCGGTGGGGGCGCAGTTCCATATCGGCTCGCAGGTGCATTCCGCCGCGCCTTACGCGCTGGCGGCCGGGCGGCTGGCGGCCTTCATGGTGAAGCTGGCCTCGCGCGGCGTGAACCTTAAATACGCCGACGTGGGCGGCGGCTGGGGCGTAAAGGAAGGCGGCGAGATGGCCGACCCCGCGGCGCTGGCCAAAGCCGTGGGCGGGGTCTTCGGCGGCACAGGGCTGAAGCTTTTGTTGGAACCGGGGCGCTCGGTGGCGGCTCCCTGCGGGCTGCTGCTCTCGCGCGTCATCTACCGCAAGACAGGCGGCAAAAAGAATTTCATCATAGCCGACGCGGCCATGAACGACCTGGTGAGGCCCGCGCTCTATGGCGCCAAACACCCCGCCGCCCTGATAGGCCGCGGCGCGGGCCCCGCGAAGCTCTGGGACATAGTGGGCCCGGTCTGCGAGAGCGGCGACTTCCTGGCCGAGGGCGTGACGCTGCCGGAGCCGGCCCCGGGCCAGCTGCTCGCGATCTATTCCGCTGGCGCCTACGGCTTCTCGATGAGCTCGCAGTACAATTCCAGGCCGCGCGCCGCCGAGGCGCTGATCACCGGCCCGTCGTCGTGGAAGCTGATACGCCGCCGCGAGACCTACGCCGACCTGGTGGCCGCCGAAGCCAAACCCCGCTAGCGAGGCTTCGCCTCGATAGACAGAAAATGCCCCTGGAAAGGGGCGTTTTGCTTTGCGGGAGGATCAAAGTCTATCGAGGCGAAGCCTCGATAGGGTCAGCGGGCGTTGAGGCGGTCGTAAAGGGCGCGCACGGCTTCGGCCTGGGCGGGGGTGAGCTCGCCGTCGGCAGGGGGGACCGTTACGGCCTGCGGCCCGGTGAAAACCAGGTCGCGCAGGAGGTTCTTCTTCGCGTAGAGGTTGTCGCCGGGGCAGTCGGTCTTGCCGATGTCGCGGTGGGCGTAGAAGCTGCTGATATTCACGGAATAGGTGTCCTTCACGTAGCGGGCCACGGTTACGAAGGATTCCTGGGTGACGGGGGAGAAAACGTCCTTGGAGGGCGGGTGGTAGTTGCCCAGGATGGAAATGCCGACGTTGCCCGAGTTGCGGTTTAGTACGTGCGCGCCGATAACGCCTACGGGGCGGCCTTCGAAGATATTGCCCTGCGGGTCGATCAGGAAATGGTAGCCGATGTCGTTCCAGCCTTTGGCGTTCTGGTGATAGTCCTGGATAAAGCGCACCTCGGCGAGCGAAGCGTCGAAGGTTTTTGGGTAATGGCCTTGCGTATGGTGCAGGGTGAAATAGTAGGGCGAGTGGCGGGAAAAGGGCTCTTTGGGAGGCTTCGCCTGCCATTCGGCGCGGCGCACCAGCGTGAAGGGGGCGGCCAGCGGCACGGAGAGTTCAGGTTCGGGTACATAGGCGGCCGTGGAGACGGCGGGCTCGCCCTCGCGCAGGTCGGCGCGCAGCAGCAGCTCGGTGGAGTAGATGGTAAGTTCGGACCCCGATTTGTCCAGGCCCAGGTCCACCACGCTCAGGCGGACGGGCTGGCGGTTGGGGGCGGGGGCCTTGTAGCGGGCCCAGAAGCGGCCGTTGGAATGGCGGCTGAAGCCGTCGAGCTCGTAGGGGGAAGCGGCCTGGAAGAAAGACTTGCCTTTGGCCAGCACTTCCAGTCGCAGTTTCGGGTCCGGCATCAGGCCCTGCAGCAGGACGGTGTCGTAGTCCTTCTCCATCTCCTCGCTGTAGCGGGTTTCGTAGGCGACGGCGCCGGTTTTGGGCGCGGCGTTGACCGTGAAGGTGATGGGGTAGGGCAGATTAGGGAAGGCGAGGTCTTTCTCGTCTCCGGCGGCGAAAACGGCCAGCGGGGTGAGCAGCAGGGCGGTAAGCAGTTTTAGCATAGCTTTATTAATTATAGCCGAAACCGGGGCGCGGGCGGCAGGGCCCAAAGGCCCAGGCCGGTTTAGGCCTCGGGCGGGGTGCGCAGGTAGAGCAGCGCGGAGGCCAGTACGGTGCGGAAATCCATCAGCGCGGTCTTAAGGCCCTCGGCCCCGTCCAGGAAGCCTAGCTTGAAAATGTAAGACGACAGGAAGCGGGTAAAGGGACGGAAAATAATGAGGGCGCGGCTGCGGCCCTTGAGCGCGTAGGAGCGGGTGAGGATCTCGCAGTAGAAGGCGCGCTTCTTCTCCATGTCGGCGGGGGTGGCGTAGGGGTAATGGAGCAGCGGCTCTTTGAGGCGGGCCACCGGGCCGTCCACCTGCAGCCGCTCGTGCACGGGCAGCGGCAGGAATTTGGCGCGGCCGCGGGCGAACAGGCGCAGCTGCGTGTCCGGGTACTTGCCGCCGTGCCTGAGCCAGCGTCCGAAATAGAAGTTCTTGCGCGGCATCTCGGCCGCCGCGGCGCCGCCGGGCGCGGCCACGAAGCGCTTGATCTCGGCGCGAAGGGCGGGGGTGAGCTCCTCGTCGGCGTCGAGGATGAAGATCCAGTCGGACGAGCACTGGTCTACGGAGAACTGCTTGTTGACGTAGACGGCCCGGCTGTTGGGGCGGGCGAAATACTTCACTTTGAAATCGCGGGCGGCCAGGGCGGTGCCGTCGGTGGAGGCGCAATCCACGAATATCACCTCGTCGGCCCAGGCGGCGCTGGAGAGCGCGCGCGCGAGGTTGCGCTCCTCGTTGTGGGCTATCATGGCTATGGAGACGGTGGGCATCAGGCCGCGGCCTCCTCGAAAGTCTTTACCGTGGCGGCCGCGAAGGCCGCGGGCGAGAAGTCGCCGGCTGCACGGGCGCGGTTCTCTGCCCCCAGCCTTGCCAGCAGGGCCGGGTCCGACAGCAGGGGGGCCAGGGCGGCGGCCAGGGCGGCGGGATCGCCGGGGGGGACGAGGCGTTCCGCGGGCGCGTATTCGGGCAGGCTACCCACGGCGGAGGCCACCAGCGGGCGGCCGGCGGCCAGCCATTCCAGCGCTGCGCGCGAGACGGCTTCGCTGCCCAGCGACGGAATGACTCCGATATCGCAGGCGGCCATGAAGGCGAAGGGGCCCTCGGTGCGGCCGTGGAAAAAAACTTTCTCCGCTATGCCGAGGTCGGCTGCGGTCCGGCGTAGGTCGGCGTACTTGAGATTGGCCTCGTAGCCGGCGATATGGAACTCGGCCCGGGCGCCGCTGCTCAGCAGCTCCGCGGCAGCGCGCAGGAAACAGTCGTGGCCTTTCACCAGGTCCAGGCGGCCCAGCAGGCCGACGCGGTAAGGCGGCGCGGCGCGCAGCTCCGCCGGGGGCGGCAGGTCGACGCCCTGGCGGATGACGGCGATCTTCGCCCGGTCCAGGCCCGAGGCGAGGTACAGGCCCTCTATATAGGAGGAAGCGGCTATGACTTTTTTGACGGAGCCGAAGGTGAACCCGGCGGAGGGGCGCTTGGCGTCCGCCTTGACGCGCACGAGGGGCAGGCCGAGCAGGAAGGCCAGCGTCTGGGCGCGGCCGGTATGCGCGGCGGCCAGGTCTATGGCTTCGTCCCGGGCGATGGCGCGCAGGCGCAGCAGGGCGAGCGGGAGTTTGTGATGCTGCTTGCGGCCGGGGATCTCGTAGGACTTGAACCCGTTGGCGGCCGCGAATTCCTGCGCGGCGCTGCCGGCGGGGCAGGCGAAAACCACGCCGTGCCCGGCGTCCCGGAGGGCGCCGGCCTGGGCGAAAGCGTAGGCTGCGAGCCCGCTATTCCAGGGGATGTCGATGACGCTTAAAATTTTCAATTGCCGTTTCATAACATTTGAGGGTCAGGGCCGCCATGCGCGGGGAGGAAAAGTCCTCGCGGCGGCGGTGGGCCTCGGCGGCGAGGCGGGCGCGCAGGGCGGGATCTCCGATCAGGCGCAGCTGGGCCGCGCCGAGCGCCTCCGGGTCGCGCGGGGGCACGGTGAGGCCGTTGGCGCCGTCTTCTACCACGTCGGTGATGCCGCCGGCCGTGGTTGCCACGATGGGCAGCGCCGCGTTCATGGCTTCCACCAGCACGCTGCCCATGCCCTCCTCGCAGGAAGCCAGTACGAACAGGTCCAGCGCGGCCAGCACTTTGTACGGGTCCTGGCGCTGGCCCAGCAGGAGGAAGCGGTCCTGGATCTTGAGCATGCGGGCCAGGTGCTCGGCCTTGCCGCGCAGCGGGCCGTCGCCGGCGAGCAGGAAATAGGTCTGCGGGGCGGTTTTCAGCACCACCGCGGCGGAGCGCACCAGGTTTTCCGGGTCCTTGTGCGGGACCAGGGCCACCAGCGAGCCGGCCCAGAAAGCGTCTTTGGGAATGGACAGCTCGGCCGCGAGCCCGGCGCGGGCCGCCTCGCGGTAGGCCTCCAGCTCGCCGGGCCGCCAGGGCGTGTCGTCGAGGTCTATGGTGCTGTTCACTACGGCGATCTTCTCTTCCGGCACGCCGGCCTTGAGCAGGATGTCCCTGACCGCCTCGGAGATGGCGATGACGGAATGGGCCTTGGAATATTTATAGCGCGCCGTGAAAGAGCCGGGGACGAAGTCCACGCGGCGGTGCGCGACGCGCACGCAGTCGAGCCCGGCGGAGGCCAGCCAGGACACGCCGGCGGTATGGCCGGTGTGGGAGTGCAGGATGGGCGGGGAGCCGGCGGGCGGTAGGGCCTTCAGCGCGCGGCGCAGCAGCAGGGCGCTGACGGGGTCCCACTCGAAATAATAGGGCAGCGTAAAAGTCTTGAAATTCTTGCGTGCGGCGGCGGCGTGCAGCGGCGAGCCGTGGCGGCAGACGACGGTGTTGTCGTGGCCTAGGGCCTGCAGCTCCTTCACGAGGTACAGCAGCTGGCGCTGGCCGCCGCGCAGCTCCTTGCCGTCGTCGAGGTGGTACACGGTGAGGCGGTTGTCCATAAGGATATTCTAACAATTACCGGGGCAGTTTTTTGGCGAGAGCCTGGCGGTAGACCGCGGCCAGGGCGGCGGCGGCGGCGTCCCAGGTGACCGGGAGGGCGCACAGCCGGGCGGCCGCGCCCAGGGCGGAGCGGCGGGCGGGGGACAGGGCGAGGGCGGACATTTTCGCGGCCAGCTCTTCGTCCGAAGAGAAGTTGAGCTCGTCGCGCAATACGGGGGAAAGCACTTCGGCCGCGCCTACGCGGGGGGCGCGCAGCAGCACCGGCAGGCCGCAGGCGCAGGCCTCGAGCACGGTGATGCCGAATTCTTCGTAGAGGGCCGGGTAGGCCATGAAATCTATGGTGGAGTAGAGGCGCTCCACGTCGGGGCGGGGCGGGGTGAAGACCAGGGCGGAAGTGAGGCCCAGCGCAGCCGCGGCCGGGCGCAGCTCCGCGGCCTGGGCCGCGCCCGCCACTATCAGGCCCTTGAGCTCCGGCGCCTGCGCGCGGGCTTTCGCGAGGGCTTTAAGGAAGGCGCCAGCCCCGCGCTTGGCCAGGTCGCCAGAGGTGACGAGGCCTGCTATCACGTCGGAGGGGAAAAAGCCGAGCTCGGCCCTCAGGCCCGGGGCTTTGGCCGTGAAGCGGGCGGGGTTCATGCCGGGGTGGATCACGCGGATAAGTTCCGGCGGGACGCCGAAGCGGCGCGAGACCTCTTCTTTCATCAGGGCGGAGTTTGCGACCAGGAGGCTGAAGCGGCGCTGCCGGAGCTGGCGCTCGTGCAGGAGCCCTACGCCGTTGTCCGGCGGCAGCGGGGCGCCGTAGACGGCCTCGTGGGCGGCGTGCACGCAGTTGTGCAGGCTGAGCACGTCCTGGCGTAGGGTGTCGCCCTGGCCGTGGACCAGGTCCAGGCCGCGGCTGCGCCAGCCGGCGGCGGCCGAGAAGAGGGCGCGGCTGCCGGCCCAGCCGAAAGGCAGGGAGGGGACTTTGCGCAGCTCCGCGCCGCAGTTCGCGGCCAGGGCCGCGTCGGCGCGCTGGGCCAGCACGGCCATGTCGAAGCCGTGGGCCGGCAGGCGGCGGGCGAGCTCGGCGGCGTAGTTGACCGCGCCGCTGAGCCCCTTGAACTTCCTTATGATGATGGCGGCCTTGAGCCGTTCGCTTTTCATACAATAAAAAAAGCCCCTTTGCAGGGGCTTTTTAAATCTGGTGGACGTGACAGGGATCGAACCTGCGACCTCCTCCATGCCATGGAGGCGCTCTCCCAGCTGAGCTACACGCCCAAAAACCTTTTACTGACGGTATACCTGTAAAGAACTGAATATAGTTTATAAAAAAAACCGCCCGTGTTCAAGCATAAAATTTTCCTGCCGCGCCATATTGCCGCGGTTGACGGAGGTCTTTTGAGGCGGTGGCGGCAAGTTTTGTAAGATTATCCTATCTTTGCGGCACGGAGTATAAAGCAATGAAGATCAAATCGTTCAACGTAATCCCTAACCTCCCGGAAAACCTGAAGGCCCTGGACGAACTGTCCACCAACATGTGGTTCACCTGGAACTGGGACGCGATAATGATGTTCGTGGGGATCGACGAGGACCTGTGGCACCGCTCCCACCGCAACCCGAAGTGGATCCTGGGCACGCTGGCCCCGGAGCGCCTGGACGCGCTGAGCAAGGACAATAATTTCCTGGGCCGCCTGGGTGAGATAAAGCAGAAATTCGAATCCTACATGGCCACCAAGGAGACCTGGTTCGCCAAGAACGCCGACGCCCAGGATAAGGACATGCAGGTGGCCTACTTCTCCATGGAGTACGGCATCGGCGAGGGCCTGCCGATCTATTCCGGCGGCCTCGGCATGCTCTCCGGCGACCATTTGAAATCTTCTTCCGACCTCGGCATCCCGCTGGTCGGCGTGGGTCTCCTTTATAAGAAGGGCTACGTGCAGCAGGTCTTGAACCGCGACAACTGGCAGGTGGAGCGCTACCCCGAGAACGACTGGTACAACATGCCCGTGGAGATAGTGAAGGACGGCTCCGGCAAGCCGCTGCGCGTCGAGGTTAACCTGGCGGGCGAGCGGGTGCTGGTGGGCGTCTGGAAGGTGCCGGTGGGCCGCTGCTCGCTGTTCCTGCTGGACACCAACCTGCCCGAGAACTCCCCGTCGGCGCGGGTGATCACCGAGCAGCTTTACGGCGGCGACCGCGAGAACCGCATCCGCCAGGAGATAGTGCTGGGCATCGGCGGCGCGCGGGCGCTGGAGGCCATGGGCCTCAAGCCCACCGTGTTCCACGTCAACGAGGGGCACAGCGCGTTCCTGCTGTTCGAGCGCGTCCGGCAGCTGATGCGCAACCGCGGCCTGTCCTACGCGGAGGCGCGCGAGATAGTGTGGGCCTCGTCCGCGTTCACCACTCACACCCCGGTGATGGCCGGCAACGAGTATTTCGACTTCGACCTGGTGCGCAAGTACCTGGAGTCCTACTCCAAGGAGCTCGGGCTGAGCTTCCCGGAGTTCCTGGAGATCGGCAAGGAGGAGCACACCTCGATGGGCTTCTGCATGACCGTCGTGGCCATGCGCCTCTGCGCCTTCCTCAACGGGGTGAGCCTGCTGCACCGCGACGTGTCGCGCGACATGTGGCACAAGCTGTGGCCCCAGCTGCCGCGCTACGAGATCCCGATAGAGGGCATCACCAACGGCGTGCACACCTGCTCCTGGATCAGCCACGAGCATCACCAGCTCTACAGCAAGTCGCTGTCCGGCGGGCACAACGGCATCCCGGACTCCTGCGACTGGCCCAAGATCACCGATATCGACGATAAGGAATTCTGGGATACGCACATGGCCCGCAAGGTCAAGCTGGTGAAGCTGGTGCGCGACCGCCTGAAGCGCCAGCACATGCGCCTGGGCGCGGACCGCACCATCCTCTCCGAGATCGAGACCGTGCTCAACCCGGAGTACCTGACGATCGGCTTCGCCCGGCGCTTCGCCACCTACAAGCGCGCGACGCTCTTCATGCGGGACCTGGAGCGGCTGCTGCAGCTGGTGACCGACGAGAAGATGCCGGTGCAGTTCGTGTTCGCCGGGAAGGCGCATCAGGCCGACGTGCACGGCAAGGAATTCATCAAGCAGGTGGCGCGGCTGTCGCTGGATAAGCGCTTCAAGAACCGCATCATCTTCGTGGAAGACTACAACATGAACGTCGCCCGCTACATGGTGCAGGGCGTGGACGTGTGGATGAACAACCCGATACGGCCCCTCGAGGCCTCGGGCACCAGCGGCATGAAGGCCGTCATCAACGGCGTGATGAACCTCTCTGTGCTGGACGGCTGGTGGCCCGAGGGCTACTCGCCCGACGTGGGCTGGGCCATAGGCGGCACCGAGGCCTACAACAGCGAGGAGGAGCGCGACTACGTGGAGGCCGAGTCCATCTACAACAACATCAAGAAGATGGTGGCCCCGCTCTATTACGACCGCGACGCCTCGGGCCTGCCGCGCGGCTGGATAAAGATGATGAAGACCTGCGTGCAGAAGCTGGTGCCGCACTTCAACACCAACCGCATGCTGCGCGAGTACCACGAGAAGTTCTACTCCCACGCGCACCGCTCGTCCAAGAAGTTCCTGGAGAACTCCCGCGTGGCGGAGATCGCCCGCTGGCGCCGCAAACTCGACGAGAACTGGCCGCGCGTGAAGGTAGTGACCGACCAGTTCAAGCCGGAGATGGAAGTGCGGGCCGGGGCCAAGCTGCCGGTCAGCGCCGTTGTCTGGCTGGGCGACCTGAAGCCGGAGGACGTGGACGTGCAGCTGCACATCGGCACGGCCGGCGGCGAGGGGCTCTTCAAGGACGGCAAGTCCGTCTCGATGGCGCAGGACGCGCGCATGGGCGACGCCTACGTGTACAAGGGCGAGGTGCCCTGCTACAAGAGCGGCCGGCACGACTTCGCTGTGCGCGTGGTCGGGCGGCACCCGGACGCGGTCAACGCGCTGATGCCGTTGTACCTCAAGTGGGGAGAGGAATAGATTCCGCTTGCTTTTTTAAGCGCGAATTTATATATAATAGATTAACGGCCGGAAACGGCCCGGTAGTATGCGGTAAATAAATAGAGAGGTAAATAAGCAAATGGCAAAAGGTAAAGTAAAGTGGTTCAACGACAAGAAAGGGTTCGGCTTCATCATCCCGGAGGACGGTTCCAAGGACCTTTTCGTACATCACTCTTCGATCCAAGGCGAAGGCTTCAAGACCCTGGCTGAAAACCAGGAAGTCGAGTTCGACACCGAGAACACCGACAAGGGCCCCAAGGCCGTCAATGTCAGGAAGTCCGCTCCCGCCAAATAAGCCATAGCTTATCTGGACCACAGACCGGCCCCGTTCGCGGGGCCGGTTTTTTTGTATATCGGTGTATGTTTTGGGCGGCCTACCGCAGGGGCAGGACCGCAAAACGCGTTCGCGCACACCGTGCGCTCACTCGACACTCGGCCTCGGCGCTACGCAAGCCTCGGCCTCGCGACGGTTTTGCTTGTCCTACCCCTGCGGTCTCCGCAGCTTCTTACAGTTACAGCATAATGCCAGACAAACGGAGGGGACGGCCGGGGAGGGGTTCCGTGCGACTTTGGGGAAGGGGGCCCCGCCCATAATTTCCCCAGGGCGGGGGGAACCGCGCAACGGTTCCCTGCAGTCCAGGAGCACGGGGCCCCTCCCCGGCTGGCCCCGACTGGGCATCTCGCGGGTACTTCTCTTTGTGAAGGCGGGGTCAGTAGTAGATGAACTCGCGCTTGGTTATTTCGGGGGGGGTCTGGGAGTCTTTCATGCGGTTGCCGTTGAAGACTATGACGCGCGTGCGGCGCTCTTCGGTCCAGTTGCCCTTGGGGTCGTACTGGTAGGCGTAGGTGTATTCGTACTTGGGCTCGGCCGCGTCGGCGTCGTAGACCAGCTCCTTCTCGGGGCGGCCCTTGGCGTCGCAGTAGACCTCGCTGCGCGAGACCGGCTGCTCGCCCGAGTCGTAGGCCGAGCGCACCTCGCGCCGCAGCGCCCCGTCCTCGCGCTGCTCGTAGACCGTCTTCTTGCGCAGCTCGTTGGTCTCGCCGAAGACCGAATGCGTGCGCGCCGCCGCGGCCTTGTTCCAGGCCCAGGTCTCGCGGCGCAGCTGCCGGCCGTCGAAATCGTTCACCGTCATCTCGGAGAGGTTGTTGGCCTTGTCGTAGGCGTAGACCGTCACGCTCTCGAGGTTGAGCAGCGGGTCGAAGGCGTGCTCCTCGGCGGTGAAGCCGGCCTTGGTGTAGAGGCGCATGACCAGGCGGACCGGCTTGCGGGAGCTCTCCCTGGCCTGCGAGGGGGACGCGTCGAAGACCTGCACCAGGCCGAAGTCCTTCTTCTTGTACTTGCGGCAGAAATCGTCCACCGACGACTGCGCCTCGTCGCTGAAAGTGGTGGTCAGCTTCTCCGCCGACTTGCGCTTCTCGCAGAAGGCCCGCGCCTCGTCCTTCTCGGCGTAGACGTAGGCGTGCTTGAGCACCAGGTTCTTGCCGTCGTATTCGGCCTCCTCGGTCTTCATGCCGTAGAGGTCGCAGGAGACCGAGTTTGTGTTCTTGGGCTGGCCCTCCAGCCACTCCTTGCCCCGGCGCAGCGGCTGCATGCGCAGCACCTTCAACTGGCGCGTCTTGGGCTTGAGCTCGGGGCACTTGAGGTCCGCCTGGGCCGAGACCGGCAGTGAGAAGGCGAAGGCGGACAGGAAAAAAGCGTAAAAAACTGGTTTCATTTTCTCTCCCTTGCGACTGGCAAATATATTATACTTTTACTGACGCCCGGTGGAACGGGCCCATTTTCAAGGAGGACCAATGTCCGACAACAAGGAAGCGGCCAAGCCGATGCAGCTCGAAGTGCAGATGGACGAGGCCACCGCGCAGGGGACCTACGCCAACCTCGCCGGCGTCACGCACAGCGAGACCGAGTTCATTTTCGATTTCCTTTTCCTGCAGCCCAACCAGCCCAAGGCCAAGCTGCGCTCCCGCATTATCTCCAGCCCCGTGCACACCAAGCGCTTCCTGCAGGCCCTGCAGGAGAACATCAAGCGCTATGAGGAGCGCTTCGGCGTGATCCCCGAGCGCCCGGTGACGCTGACGCAGGGCCACAGCTGACGCGCGGCCGGCGATAAAAAAGCCCGGGAGGTCCCGGGCTTTTTTTTGTCTGGGGGAGTTTACTTGTTGCCCTGCAGCAGGAAGCTCTGTTTTTCCACGGGCAGGTGGCAGGTCAGCTGGTAGCCTTTCTGCTGTATGTGCGCCCGGGCCGCGGCCTGCATCTGGTCCAGCTGCTCGTCGGTGTAGTCGGGATGCGCGTGCCAGAGGACCAGGTCGCGGGCCTGCGCCTTCTCCACGGCGAAGTCCACCACGATGGACAGGCCGGAGTGGCCCTGGTGCTTGGCGGTCTCGTAGTCTTTGTCGTTGTAGACGGCGTCATGCACGAAGATGTCGGAGCCCTTCACGAAGCCGCCCAGCTTCTCGTCGTAGTCCTGGAAGGCGGTGGCGTCTCCCCAGATCTCGCTGTCCGGGCAGTAGGAGATGCGGCGGCCGTGGATGTCGAAGACGTAGACCAGCGTGCTGGTGGGGTGGTTGGCGTACATGGCCGACAGCTTCACGCCGGGGAACAGCTCGTAATTGTCCTCGAGGATCTCGTAGATGTCGATCTTGGCCTTGGGGGCCTGCTTGGTGAGGGAGAAAGAGCTGTAGAAGGTGGCCTGCGCCACTTCCTTGAGGGTCTTCTCGGGGTCGTTGGACCCGATCAGGTGGATATTAAAATGGGGGTCGTGGATGGGCGCGAAGCGGCCCAGGCCGAGGATGTGGTCCAGGTGGAAATGGGTCAGGCAGACCCAGATGTCCTTATAGTAGCGCTTCTTCTCGGCGATCTCCTTGCCCAGGGCGACGATGCCGGTGCCGGCGTCGAAGATGAAGAGGTGCTCCCGGGTCTCGACGGACAGGCACGAGGTCTGGTGGCCGTAGCGCGAAACCGTGTTGGGCAGTTCCATCGGCAGGCCGCGGGCGCCCCAGGAGGTGACGCGGATCTGGCCCGCGTCCAGGTCGCTGGCCTGGGCGTGCTCTTCCTCTCTTATAATGGCGGGGGCGTCGGCGGGGGCGGCGGAGGGCTCCCGTTGCGGCGCAGCGCCGTCGAGGATGCTCTTGACCGTGTTGGAAAAGGTCTCCACGTTGTACGGCTTCTGGAGGAAGAAGTCCGCGCCCAGCTGGAACGCGCGCTGCTTCTCTACCTCGTAGGATTTGCCGGAGACGACGATGATCTTCATGTGCCGCAGCGACGGATCGGACTTGATGGCCTTGCAGATGTCCATGCCGGTGATGCCGGGCATCATGATGTCGGTGACTATCAGGCGCGGCATCTGGGCCTTGATGGTGGGGATGGCCTCGAGGGAGTCCTGCACCAGGCCTACGGTGTAGCCGGCGTCGGTGAGCAGGTCGCGGGACAGCTCGCCCACCATGGGGTCGTCGTCTACTATGATTATGTCGGGGTTAGCCATTGTGTTCTCCGCTTGCCGGCTCTATTTACTATAATAGTATATAAGCCAGCCGTTAAGGAAATGTTACAGCCCCATTAATTTATGATGCGTATTATAGCCGGCACGCACCGCGGCCGGAAGATCTTCTCGGTGCCAAAAGATAAATTCGTCAAGCCGATCTCGGCCCGGATCCGCCAGTCTTTATTCGATATCGTGCGCCCCTACGTCACCGGCGCCGTGATGCTGGATCTCTACGCGGGCGTGGGTACCGTCGGGCTCGAGGCCCTGTCCCGCGGCGCGTCCAAAGTGGTCTTCGTCGAGAAAGAAGGCATCTGCGTCAGGACCATCGAGAAGAACATCGAGTCCCTGGGCTTCGCCGAGAAGGCGAAGGTGCTCAAGGCCGACGTGCTCAGCGGCCTGAAGTGGCTGGAACATTTCGCCGACTACAAGGGCTACGACCTGATCTTCATGGGCCCGCCGTACCGCACCTCCGAGAACCTGCCGCTCTTCTACAGCATGGAAACATTGACCCTCGTGGCGGAGGGGGGCATCCTGACGCCGACCGGGATGGTAGTGGTGCAGCACCACAAGAAAGAGCTGCTCACCGAAGTGCCGGGCCTGGACCACGTCCGCCACGAGAGATACGGCGATACCGACGTCGACTTCTACCGCCTTAAGAAATGATCTTCGACCCGCTTGAGCTGAATTACAGCAAGATCCGGGCCTACCTGGATTGTCCCTTCCTTTACCGCTTCATCTATGTCGAGCGCAAGTTCGCGCCGCAGACGCCCTACTCTTCGCTGGGGCTCTCCGTGCACAAGGCGCTCGGTGCCTTTCACGCCCGGCCCGGAGACCTGGGCGACCTGCTGCAGTATTACGAGGACAACTGGCTGCACCAGGGCTACGCCACGCCGCAGGCGAGCATGGAGTTTTATAACCGCGGGGCCAAGGTGCTGGAGGACTGGTGGCTGCACTGGCAGCAGCACACGGCGCAGGTGATCTACTCCGAGAAGCACTTCCAGTTCCCTTTCGAAAAATGGCTGGTGAAGGGCACGATAGACCGGGTGGACCGCCTCCCGGGGGGCCTCGTCGAGCTGCTGGACTACAAGATGGGCTTCGAGGACCGCAACGAGTGGGACGTGGCCGGCAGCCTGCAGCTCTCCATCTACGCGCTGGGCCTGTCCCGCGCGCTGAAGCAGAAGGTGGGCTCCGTAGGTTACTTCATCCTCACCTCGCTGCAGAAAGTGACGGCCCCTTACGACCCGGCTTCCGAAGAGAAAACGCTGACCTTGATCCGCGGGACCGCGGAGAAGATGCTGGCGCAGGACATGTCCCGCAAGGGCGCCTGCGCGCGCTGCGCCGTGCGCAACCTCTGCCCGGAGTCGGAAGCCAAGGGCACCTGAAGAATTAGAAAAGAAAAAAAGCCCGGGACCGCCCGGGCTTTTTTGTTTTGCGGCCGCGGCCTTACTGCGTGGGCGGGGGGAGGTGCGGCAGGTTCTTGGCTTCGCTGTAGATCTGCAGGAAAACTATCACGCAGGAGATCAGCAGCGGCCCGAGGAACAGCCCCAGCGGGCCGTAGACTTTCATGCCGCCGATGATGCCGAGGAACAGCAGGAAGATGGGGAGCTTGGCGCCTTTGCCGATGAGGATGGGGCGCAGGAAATTGTCGGTCAGCCCCACCACCAGGCCGCCCCACAGGGCCACGAACAGGCCGATCTTGGCGCCGGAGAGGAAATACATGGCTACGGACAGCGGGATCCAGACCAGGCTGGTGCCGACGAAGGGGACCAGGGCGGCGAAAGAGGTGAGCAGGCCGAACAGCGCCGGGGCCTTTACGCCGGCCAGCCAGTAGCCGAAGGCGCCGATGAAGCCCTGGATGATGGCCGTCAGCAGCAGGCCGCGCACCACGGCCATGGTGGTGATGTAGAGCTGGTTGGCCACGCGGCGCTTGTGCTCGGCGTCCATCGGGATGAGGTCTATGAGCCAGTGCAGGAAGCGCTCGCCGTCGCGGAACAGCGCGAACATGGAAAAGACCATCACGCCGAAGTTGATCAGGAAGAAAAAGATGTTCCTGATGAGGCCGGCGCCGGACTTCGTGATCTTCTCCTGGATGCCCTTGAGGCTGTTGGTCAGGATCTCGTTGGGGTCGATGGTTATGTAGGCCTTGAACTTCTCCGGGATGGTGATGTCCAGGTCCTTCTGGGAGACGGCGTTGAGCCACTGGTTGGTCTTGGGGTAGAGCTCGCGCGATTCGCTGAGCAGCAGTCCGCCGAAGACCAGCAGCGGCAGGGCCAGCGTCAGCACGGCCAGCAGGGTGGAGATGGCGGCGGAGGCCGAGCGGTTGGCGACCACTTTCTTCCGGATCCACTGGTGCACGGGGAAGAAGATGAGGGCGAAGGCGGCCGCCACCACCAGCGCGCCGATGAAGGGCGAGAGGATGTGCAGCAGCTGATAGAGCAGGAACAGCAGGATGCCGAAGAAAAAGAAGCTGAAGAGCTGGGCCTTGTCGAACTTCAGCAGTTTCGGGGGCGGCGGGGTTCCGTTCATAGGTCCATTATACAATTACGCGTTATTTGAAATAAAAGAATATGGCCGCGCCGAGGGCTACGCGGTAGGCGAGGAACGGCGCCAGCGTGCGCCGCTTCATCCACGCCATCAGCAGCCAGATGAAGGCGAGGCCGGCCAGGAAGGAGGCGGCCAGGCCCCAGGCGAAGGCCGCGTTGAGCTGGTCGGGAGTTATCTTGCGGGCCTCCAGCAGGCCGGCGCCCAGGATGACCGGCGTGGAGAGCAGGAAGGAAAGGCGCGCGGAGGCGGAGCGCGTGTAGCCGAGGAACAGCGCGGCCATGATGGTCATGCCCGAGCGCGAGGCGCCCGGCATGAGGGCGACGCACTGCGCGAGGCCTATCAGCAGCGCGTGGCGCGGGGAGAAGGCGGATTCGTCCAGCGCCTGCGCCGGCTTGCGGTCCGCCGCGTAGATGACGAAGGAAAAGAATACCAGGTTGAAGGCTATCCAGAGCGGGTCGCGGAAGACCGTCTCGGCGTAGTCGTTGAGCAGCAGGCCAGCCGCCCCGGCCGGCACCGAGGCCAGCGCCAGCAGCCAGAGCATGCGCCCTTCGGGCGAGCGCGGCGCGGTGATGGCGTCGCGGAAGATCTTGAGCCAGTCCCTGGCGAAGTAGATGAGCACGGCGAGCAGCGTGCCCAGGTGCAGCATCACGTCGTAGGCGAGCCCCTGGTATTCCCAGCCGAAGAGCCTGGGCGCGATGGCCAGGTGGGCCGAGCTGGAGATCGGAAGGAATTCTCCGGCGCCCTGCAGGACGCCAAGCACGATGGCCTGGAAGTTAGTCATGGTTTATCTCCGTGCCGGGATAATAGTGCTTCAGGATCTCCCGGTATTTAAAACCCCTGCGCGCCATGCCTTCGGCGCCCCACTGGCAGAGCCCGACGCCGTGGCCGCTGCCCACGCCGTCGAGAAAAACGTAGTCGCGGCCGTTGAGGATGCGGAACCAGGAACTCCTGATGGCGTTCCAGCCGGCCCGGCGGCCTATGCCGTGGTAGAACTCGGTGGCCGGCACGGCCACCTTGCGGCGCTGCGTGGTTATCTCCAGCTCCGCGGCCCGGCCCGACGTGCCCCAGGCCGTTATCTTCAGGCCCCTGGCCTCCTCGTCCGACACCAGCCAGCCCGCCTGGCGGGCAAGGCGCGTGAGGCCGGTGTAATAGATCTTGGTCTTCCATCTGAAACCCGGGGCGATGGAGCAGTAGGGGCGGCCCGTGGGGCCGTCCTTCACCGAAACCAGGTAGGGCTTGGCCTCGTAGGGCCAGACGTAGGTCATGTCCTCCGTGCGCCCGCCGCAGGCTGAGTGATAATAGGTTTCGGCCGGGGCGCCCCTATAGAGCAGGATCTCGCCGGCGGTGGCCTCCGCGGCCGCCCGGGCCTTGGCCCTGATATTGTCCGCGCCGGTGTAGAGCTGGCAGTGCGTGGAGTCGCAGAGGTTGAAGCCCTCGCCCGAGTGGGCCCGGTAATGCTTCAGCGCGTAGGTGCGCGCGGCCACGGCCTGCGCCTTGTAGGCCTCGGCGTGGGAGAAGTCGGCGGCTTCGCCGCTGACCACCCCGGCGATGTAGGGCTCCAGGCTCAGCAGGTTGGCGATCCTGAGACGGCCTTTTTGCGCCGTGAAGACCAGCTCGCCGTGGTAGAGACGCCGCGGCAGGCCCTTGCCCGAGAGCCAGATGCCGCCCGAGGCGCGCAGGGTTTTGGCCGGGCCGGCCTTGTGGCGCCCGTCGAAGCTGACCGAGGAGCCCTTGGCGGAGAACCGGCCCGCCCCGGCAAGCGCGTGGCCGGCGGCAGCGGAACCGCCGCCCGCGGGCTCGACGGTAATGGCCGAGAACTTGTGGAGGGAATAGACGTTGACGGAAACGTCCCGGTCCGCGGCGCGGGCCTGGACGGGCAGGAGGAGCAGCAGGAGCAGGAGTTTCAACGGCCGTCCTTGGGGGGCGGGGGGGCGTAGAATTCCAGCAGCGTGGCCGCGCCGGGGGCGCCGTCGCATTTCAGGCGCACGAAGCCCGCGGGGGAAAGGTCGAAGGGGTCGTCGCCGAGGAGATAGGCCGCAACAGCGCCGATAAGGGGCTGGTGCCCGACGATGAGCACGCGCTCGCTGCCGGAGTAGAAACCCTGCGCCAGGTCCAGCAGGGCCTGGGCGGGCCCGTCCGAGATGGCCCGGGCGGTTTCGCGCGCGGCCGGGGGGAACACCCCGGCGGCGATCTCGGCGGTGCGGCAGGCGCGCAGGTAAGGGCTGGAGATTATGCGGTCCGGAGCGAAGCCGGCGGCAAGGAGGAGCTTGGCCGACTCGAAGGCCTCGCGCTCGCCGCGGGGCGAGAGGGGGCGTTCCTGGTCGGAAGGAACTCCGGCCTCCTGCCGGGAGAGGGCGTGGCCATGCCGCATGAAGACCAGTTCAGTCATGCTTATATTTTACAAATTTGAGAGGGGGATTCGCCGGACCGGGGCCGCCGGAGCCCGTTATTTTATAACGATTCCCCGGCGTTATTAATTCTTCTAATCCCCTCCGGCCGGAGGCTTTTCCACGCCTTGGTGGCCCGGCACCCTTTCAACGGGGGGTGAGGCGGGCCGGGCGCGTATAAGCGCCGCTAATACCGCCCCCGCGCGCCGCTCCCGGGCCGCCGCGGCGGGTTTTTTTAGATGAGGAAATTTACATATAATATAAAGGCGGTATTCGTTAATCTGTCAACGGAGGTCACCAGAGTGAATTACCACATACTGATGAAGGGCGAGCTCGACATGTTCGTGAAAAAGCTCTCCAAAAAAATGAAAGTCTACGCCCCTGTCGCCAAAGGGTTCAGTAACTTCGCTTTCGAGGAAGTCTCCTCGGCCGGGGAGATCGCGATGGAGTACATCCCGACGATCCTCCCGCCCAAGAAATATTTCATGCCGCCGCGCGAGAAGATGCTGGACTTCGACCTTACCGAGGGCAAGCCGAAGGACACGGCCAACCTCGACGCGGAGAAGCTGGCGGTGTTCGCGGTGCATACCTGCGACCTGGCCGGCATCCAGTGCCTGAACATGGTGTTCTCCGAGCGCCCCCGGGACTACAACTACCTGCTGCGCAAGGAGAATATCTTCATCATCGGCCTCGAGTGCCTGAAATACTGCGACGGCAACGCCAGCTGCGCGCTGGTGGGCAACCACTACCCTAACGGCGGCTACGACCTGTTCTTCACGGATATAGGCGACAAGTACGTGATCCACGTGAACACCCAGAAGGGCGAGGAGCTGGTGGAAGGCATGGGCCTGGCCAAGGCCTCCTCGGCCGACATGGCCGCGCTGGACCGCGCCCGCGAGGCCAAGAAGCACACCTTCCAGAACGAGATCGGCGTGGACCCCAAGAAGCTCCCCGAGATCTTCGCCAAGGGCGTAGAGAGCCCGGTGTGGAAGAGCGTGGGCGACCGCTGCATCTCCTGCGGCAACTGCACCAACGTCTGCCCCACCTGCTACTGCTTCGACATGGCCGACACGGTGAACCTGGACATGAAGACCGGTTTCCGCACGCGGACCTGGGACTCCTGCCAGGTAGAGCCGTTCGCCACCGTGGCCGGCGGCGAGAACTTCCGCGAAGAGCGCTCGGCGCGCCAGCGCCACCGCTACTTCCGCAAGTTCAAGTACTCCGTGGACAAGTTCTACCGCTCCTTCTGCACCGGCTGCGGCCGCTGCACGCGCACCTGTATGGCCAAGATCAACCTCAAGGAAACCCTTACGTCCCTGGCCGCCGAGAGCAAATAAAGGACAACTATGACCGAGATACACAATTCCAACTGGAAACTCCGCAAAGGGCAGATCATAGCCGCCAAGCAGATGACGGCCACCGAAAAGTGGTTCGACATAAAGCTCGACGACGGCGACCTGGACCACGAGCCCGGGCAGTTCGTGCAGGTGGAGCTCTACGGCGTGGGCGAAGCGCCCATCTCCGTATGCTCCTCCCCGACGAAGCGCGGCTCTTTCGAGCTGACCGTGCGCTCCGCCGGCCGCCTGACCAAGCACATGCACGGCATGGGCAAGGGCGACTGGCTGGGCATCCGCGGGCCGTTCGGCAAGCCGTTCCCGGTGAAGCTGATGACCGGCAACGACCTGCTGTTCGTGGCCGGCGGCCTGGGCATAGCGCCGCTGCGCTCGCTCATCAATTACGTGATGGACAACCGCCGCGAGTTCGGCAAAGTAGACATCCTGCTCGGCTGCAAGACCCCGACCGACATGCTCTTCGGCGACGAGATCAAGGACTGGCAGAAGCGCCTGGACGTCAACTTCTCCTGCACGGTGGACCGCACGGCCCCCGACTGGAAAGGCAACGTCGGCCTGATCACGAGCCTCATCCCCGGCGTGACCATCAACCCGGAGAAGACCTTCGGCGTGGTGGTCGGTCCCCCGATCATGTACAAGTTCGTCATCGCCGAACTGCTCAAGAAGAACCTGCCGGAGCGCCAGATAATACTGTCCCTCGAGCGGCACATGAAATGCGGCATGGGGAAATGCGGCCACTGCCAGATAGACCACCCCAAGAACTACTACTGCTGCAAGGACGGCCCCACCTTCACCTACGAAGAGGTGAAGGAATCGAAGAAACTTTAACACGGAGAACAAACGATGAAAACCGCTAAAAACGATACAAAAGCTCCGGCGAAGGCCCCCAAGGCCGCCGCCAAGCCCAAGGTGGCCTTCTTCGACTTCGCCTGCTGCGAAGGCTGCCAGCTGCAGATCACCAACTTCGGCGAGCTGCTGCTCGACGTGCTGGGCGCCGTGGACGTAGTGGAGTTCCGCGAGGCCATCAGCGAGAAATGGGACGGCGACTACGACGTGGTCTTTATAGAGGGCTCGATAGCCGACCACCACGCCGAGGAACGCCTCAAGAAGATCCGCGCGCGCGCCAAGGTGCTCATCGCCTACGGCTCCTGCGCCACCATCGGCGGCGTGAACGGCATGAAGAACTCCTTCGAACTCGACGAGATCCGCCAAAGCGTCTACGGCAAGGACTATAAGCTGTTCGACAGCACCGCGACCAAGGCCGTGCACCAGGTGGTCAAGGTGGACTACTTCATCCACGGCTGCCCGGTGTACATCCCCGAGATCGTGGAAGTGCTCAAGCACGCGCTGCGGGGCCTGCCCTACAACGTGCCGGACAACCCGGTGTGCGTCGAGTGCAAGCTTAACGAGAACGTCTGCATGTACGAGCGCGGCATCGCCTGCCTGGGTCCCTGGACCAAGGCCGGCTGCAACAGCTGGTGCACCAGCAACGGCAATATCTGCTACGGCTGCCGCGGCGAGGTGACCAATCCCGCCAAGAACGCCGCCAACGACGTGATATCGAAATACAACCTGAAGCCCGAACTGATCAAGAACAAGTTCGACATGTACAACAAGTGCAAGGAGAATGACGCCAATGGCAAACACTAAAGATCTCGACATTAAAGTGGAGTACGTGACCCGCGTCGAGGGCCACGGCAACATCGTCGCCAACGTGAAGAACGGCAAGATAGAGAAGTGCGAGTTCCACGTGGTAGAGACGCCCCGCCTGTTCGAGGGCATGCTGCGCGGCCGCAGCATCTTCGAGGCGCAGCACATCACCAGCCGCAT
>MGUG01000052.1 GCA_001799845.1 Elusimicrobia bacterium GWC2_64_44 | reverse complement strand
GTTTCCAGGCGGCGGGCAAACTGGACCAGCCGCTGCACAAGTTCGCGCTCAGCGTGCTGTTCGGCGGCGCGGAACGCGCCGGTATGGAGGCCGCCAGATGACCGAGGCCAGGACCATCGGGGTCTCCATAGACTGTCAGCCGCAAAAGGTGTATGAGTACGTGTTCAACCCGGAAAACCTGACGGAGTGGGCCAGGGGATTCGCCTTGTCCGTACGGCAGGCCGGCCGGGAATGGAAGATAGGCACGCCGCAGGGCCCGGTCTCCCTGCGGTTCGCGCCCAGGAACATCTTCGGTGTGCTGGACCATTACATAAAGCCGCTGCACGGGCCCGAGCTCCTGGTGCCGATGCGCGTGGTCCCCCACGGCGACGGCAGCGAGGTGGTGATCACTCTGTTCCGGGGCCAGGGCGTCAGCGAAAAAAGCTTTCACTCCGACGAGGCGGCCGTCAGGCGCGACCTCGGTAACCTCAGGAAAATACTGGAAAGCCTTCCGGCGCCGGCCTCGTGCAAACCGGGCAAATGAACGCCGCAGCGGAAGAAAGAGAACAGAAAACGCCATCTGGTGATTACGGGCGCGGCCCGCTATTCGGTAGCCTTACTTCATACAGGAGGGAGACGAAATGAAACTGACTAAAACTACAGCGATACTGTTGGTCCTGGCCGCAGGGCTGAACGCGCCCGCGCCGGCCCAGAACCTGATGCTCGACGAGATAGTGGTGCGCGGGCAGAAGGAAAAACTGAACCAGGAAAACCTGACCATGCGCGAGGTCGGGGAAAGCTCCGCCAAGGATATCGGCGAGGCGCTGGCCCAGGTGGAGGGCGTGAACATAGTCCGCAAGGGCGCCATAGCCAACGACGTGGTGCTGCGCGGTTTCCAGAAGGACAATATAAACGTGCTGGTGGACGGGGCCCGCCTGCACGGGGCCTGCCCCAACCGCATGGACTCGCCGGCCTTCCATTACGACTTCGCCCAGATAGAGAAGGTGGAGATAATAAAAGGGCCTTACGACCTGGCCAACCCCGGCGGCATGGGCGGCGCGGTGAACGCCGTCAGCAAGAAGCCCGCGCGCGGACTGGGCGCCGGCCTTAACCTGACCTACGGCTCCTACGACAGCGTGAATGCTTCGGCCATCGGCTCGTACGGGGCCGAAAGCTTCGACGCGCTGGCCGGCTACGCTTACAAGTATTCCAGAGCGCCCGAGTCCGGCGACGGCAGGCGCATAACCGAGATCTACCCGGCCACCAGCGGCAACCGCTATAAGGATTCCGCCGTGAACTCCCGGGCCTACGAGATCAATACGGGCTGGGGCAAGCTGGGGGTGAACCCCACCGCGGATTCGCGGGCCGAGTTCTACTATTCCTACCAGGACGCGGACCACGTGCTGTATCCCTACCTGCTGATGGACGCCGAGTACGACCGGACCAACCTCTTTAACGCGTCCTACCGGCTGGCCAACCTGGCGAACGGGGACGGCCAGTTGCGCGCGCAGCTCTACTGGAACAAGGTGGACCACCTGATGGACGACCGCTACCGCGCCAGCTCCACGCCGAGCGGCATGGTGACGCGCGAGTACTCTATGCGCACCATAGCCGTCACCGACACGTCGGGGGCCAAGCTGCAGGGCGACCTGCCGCTGGGCGACGGCACCCTGCGCGCCGGGGCGGATTATTACCGCCGCAACTGGGACGCGGTGAACCGCCGCGCCATGGCCTCCGCCTACGCGCCGCTCAACATGATCCCGGACGCGGACATAGACAACGCCGGGGTCTTCGCCGAATACGAGCGGCCCGTCTCCGACAGGCTGACGCTCAAGGGCGGGGCCAGGGGCGACTTCGCCTCCGCCGAGACCGGGACGGCCAACACGGTGGCCGCGGCCGGCACCGAGAAGGATTACACGGAGATCAGCGCCAACGCGCAGCTGACCTATAAGCCTTCCGAGCGCCTGGAATTCTTCGCAGGGCTGGCCAGGGGAGCGAGGCTGCCGGACCAGAAAGAGCTGTTCGTCAGCATCCCGAACACCGGCGTCACGCCGACCACCAACAAGAACACCTTCGGCAACCCGGGCCTGGACCCGACCATAAACCACGAGGCGGACCTCGGGGCGAAGTATTCGACGGAGAAGTTCTACGTGAACGCCTCCGTCTTCTACAGCGACCTGCGGAACTATATCAACCTGGCCGGCTACGAGTCGGCAGGGCCCGTCAGGAACATCACCTTCGAGAACGTGGACGCCGTGATCCTGGGCGCGGAGGCCGGGGCGCAGCTGTCGCTGCCGGCCAACCTCTACGCGCGGGCCAGCCTGTCCTACGCGCGCGGCGAGAACACCTCCGGGGACCGGCCGCTGTCCGAAATGCCGCCCCTGAAAGGCAGCGCGTCCCTGCGCTACGACGACGGTACGCTTATGCTGGAGGCCGTGGAGCAGCTGGCGGCGCGGCAGACCCGCGTGGACAGCTCCCTGCAGGAAGCCAAAACCGCCGGCTGGGGCGTGACCGACCTGAAGGCGGGCTATACCCGCGGGGACTTCTCCCTCTACGCGGGTGTGAACAACCTGTTCGACAAATATTACTACACGCACCTTTCGTACCTGCGCGACCCGTTCGCCTCCGGCCTCAAGGTGCCCGAGAGCGGGCGGAATTTCTACGTGACGGCCGCGGTGCGGTTCTAGGGAAATCATGGAATGGCTCCGACCTGTAGTGGACTACGGCGTGATAGGGCTGCTGGTCTGCCTGAGCGTGCTGGCCGTCGCCGTGGCCATCGAGCGGCGGCGCTTCTACGGCAAAGTGGCGCTGGCCGCCTATACGGACAAGCGCGAGCTGGAGCTGGCCCTGACCCGCAGGCTGCATCTGATAGCCACCGTGGGCAGCAACGCCCCGTACATAGGGCTGCTCGGCACCGTGCTCGGGATCATGCTGACCTTCTATACCATGGGGGTGGACGGGTTCATGGACACCGGCAAGATCATGGTAGGCCTGGCGCTGGCGCTTAAGACCACCGCCGTGGGGCTGCTGGTGGCCATCCCGGCGGTGACGATGTACAACTTCCTGACCCGCCGGGCCAAAGAACTGCTGCTGGGCTGGGAGATAGCGCACCATGGATGAGAAGGAATTCGACGCCATCAACGTGATACCCTTCATCGATATCATGCTGGTGCTGCTCACCATTGTGCTGACCACGTCCACCTTCATCGCGGCCGGGTCTATCCCGGTGCAGCTGCCGCGGGCGTCGGCCGACAAAGCCGAGCTGCTTAAGACCATGACCCTGGAGATAGACCGCGAGGGCGGCCTGTTCCTGAACGCGAGGCCGGTGTACCTGCCGGAGCTGGAGGGCGTAATGGGCAAGGTCAGTCGCGAGACGCCCGTGCTCATACGGGCCGACAGGGAGATAGTGCTGCAGGTCTTCGTGGACGTCATGGACAAGGTCAAGAACCTGGGGTTCAAGCGCGTCAGCCTGCAGACGGAAATAAAAAAATGATACGGCGGGCGAATGAACGAGCAACTGAGAGCTTTTCAACTTTCACTGGGACTGCACGCCGGGCTGATCCTGGCCGTGGCGGTCGCCAACTTCAGCCTCGCGCCCGGCGCGCGCACGGTGGTGCTGGACCTGAGCCTGCTGGCGGCGGCGCCGCCGGCGCCTGAAAGACCCTTGCACCCGCGGGCCAGGTTCGACCCCGTCGCCCCCGCGCCGGCGCCGAAGGCGGCCCCGGAAGAGGTCAGGCCCCAGGTACAGCGGGTCAATGTTACGCAAGAGCAGGCGCCAGTCGCCGCCGCGCCGGGCGTGCCTCCGGCGGAGCCGGAGCAGGCGCCGGGGTTGCCCAGGGACGCGCTGCGGGAGCGCTACCTCAGCCGGAATTTCAGCGGCATCAGGGACAGGATAAACGCGGGGCTGGTATACCCGGCGATCGCCAGGAAGATGGGGTGGAGCGGCCGGGTGCTGGTCTCTTTCGTGGTGCTGACAGACGGGCGGGTGCGTAACGTCCGGGTGCGCGAGGGCTGCGGCCACGACGTGCTGGACCGCAGCGCCGTAGAGGCCGTAAAGCGGTGCGCGCCCTATCCGCCGCCGCCTGAGGAGGCGGAGCTGCTGGTCCCGATAACCTACCGCCTGGAGTAGGCGGCCGAAAAGATCTGAAGAACAAGAGGGGAAAAGGGGGAGATATGGACTCAAGGATAGACCAGAACGTGGTGGTGGTTTGCGGCGTGACCGGCCAGCAGGGGGGAGCCGTGGCCAGGGAACTGCTGCTGGAGGGCTACAGCGTGCGCGGCCTTACCCGCGACCCGGAGCAGGAAAAGGCGGCGGAGCTGAAGCGGATGGGCGTGCAGCTGGTAAAGTGCGACCTGAACAACACCGCGGAGGTCATCCACGCGATGAAGGGCGCCTGGGGCGCTTTCGGCGTGTTTACGGGCCTGGAGGGAGGGGCGATCAGGGAGGAGCAGCAGGCGCTGCGCTTCGCGGTGATAGCAAAGAATACCGGCGTAAAACATTACGTCTACAGCTCGGTAGCCTCGGCCGACCGGAACACGGGGATCCCCTTCTTCGAGAACAAGGCCCGCGTGGAGAAGACCGTCAAGACGCTGAATTTCGGTTCCTATACGATACTGAGGCCCGCGTTCTTCATGGAGAATTTTCGCAGCCCGCTGATGTGGCCGGAGCTGGAGCGCGGGCGCCTGTCCGTAGCGCTGAGGCCGGAGACGAAACTGCAGATGGTAGCTGTGGAGGACATCGGCCGGTACGCCTGCCTGGCCTTCACCAAGTGCGATGAGCTGAACCGCGAGGTGATAAACCTCGCCGGCGACGAAATTACGATGCCGCAGGCGGCGGCGATCCTGAGCGACGCGCTCAACAAGCACGTCGAATACTCCCGGCTGCCCATTGAGACGTTGCGCGCCTTCAACTTCGAGCTGTCCGTGATGTACGAGTGGTTCGACCGCGCCGGGCTCGGAGTGGACATCCCCAAACTCCGGCGGGCCTACGGCCTGGAGCCGCTCACCCTGCGGCAGTGGGCGGCGAAGGTGAAGTGGCCCGTGGCGGCCCGTTAAAATGGAAAAGCGAGCACTCGGCGCCTCGGGCCTGAAGATCGCCCCGCTGGCTTTCGGCGGGAACGTCTTCGGGTGGACGGTGGACAGCGCGGCGGCGATAAAGCTGCTGGACGCCTTCGCCGAGGCCGGGGGCAACTGCGTGGACACGGCGGACGTCTATCCTAACTGGGTCCCCGGCAACAAAGGCGGTGAATCCGAGGCCATCATAGGCGGGTGGCTGAAGCTGCGTCGCAACCGGAATAAGATGATAGTCGCCACCAAGGTGGGCAGTCCCATGGGGCCGAACCGGAAGGGGCTGTCCAGGAAGTATATCCTGAAGGCGGCCGAAGCCTCGCTCAAGCGCCTTCAGACCGACTACATCGATCTTTACCAGTCCCATCGCGACGACCGCCTGACGCCGCCGGAAGAGACGCTGGAGGCTTACGCCCGCCTGATAAAGCAGGGCAAGGTGCGCGCCATCGGCGCTTCCAACTACACGCCGGACAGGCTTTACGGCGCGCTGAAGGTAAGCCGGGAGCGCGGCCTGCCGGCCTATGCCTCGCTGCAGACCCTCTACAACCTCTACGACCGGTCCGAGTATGAGACCGGCCTGGAGGGGTTGTGCCTGGAAAGGGGGCTGGGCGTGCTGTGCTACTACTCCCTGGCCAGCGGCTACCTGAGCGGCAAGTACCGTTCGGAAAAGGACCTGGCTGTGAGCCGCCGGGCGGGAAAGGTGCGGGAGTATCTTACGCCCAGGGGGGAGCGGATACTGCGGGCGCTGGACCGCGCCTCTAAGGAGACCGGGGCTACCCAGGCCACCGTGGCACTGGCCTGGCTGATAGCGCGGCCGGGTATCACGGCCGCCATCGCCAGCGCCACGAACGCCGGGCAGGTAGCGGCGATGATGAAAGCCCTGCGCCTGAAGCTGGAGGCCGGGACCCTTAAAGCGCTGGACAGCGCCAGCGCTTACGCGATAGAGCTGGCCGAGGTCTGAAGGCGGGAAGGTCCGTACGGCGGTTTTGCCGCCGCGAGAAAAAAGGAGGGAATATGCAGAACAAGTCAAAAGTGCTGGATAAGGTGGAGTACAAGAATTTCGGGAGGGCCGACGAGGTCAGGGAGTTCTCCAAGGGGAGGCTGGAGCTGGTGACCATCGGCGGCAGGACCGTAGGGCGCATCACGCTGCAGCCGGGCTGGCGCTGGTCGGAGTCGGTGCAGCCTATCGTCAACACCAAAAGCTGCGAGGTGCCGCATTTTCAGTACCAGGTCTCCGGCGTGCTCAAGGTGCGGACCGACGACGGAGCGGAATTCGAGCTGCTGCCCGGGGACCTGGTGAACCTGCCCGCCGGGCACGACGCCTGGGTGGTAGGCAGCGAGCCGGTGGTGGCGGTGGATTTTCAGGGCATGCTGGACTACGCCAGGAACCGGTAGCCAGAGCCGAGGGAGGAGAAATGAATAAGCATAAAGGAGAGGCGCGCGGCTGCGCGCCCGCGGAGAAGCCGGCGAGCGCGCAGTTCGTTATCACGCGCGCGTACAAGGCCCCGCGGGCCCTGGTGTTCAGGGCCTGGACGGAGGGAGAGCGCCTGCGGCAATGGTGGGGCCCCAAGGGCTTTGCTATGCCTTTCTTCAAGACGGAGCCGCGGCCGGGCGGGATACTGCACTACTGCATGCGCTCGCCGGAAGGCAAGGACTTCTGGGGCAGGGGCGTCTACCTGGAGGTGGACGCGCCGGAGCGCCTCGTCTTTGCCGACTCCTTCTCCAACGAGAAGGGGGACCTGGTCCCGCCGGGAGAGTACGGGATGGGCCCCGAGTGGCCCGACGAGACGATAGTGACGGTGACCTTCCATGAAAAAGACGGCGGCACCGAGGTGAAGTTTGACGGCGGCGTCTCGGAGGCGCTGGCCAAACAGCAGCAGGCCGACAAGGGCTGGAACGAGAGCTTTGACCGCCTGGAAGAATACCTGAAAAGAGAGGCCGCTGAATAGGCGGGCGGGAACGGATTTCCGGGAGACCGGAAAAATTGACAGGTTGGGGGAAAAATGAACGAGGAACTCAAGCTGATACAGTGCGACGACAAGTGCGGCTTCCAGCTGCGCAGTCATGACGAAAAGGAAATTATGGACCTGGGCCGGATCCATATGAAGAACAAGCACAATATGACCCCGAGCGACGCCGAGCTCAGGGCCAAAATGACCATCGTGCCGCAGACGGCCGGCAGCAAGCGCTAAGACGGGAGGCGCCCCGCGCGGCGATCCGCGCGGGGGCACCCGGTCCGGCGGCGCGAGGGGACCGACACTGGAGGGAAAATGAACAGGACTAGGACTATCGCAGTGCTGACGCTGGTCGCGGTGCTGACCGCGGCCGCGGCATACGCGGCAGGCAAGCAGCACGCCACCACGCTGGACAACCTGAGGGACGCTTTCAGCGTGGAAGCCGTGGCCAAGGCCCGCTACGAGGCTTACGCCGCCAAGGCGGCGGAGGAGGGCTACTCCGGGATAGCTGCGCTGTTCCGGGCCGTCGCCATGTCCGAAGGCGTGCACGGAGCCAACCACGCCGAGGCGCTAAAAACGCTGGGCGGCGTTGCGGCGGCGGAGGTGAAACCGCCCCTGGTCAAATCCACCATGGACAACCTGAAGGTTGCGGTGCGGACGGAAAGGAACGAGAGCGGCAAGATCTATCCCGCTTACGTGAAACAGGCCATAGCCGAGAGCAACCCGCAGGTAGTGATGAGCCTGAAGGGGGCCATGGCTTCCGAAGGCGGCCATGCGCGCCTGTTCTCCAAGGCGCTCAAGAAAATGGAGGACTGGAAGAACAGCGTGGTGATCCTGGTATGCCGCACCTGCGGCTATACCACCGACGACCTGGAGCTTAAGTTCTGCCCTTTCTGCACGCACCCCCGCAAGGAGTTCGCGGAAGTGAAATAAGGCCGGCGGCCGGGGGAAGGATCTTCAGGGGAGGCGTATGAAGCGTTCCGAACCGAACAGGATACTTTTTTGCGGCTACGCGCCGGTGCACTACGTGTGCTTCCGGCCGCTCTACGAGCGGCTGGCGGCGCTGCCGGGGATGGAGGTGTACTTTTCCGGAGGACTGCGCGGCAGGCAGAACAACGGCGAGCTGGTCTATGACCCGGGCCCGATGTACCGGAGCTTCAACATTCCCGGCAGCAGGATCCTGACCACGGCGGAGATGCAGCGGCGCGACTTCGACATGGTCTTCTGCAGTTTCGTTTCCGGGGTCTTTCCGAGGAAGGACCGGGCGCGGGTGCACCTGTTCCACGGCATCTCCTTCAGGAACATGGCCGTCCGGCGGGACATCCTTATCTACGACTACCTGCTCAACGTCGGCCCCTACCAGATGAAAGTCTTCGAGGATGAGCAGCTGCTGAGGAAGGGCGATCCCCGCATGGTACCCATCGGTTTCCCGAAGACCGACCCGCTGGTGGACGGCTCGCTTGACAGGGGCCGGCTGCTGAGGCGCGCCGGCTTCTCCGGGCGGCGCCCGGTGGTGCTCTACGCCCCGACGGGACAGAAGGACAACTCCCTGGAGCTGATGGGCCCGGAGGTGGTAAAAAGACTGCGCGCGACGGGCCGCTACGACCTGCTGATAAAACTTCACGACCATCCCCGCAATAAGGACATAGACTGGGGCGTGCGCCTGCGTCCGTACCTCGACGCCCACACTAAGATCGTAAAGGACTACGACATAATCCCGCAGCTTTACCTGGCCGACCTGCTGCTTACCGACGCCTCCTCGGCCTCCAGCGAGTACATGCTGCTGGACCGGCCCCTGGTCTTCATCGACGTGCCGCAGATGCTCGGTTTCCTGAAACAGAAGGGCCTGGCCCTGGACGCCGACCGCGGCCGCGAAGGGGGCGTGACCGTACGCTGGCCCGACGAAGTCGTGGCGTCGGTAGCCTGGTGCCTGAAGAACCCGCGCCACGGCAGCGCCGCGAGGAAAAAACTCGCCGCCGAACTGTTCTTCAACCCCGGCCGCGCCACCGACAAGGCCGAGGAATGGGTGCTGAGGTGGCTCAATGAGCATCCCCGGCCCTGAAGTGCAGGCCGCCGGGCCGGAAGCCCCGGGGCCGCCGTCCGCGGGGCGGGCGTCAGCGGCGCTGCGCTATTTCAGGAAGCTTCGCGCGGTGGGAGAGCTGCTGCGGCCCTATGCGAGGCCGCACAAGACCCTCCTTTTTTCCGGCATCGCCGTGAGCGCGCTGCTCACGGCCTTCCGGCTGGCCCAGCCCTGGCCTGTTAAATGGGTGGTGGACGCCATCTCCGGAGCGGGCGTCCAGGTTCCGGTGTTCGTTCCGCGGGGGCTGGCGGCGCTCAGCGCGCTCTATGTGGCGTTCGCGCTGGCGGCAGCGGCCTGCGAGTTCCTGCAGCAGCTGCTGCTGGCCGGCCTCGGCAACAGGGTGCTGGCCGCTTTCCGCGCCAGGCTGTACGCCCATGTGCTCTCCCAGCCGCTGGCTTTCCACGAACGCCGGGAGATGGGCGAACTCCTGACGCGGGTGGTCTACGACACTTCCCGCCTGAAGCGCGGGGTGAACGGGATCCTGATACGCACTTTCCAGGTGGTCTTCATGTTCGCCGCGGTGCTGGCCGTACTGTTCTACCTGCACGCGGGACTGGCGGCCGCGATGGGCGCTTTCGGCGTGCTGGCCCTGTTCTTCATGGGCCGCTCCGGCGGCAGGATACTTCGGGCCGCGCGCCGGCAGCGCAAGCGCGAAGGCCAACTGGCCGCCGTGGTGGCCGGGGGCCTGCACGCCATACGCGAACTGCAGGCTTTCGGCGTCGCGGGCAGCAGCGACGAGCGCTTCGCCGACAGGAACGACAAAAGCCTCAACAGGGAGCAGAAGGTGCGGCGCCTGGGGGCCCTGCTGACTTTCCGGGTGGAAGCGGCCCTGGTGGCCGGGGTCTGCCTCATCCTCTGGCTGGGCGGCAACGCGGTGAATTCGGGCGAGCTGTCGCTGGGTTCCCTGGTGCTTTTCGTCCACTACGCCGCCGGTCTCTCTTCGCCTTTCCGGCAGTTCGCCGCGCAGTCCGTGCAGACCGGCAGGACCCTGGCCTGCGCCGACAGGCTGATCAAGCTGATGGCTAGGGAGCCCGCCGTTTCTGACCTGCCCGGCGCCGTTGCCGCGACGGGGATCGCGGGCGCGCTGAGCTTTGACGGCGTTTCCTTCAAGGCCCCGTCCGACCGCCGTTCCGGCCGCAAATGGATACTGGACGGCGTAACGCTGGAGATAAGGAGCGGGGAGCGGGTGGCGGTGATAGGTCACAACGGCGCCGGGAAATCCACCCTGCTGCGCCTGGCGCTGCGCCTGGCCGACCCGCACCTCGGCGCCGTTAAAGCGGACGGCAGGGACTTGAAAACGTACACGCTGGAGTCCTACCGCCGGCAGGTCAGCGTGATGTTCCAGGAGAGCGTCTTCCTGGGCGCCACCGTGCGCGAGAGCATCGCCCTGGGGCGTCCCGAAGCGACGCTAGAGGAGATACGCGGCTGCGCCCGCCGCTGCGGCCTGGACCAGTGGATAGGGAAACTGGAGAACGGCTACGAGACGCCGCTGCATAAACAGGGGGCCCTGCTCTCCGGCGGAGAGCGGCAGAAGATAGCCCTGGCGAGGGCGCTGCTTCGCAACGGGCGACTGTGGCTGCTGGACGAACCGGCCAGCCACCTGGACGCCGCCTCGGCCGCTGAGCTGACGCGGACGCTGCTGGAAGCCACCAGAGGCCGGACCACGCTCTGGGTCACGCACGACCCGGCCATACTCTCGGCTTGCGACCGCGTGCTTTTGCTGTCGGAGGGGAGGGTGAGCTCCTTCGGCGCGCCGGGCGAGTTAGGTCCGGCGCCGGCAGCGGCACCGGTAAACAGCGGGCAGGGAGGTAGCTGATATGCAGGCCGTCATACTTGCGGGCGGGGTGGGCAGCCGGCTGGAAAGAGTCGCCGGCGGCAAGCCTAAATGCCTGGTGGAGATAGGCGGCAAGCCGCTGATAGAGCATCAGCTGGAGGCGCTGGCCGACGAGGGCATAGGCAAGGTCCTCATTGTGACAGGTTATAAGTCCGAAGAGGTACAGAAGACGGTAGGCAACAGGGCTGAGTACATAGAGAACGGCCGCTACGAGGAGACCAATAGCCTCTATTCTTTGTGGTTGGCCCGGGACTGGGTGAAGGACCCGTTCGTGCTGCTCAACAGCGACCTGCTCTTTCACCCGGATATACTTGGCCGCCTGCTGGCGCAGGGCGGCAACGCCCTGGCTTTCGATTCCACCTCGTCCAAGGGAAAGGAGCAGACCAAGGTGGCGGTAAGGGAAGGGGTGGTCATAGACCTCGGCAAGGACCTGCGGCCGGAGCTCTCGCGCGGGGAAAGCCTCGGGCTGCTCTGCTTCGACCTGAAAGGCGTCCACGCGCTGTTCTCCAGGACGCACGCGCTGATAGAGAGCGGCGGAGAGAAAAGCTGGGCCATCGAGGGCGTGCGCGCCGCCTGTTCGGACGTGGAGGTCTGCGCGGTGAACATGGCGGGCCTGCCCTGGGCCGAGCTGGATTTTCCGTCCGACCTTGAGCGGGCCAGGAGCGAGGTCTGGCCGGAGATCTGGGGCGACCGCTGGAAGAAAGTGGTGATGTGGCGCCGCACCAGGTGGGTGGCCGGGGCGCTGCTGGTCGCGGCCCTGATCCTCACCGGGTGGTCGGCCAGCCACAGGTACGCGCGCAACGAGCCCCAATGGACCAACGCGGCCCCGCAGCAGGCACAGCGCGTCCAGCTCGAATTGCCGAAAGGGCACCAGAGATGGTGCAAGTCCGTGAAAGGCAAGCCCGTGGTCACCGCCGTCGAGGGGCCGACCAGGCTGCGGGTGGAGATCCGCCTGCTGATGCCGGAGGGTACCACCGAGCCCGGGCGCTACGTGGCGCAGGTGTCGCTCGACGGCGCGGTGGCCGCCGGCGAGACCTTCAAGGCCACGCCGGTAAAGGAAGCCTCCCTGAGCGGTTTCACGGTGGGGGACAGGGACCGGATAGAACTGGACGTGCCCGAAGGGGAACATCGCGTGGAGGTGGACCTGCTGTCCGGGAGCAGCGACGCTTTCCTGACCCGCATACGCTTCCCGGAGCCGGCGTACAGGGAGAACGAGGATACGGAGAAAGAATAGGAGTGGCGTTATGAAAACCATCAATTGCCTGGCCGGCGCGCTGCTGGCGGCGTTCGCGGCGTTCCCCGGAGGCGCGGCGGCCGCGGAAGGAGGGAAGTGGAGATCCAACTGGATCTTCGACGGGGACTTGGGCTACGATTCCAATGTCTTCAAACTCTCCTCCGCTTCCAAAACAAAACTGGACAGCACCAACCCCTCCTACGAGGCCAGCGGCAGGTTCAAGAACATGGAGAGCAACGGCGATCTTATTCTGTCCCCGGCGCTGAAACTGGAAGCGGGGGGCAAGAAACTTCGGCTGGGCCTCGGGGCTGACCTCCGCCTGTATTCCTCCAATCCCGCCCTTAGCTACCTTGCCCTGGATCTTTCGGCGGATAAACGGTTCTCGAAACGCTCTTCCGCCGTTTTCAAGTCGGAGCTGGTGCCGAGCCGCTTCCAGCGCAATTTCATGTCGGACGCCACGGACCTGACGGGCCATGTCAGCGCCTCCGAGCGGGTTTACAAAGCGGGCAAATATTCCCAGTGGGCTAATTCCCTGGAGTACCGGTACCGGTTCTTGAAACGCAAGGACGGGCGGGTGGGGGTAACGGGCGGGCTGCTGCTGGGCTACACTTCGAGGCGCTACGATTCTCCCTTCAAGGGCAGGGACCGCGACGTGCTGCGCGGCGAGGCTTCAGCCCGCTTCGCCCTGCTAAAAGGCTGGAACGCCCGGTTGGCATACGGCTACAAGGTCTCGGACAGCCCCGTTACGCGCGAAGTGCAGGTGCTCGACGAGGCGGACTTCGGGCTGGACCTTAACGCCAATGCCGACCCCACCGAAACCAATATCCGCACCGTCCAGGCCGTGGACCGCTCTTTCAAGAGCGGCACGCTGAGCGTGGGCACCAAATTCAGCGCGGGGGAGGCCACGGAACTCTCCCTGAGCTACAAGAGTATGAGGCGGAGCTACACTTCAGGCCAGGCGCTGGACCCCGACCACGTGGACCGCGAGGACAAGCGGGGCACCTTCCGCGCCGGCCTGGACCGCCGCGTCAGGAAGAACCTTCATTTCATCGCGGTCTTCGAGAGCGTTCGCCAGGATACCAACAGGAAAGGCGACCCGGAGTCCGCGGGCGAGGTGGAGGATTACGCCGCGGACAGGGTGAAGGCGGGGATAACGTACAAGTTCTGAACCCCGGCTCGGAGCGCAGCTTATGAAGGTAAAAACCGGAGAGCTGGAGCAGCTGCTGGACATTTCGCCGCTGCTGGGTTCCACGCTGGACCTGGGGGAAGTGCTGACCCGGGTGCTGGAGAACGCCGGCGCCCTGATGGAGGCCGAGGCCTCCAACTTCATGCTCCTCGACGCCGCGTCGGGCGAGCTGGTCTGCGAGGCTGCCCTGGGTGAAGCCGGTGAGCGCATACGGGAGCTGGGACGCCTGAAGGTGGGGACGGGCCTGGCCGGGTGGACGGCGGAGCACCGCGAACCGCTGCTGGTGGAAGACGCCTACAAGGACCCCAGGTTCTTTCCCGATTTCGACAGGAAGACCGGCTTCCGCACCAGGAGCGTGCTGGCCGTGCCGCTCTTCGCGCGCGGAGAGCTGATAGGGGTAGGAGAGATCCTGAACAAGAAAGGCGGCGGCTCCTTCACGACGGAGGACCAGGCGCTCTTCACGCGCTTCTGCCACATAGCGGCCCTGGCCATAGACAACGCCCTGCTGCACCGCAGGGCCCTGGAGCAGGAGCGGCTGCAGCGCGATATGCGCCTGGCCGAAGAGATACAGCGCGCCTCCCTGCCTTCGGACATCCCTTCCATCCGGAATTTGAACATAGAGTGCCGCAGCCTGGCCTGCCGCTACGTGGCCGGCGACGTGGTGGATATCACGAAGCTGGCCGACGGCAGGCTGGCCGTGCTGGTGGGCGACGTGTCCGGCAAGGGCGTGCCCGCGGCGCTGTTCGGCTCAAGGTTTTCCGTCGATTTCGAATACCTGGCGCGCGCGGACCCCGAAGGCGGCTCCCTGATGACCAGGCTCAACGCCATAACCGCCAGGCGCTCCACGCGGGGGATCTTCATCACCGCCGTCTACGCCGTGATAGATCCCGCCACCGGCGGCGTGGAGCTGGTGAACGCCGGGCATCTGCCGCCGGTCATCGTGGGGCCGGACCGGGGCGGGTGGCGCCGGGCTCCCGCCGCGGAGCATCCGCCCCTGGGGGTTACGGACGGGTTGGAGTACCGCAGCAGCAGGCTTACCCTGGCGCCCGGGGAGAGCATTGTCTTTATGACCGACGGGGTCTGGGACGCGCGGGCGCCAGGCGGCGAACGTTTCGGCGAGAACAGGTCCCGGGAAGTCATGTCCGAGTGCCCGGGGCTGGCGGTGCCGCGCCTGATGAAGGCGGTCTCCGGGTTCACCGCCGGCCAGCCCCTCGCCGACGATATCACCGTGGTGGGCGTAGGCTACGGGGAGTACGAGGAACGCACGTTCCCGGCCAGGACGGAGGCGCTGGCCCGGGTCAGGCGCTTCGTGAGGGAGCAGGCCCTGGCCCACGGTTTCGACGAGGGGGGTGCCGGCGCCATAGTGCTGGCCGTCGACGAGGCCGCGGCCAACGTGATAAAGCACACCTACCGCATGGACCCGGCCGGGAAGATGCGCATAGGCGTGGAGCGGTGCGCGGGCCGCTTCCTGGTGCACCTGCGCGACTGGGGGCCGCGGCAGGACCCCGCCCGCTTCGCGCCGCGCGACCTGGGCGACGTGCGCCCGGGCGGGCTGGGCCTGCATTACATGTGCCGCATCATGGACGCGGTGGAATTCGACGACAGCCTCTGGGACGGCAACGAGCTGCATATGCTGGCGGCCGGCAAAGGGGGGCGCCCGTGCGGATAACCAGCGAAGTGCTGGAAGGCGGGCGGCTGGGCCGCTCCGCGGTGATCTCCCCGGTGGGTGAGGTGGACATGCACGAGTCGCCCGCGCTGCGAGAGACGCTGCTGGCGGCGGTGGCGGACAGGCCCGCGGCGGTGGTGGCGGACCTCGCCGGGGTTACTTTCATGGACAGCTCCGGGGTGGCCACGCTGGTGGAGGCCATGAAGGCGGCCAAGGCCGCCGGGGTGCGGTTCTCGCTCTGCTCGATGAGCGGCAAGGTCAGGGACGTCTTCGAGCTGGCGAGGCTGGATAAATTTTTCACGCTCGCGGCCACGCGCCGCGAAGCGCTGGGGGGCTAACGTGGAGAGAACTGCCGTGCGGCCGGCCGCCCTTTTAAGCGGGCTGCGCTACCTGGGCGGGCTGGGCTGGCTGTCGGCGGACGCCTTCGAGGCTGTTTTTCTGGAGCCATTCCGGGCCGGCCGGCGCGGGGTCCGGGCGGAGCCGGTCTTCGAGCAGATGGCCCGGGTGGGTTACGCCAGCCTGGGGCTGGTCTGCCTGGTGCAGTTCTTCATAGGCGTGGTGCTGGCGCTGCAGATGGCCTACATCCTCAAGAAGTTCGGCGTCACGGAGTACGTGGGCACCGTCGTGGGACTGGGCATGTTCCGCGAGCTGGGGCCGCTGATGACCGGGGTGGTCATGGCCGGCTACGCCGGGGCGGCTATCTCGGCCGAACTGGGGACGATGGCGGTGAGCGAGGAAATAGAGGCGCTGCGCGCGCTGGCCATTTCGCCGGTGCGCTACCTGGTAGCGCCCCGGGTGCTGGCCGCCGCGGTGATGATCCCCTGCGTCACGATGGTGGGGGATTTCTCCGGCGTGCTGGGCGGGCTGCTGACGGGCTGGGGGGCGCTCGGCGTCGCGCCGGGGCTATTCGTCCGCAAGCTGCTCGACGGGCTGGCGGTCTCCGACGTGCTGATAGGCGTTTTCAAGAGCCTGGTCTTCGCCGTGCTGATCTCGGTGATCTCCTGCCGCGAAGGGCTGGGCGTGGATTCCGGGGCGGAAGGCGTGGGCAGGGCGGCCACGCGCTCGGTGGTGTACTCCGTGGTGGCTATAATCGCGGCGGACTGCTTTTTTACGGCGCTGTTCCACGCGCTGCTCGGGCGGTGACCTTATGGGAAGCGAAGACCGGAAACCGATAGTCGTCAGGGACCTGGTAAAGCGCTTCAGCGGCGTGCCGGTGCTGGACGGGCTGAACTTCACGGTGAGCAGGGGCGAGGTGCTGGTGGTGATGGGCGCCAGCGGCTGCGGCAAGTCCACGCTGCTGCGGATGCTCATCGGGGCCATGCCCCCGACCTCGGGCAGCATAGAGATCCTGGGCAAGGACCTGGCGCGGCTGGAAGGCGCTGACCTGGACGCGCTGCGCATGAAAACCGGCATCCTGTTCCAGTCCGGGGCGCTCTTCAACTCGCTCACGGTAGGCGAGAACATAGCGCTGCCCCTCCGGGAGCACACGCGCCTTTCGCCGGAGACCATCGGGATCATGGTGAAGATGAAACTGGAGATGGTAGGGCTGCGGGACTTCGAACACCTGATGCCCGCCGAGCTGAGCGGCGGCATGAAGAAGCGGGTGGGCCTGGCGCGCGCGATGGCGCTGGACCCGCAGGTGATGTTCTACGACGAGCCGACCGCAGGGCTGGACCCGGTGGCTGGCGGCATGATAGACGAGCTGATGACTGACCTGAACCGCAAGACCGGCGTGACCTCAATAGTGGTCACGCACGACATGGGCAGCGCGTTCAGGATCGCGCACCGGATGATCCTGCTTTTCAGGGGGCGGGCGGTGGCCGAGGGCACGCCGGAGGAGATCCGGGCTTCGGCCGACCCTCTGGTGCGGCAGTTCGTGGGCGGCCTCGCGGACGGGCCCATCCCGCTGCGGGTGTCGAGGAAGGATTACGCCGAGGACCTGCTGGGGCAGGCCGAACGCTTTGAGGAGAGGTTATGAGAACCCGATCTGAAGCCAAGGCAGGGGCGGTGCTGCTGGCCGGGCTGCTGCTGGGCGGCCTGGTGCTGTCGGTCGCGGGGCGCTGGGACACGGCCTTCAAGAAGAAGCAGACCCTGAAGGTGCTGTTTACCGACGTGCAGGGGCTGCGGGCGGGCGACCCGGTGCAGGTGATGGGGCTGGCCCTAGGCAAGGTCACCGGCATGGAGGTGGTGCGTTTTCGGGACGCGGCCGGGCCGGGGGCGGCGGTTGAGGTGACGGCCAGGATAGTGTACCCCGAGGCTTTTCCAGCCGACACGGCGGCGGCCGTGGACCGCACGCTGACCGGCAACACGGTGCTGTCCGTGACGCCGGGGCGTTCGGAGCGCGGGTTGGCCCCCGGCGCCAGGCTGCAGGGTGCGGCCCCGGTTTCCATGAAGGAACTGGCCGGCACGGCGGGCAGCATAGCGCGCCGCATAGACGATTTCGTGGACGTGATGGCCGACAAGGAAATGTCGGGCGCGGCCCTGGCCGCTGTGGTCAACCTCAAGGAAACCAGCGAGCTGGCCAGGTCGGTTATGGCCTCGCTTAACCGCTCCGTGCCGGCTACCGAGCGGGCCATCGTAAACAGCGCGAAAAACCTGGAGGAGTTCTCGGGCACCATGGCTGGAGGCGGGGGGCAGCTGTCCGAAAGCTTCGCGAACCTGAGCGCGGCCTCGCGGTCGCTTGCCCGCGCCGGAGAGAACGCGGACCTGGTCCTGGAGAAAAGCCGCGACCCGCTCATCAGCGCCTTCTCCAACGCCGACAAGACCTCCGCCAACCTTAAGTCCCTCTCGCGCCAGGTGCGCTGGCAGCCCTGGCTGCTGCTGAAGAAACCGGGCAAGGCGGCCGAGCACGACCGCGCCATCTACAACGCCGCGCTGGACTTCAACGAGGGCGCCTGCACGCTCAACGATTCGGTAAAGGCGCTGGCGGCCCGGGCGGCCGACGGCGAAAAAGGGGGCGGCGGCGTGGACCAGGCTAAATTAGAGGCGCTGGTCCGGCAGGCGCGGGAGAATATGGAAAAATCTGCCGCGCTGGAGCGCAGGCTCTGGCAGGGCATGGCGGAAAAAGGCGCGCGGGGGGAATAGGGGGCTATATGACTAAGACGAACAAACGCATACTCCTGGTGGAAGACGAGCCGCATGTGTCGGACATCGTGACGAGGGTGCTGGCCGGCAGCGGGGCGGAGATAGTGACCGCCGCTACCATTAAAGAGGCCGAGGCGCTGCTGGAAGCTGGAAAGCTGGACCTGCTGATCCTGGACCGCCTGCTGCCTGACGGCGACGGGGTGCAGCTCTTCACGCGCATCAAGCAGAAGCCGGAACTCAGGAACCTGCCGGTGCTAATACTGAGCGCCAAAGACTATTCCGCGGAGCAGGCCGAAGGCCTGGACCTCGGGGCGGACGACTACATGCCGAAGCCCTTCTCCCCGCAGGAACTGAGGGCCAGGGTGGCGGCGCTGCTGCGCCGGGCGGAAAAGTTCGCGCACCGGGAGGCCGCGGACGGGGTAGTGCCCGGCTGCAAGCCCCGGAAAAAGAACTAAGACAGCGGGGACGGCCGGCCGGCTGCGGCCGGGCGGGACGTTAGGGCGAATGCTGAAGAAAACCGTGTTTTGCTGCGCGCTCCTGGCCCCGGGCTTCCCATGCCTGGCGGCGGACGGCGCGCGCCCCGCGGAGCCGGCGGCGCTGGTGTCGTCCGTGAGTTTCAGCGGCAACGCGGCGTTCTCGCCCGCGGAGCTGCTCGACGCGCTGGAGCTGCGGCCAGGGGCGGCCTGGACCGGCGAAAAAGAGGCCTTCGACCGCGAACTCCTCACTTCCTTCTATCACAACCGCGGCTATTCCGACGCGGAAATAACGGTCTCCTCGCTGCCGGACGGGACCTCCGTCTTCGTCAGGATAGGGATAACGGAAGGCCCGGTCTACAGTTTCGGCGACACTTCGGTGACCGGCCTGCGCGCCCTGCCCGAGCGCGTGGTAAAAAAAGAGCTCGACTATAGGAAAGGGGACCCGTACAGCTACGAGCGGCTCATCCGGTCCCAGAGCCGGCTCTACGCCGCCAACTGGTTCGAGCGGTTGCGCACCACGGTCTCCTCCTCTCCCGTATCCCGGCTGATAGACGTAAATATATCCGCGAGGGAAAAACCCATGCTATGGGTGAAGACCGGCGTCGGCTACGGCTCCGAAGAGAAAGAGCGCCTCACGCTGGGGCTGACCCACAACAACTTCCTGAACAGGGGCTACCAGGCCCAGGTGACCGGTACGCTGTCGCGCATCTGGCTGGAGTACCACGGCGAGATCCTCAACCGCAATTTCCTGTTCAGCCGCACCGAGCTGCGCGACGGGCTCACCTGGCGCCGGGAGCGGCGTGAGGGCTACGACATGGAGAGCGTGAAGAACCTGCTCAGCCTTGGGCGGGAACTCGGGAAAGGCCTTTCCGCCTCTGTGCAGTACAGGATGCAGCGGACCCTGATCTTCGGCGTGGACCCGCTGCTCACAACCGAGGCCCCGTCGCTCTCCCAGACCAGGGCAGTCTCTGTAGCCGTGAACAGGGACACCACCGACGATTTTTTCTATCCGCGCGCCGGCAGCCGTTCCGAGGCGGCCCTCGAGCGTTCCGGCGGCTTCTGGGGCGGCGATATCAGCTTTTACAAGGGCACGCTGCGGCATACCCTCTACCAGAAGCTTTTCTGGGAAATTACCGGCCTGCTCTCGGCCGCGGGCGGCTTCATCCAGGAGACGGGGCGCACCCCGGACGTGCCTATCTTCGAAAGGTTCTTCATGGGCGGCGGCAACTCGGTGCGCGGCTACGGGGAAAGGGACGTCGGACCCGAAGACGCCAACGGCAATCCGCTGGGAGGCAAAACCTCGCTGGAGGGTCACGCCGAGCTGCGGTTCCCGCTCTACAAAGGCTTCAAGGGCGCGCTCTTCCTCGACGGCGGGCAGGTGGCCGACAGCCTGAGCGGCTCCGCGCCGGCCAACTGGAAATACGGCGCCGGCGGCGGCCTGCGCTACCTTACACCGGTCGGCCCGATACGGCTGGATTTCGGCTACAAGCTGAACCCTGAAAAACCAACGGCTGTGGCCAAGGCCGATACCTGGCGCATCCACTTCACCATAGGGGAGGCGTTCTGATGCCCCTGAGGCGGAAAGTTCTTTATCTGCTGGCGGGCCTGGCGGCTGCCGGCGCCCTGCTGCTCTGGACCTTCCAGGCGGGCCTCGCGGAGCTCCTGCTTGCCAAGTACGGCGGCGGCGCGCTGACGGCGGGCCGGGTAGAAGGCGGCCTCGCTGGCGGCTTCAGGCTTTACAACGTGAGACTGAGGCTGCCGGGCCTGGAGGCTGACGTCGCGCGTGTGGAAGTGAAGCCGCTGCTGCGCGGCCTGCTGCGCGGGCGCGCGGCGGTGAGCGAACTTTTGATCTCCGGGGCGGTGATCAGGCCGGTGGCCGCGGAGCCGGCGGAGCCCGGGCGGCCCGACGCTGGCCTGCCGCCCGGCCTGGATATCAGAGAGGTGCGGGTGGAGGACAGCCGGGTGGTGCTGAGTTCCGCTGCCGGCGGGGAGAACGACGTTACCGCGGTGTCCGCGTTCCTGACCGTAGCCAAAGGACAGGTAGCGGCCCGCGAGCTGCGGGGGGAATTCCGCGGCGTCTCCGTGTCTGCCTCCGGGCGCTACGGGCCGGAGGGGCTCTCCGCGTCGGGCAAGGCCTCCTCCCCGGCCGGCCTGCTGGCGGATTTCGATTACACCCTGGCCGGGGAAAAGCACGAGCTGCGGGCCGGCGGGCTGCTGAAGAAAGCCCGGTTCCGCCTGGGCGCGCGGCTGGACGCCGGGAGCCGCTGGAGTTTCGAGCTGGACTCGTCCGGCCTGCCCCTGTCGCTGGCCAGCGGGGACCTGCCGGACCTGAAGGGAGCGGTCAGGGCGGACGGCGCAGGCAGGTATTTCGTTTTCGCTCAGGCCGAGGGCGAGGCGCGGTTCCGCACCGCCCTGCCGCGCGGAGCGGCGCTGACCGGCGGGCTGAAGCTCTCCGCGGGCAGCGCCGCCCTGAAAGCGGCCCTGCGCTCGCCGGAGGCGCAGGGGTCGCTCTCCGCCGCGTACTCCGGCGGCGGCTATAGCGGGTCATGGAGCCTGCGCTCCCAAAAAGCGCTTTCCTTCCCGCTGAAGGAGCCGCTGCACCTCGGTACGCTGGAGGGAAAAGGGAAGCTGGGCGGCCGGGGGTCTTCCCCGGCGCTTACCTGGGACGTAGCCGTGGCCTCGGCGGCGTATGGCCCGGTGCGCGCCGACCTCCTCACCACGGCGGGAAGCTTCAGCGCGGGCGGCCGTCCCCGGTTCAAGGCCGACGCCGGCGCCATCAACCTCTTCTACGGCAAAAGGGCCCTGGGGGCCGCAAGCCTGGCGGCCGAGGGCACGCCCGCTTCCAGCGCCCTGCGCGCGGCCTTCTCTTCTCCCTACCTGGAGGCGGAGCTGGAGGGGACCTCCCGCTTTCACGATGGGGCGCTGACGGCCCGCTGGAACTCCCTGCGCCTGCGCGACGCCCCGGAGTGGCGCCTCTGTCGCCCTTTCAAGACAGAGCTCTCGGGGAACCGGTACGGCGCGGCCGGGTTCTGCGCCACGGACGGGCGGGCCGCAGCGGAGCTCACCGTCTCCGCTTCCGGCGGCACGCTGGCGGAGCTGGACCTGAAGCTTAACGGCCTGCAGCTTGAAAATTTTACGGCGCTGAGCAGCCTGCCGCTGCCGCCCGCGGGCCTGGTGAGCGCCAGGGCTCTCTACGCCAGGGGGGCGCGGCGCGGGACCCTGGAATTCCAGGGCTCCGGCCTGAAGGTCAAGGGGCTGGACTTCGGAACGCTGCGGGTGGACGGGGGCTTCACGAAGAAGCGCCTGGAGATAAGCCGCGCGGAGTGGCGGGTGTACGACGGGCTGCTCAGCGCCGCCGGCGGCGCGGCGCTCGGCGGGCCGGAGCCGGACCTTAACTTCGTGGTGACCGCCTCGACGCTCAACGTTGCGCCGCTGCTGGTCTTTCTGCCAGCGGTCAAGGCCGACAAAGTGATAGTGCACGGGGCGGCAGAGATAGGGCTGAAGGGCAAGGTGTTCACCAACAGGGGGTCGCTCAGCGTGGAGGCCCCGCAGGCCGAGATCGTGCCGCTGGGCCTGAAGCTCAGGGCTGTCCTCGCCGCGGTGCGCGGAGAGGAAAGCGCCGCCGCTTCCTTCACAGCGTCGGCCCGGAGCAAAGGGGGGGGCCGCCTGACCGCGCAGGGCAGGCTGGGCGCGGCGGGGCCGGAGGTAAGCGCTAAGGCGCGCAAGCTCCCGTTCGACGTGCCGCTGGGGCTTTCCGGAGTGGCCGCCGCCGACCTGGATTTCGGGGGGACCTGGCAAAAGCCCTCCCTCTCCGGCACGGCGGACTTCGCGGAATGCCTGTTCGACATGCCGCGGTGGCGCAAGGCGCCGCAGGACGGGAGCCGCAGCCCCTTTTATGAATCGCTGGCCCTCGACCTGACGGTGAGGAGCGAGCGCAACGCCTGGTACAGGGACCCGCCCAGTTCAATAGAGGCCAAAGGCGAGCTGCTTATCAAGAAGGCGCCCTACGGCCGGCACGTGGTCATCGGCACGGTGGAAGCGTTGAAAGGCTTTTACACCTACCTGGGCAACACCTTTACGCTCGAGAGCGGCAGCCTGCTCTTCGGCGGCGAGATCCCGATAGATCCCCGGATCGACGTGAGCGCGGCCAACGCCCCCAGGGAAAGCCCCATCAAGGTTTACCTGCGCGGCACCGGCACCATGCGCAGCCCCGTGCTGGAATTCACGTCGGAGCCGGCCATGGAGCAGCGGGATATCATGTCCTACCTGATCACCGGCAAGCCGCTCTACGCCTACTCCCGCCAGCCCGGCGCCCAGGCCGGCCAGACGGACACGGGCTCGCAGGCGGCCGCCGCCAACCTGCTGGCCAACTTCGTTTCAAGACAGGCGGCTGGCCCGCTGGTGCGCAAGCTGGATATAGACGTGCTCAACGTCCGCCTGACCGGAGAGAGGGCCGCGGACATCACGGTGGGGCGCTACATAACCCCCGAGCTGTTCGTCAGCTACGGGCAGGTGCTGTCGCCCGGCGGCGAGAAGCGGGTGGACGCCGAATACGCCATCACGCCGTGGTGGAGCCTGGAAGGAAAGAACTCCAGCCAGGGCCGGTACGTGGTGGAGCTGCTGTTCAAGTTCGGTATAAGGACGGTGCCCGGGCCGGCGCCGCCGGAATGAGCTCGGCCGCGCAGTATGAAAAGCCCGGGCGCTCCCCGGGCTTTTTTGCGCCCTGCGCGGGTTTCAGGGGATGAGGACTATCTTGCCGGCCGCGCCGGGCGCCATCAGCGCGGCGTGGGCGGCGGCCGCTTCGGCCAGCGGGAACTCCCTGCCTATCGCCGGGTTCAGCGTGCCGTCGGCCAGGCCCGCCGCTATGGCGCCGTGTATCTCCCGCTCTTCCTGCGGCGTGACGGACCACAGCGTGAAGGCGCGGATCGAGCCGCGCCGGCTCATCAGGTCGCGCGGGTCGATGACGGATTCGCCGCGGCTGCCGATCACCACCACCCTGCCGCCCTTGGCCAGCAGCTTCAGGTCCGCCCCCAGGTTAACGTTCGCCAGCATCTCCAGGACCAGGTCGGCGCCGCGGGGGCAGGCCGCCTCTATTTCCTTCAGGTAGCCCGGCGCGGTGTGGTCGAAGACGGCGTGCGCGCCCAGGCGCAGCGCCAGCTCCCGGCCTTTCGGGGTTCCCGCCGTGCCCAGCACAGTTAGTCCCCGAGCCCGGGCGAACTGGACCGCCGCCCCGCCCACGGCGCCGCTGGCGCCGTGCACCAGCACCGTCTCGCCGGCGGCGGCGCCTCCCTGGTGCGTCAGCGCGTGGTAAGCCGCGCCGCAGGGCACCCACAGGGCCGCGCCCTGCTGAAAAGTGACGCGGTCCGGCAGCGGGTGCACCTGCCCTTCCAGCGCCAGGGCGTACTCGGCGTAAGTGCCGCTGAGGCACTTGGCTATGTAGACGCGGTCGCCCGGCTTTACCGCCGTAACTTCGGGGCCGATGGCGGCCACCGTGCCGGCCCCGTCGGAGCCGGGCGTATAGGGCAGGGCGGGCAGGGCCGGGTAAGCGCCGGAACGGATATAGGCCTCGTAGGGGTTCACGCCTGCCGCCAACACCCGCACCAGTACCTGGCCGGCCGCCGGCGCCGGTACCGGCGCCTCTTCCAGCCGCAGTTCCTCCGGCCCGCCGAACCTCGAGACGCGTATAGCTTTCATGAGCCCTCCCTCCGCCGGGTCCGGGCCCGCGGCTTTGTGTGCTAAAATACCCGGTATGAGAACACGGCGTCCGCGGCGGCTCACCGACAGGCAGCTCGACCGAGTGGCCTGCTCCTGCCTGCTGGCCTGCGCGCTGGCCGATTTCGCCAAGAAGCGCGCGCGGCTCCTTAAGGAGACCTGCGCGCTGAAATTCTTCTCCGAGGGGCAGGACCGCTTCCTGCTCGACGAACTGCACCGCCTGCACAGGCCCGCCCTGCTGCGCTACGACGAGACCCGCATAGTTAAGGCCTCCCTGGCCATCCTGCGCGCCCGCTGCCTCCCGCGCTGCGGCGCCTCCGGCCGCGCGTTCTGGGACGGGCTCGCCCGCAGGTTCCTGCGGGAATACGCCCGCGGCGGCGTCAACCTCTTCGAAATAGACTGGGAGTAGCCGCCGGCCGGCTTATTCCCCGAGGTAGCCGCCCGGCTCCGCCGTGCCGCCCTTCCTTACCGCCACCGGGGTGTACTTGAACTCCGGGATCTTGCCGAACGGGTCCAGCGCCGGGTCCGTCAGCAGATTGGCCGCGGCCTCGTAGTAGGCGAAGGGGATAAAGACCGTGCCCGGGGCGTTGCCGTCGTCGCGCCGCGCCCGCAGGGCCACGCTGCCCTGCCGCGAAGTCACCGTTACCGTCTCCCCCGGTGTCACTCCCAGCCGCTCCAGGTCCTCCCCGCACAGCGTGACGGTGGCCGCCGGCTCCAGCGCGTTGAGCACCGGCGAGCGGCGCGTCATGCTGCCGGTGTGCCAGTGCTCCAGCTGCCGCCCGGTGATCAGCGCGAAGGGATACTCCCCGTCGGTGACCTGGTGCGCGGGCAGCCGGGCCGGCACCAGGTTCGCCCGGCCGTCGGCCGTGGGGAACCTGTCTTTGAAGACCGTCGGGCTGCCCGGGTCCTCAGGCGAGAGGCAGGGGTAGGTAACACAGCCCTCGCGCTCGAGGCGCTCCCAGGTGATGCCGCCGATGGCCGTCGGCATGGCCCGACGCAGCTCCTCGTAGACCTCCGCCACGCCGGACTCCGGCCCCCGGTAGTCCCAGGCCAGACCGAGGCGGCGGGCGAGCTCCTGTATGATCCACAGGTCCTGTCGCGCCTCCCCGGGCGGGTCCACCGCCCGGCGGCCGAGCTGCACCATTCGGTCGGTGTTGTTGACCGTGCCGGTCTTCTCCGGCCACGCGCTCGCCGGGAGCACCACGTCGGCCAGCTGCGCGGTCTCCGTCATGAAGATGTCCTGCACCACCAGGTGCCCGAGCTTCGCCAGGGCGGCGCGGGCGTGCGCCAGGTCGGGGTCGCTCATGGCCGGGTTCTCGCCCATGATGTACATCCCGCGTATCTTGTGCTGGTCTTCTTCCGGCGCGGTTATCTTGCCGATGACCTCCACCACGGTGTAGCCGGGCTTGTCGTCGAGCGGCGTGCGCCAGTACTCCTCGAACCACTTGCGCGCCGCGGGGTCGTTCACCCGGCGGTAGTTGGGATACATCATCGGGATCAGGCCGGAGTCGCTCGCGCCCTGCACGTTGTTCTGGCCGCGCAGCGGGTGCAGGCCGGCGCCCGGCTTGCCTATCTGCCCGCAGACGGCGCAGAGCGCTATGAGGCAGCGGGTATTGTCGGTGCCGTGCACGTGCTGGCTGATGCCCATGCCCCAGAAGATGATGGCGGCCCTGGCCCCGGCGTAGGCGCGGGCGGCCTCGCGGATGGCCGCGGGGGGAATGCCGCAGACCGGGGCCATGGCCTCGGGGCTGCAGGCCTTAACGTTCTCCCTTATCGCCGAGAAGTTGTTAACCCTTTCGGCCACGAACTTGCGGTCGTAGAGGCCTTCCTCTATCACCGTGTGCAGCATCGCGTTGAGCAGGGCTATGTCCGTGTCTGGCCTGAGCTGCAGCGTCCGCCAGGCGTAGCGGTTCAGCTCCGTGCGGCGCGGCTCGCAGAGGAGCAGGCGCGCGCCGCGCTTCGCCGCGTTCTTGATCCAGGTGGCGGCCACCGGGTGATTCACCGTCGGGTTGGAGCCTATGACCACGATGAAGTCGGAGTTCGCGGCGTCGTTGACCTGGTTGCTGACCGCGCCGGAGCCTATCCCTTCCAGCAGGCCGGCCACGCTGGAAGCGTGGCAGAGGCGGGTGCAGTGGTCGACGTTATTGCTGCCGAAGCCGGTGCGCACCAGCTTCTGGAAGAGGTAAGCCTCCTCGTTGCTGCCCTTGGCCGAGCCGAAGCCGGCGAGTGCCTTCTTGCCGTGCTTGTCGCGCAGGCGCCTGAGCCCCGACGCGGCGAAATCCAGGGCCTCCTCCCAGCCCGCCTCGCGGAAGATCTTCGTCCAGTCCGCAGGGCCGCTGCCATGGGCCGCCTCTTTCGGGACGCCGGGCCGGCGGATCAGGGGCCTGGTCAGGCGCTGCGGGCTTTGCACGTAGTCCATGCCGAAACGGCCCTTTACGCAGAGCCGCCCGCGGTTGGCGGGGCCGTCGCGGCCGTCGACGGAGAGTATCCTGTTGTCCTTCACGTTGAAAGTGACCTGGCAGCCAACTCCGCACCAGGGACAGACGGAAGGTACTTTCCGGTCGACCTCCTGCGAGCCGATCAGGCCCTTGGGCATCAGGGCGCCCGTCGGGCAGGCCTGCACGCACTCGCCGCAGCCCACGCAGGTGCTGTGCCCCATCGGGTCCCGCTGGTCGAAAACTATCTCGCTGCGAGCCCCGCGGGCGGCGTAGCCGATCACGTCGTTGACCTGCTCTTCGCGGCAGGCGCGCACGCAGCGCTTGCACTGAATGCAGGCATCCAGGTTCACAGCCATCGCCGGGTGGGAGAGGTCGGCGGCCGGCCGCGCCCGGCGCAGAGCCTTCAGCTCCGGCCGCGCCTTAACTCCGAGTTTGTGTGCCCAGTAGCTGAGTTCGCCGTGGCCGCGCGCCGGATCGCCGTCCACCCACTTGAGGCCTTCGTCGGGCATGTCGGCTAGCAGCAGCTCCAGCACCAGACGCCTGCTCTTCACCGCGCGCTCGCTGTCAGTTCGCACCTTCATGCCGGGCGCGGGGACGCGGCAGCAGCTGGGCGCCAGCGCCCGCTCGCCCTCGATTTCCACCACGCAGACCCGGCAGTTGCCGTCGGGGCGGTAGCCCTTGAGGTCGCAGAGGCGGGGGATCTCCACGCCGTAGCGCGCCGCCGCGGCGAGTATGGTCTCGCCCTCGTTGGCCGAGACCGCCTTGCCGTCGAGGGTGAACTCTATCTTTTTTGTTCCGGGGGGCATCACTCCACCTCCTGCGGGAAGTATTTCATCACGCAGCGTACCGGGTTTGGCGCGGCCTGGCCCAGGCCGCAGATGGAGGCGTCGGCCATTACGGCGCAGAGGTCCTCGAGCGCGGCCCGGTCCCACCGGCGGTCCTGCATGAGGGCCGCCGCCTTGGCGGTGCCGGCCCGGCAGGGCGTGCACTGGCCGCAGCTCTCGCTCTCGAAGAAGCGCATCGCGTTCAGGGCCGCTTCCCGGGCGCTGTCTCCGGCGGCCAGCACTATTACCGCCGCCGAGCCGATGAAGCAGCCGTGTTCCTGCAGCGTGTCGAAGTCCAGGGGCAGGTCGCCCAGCGAGGCGGGCAGGATGCCGCCCGAGGCCCCGCCGGGCAGGTAGGCGTAAAGCTCCCGGCCGTCCTGCATGCCGCCGCAGTATTCGCCTATCAGTTCGCGGACGCTGATGCCGGCCGGGGCCAGTTTCACGCCGGGGTCCTTCACGCGGCCGCTGACGCTGAAGCTGCGCAGGCCCTTGCGGCCGCGCCGGCCGAAGGAGGCGAACCACTCCGGCCCGCGCGCCAGGATGTCGCGCACCCAGTAAAGGCTTTCGAAATTGTGCTCCAGCGTAGGGCGGCCTCGCAGGCCGGCCTGGGCGATGAAGGGGGGGCGCTTGCGGGGCTCGCCCCTCCTGCCCTCTACGCTCTCCAGCAGTGCGGACTCTTCACCGCAGACATAGGCGCCGGCCCCGCGGCGCAGCTCCAGGCGCGGCAGCGGGAAAGGCGGGTCGGCTTTCAGTTTTTCCAGCTCCGCCTCCAGTATGGCGCGGCAGCCGTGATACTCGTCCCGCAGGTAAATGTAACACTCGTCTATGCCGACGGCCGCGGCGGCTATCAGGAGCCCCTCCAGGAAGCGGTGCGGGTCCCGCTCCAGGTAGCTGCGGTCCTTGAAGGTCCCCGGCTCGCCTTCGTCGATGTTAGCCGCCATGAACCGCGGCCCGGGCTGCTCCCTGACTATGCGCCACTTGCGCCCGGCCGGGAAGCCGGCCCCGCCCAGGCCGCGCAGGCCGGAGTCTTCCAGGGCCTTTATCACCATTTCCGCCGTGCGCTCTCCGGAGACTACCTCAGCGGCCAGGCGGTAGCCGCCAGCCGCGCGATAGGCGGCGTAGCCGGCGTAAGCGGGCTGGGCCGCGCCCGGCCCCGGGAGGGGCTTCCCGGCGAATGCCGCAGGGTCGAACTCCCCGTCGGGCCTGGCGGCCGGGTGGACGCCCTCTCCGCCGCGGACGGCCGCGGCGACCTTTCCGGGGTCGGCGAAGGGGACATGACGCCGCCCGACTTCGGCCGCCGGCGCCTGCTCGCACCTGCCCATGCAGGGGACTTTCTCCACCCTCACCTCGCGGCCGAGGATGGCCGGCAGCCGCTCGATAAGTTCCTTCGCCCCTGCCAGGTGGCAGGGCAGGCCGCCGCAGACGCGCACGGTCAGTGCCGCCGGGCTCTCGGAATCGGTCACTTCGAAATGATGGTAGAAGGTGGCCACTTCGTATATCTCGGCCCTCGGCAGGTTCAGTTCTGCGGCCAGAGCCGTGAGGTGGCGCGAGCGGAGGGCGCCGTAAGCGTCGTTGAGCCGGTGCAGGTATTCTATCAGCAGGTCGCGGCGGCGCGGCGCGGGGCCCAGGAGCCGATCCACCTCATCCAGCGAAACCCCGTCCGGCTGGCGGCCCTTCAGCTTGCCCGCCCGCCTCGCTAGTTCCGGCGGCAGCGCCGCCCTCAGCGATACGGCCGAATTCTTCCCGTTCATGACATCTCCCCGTCGCGTCTTTCCGCTGCTGCGGCGACGCGCTCCGCCCCGCTGTAGATATTGAACCTGCGCCCCCTGGCGAACCCTATCAGCGTGATGCCTGCCTCCCGCGCCAGCCTGACGGCCTGCGAGGTGGGCGCGCCGCGCGCGATCACGAAGGGCGCGCCGCAGCGCCCCGCCTTCAGCAGCGCGTCCGAGGAGACGCGCCCGCTGGAGAGCAGGACGGCGTCCCTGAAATTACCGCCGGCCAGCAGCCGCGCCCCGATCACCTTGTCGAGGGCGTTGTGCCGGCCTATGTCCTCCCTGAAGAGCTCTATGCCGCCCCGGCCCGCCAGCGCCGCGGCGTGCGTCCCGCCGGTCTCCAGGTAGACGGCCGCCCGCCGGTGCAGGTCCGCCGCCAGCGCCGTTACTTCGGCGGGCGACAGAGTCAGGCGAGAGACCGCCTTGGCGCGGCAGGCCAGCGCGGCGACGCTGTAATACAGCGTGCCCTTGCCGCAACCCGGCGTGTAGAGCCGCTTGAGGGCCGTCTCCCCCAGGCCGGAGGGGGAGGCCAGGTCGGCGAAGGCCGTCCATTTGCGCTCGTCCACCGTCAGGCTCTTAAGGTCCGAGGCCGAATTGATGAGGCCTGAGGCGAAGAGAAAGCCGCAGGCCAGCTCCTTCAGGTCGTGCGGGGAGGCTAGCAGGGTGGCCAGTTCCCGGCCGTCCAGCACGATGGTGAGCGGGACCTCCCGCACCGCCGGGTCTGCGGCGGCCGTCAGGGCCCCGTCGGAAAACTTTACTATCTCGAAGTTCTCGGTCAAGGCGCGACCTCCAGGTCCGCTGGGGAATTCAAGTTGGTGAAGACGCGGCGCGAGTCCGGCCCCAGCTCCAGCACCCGGGTGGGAACGCCGCGCAGGAAGGCCCGCACGGAGAGGTCGCTGGCGGCGAGCAGGAACGCCGCCAGCGGCGCGGCCAGCTCCGGGCCGTACACGCCGCAGAGGGGCTCCAGCAGCCCGCCGGCCCGCGGCACCGCGGCGCCGCGCCCGGCGCGCAGCCACTCCGCGGCGAGCGCGCGGATCAGGCCCTCGTCGAGGAAAGGCATGTCGCAGGCCGCCACGAAGACCGGCCTGGCGCCGCAGCCCGCCAGCGCCGCGTGTATCCCGCCTAGCGGGCCTTTATCCTTTAAGATGTCGGGGAGCACCCGGGCTCCGAGGCCTTCGTAGCCGGCCGGGTCGTTGGCGATCACCACCGCCGAGCCGAAGACGCCGCGCAGCAGGTCCAGCGCGGGCGCTATCAGCGGGCGGCCGCGGAAGGAGAGCAGCGCCTTGCAGCGCCCGCCCATGCGCGAGTTTTTGCCGCCGCTCAGCACGGCGCCGGCTATACCGGAAATAATAAGTTTACCCATCGCCCGCCCTTCCCGCAATGATACTATTTCCGCCTATGGATTTTGGCCGCGAAGCTGCGCGGCAGGCGTTTTTCGAATGTGTTGTAGTGAGCGGAGGGAGCACGCGTCTCGTCCGGCCGGAAGGCCGCCGGGGAATCCCGGCGGCCTTTCCGGGCGTACGGGCGGCTATTCCTTGACCTGCGTGCTCAGGAACACCGGCAGCGTCATCTGGGCTATCTGGTCCTGCAGTTCCTCGATGCCGTCGATGTGGCCGTCCTCGTCGTTGAGGATCTCCTGCAGGAAGTCGCGGCTGGCGTTGTCTCCGACCTCGGCCGCCAGTTTGACCGCGTCGTTGTAGGCCTTGATCGCGGTCTCCTCGGAGGCGTGGTCGTTATCCAACTGCTTGCCGACGTCCGCCCCGATCACGATCTTGCGCAGCTCGCTGACGGTCGGCCTGCCCTCCAGGAAGAGGATGCGGCCTATCAGCTTCTCGGCGTGCTTCATCTCCGAGATCGCGCGCTTCTCGAAGTGTTTGTGCAGTTTCTCGTAGCCCCAGTTGGCGCACATCTCGGAATGCACCATGTACTGGTTGATGGCGGTGAGTTCGTCCGCGAGCAGCGAATTCATAACCCCCAGCAGTTTTTCATTGCCTTTCATGTTATCCCCCTTATCATCCCCTGCCCCGCGGCGGTTCAAGGCCGGAAGCTAAAATAGTTTTAGCATTTAAAGCGGGCGGGTTTATATTCCCGTTGGCGCTATCTTTTATCTTTTATCAGCGGCGGGCCTTAGCGGATAAATGGAGCGGCCGCCGCAACCCTGGGGCTGCGGCGGCCGGTCTTTGGGGGCTGTAAGCTTTACTTCTTCTCTGCGGCCTTGATGGCCTTCAGCACCCTTTCCGGCGTGAGGGGGAACTCGCGCACCCTCGCGCCGGTGGCGTTGTAGAGGGCGTTGGCGAAGACGGGGGCGGCCCCGTTGATGGAGACCTCCGACACGCTCTTGGCGCCGAAGGGCCCGGTGTCCTCGTAGGAAGGCACCAGGATGATGTTGAGCGGCGGCCGGTCGCGCATGGAGTAGATGTGGTAGTCCGCGAACGACGCGTTCTGCATCTTCCCGTCACGGTCGAACAGGTATTCCTCGGTCAGCGCGTAGCTGATGCCGTTCAAGGTGCCGCCCTCGGTCTGGCCCTCGGCGAGCTGCGGGTTCACTGCGGTGCCGCAGTCTATCGTGGAGACGTAGTTGAGGACCTTGATGAAGCCGGTCCAGGTATCCACCTCGATCTCCGCGAAGTGCGCCGCGAAGGGCGGCGGGGACTTCTTGGTGATGTGCGAGGCGGTGCCGATGATCTGGTACTGGTTCTTCTGGTAGAGCGAGTACTTGGCGATGTCGCCGTAGGTCACCCTGTGCTTGTCGTCGGCGCTGATCACGGCGGAGTCCTCGCAGCGCACCTGCTCGACGGGGAGGCCCAGCATCTCGGCGCCGGTGTGAAGGATCTGCCGCTTGGCGTCGGCCGCGGCCTTGCGCACCGCCTCGCCGGAGAGGTAGGTGGTGGACGAGGCGTAGGCGCCCACGTCGAACGGCGTCAGGTCCGTGTCCGACGAGTAGACTATCATCTTGTCGGTGGCGGTCTCCAGTTCCTCGGCCGCTATCTGCGCCAGCACCGTGTCCGAGCCTGTGCCCAGGTCGGTGGCGCCGACGAGCAGGTTGAAGGAGCCGTCGTCGTTGATCTTGATGGAGGCCGCCCCCATGTCTATGTCCGGGATGGACGAGCCCTGCATCAGGCAGGCCATGCCCATGCCGCGGCGGTAGCGGCCCGTCTTGCCCCTCCAGTCCTTGCGGTCCTGCCACTTTATGGCCTCCGCGCCCTGCACAATGCACTCGGCCAGCGCGTTGGAGCCCACCGTCATCGGCGTGCCTTCGCGGCCCTCGCCCAGCGCGGCGAAGATGGGGGAGCCCTCGCCCTCGCGGATATGGTTGATCTGCCGGAACTTCATGGGGTCCATGCCGATAGCCTCGGCCATCTGGTCCATCAGGGACTCCATGGCGAAGAAGGCCTGCGTGGCGCCGAAGCCGCGGTAGGCGCCGGCTACCGGCAGGTTGGTGTAATATGACTTGCCGTCGAACTTGATATTCTCGCAGTGGTAGAGCGGCAGTACCTTGGAGCCCGCGCACGAGACCACGGTGAGGCCGTGGCCGCCGTAGGCGCCGGTGTTGTTGATGGCCTCCATGTTGATGGCGGTGATGGTGCCGTCCTTCTTCACGCCCGCCTGCAGGCGGATGCGGAACGGGTGGCGCGTGCGGCCGGTGCGGAAGGTCTCCTCGCGGTTGAACTGCCACAGGCAGGCGCGGCCGGTGCGCAGCGCGAACATGGCCGTGACGTCGTCGAGGAGGATCTCCTGCTTGCAGCCGAAGCCGCCGCCTATGCGGGGCTTCACCACGCGGATCTTCTGCACGGGCACGTCGAGGGTCTTGGCGACGATGCGGCGGCAGTGGAACGGCACCTGCGTGGAGGTGGTGATGTGGATGCGGCCCGACGGGGCTATCTGCGCCAGCGAGGTGTAGGGCTCGATGGGACAGTGCTGGGCGTAGGGGGTTTCGTAAGTGTGGTCGAACTTGAAGTCGGCCTGCTTCAGGCCCGCCTCGAAGCTGCCGGCCTCGCAGGCCACGTGCGCGACGAGGTTCTTCTTCGGCTCGTAGGGGATCGGGATAGGCACGTGGGCCTCGGCTTCGTCGTGGATGACGGGGGCGCCGGGGGCCATGGCCTCGTCGAGGGTGAACACGGGCTTGAGCAGCTCGTATTCAACCTTGATAACCTCGAGGGCGGCCAGGGCCTGCTCCTCGGTCTCGGCCGCCACGGCGGCCACGCGGTCGCCTACGAAGCGCACTTTTTTGTCGAACATGAAAGTGTCGTAAGGGGACGGCTCGGGGAAGCCCTGGCCGGCGGTGCAGTGCGCTATGCGCGGCACGTTGCCGTACCAGAGCACGGCCTTCACTCCGGGCATCTTCTCGGCCTTGGAAACGTCGAGCTTCTTGATGCGGGCGTGGGCGTGCGGGCTCCAGAGCATCTTGATGATCAGCGCGTCGTTGGGGACGAAGTCCGCGACGTAGGAGTCCTTGCCGAGGGCGAGCTGGAGGGCGTCTATCTTGGTGACGGAAGTATTGACCTGCTTGAAGTTCCTGGCTTTTTCGTGGCGTTTCATTTTTTCGCCCCTTTGGCGGTCTTTTTCGCGGCGGGCTTTGCGGAGGCCTGCTTGTCCAGCGTCTTGCGCAGGGCCACCCAGATCTTTTCGTAGCCGGTGCAGCGGCAGAGGTTGCCGTCCATGTACTCTTTTACTATCTCGTCCTCGAAGACCTCTTCGGTCTCCATCAGCGCGGTGGCGCTCATGACCATGCCGGGGATGCAGTAGCCGCACTGCACTGCGCCGGCCGCGACCAGTTCCTTCTGGAACTCGCCGGGCTTGTCGAAGGTGCCGACGCTTTCGATGGTGCGCACCTTCCTGCCCTCGGCCTGCATGGCGTAGAGCAGGCAGGCGTAGGTGGCCCGGCCGTCGAGCAGCACGGTGCAGGCGCCGCAGGTGCCCTGGCCGCAGCCGTACTTGGTGCCGCGGTAGCCTTCGCGGCGCAGCAGCGTAAGCAGTTTCTCGTCGGGCCTGGTGGCGAAGGTCTTCTTCTCGCCGTTAATGGTGAAAGTGACGGTGTGGGTAGTCGTGGTCATTATTCAGCCCTCCCGCGAGCGAATTCGGCGGCCCTTTCCAGGGCGTCCAGGATGGAAACTTCTGCGAGCTGCCGGATGTAGTCGGCGCTCATGCCTTCGCCGCCTACCCACTTGGCGGCGGCGCCGGCGGCCGCGGCGGCTTCTTTGAAGACCGCGGTCACGGCTTCTTTGCCGACGAGGGCGGCCTCGACGGGCTTGAGGCGCTGCGGGAAGGGGATGGCGGAGCCCGCGGCCACGCGCGCGGCTTTGATAACGCCGTCCTTTAGTTCCAGCAGGGCGGCGACGGTGGCCAGCGAGAAGGCGGCCGCGTTGCGCGTCACCTTTACTGAGCCGAAGCCGTGATGCGCCTTCAGCACCGGGATCTTGACGGCGGTGAGCAGGTCCCCGCCGCGGAAGAGCCGCGCGGGCTGGGCCGAGAAATACTCGTCGGCAGTCATTTCCTTCTCCTTGCCGGAGTAGATGACCAGGCGCGCGTCCATGGCCAGCAGCACTACGGGCAGGTCGGCCCACGGGAAGACGCGGGCTATGTTGCCGCCGATGGTGGAGACGTTGCGGATCTGGTGGGTGGAGATGCGGCGGCAGATCTCGTGCATGGCCCAGCGGGGGCCGCGGTAGCGCTGGATGTCGGAGAGGGGGGTGGCCGCGCCGATGACGAAGTAGTTCCCTTTCTGCCTGATGTAGGACAGGCCCAGGCGCGTCACGTCGACGGCGGTGACCGGGGTCTTGCCCTGCATGAAATGCAGCGCGGTGCCGCCGGCGAGGGGCATGCCCTTGGGGCCCAGCGCGCGCAAGGCCTTGCGCGCTTCGGCCAGGGTGGCGGGTCTGATGAATTCTGATAGTTTCATGTTGGGTTCCTGTTGATACCTGCGTATTCGCGAAATAAATATAGCAGATTTAGCGGGGGGGATAAAGCGCCCGCGGAAGCGCGGCCGGCAAAAGAAAAAGCCCGCCGGAGCGGGCCTTTCCCAGGGAGGGGAGGGGCTATTTCGCCACCGGCAGGCCGGCGGACGTCCAGGCGGTAATGCCGCCGGCGATGTCGTGTGCGCCGGCGAAGCCGAGGTCACCCATGACCTGCAGGGCGGCGCCGGTGCGGCGGCCGCTGCGGCAATAGAGGAGGTACTTGCCGTTCCTGTCGAGCTTGGCGAGCCGCTCTTTGAAGTCGGGGGCGTAGTAGTCCATGACCTCATGCGTGGGCTGTATGTAGCCCGCGGCGTGCTCTTCGGCGGTGCGGATGTCTATGACCACCGGCTTCACGGACTCTATGAAGCGGAGGGCTTCTTCCGGTTTGAGGTTAGCCGGGAAGGCGCTGTCGGCGGTTTCGGTGCCGGCGGAAGGTGCGGGCGCGGCCGGAACCGCCGCGGGTTTAGCGCAGCCGCTGAAAAAACCGCCAAGGTCGAAGGCGCAGGCGGCCGCGGCGACGGTGAGAACGATGGCTGCGGTGAGGAGTATCTTCATAGCTATATTTTACAAAAAAACGCGCCCGCGCGCCCGGGCCGGGGCGCGGATTTTTGTATCATATCTGCAGCCTATGTGGAAAAAAGTTTCAGTGCCAGTCCTGCTCGCGGCCGCCGCGCTGGCTTTTCACCTCTTCGCCGGGTTCTCCTTCATCCGCTCCGCTGCGGCCACCTACGACGAGACCGTGCACCTGGCCAGCGGATACTCCTACCTGCGCACCGGGCGCTACGTGATGAACATCATGGACCATCCGCCGCTGTCGGAGATGCTTTCCGCCCTGCCTACGCTGGCGCTGAAGCCGCAGGCGTTCACCGGGCACCCCTATTTCGCCAACTTCATGCCGTACCATTACGGGGACCTGTTCCTTTACCATAATTCTGTCCCGGCCGAGCGGCTGCTCAATACCGCGCGGGGCTTCACTTTCCTGGTCTGGACCGCGCTGTTCGCCGGGCTGCTGTGGCTTTTTGCCTCGCGGCTGGAGTCGCGCGCGGCGGGCGCCTTCGCCCTGTGCGCCTTCGCCGGCATGCCCGTCTTCATCTCCAACGACGCGCTGGTGACCACCGACGCCGCCGCGGCGGCCTTCTACTTCGCCTCCTTCGCGCTGGGCTGGCTCTTCACGGCCGCCCCCGCCGGGGGAAAGGGCGGCGCCAGGCCCTGGCTCCTGGCCGCGCTCGCCGGGGGAGCGGCCGGGCTGGCGCTGGTCTCCAAGTTCAGCATGTTCATCGTGCCGCCCATGGTGGCCGCCTTCTGGCTGGCGGACAATTATTTCTGGCCCAGGCGCAAGACTGGTGAACTGCTGGGATATCTCCTCATCTACGCCGCCGCCTGCCTGCTGACGGTGGCGCTGGTCTACAAGTTCGACCTCGGGCTCTACTGGGCCGGGCTGTCCGCCACGCTGGGACGGCTCGACGCCGGCCGCTCCTCTTTCGCCCTGGGCCGTCACTCGCTCACGGGCGTGTGGTGGTATTTCCCGTCGGCCCTGCTGCTGAAAACGCCGCTGCTGGTACTGCTGGCCGCCGGCGCGGGTGCCTGGGGGCTGCTGAGAAAATTCCGGCGCGATCACCTGTGGCTGCTGCTGCCGCCGGTCCTCTTCTTCGCCGCGTCGCTGACGGCCAAGGTGCAGATCGGCTACCGCCACATCCTGCCGGTGATGCCGTTCCTGGCCGCGCTGGCCGGCGTGGCGCTGGCGCGCGTCTACGCCTCGTCCCGGCGCGGCGCGTGGCTGGCCTGCGCGCTGGCCGCCCTGATCCCGGTTTCGGCGCTGACGGCCCACCCTCACTACCTGGCCTATTTCAACCAGCTCTCCGGCGGCCCGTCCAACGGCTACAAGTATTTCGTGGATTCCAACCTGGACTGGGGGCAGGGCGTGAAGCAGGTCGCCGCCTACCTGGAGTCGCGCGGCAACCCGCCGCTGGTGTTCTCCTATTTCGGGGTGGCCAGGCCCGAAGCCTACGGCATAAATTATACGCCGTTGGGCCTGGTCTCCAACGCTGACCTGCGCGGTACCGGGGCGCAGGTCTGCGGCATGAAGGAAGTCCTGCTGGCGGTGTCAGCCACCAACCTGCAGGGTACCTATTACCCGGACAAAAAGTCTTTCGACTGGCTTAAAGGGCGGGAGCCGGCCTTCACGGCGGGCTATTCCATCTTCGTGTACGACCTCACGCGCGACGCCGAGGGCCTGGAGCGCCTGGCGGGACTGTTCGACCGCGAAGGGCGCAACGCCGAGGCCGATTGCCTGTACGCCAGGGCGGGGAAATAATATGATGAAAATCCTGAAATGGGCGGGCGTGATCTTCGGCCTTTCCGCGGCCTCTTTCGCGGTCCTGCTGATCCTCAACGGTGTCAAACGCTCCGCCTGCCTGAAGGGCGAGGGGCGAGGCGCCGTGCAGGCCTGCACTTTCCTGCTCGAGAATTACCCCGCGGCCTACAGGCCGGAGCTGCTGGCCCGCCGCGCCCGCCTGTACGAGCAGACCGGGAGCCTCGACGCCATGCTGGGCGACCTGAAAGCCCTGGCAGAGCTAAAAGAGTCCGGCCTCGCGCCTCAGCCCCTGCTGCTGGGCGCTTACGAGGCCCTGGTCAAGGCCTACGGCCAGCGCGGAGACGCCGCCGGTGTCCGGAAATACCTGGAGCTGGCCGCGGGCGCGGGCACGAAGGACGCTGCGATCTACGTCGCCCTGGCCGGGGAGTATTCCGCCGAGAAACGCTCCGGCGAGGCGCTGAAGCTGCTGGCGGCGGCCGACGCGCTGGGGGCTCCGAAGGGGCATCCGTACTACAACGCGCTGGCCTCGGCCTACGAGGGCGAGGGGGACTTCGCTAAAGCTTACGACGCGCTGAAGAGCGGGCTCACGGTGAACGCGCCGCGCCTGACCCTGGCCGAAACCTCCAAGCACCTTGGCCTGGTGTGCTACGAACTGAAGCGCTGGCCCGAGGCCGAGACTTACCTGGCCTATGCGCTGCGCGCCGGCGCGCCCTGCCTGGAATGCGGCCTGCTGCTGACTACCATCCGCGAGTCGCTGGCCCCGGCGCCGCGCGGCAAGAAGAAGCGCAACTGATCCTTCATCTGAAACTGGATATTTTCATCTGCAAATATTCCGGCCGCCCCGCGACCGGGACAAGCGGTAGAAAGGCCCGGCATAAAAAATGCTCTGCTGTCTTTGCCGTCTTTGGCCTTTTATTGTAAACTGTATAAAGCGTTTTTTTGCCGCCGGGGACAGCAACTATGACCATACCAACGACTACTCTGCTTCTGGCCGCGCTGCTGGCCTGCGCCGCCCCCGCCGCCGCCGGCACTTTCACCCCCAAGTCCTATGTGAAGGCCGCCCTGGAGGCTTCGCCGGCGATGCGCAAGGCCGAGCAGGCCTTCCGCCAGGCGGAAAGCGGCTATAAATCCGCGCTGCTCGACGCGGCCCTGCCCTCTTTTTCGCTGAACCTGGGCGAGACTTTTTATGACCAGAGCGACCCGCGCCTCAGGCTGGAGCGCGCGGACGTCACCTCCAGCCTGTCAGCCGCGTGGAACCTCTACGATTCCGCCGGCAGCCCGCTCAATAAGGTCAGGACCGCGAGGCTGAACTACGAGTCCGCCAAGCTGGCCTTCCTGGAGGCCAAGCAGGCCGAGGCAGTGAAGGCGCTGAACCGCTTTTACGCGCTCTATTCCTCCCAGAGGCGCATCGGCACGGCGAAGATGAACCTGGCCTCGCGCGAGCGCCAGTACAAGGACACCAACGAGCAGTACCAGTCGGGCACGCGCAGCCGCATGCAGGTGACGCAGAGCGAGGGCGACAAGCTGCAGAGCGAGCTGTCTCTGGCGCAGGCCGAGTCGGCCGAGGCCAAGGCGCGCATGGCCTTCAACGAGCTGGTCAACGCGGAGCCAGAGGAGGAGCAGCTCACGGAGGTCAGCACGCAGACGGCCTCCGTCGCCCTGCCGCTGCCCAAGAGCGACGCGGCGAAGGCCCTGCAGAACAATTTCGGCCTGCGGCAGCAGCGCCTTGCGCTGGAGCGTACGCGCATCACCAACCGCAACTCGGTGCTGGCCAATTACCCGCGGCTGCGGGTGGACGCCGGCTGGCGCAAGAGCGGCCTGGGCCTGATCGGGGAGCCCGCCGGCCCGCAGGCCGGCAACCCGTCGTACAGCCTGGGCGCGTCGCTGAACTTCCCCTTCGGTTTCTTCGGCCTGCAGAACTACCTGGACATCGGCGCGGCCGGCGCCGCGCTGCGGTCGGCCGAGCTGGACCTGGAAAGCTCCGAGCGTGCGCTGAAGACCAGCGTGCTGTCGGCCCAGAAGGACATAGAGCTGCAGGTGAAATCACGGCAGCTGCTGGAGTTCCAGGTCAAGGCGCAGAAGGACACCACCGAGAACCTGATGAGCGAATACTCGCTCGGCGGCGCTGATTCCCTGCAGCTCGACAGCGCGCAGACCAAGCTGCTCGACGCCAGCAACGCCCAGATAGCCGCCGTCAACGACTTCGACCTGGCCCTGGCCAACTACCGGGTGCTGCTGGGCGAGCGTGTGTGGGAATAGGAGCTTTATGAAACGGATCGTTAAATCCTCGTTCTGGATAGTGGCGCTGGCGGCGCTGGCCGCGGGCGGGTTCGCGGGCTACACGCGCTACAAGAGAATGCTGGTGCGCCAGGACCTCAAGGACTTTATCCGCGAGGTGAGCCGCGGCGACCTGAAGCTGGACCTGCAGGAATCCGGCGAGCTGGTCTCGCGCGACACCGTGGACGTCTTCCCGCCCGGCAAGGGCTTCATCGTCGAGGTCCTCAAGAAGGAAGGGGAATACGTCGAGAAGGGCGAGAAGATCATGATGTTCAAGGGCGGCGAGCGCATGGATTCCACGCAGTACGTGCCCGTGCCGATCGCCGCCACGCGCTCCGGCCTGCTGACCCGCTGCGCGGTCAGGGGCTACGGCGCGGAATCCGAGGAGATCCGGGAGGGCAAGCGCATCGACGGCCCTTCCGTCTGCGTCACCCGCGTGGTGGACATGAACACGCTGGCCGTGAACCTGAAGATCAGCGAGATAGACATCTTCAAGCTCAAGCGCGGCATGCAGGTCTCCATCACCTTCACTTCCATCCCGGGCGAGAAGTTCTCGGGCAAGATCGACGTTATAGCGCCCGCGGCCGAGAGCAAGAACTCCGGCTGGGGCGGCGGCAGCAGCAAGGTGTTCCGCGTCGTCATCAATATCGACAAGCCGAGCCAGAAGATGCGCGTCGGCATGAGCGCCGTGGTGACGGCCAACATGAAGGCCAAGAAGGACGTGCTCAAGGCGCCGATCGAGACCGTTTTTCAGGACGGGCTGAACTTTTACGTCTACCGCCAGAAGGAAGGCTACGAGGCCGAGAGGCTGCAGGTGTATCCGGGCCTGCGCTCGGAGTACGAGCTGGAGCTGGCAGGCCCCGTAAAACCGGGCGACAAGCTCTTCACCGCCGCTCCGGAGAGCCTGAAATGAGCATAGCCTGCGAAGACCTCACGAAGGTCTACGAGGGGGGCAAGGCCGGCTGGCCGGCCCTGCGCGGGCTCACGTTCTCTATAGCACCCGGAGAATTCGCGGCCGTCACCGGCCCGTCGGGCTGCGGCAAGTCCACCCTGCTCAACATCATCGGCCTGCTCGACGAGCCCAGCGGCGGGCGCTACGCGCTGCACGGGCGCGACGTCACCACCATGTCGGACCTGGAGCGCTCCACCGTGCGCCGCGACGCCATCGGCTTCGTCTTCCAGTCCTTCCACCTGCTCAACCGCATGTCCGCGCTGGAGAACGTCTGCCTGCCCATGCTCTACGCCGGCGCCGACCGGCCCGCCGCGCGCGAGCGCGCCGCGGCCCTGCTGAAGAAGGTGGGCCTGCACGGCAAAGAAAAGAAAACCCCGCTGGAGCTCTCCGGCGGCGAGCGCCAGCGCGTGGCCATAGCCCGGGCCCTCTCCAATTCCCCGAAGCTCATACTCGCCGACGAGCCTACAGGCAACCTGGATTCCGTCTCCAGCCGCGAGATCATGGACTCCCTCTTCGCCCTGAACGCCGAGGGGATCACCGTGGTGATGGTCACCCACGACAAGGAACTGGCCGCCCGGGCCGGCCGCAACATCAGGATGCGCGACGGGAGGATAGAGCCGTGACCGCCCTGCTGAACGCCGCGCGGACCGGCTTCGCCGAGATCTGGGCGCACAAGACGCGCTCGGCGCTGAGCTTCCTGGCCATCGCCGTGGGCTCGGTGGTCTTCATCGACTCTTTTTCAGCGATAGTCCATACTTACTCGCTCCTGGAGAAGCAGAAGCAGGTCTCCGGCATGGCCCGCATGCGGATCTCGCAGAACAACAGCCAGCGCTTCGCCTCGCCCGACGACGTCGGCCCGCCGCCCGTCTTCACCTACGAGGACGTGACCGCGCTCAAGGCGCGGCTGCCGGGTATGTACATGATCTCGCCCGAGGGCCGGGACTGGATGAACGTCTTCGAATACGGCGAGCACAGGGTGATGACCGGCATCCACGGGGTCACCCCCGACTGGGCCAAGCGCGACTTCGTCTATACCCTTAAGGGCCGCTTCCTGGACTGGCACGACGTGGAGAACAAACTGCGCGTCTGCGTGCTGGTGCGCAAGGCCCCGCCGCCGCCCTCCAACGCGTACAACAAGACGATGATGAAGAAGTATAACTACAGCGGCGGCTACGATACGCTGGTGGCCCACAACGACCTGCTGGGCAAAAAGGTGACGATAGACGGCTACACCTTCACGGTCATCGGCGTGCTGGAGGAGCTGCCTTATTCCAAGCGCCCCGCTAATATCACCGGCTACCAGCAGGATTACAAGATCCTCGCGCCGGTCACCACGCTCATTCACTACAACTTCATCGGCTCCTACCAGTCGCTCGACGTGAACATAGACACCGGCAGCGAGGAGACGTTCGCCGAGGTGGAGCGCAAGGTCGCCAATTTCCTGAAGATCCAGTTCGGCGACGCCGAGCTCTTCCTCATAGAGAACCAGCTGGAGGCCATCCGCGAGCGCATCGCCACCAGTTTCAAGTCGGCGCTGGTCACGATCTCGCTGGGCATGCTGGCCTTCCTGGCCGGCGGCATCGGCATCATGAACGTCACGCTGGCTACCGTCTTCGCGCGCACCAAGGAGATCGGCATCCGCCGCGCCATCGGCGCCAGCCGCAGCGACATCATGCTGCAGTTCATCGTGGAGGCCGTCATGCTGGGGCTTCTCGGCGGCGTGCTGGGCTCGGCGCTGGGTTACCTGTGGGGCGTGCCGGTGAAGGTGATGCTGGGCATGGGCGGCAGCCCGATAGAGCCGTGGATGCCGCTGGTCGCGGTCCTCATCGCGGCCTTTACCGCTTTCGCCTTCGCCATTTACCCGGCGTGGGTGGCCGCAGGGCTGAAGCCTGCCGACGCATTGAGGGCTGAATAGGGGGAGCTGTGAAAAAAGAACTGCTGCGGTCAAAGATCTTCCTTGCCGGGGCTGGTTTGCTGGTCGTCGGCGCCTCGCCGCTGCTGCTTTATGTATTGTACGCGCTGGCGACCGGGGCCACGGGCGGCAACCCGATAGGGCTCGGCCTGCTGTTCTTCGTCTCCTTCTGGCCCGCCGTCATCCTGATGGGGATAGGCGCGGTGCAGGCCGCGCGGAGGGCGAAACAGGGCGGCGGACCGCTTTAGGACTTCACTATGGCATGGCTGATCAAGGCGCTTGAAAGGGGGGAGGTCACCACCTTCTCCAAAAACTCGTACGAGCTGGTCTTCTCGGTCTTCATGATCGGGCTCGCGTACCTGTACCGGGATAACCCGGTCATCGCCTACCCGCGCATCCTCTATTTCTTCCTGCTGCTGCTCTCGTCCAACTTCGTCTTCAGCTGGCTGCTGCGCCGGCGCTCGGCCGTCAGCCTGTGGCTGCTGGACCTGATCCTGGCGGTGAATTTCCTGATCATCACTGGCGTGCTGCACAGCTCCGGAGGGGGCAGTTCCTATTTCTGGGTGCTTTACCTGCTGCCGGTCTTCGGCGCGTCCCTGATGGCCCGCCTGAAGGACGCGGCCGGCATGACCGCGCTGTGCGCCATCGCGCTCTGCGTATTCAGCTGGCCCATAAACCCCGGCGACCTGGCCGGGTTGCTGGCCCTTTCCGTGAAGCTGGCCGTGCTGGCCTTTTCCTCCGGGGTTGTCTATAACACGTCGCAATCGCAGAAGCGGGCCGAGGCGGGCCTGGCTTTCAAGCGCGAGCAGGTAGGCTCCCTGGAGCGCAAGGTCACTGAAAAGGAGACGCAGATAGTGCAGACCGCCTCCGCCGGGGAGGTCGGGACGCTGGTCAGCGGGGTAATGCACGACCTGGGCAATTCGGTCTCGGTGATCCTGCTAAGCGCCGAGATCGCCTCGGAGGAGGACCCTCCCGATAAGGCCAATATCGCGCGCATCCTGAAGGCCGCCCGCTTCTCGAAAGCCATGATCTCCAACGCGATGAGCATAGTGCGCGGGCAGGAATACGTCTTCGAGCAGGTTTCGCTAGCGGAGGCGGTGGATAACGCGGCGCTGCTGGCTGACTATTCGGTAAGAAAAAAGAACCTTAAATTGGAGATCGACGTCCCGCTCACCCTGCCGGATATCCGTGCCAGCAAGGTCCACGTTGAGCGGATCTTCGTCAACGCTATCATGAACTCCGCCTCCTTCGCGCCGGAGGGCGGCACGATACGGGTGGTCGCGCGCCGCGACGAGAATGGCCTGCTGGCAGAGGTCTCCGACAACGGCCCCGGCTTTCCCGAGAAGCTGCTGCATGGCGGCATAAAGGCCTTCGCCACCACCCGCAAGGAAGCGGGCGGTACCGGCCTGGGGCTCTATGTCTGCGCCCAGATAGCCAGGCGCCACGACGGCAGCATAAACCTCTCTAACCTTCCCGGCGGCGGCGCCGTGGTCAAGGTCTTCCTCCCCTACTCCGGCCCCGTATAGCTTTCTAAATATTAACGGAAGCATCCGCAGAGACGCGCCGGGAAGCGGCTTTTATATCTGGCGGCCTACCGCAGGGGCAGGACCGCAAAACGCGTTCGCGCACACCGTGCGCTCACTCGACACACTGCGGTGGCCGCTGCGGCCACCCGCTCCTCCGCGCTACGCAAGCGTCGGGCTCGCGACGGTTTTGCTTGTCCTACCCCTGCGGTCTCCGCCGGTTTCCCCGCTGATTAAGAATAGACGCAAGAAGGCATACCCTCGCCGGCCTTTCATGTCGAGCGGTCCTGTCCCTGCGGTAGGCCGCCTGATATGTGAGTGCTTTAATAATTGCGGTTTCGGTGCTCCGGGGATTGCATAAGGGGGGGGAATTTAGGGAAAATAGAGTATCTTGCGGCGAGAGGTGCTTACATGTGCGGAGTCATAGGCTTGCGGTGCGCTAAGGACAGGGAAGATCTCGGGGCGGAGGCTTCGCGGCTGCTGCGGATGCTGGAGTACCGGGGCTACGATTCCACCGGCGCCCTCATCCAGGACGCCGCCGGGAATATCACCCTGAAGAAAGACGTCGGCGCACCCTCCGTCATCACCAAAAAACTCGGCATAGACCGCCTCGCAGGCAAGCTCTTCTGCGGCCAGGTCCGCTGGGCCACCTTCGGCGTGGTCACCCGGGCCAACGCCCAGCCGCACGACGCTTACTGCCATACCCACCTTTACGGCGCCCACAACGGCAATATCACCAACTGCGACCAGCTCAAGGAATGGCTGGTCTCGGCCGGCCACGACGTGAAGAGCGACAACGACGGCGAGATGCTGGTGCACACCATCGAACATTACTTCGCGATAGAGCTGAAAAAGCTCAAGAACCAGAAAGACCGCAAGGCGCGCTACGCCGCCTTGAAAGCCGCCATCCTCGCCGCCGCCAAGAAGACCACCGGCTCCTTCGCCGCCGTGGTGGTGGACCCCGTCACCGAGCTGATGGCCTGCATCAAGGCCGGCAGCAGCCTCTACATGGGCGCCGGCGCCCATAACGAGCACGGCCCGTTCATCATCGCCTCGTCGGACCTGGCGAGCGTCCTGTCGTGCACCAAGATGCTCTACCCCATCAAGGAAGACGAGTTCGCCCTGTACACGCACGACAAGGCGGACTTCTATCACCTGCGCACCGGCCGCCCGGTAAAGAAAGGAAAACTGCGCAGCCACCTGCGCGTAGAGGAGACCGGCCTGAAGAAGCCGTTCAAGTATTTTATGGAGCAGGAGATATTCAGCGAGGCCGCCGCTACGGCCAAGGTGCTCTCCTACTTCGCCGACAGATCCCCGCTGACCGACCTGGCGCGCAAAGTGGCCGCCAAGGATCCCGCTTTTGTCCGCGACCTGAAGGGCCGGGTGGCGAAGCTCGCCGACCTCACCGACGCCGCGGAGCTTAAAAAGCAGGCCGCCGCCTTCTTCGGCACCCCGGCCATGCGCAAGGCGCTGGGTTACGCGCGGGGCTGCCGCCTGCCGCTGGCCTCGATGGCGCCTGAATCGCAGATGGCCGATTTCTTCACCGAGCTGCGCGGGCTTTACGGCTCGGCGGAGTGCGGTGTCGCCCTGAAGTTCGCCGATGCGCTGTTCATGCTGGAGGAGATAGACGCCACCCGCGAGAAGATAAAGGGGTACTGCGCGCTGATGGCCGCCTGCCGCCGCAAAGGGCGCACTGCCTACTTCGTGGCCTGCGGCACTTCCTACAACGCGGCCAAGTGCGCCTCGGTGTTCTTTAACCGTATCGCCGGCGTCAACGTGACGGCCTATCTGCCAGGCGACTTCCGCGCCCAGTGCCTCGACGCCGTGCGCGACGGGGACGTCATCATCGGCATCAGCCAGAGCGGAGAGACCAAGGACCTGATAGACGTTTTCAACCAGGTGCATGCCGCCGGCAAGAAGGTCTCGTACGTCAACGTCGTCAATAATGTAAACTCCACCATAGCGCTGGAAAAATCCGACATCTTCATCCCGCTGCACTGCGGGCCGGAGATAGCCGTGCCCGCCACCAAGAGCTTCGTCAACCAGCTGCTGGTGCTCTACATCATGGCGCTGCGCCTGGGCGAGCGCTTCGCGAAGGAAAAGCTGTCGGCTGCCAAGCCTGAAAACCTCAAGAAATACTCCGAGAGCCTCTACCTCATCCCCGAGCTCATCGAGGAAACCATTAATAATACGCGCGACTCCGTGCAGCAGGCGGCGGTCGACCTGTACCTCGAGCCCAGCGTGCACATCCTGGCCACCGGCATGCAGGGCATAGCGCGCGAGGGCGCGCTGAAGGTGCGCGAGGTAGTGCTGAATCATACCGAGGGCTTCGAGTCGCCGGAGTTCAAACACGGCCCCAACACCATCCTCGGCGTTAACACCATCTTCGGCATGGAGGGCGTGGGCGCGCTGGTGGACAAGTTCGCCGACACGCTTAAATACGCGTCGGTGCGCGGGGGGAAACTGGCGCCGGAGAGCCTGGCGCGGGTCTTTCACGCGGTGAGCGGCTACGCTTTTTTCGACCGCAAGCCGGCCGGCCTGAACCCGGCGGAGGCCGCGCTGTTCACGGAGATCCTCAGGAAGCACAACTTCTTCGAGAGCCTTTATACCAACTACCCGCTGGTCTTCGTCACCGGGCCCAACGCCCGGGACGTGAACCTGACCATCTCGCAGATCAACACGCACAAGATCCGCGGCGCCAACATCTACGTTATCGCCGAGGAGGATAAGATGCTGCGCGACACCGCGCAGAAGAGCGTGCCCTCGATGTACTCCAAGACCTATCAGCACGGCTACGTGGCCCTGCCCAGGACCGGCGACGACCTGCTGGTGTTCTTCACCAGTTCGGTGGCCCTGCAGCTGCTGGCGATGGACATGAGCGTGCGCAAGATGCAGTTCCTGGACCGCCTGGAGATCCTGGATCACGGCGTGCACCCGGACTCGCCCAAGAACGTGAGCAAGTCCATCACCGTGGATTAAAAAGGCTCCTGCTGCCTTTTTGCGCAGAGGCGCCGCCCTTTGTGGGCGGCGCTTCTGTTTATTATAAAAGTCTTGACAATTAGCATAAATCCATGTATATTTAATATTAGTTGCTCAAATATTCCTTTAAAGAGGGGCTATGAATAAAAACATTTCCGCAGACGGCGAGGGGCTCAAGAACTTCCTGGTCATTCCCTATGACGAGCTGGAGACGCTGAACATAGAGGCGGCTGAGGCCGCGGAGAAGCTCTCCCAGGCCGAGCTGGAGAAAAAATACTGCGACTACCTGCGCCGTGAAAAGCGCCTCAAAGCGGTGACCATCTGCTTTACCGACATCGAAGGCCGCTTCCACATGCTGGACTACGACAAGCAGTTCTTTCTCTCCGCCAACGACAACCTCACCTTCGACGGCTCTTCTATCCGCGGCTTTTCTGCCCAGCGCGAGAGCGACCTGCGCCTGGGGATAGACTGGGGCAGCATAGTCTGGCTGCCGGCGGACGTCTTCGGCCCCGGCAAGGTCATCATCTTCGGTACGGTGCTCAACCGCGACAAGTCGCTCTACGACTCCGACTTCCGGGCCAGGCTGGCCGAGCTGGCCCGCGAGATAAAGAAGTCCTCCGGTCTGACGGCCAACGTGGCGGCCGAGGTGGAGGGGTTCCTGGTGAAAGGCCTCAACGCCGAGCAGAGCTATAACGACACGCACGGCTTCGAGCTGATCTCCACCGGCGGCTATTACCACTCGCTGCCGCTCGACCCGCTGAAGAAGTTCATCGACACCGCGGCCGAGGCACAGCGCGCCATGGGCTTCCGCAACGAGAAGGACCACCCCGAGGTGGCCCCGTCGCAGTTCGAGCTGAACTTCTCGCACGCCCACGCGGTGCGCGCCTGCGACCTGATCCAGCTCTACAAGCTGGTCTGCCGGCAGGTGGCGGCCAACATGGGCATGACGGCCACCTTCCTGCCCAAGCCAGTCTCCGGCGTGAACGGCAGCGGCATGCACCTGAACCTCTCTTTCTCCAAAGGGGGGAAGAACGTCTTCTACGACGCCAAGGGCGAGGAGGGGATGTCGAAAGCCGCCTGGGACGTGGTTTCCAGGATACTCAACCACGCGCAGGAGCTGTCGCTGGTGCTCAACCCCAGCGTCAACGCCTACCGCCGCCTGGACCCACACTACGAGGCTCCCAACCAGATCAAGGTGTCGGCGGTGGACCGCGGCGCCATGGTGCGCATTCCGGCCGGCAACGAGCGCTCGGCGCGGCTGGAGATCCGCTCCGTCGGGCCCGACGCCAATCCCTACCTGGCGCTTTACTCGCTTATCGGGACCGCGCTGAAGGGCGAGCCGCTGACCAAGGACGAGAGCAAGCGCGACCGCGTGCGCTACCTGCCCGGCAATATCCACGACGCGCTGCGGCTGTTCCGGGGCAGCGAGTTCCTGAAGCGGCTGCTGGGCGAGGCGCCCCACGAGAAGTACGCCCACCACAAGCAGGCCTCGGCCGACCGCAACCCCAAGGAGCTGGGCACCATAGTGAAGACCTCGGAGGTGCTGTTCCACCACGACGTCACCACGCAGATGCTCTGGCACAAGTTCTGAGCCGCCTCAGAGCAGCAAAGAGCCCGGTTCTGCCGGGCTCTTTTGTTTCAGCGGGCCGCCATTGTACCTGCGCCGGTTTAAATGATAGAAATACCTGATGAAATCCATGCTGCTAGGCGCGGCCGCACTGCTGGTCTTTTCCGGCTGCGCCGGCAATTCCCGCAGGGACGGCTCCACAGCGGCGTTTTCCTCCGAACCTTACACGCGCATGGCCGAAAGGCTTTCTGAAGGGCGCGGCCAGCTTTCAGGCAATAAGATCGCGGTGCTGCCTTTCTCCTACGTGGACGGGCGGGCCTCCAGCGACGGAGCGATAGTAGCCGAGCGGCTGCTCACCCGTATAATCAACCGCCGCAAACTGGAGGCCGTTGAGCGCGCGCTGCTGGAAAAAGTGCTGGGCGAACTCAGCTTTCAGCATTCCGGCGCCGTTGACGAGCGGACGATAAAGGGCATAGGCAAAGTGCTGGGGGTGGAAGCTGTGGTAACAGGCACCCTTATCCGCCACCGCAACGGCCGGCTGGAGGTCAACGCGCGCCTGATAAAGACCGAAACGGCGGCAATCATTGCCGCGGCGGGCGAGATCGTCGCCATGGATTGGGCCGCCGAAGCTGCCGCGCCTGCCGCGCGCCCGCTGCCGCGTCCGGAGCCGCGCCCGGCGGCCCCAAAGGCCGCTGTCCGTCCGCCGCCCGTCAAAGACCCGGTGCGCTGGTGGCGCGCTGACGGAAACGCACTGGACGAGATTACCGGCCGCACGGCCAGCGCGCTTAACGGCGCCGCTTTCGCCGCCGGCGCGGACGCGCAGGCTTTCTCCATGGATGGCCTGGACGACTATGTTTCAGACGGCAATCAGCCGCTTTACGACAGCCTTTTCGACGGGAGGAATCCGTTCTCGGTCGCCTTCTGGATAAAGAGCGGCGGCAAGGACGCCCCGCAGGGGCTCTTTGCAAAAGGTTCGGATCCTGTTATTACCGCCTTGTACATGAACAACGCCTCCCACAATTATGCCCTGACCTTCGATATAAAGAACGGGCACAATTTTAAGCTGGAGGCCTCTGCGGACGAAGGCCCGGTACCGGGGCGTTGGGAACACTGGGCCGCCTCCTACGACGGCAGCCGCGGCACGGCGGGGATGGCCATCTATCGCAACGGTATCGCGCAGCCTGTGAGGATTGGCGCCGATTCTTTCGGCGACAACCAGGTGCTGAGTCCCACGCCGTTGGAATTCGGCCGCATCGGCGGTAACCTCAACTGGCATTTCCGGGGACAGTTGGACGATATCCGCCTATACAACCGGGTGCTTGTGCCCGCTGAGGTAGCCGCCATCGCCGGGCAGGCCTCTGCGCTGGCGAAGCGCGGCCGGTAGCCGGGGCGCGGGAACAGTAGGTTCAAGCTGCGCGCATTTTCTATACTGTACGCTATGACCGCCCGCAAAAATATTCTTCTTTCCCTGGTCTTGGCCGCCTCTCTGGCAGGCTGCGGCAAAGCCCAGTTCTACCTGTACAGCGTCTTCGGCCCCGACCACCATTACGCGGCCGCCTCCGTGCCTGCCGCCACCGTGGCGCCGCCGCCGGCCCCGGGTTCGCCAGAGGATAAAAAGGACATGCAGGTCATGTTCGACTGGCAGGGCAGGCGCACGGCCGAAGACTGCGCCGGCGCCAACGCCCAGGCCGAGGCCGATTACGACAAGTTCTTCGGGGATATCTCGCCCTTCCCGCAGCCGCTGCCGGCCGAGGCCTCGACCATTCTTTTCCGCGTCTACGTGGACGGCGCCAAGGCCGTTTCCATCGCCAAGAAAAAGTACGCGCGCCCGCGGCCCTTCCGGCGCGACAAGGAGCTGCGGCCCTGCCTGGGCCGCGTGGGCGGGCTCTCCTATCCGAGCGGGCACGCCACCGTGTCGCGGCTGCTCGCGCTGCTGCTTGCCGACGTGGATCCCGCGCGCCGCGCAGACTTCCTGGCCCGGTCCGACCGCGCCGCCCTCAACCGCGTGATCGGCGGGGTGCATCACCCGTCGGACATAGAGGCCGGCAAGCTGCTCGGGAGCGCCGTCTACGCGGAGATGGCCAGGCAGCCCGCTTTCCGCTCCGACCTTGAAAAACTGCGCTCGCTGGCTAAGAAGCCCTGATGATCCAATTGCTCCCTCTGCTCATGCTGGCCCTGCCTGCCGCAGCCGCCGGGGGGCCGTATTTCGTGGATGTCGCTTCCGCGGCCGGACTGGCCGCCGTCAGCGCTCAGAACCCGGCCTGGGCTGACCTCAACGGCGACGGCTGGCCGGACGCCGTGCTGGGCAGCACTTTCGGCGGGCAGGTCTCACGCGTCTTCCTCAGCTCCGGCGGCGCGGGCGGGTTCTACGACTTCACGGCCGAGTCCGGCGTGAACGCGGCCCCGGCACCCAGCACCGCGGCGCGGGCCGGCAGCGCGCTGGTCTTCGGCGACCTGGACAACGACGGCGACCTGGACCTGTTCAGCGCCCGCTACTCCGAATTCGAAAAACCTAAAACAGACCCGAAGACCGGGGCCGTATTGAAAGACGCGGCCGGCGGGGCCCTTTACGAGAAAGCCGACGACGGCCTGCGCTCGGCCGTGCTGCTCAACGACGGCACGGGCCGCTTCACGCACCTCGGGAAAGCGGGCGTGGAAGAGCCGGCGGAGACCACCGCCGCGGCCGCCCTGTTCGACTACGATAACGACGGGCTCCTGGACCTTTACGCCGGCAACTGGTACAAGGAATACGGGGTCTCCTTCCTGTGCTATCCCTCACGCCTCTACCGCGGCCTCGGCGGGGGCAGTTTCGCCGAGACCACGGGATCCGCCGGGCTGCTGACGGCGCCGACCGAGGGGGGGGCGGATTCCAGCCGGCCGGTCTACGGCGTTTCCCACTGCGACTGGGACGGCGACGGCCGCCAGGACCTGCTGGTCTCCGTCTACGGGCGGCAGGCCAACCGCCTGTGGCGCAACAACGGCGACGGCACCTTCTCCGATCGCGCGCCGGCCAGCGGCTTCGACGGGGACGCTATCCGCCACGGCCGCTACCCGCCGGGGGTGAAGCGCGAGCCCGAGAAGGAATGGCGCTCGCACGGCAATACCTTCTCCGCCGCCTGCGCCGACTACGATAACGACGGGGACACGGACGTCTTCCTGGGCGAGATCACGCATGGCTGGGCGGGCGAGGCGTCGGACCGCTCTTCGCTGCTGGAGAATAAGGGCCCCGGAAAAGGCGGGGCTTTCAAACGCTACCCGGACCTCCTCTACCGCGTGCACCAGGATACCAGGAACTGGAACCAGGGGGACATGCGCGCGGCCTGGGCCGACTTCGACAACGACGGGCGCCTGGACCTGCTGCTGGCGAGCGGGGACTACCCGGACGGGCAGTACCTGCGGCTGTTCAGGCAGGTCAGGCCGAGGAAATTCGAGGAGATCACCGCCAAGGCCGGTTTTGACTGGGAGAGCTCCGGCGGCATCTCCGTGGCGGACTACGACCGGGACGGCCGCCTGGATATCCTGGCGGGCAAGTCCTGGATGCGCATGCCGGCCGACAGGCGGCGCGGGGCCTGGCCCGCCCCGGCCCTGTTCCATAACCATATAAATAACGGCAACCACTGGCTGGCCGTCAAGCTGGAAGGACGCGGCGCCGGCGGCTCCAACCGCGGCGGGGTGGGCGTAGAGGTGATCGTGAAGGCCGGCAGGCTGACGCAGCGGCGCGTTATTTCCACTTCGCACGGCCACGCCGGGCTGACAGACGATCAGGTGCTGCATTTCGGCCTGGGCAAGGCAAAGGCCGCCGACTCGATAGAGGTGCGCTGGAACTCCGGGGCCGCGGTCTATAAAAAGATAGCCGCCGACAGGTTCGTAAAGATCTCCGAAGGCGGCGGACTGGCCGATTGGCCGGCCAGATAGCGCGGCCAAATAAAAACCCCCGGCGCCCAGGCCGGGGGTTTTGTTTTTGCTGAAGGGGCTAGTTCTCTACTTCGAACTCTTCCTTGCCGGCGCCGCAGACCGGGCACACCCAGCCCTCGGGCAGCTTGTCAAAAGCCGTGCCGGGGGGGACGTTGTTGTCGGGATCGCCGACAGCCGGATCGTAGATATAGCCGCAGAGCTTGCAGAGGTACTTTTTCATTTTATCTCCTTAGGCTTTCCATAGCCCGTGCAGGTTGCAATATTCGCGCGCTTCCAGCGTCTTGGGCGTGAAGCACAGGCAGAACGTGGCCTCGGGGGCCTGGCCGGGCTGCAGGTATTCGCGGAAGACCTTGCCGTCGGCCACCAGCTCTATCCACTCGATAAAGTGCTCGGCCAGCATCGGGTGAGGCACGGAGCCTACCTTCACGGTCACGCCCTTGTCGGTCTTCGCTATTACGGGGACGTGCTTCTCTTTGGCGCCGTCGGAGGTGTTCTCGAACATCGCCTTCATGTCGGAGCCGCAGCAGACCAGCACGCCGGGGCCGCCGTGCAGGACCTCTACGATGTTGCCGCACGCTTCACACTTGTAAACTTCTCTTCTTTCAGCCATTATTGTTTTCTCCTTGACCCTTACCCAAAATCAGACCAGCGCCTTGAGCGCGGTCAGCACTTCTTCGTAATCCGGTTCCTTCGAGACCTCGGGAACGATCTGCGCGTACTTCACAATGCCGTCCTTGTCCACTATGAACACGGCCCGGGCCAGCAGGCGCAGCTCCTTGATCAGGACGCCGTAGGCCTTGCCGAACTCGGCCCTCTGGTAGTCCGAGAAGGTGCGCACGGCTTTGATGCCGACCGCGCCGCACCAGCGCTTCTGGGCGAACGGCAGGTCCATGCTGACCACCAGCACGCCGACGTCCGGGCCCAAAGCCTCGGCTTCCTTATTGAAGCGGCGGGTCTCCAGGTCGCAGACGGAGGTGTCCAGGGAGTGCACGGCTATGATAACCGCCACTTTGCCGCCGTAGGTGCGCAGAAACTTCATGGGCAGCATGTCGTTATCGGTCACTTTGAAGTCGGGCGCGGGAGTGCCCACCTTCATCTCGTCGCCGACCAGCGTCATCGGGCGGCCGTGGATGGTCACCGTGCGCTTCGCGTGCTCTTTCTGGGCTTCTTCGTTCGTATTTTCTTCCATAGGTTTTTACCAGTTCTCCGCGAGGACCTCGAAATAGGCCTTCGGGTGCGCGCAGGCCGGGCAGTTCTCCGGGGCGGTCTCGCCCTCGTGGGTGTAGCCGCAGTTGATGCAGCGCCAGGTGACTTTCTTGCCCTTCTTGAAAACTTTTCCCTCCTCGAGGTTCTTCAGGAAGCCGCGGTAGCGGGACTCGTGGTATTTCTCGGCCACGGAGACGGCCTCGAAGGTCCTGGCGACGGGTTCGAAACCCTCTTCGCGGGCGGTCTTGGCGAACTCGGGGTACATGTGGCCCCACTCGTGTTTCTCGCCGTCGGCCGCGGCCTTAAGGTTGGCGGCGGTGTCGCCGATGCAGCCGGCGGGGAAGGTGGCGGTGATCTGCAGGTCGCCGCCCTCGAGGAACTTGAAGAAGCGCTTGGCGTGCTCCTTCTCCTGGTCGGCGGTCTCTTCGAAGGCCTTGGCTATCTGTACGTAGCCTTCTTTCTTCGCCGCGCCGGCGAAATAAGTGTAGCGGTTGCGGGCCTGCGATTCGCCCGCGAAAGAAGCGAGCAGATTCTGTTCGGTCTTGGAACCTTTTATTTTCATTTTTCCTCCTGAAGTAAATGCTTGAAGCGCTGCCGGTACCCAGCCGTCAGCGAAAGAGAGAGACTATATTCTACTAAAAATCAGGTATTGTTGCCCCTGATGCCCGCGCGGGTCAGGGCGAAGTCGTATTTAACCGGGTCCGACGGCATGACGCCGCTGAAGAACGCGGTGATCTCCACGGCCGTCTTCATGGAGGTGTCCTTGCGCTTCGTTATGCCCATGCCCATGGAGACCTGCCGCATGTGCGTGTCGAGCGGGATGATCAGCTTGGAGGGGGGCACACCGGCCCAGACGCCGGGGTCCACGGCGTCCTTGCGCACCATCCAGCGCAGGAAGAGGTTTACCCGCTTGAAGGAGCTCTTCAGCTCGGTGCAGGGCGTCAGCGTGGGGGCGCAGGCCTGCGCGTTGAAAGCGTCGATAAATCGGTATAGGGAGTTCTCAACGGTGGGCTCACTCTTGTCGTAGCCGGCGAGGAACAGTTTCTCCAGCGAGCCGTATTTCTCCAGCGCGCGCTTGATGTTCAGCAGGAAGACGGCCATCTCCGCCCCGGTGGTAAACCGGTGCTTGAATTTGCCCAGCCCTTTCCTGATCTCCGCCGGGGGCGTGGTCTTCAGCCAGGCCGCGGGGGCCTGCCCCATCGGCGCCAGCACCTTATCCACGCTCTTCAGGATCTGCGTGACATTGCCGTAGGCCAGGCAGGCGGCTATCAGTCCTACGACCTCGCGGTCGGCCGCGGCGCCGTAGCGCCAGACGAATTCCAGCGGGTCGGGGTGGATGAACTCCGGCCGGTTCATCTCACGGTAGGTCTTTTCCAGGAAGGCGCGCGTGGGTTTCATGAGGTTATTATAGTAAAGGGCGGGGCCAGAGTACTCACTCCGGCCCCGCCCCGTTCACTAGCTGTTAAGCGCTGGCTTTAGCGCCGAGTATGGCGTTCAGGTCCTTCTCCGCCGTGGTGGTCGGCATGATGTTGAACTTCTCCACCAGCACCTTCAGCACCGCCGGCGTTACGAAAGCCGGCAGCGTCGGGCCGAGGCGGATGTTCTTGATGCCGAGGTGCAGCAGGGTCAGCAGGATGCAGACGGCCTTCTGCTCGTACCAGCTCAGGATCATCGACAGCGGCAGCTCGTTGACGCCCACGCCGAAGGCCTTGGACAGCGCCACCGCCACCTGGATGGCCGAGTAGGCGTCGTTGCACTGGCCCATGTCGAGCAGGCGCGGTATGCCGCCGATATCGCCGAATTCCTGCTTGTTGAAGCGGAACTTGCCGCAGGCCAGCGTCAGGATAACGGTATCCTTGGGGGCCTGCTCGGCGAACTCCGTGTAGTAGTTGCGGCCGGGCTTGGCGCCGTCGCAGCCGCCGATGAGGAAGAAGTGCTTGAGCTTGCCGGCCTTCACCGCGTCTATCACGGTGCCCGCCACGCCCATCACGGTGTTATGGCCGAAGCCCACCAGAATGGTCCTCGGGTCGCCGTCCACGGTGAAACCGGGGGCCGCGAGCGCCGCCTCCACCGCCGGGGCGAAGTCGCCGTTCGCCAGGTGCGTCACGCCGGGCCATTCCACCAGGCCGGTCGTAAAGATGCGGGCCTTGTAGCCGTCCAGCGGCTTCTGTATGCAGTTGGTCGTCATCACGACGGAGCCGGGGAAGGCGTTGAACTCCTTCTGCTGGTCCTGCCAGGCGCCGCCGTAGTTGCCGGCCAGGTGCTTGTACTTCTTCAGGCCGGGGTAGCCGTGGGCGGGCAGCATCTCGCCGTGCGTGTAGACGTTCACGCCTTTGCCCTCGGTCAGCTTGAGGATATTCTCCAGGTCCTTCAGGTCGTGGCCGCTGACCAGCAGCGCTTTGCCCTTGAGGGGGTTGATGCGCACGGGGGTGGGGACGGGGTGGCCGTAGGCGGTGGTATTGGCTTTATCCAGCAGCTCCATCACGCGCAGGTTCACCTCGCCGCACTTCATGTTATAGCCCACCAGCTCGTCCACCGTCGGGTTCGGCTTGGTCAGGAAGTCCAGGGCCTCGTGGATGAAGGCGTAGACCTTCTCGTCTTCCTGGCCCAGGACCAGCGCGTGGTCGGCGTAGGCCGCCATGCCCTTAAGGCCGTAGGCCAGCAGCTCCTGCAGGCCGGCCGCGTCGTTGCCGAGCGCCTTCCGGCGGGCTTCTATGCCTTTCTCGGGGGCCTCGGCCAGCAGGGCCTTGTAATCGGAGGGGGCCGCCCAGGCGGCGGGACCGTCCAGCTTCGGGTTCCCGGCCAGCGCCTTCGCCTTCTCCTTGATGGCCTGGCCCTTCTGTATCTGCTGCGCTATGTTCTTCGGGTCGAAATTAACGTTGGTCACGGTGGTGAACAGGGCCTCCACCACGAACACGTCTATGGCGCGGTCGCGATGGCCGGCCTTGGCGGCCTGGTGGGCGTACTGGCTTATGCCCTTGGCCTGCCAGAGCAGGAGGTCCTGCATCTTGGCCGTCTCCGGGTCCTTGCCGCACACGCCCTGGGTGGTGCACGCCGTTCCTTTTGCCGCCTGCTCGCACTGGTAACAGAACATATCGTCGCTCATTTTGTTATCTCCTTATAGTAATTGCCTGTCCTGAATCACTTCCGCTTTGAAAACTCCGAGATCTTGCCGTCCAGCACCGCCTCGAAGCGCTTGTTGGTGTCGTGGAGGAACTTGCCGAACATGCAGGCGCTGTGCCGGCAGACCTTCGCGTCCATCAGGCAGTCGTGCGGTTTCACGGGGCCGTCGATGGCGGTCATGAAATCGCGCACGGTGGCTTTTTTGCCGGAGGGGGAGAGGGCGAACCCGCCCTTGGGCCCCCGCACCGGCGCCACCAGGCGCGCCTTGGTGAGGGTCTGCAGCACTTTGGAGAGGTGGTTGTAGGAAACGCCCAGGTCGCGGGCGATGTCCTGCGCCGAGGCGAGGCCGGTGCGCTGGGCCAGGTAGTCGGCGGCGTGCAGCGCTATGGCCGCGGCTTCCGAGATCTTGAGTATGGTCTGCATGCGTGGATGGTCCTTTGTAGTAATCTGGTATAACTATACCACTATAACCGCGTATTGTCAAGGGCCTTCGGGGCCCATAAAACAGGGTAGTGCGCTGTTCTGGCCGTTTACGACGGGGAAACGCGGCCGGATTTGTGCCGGGGGGCTTAAAATCGTAGAATAAGAGCGTAGTAATACTTCCACGTTCCCGGTTAAGAGGTGCGTATGCTCAAAGCAGCCATCGTCATGGGAAGCGATTCTGACCTGGGAGTATTGTCGGCCGCCGCCGCAGTCCTCGAGCAGTTCGGCGTACCCTTCGAAATTCAGATACTTTCCGCCCACCGCACCACGGAGGCGGCCCTCGCTTTCGTCTCGGCGGCGGAGAAAAAAGGCTTCGGCGTCGTCATAGCCGGGGCCGGCGCCGCGGCCCATCTGCCGGGCGTGCTGGCGGCCGCCACCCCGCTGCCGGTCATAGGCGTGCCGGTGAACGCCACCCCGCTGGCCGGCATGGACGCGCTGCTTTCCATAGTGCAGATGCCGCCCGGCATACCGGTAGCCACCGTGGGCGTGAACAACGCCAGGAACGCCGGCCTGCTGGCGGTGCAGATACTGAGCGTTAAGGAAAAGGCGCTCAGGGCCAAATTCAAGGCCTACCGGGAGACGATGAAGCGGGAAGTGCTGGCCAAGAACGCCAGGCTGGGCAAGATAGGCTTTAAGAAGTATCTGGAAGAGATGAAATAAGCGGTCGTCGTTGCGCGGGCGGGCAATCTACCTTGAGTAGGAGATGAGCATGCTTGAGCTGAAGCTGATACACCAGGGTAAAGTGCGGGATCTGTACGCGGCGGGGGAGAAGTATCTCCTGATAGTTTCATCCGACAGGATATCGGCCTTCGATTTCATACTGCCCACGCCGGTACCCGGCAAGGGCGCCATCCTTAATAAGATAAGTTCCTTCTGGTTCGGCCGCACCGGCCATATAATCAAGAACCATATAGTTTCTTCCGATATAGACGGGATACGCGCCCGCGTTGCCGCCCCGGCCGCCTTCGACTGGGACTACATGCGCGGCCGGGCCCTGCTGGTGCACCGCGCGAAGCGCGTGGATTTCGAATGCGTGGTGCGCGGCTACATCACCGGCTCCGGCTGGAAGGAATACCTGAAGCAGGGCAGCGTCTGCGGTATAGCGCTGCCGCCCGGCCTGCTGGAGGCGCAGCGGCTGCCCGAGCCCATCTTCACCCCGACCACCAAGGCGGACCAGGGGCACGACGAGAATGTCTCTTTCGCCACGATGGCGGCGGCCCTGCCGCCCGGCCTGGCAGAGGCCATCAGGGAAAAAAGCCTGGCCCTTTACAATTTCGGGGCGGAGCACGCCGCCAAGGCCGGCATAATACTGGCCGATACCAAGTTCGAGTTCGGCCTGCTCGACGGGGAACTGATACTGATAGACGAGGCGCTGACTCCGGATTCCTCGCGCTTCTGGGACGCGGCTAAATACGCCGTAGGCAGCAGCCCGGCCAGCTACGACAAGCAGTACGTCAGGGACTGGCTGGAGGGTCTCGGCTGGGACAAGAAGTCCGCGCCGCCGACGCTGCCCGAGGAAGTAGTGCGGGGTACCCTCAAAAAATACGAGGAAGCCCTGCAAAAAATAACGCAAGCCGGGTGAAGTGCCGCCCGGCTCTTAAATTTTACGGAGAAAAAATGATAATCGAAACCTGGACCAAGGAAAAGTACGCAAAGAACGAGGAAGACGGCTTCGTCGCGCGCATGGCGCACGCAGGGCTGAAGCTGGAACGGGCCCGGGTGTCGCGCCTTTACCGGGTGGAAGGCTCGTTCAGCCGCCCGGACTTCGACCGCCTGGGCAAAGAACTGCTGGCCGACAGCATAACCGAAAAGTATTCCCTCAGGCCGGGCGCCAACGGCTTCAAGGGCGCGTGGCGCGTCGAGGTGTGGCTGAAGGACTCGGTCACCGACGTAGTGGGGGAAAGCGTCAAGGGCGCCATCGCCGACGTGCTGGGCAAGGAGCCGGCCGTGGTCAGGTTCGGGCACGCGTATTACGCCGCCTGCGAGTCGGAGGCGAAGCTTAAACACGCCGTAGTGAAAACCCTGGTGAACGAGATAGTCAACAAATTCAAAATAGAGAAAATATGAACGACACCCTCTCAAGCTTCACTTCTCTCCCGGCCAAGGAACTCGAGGCGCTGGACAAGGCCGCCGGCTGGTCGCTCAACGCCCTGGAGCTGGCCGAGGCGCAGCGGCAGTTCAAGAAGATGGGGCGCCAGCCTACTCGCGGCGAGCTGGAGACCATAGCGCAAACCTGGTCCGAGCATTGCAAGCATAAGACCTTCTCCGGCCCGGTCGTTTTTAAGGACGGGAGCAAGGTCAAAAAGTACAAGAACCTTTTCAAAGAAACCATCGTCAAGGCGACCAAAACGCTCAACCGGAAATGGTGCCTGTCGGTCTTCACCGACAACGCCGGCATAGTGGAGTTCGGGCGCGGCGGCAAGTGGGGACTGGCCTTCAAGGCCGAGACGCACAACCATCCCTGCGCGGTGGAGCCCTACGGCGGCGCCGAGACCGGCGTGGGCGGCGTGATCCGCGATATCCTGGGCGTAGGCCTGGGCGCCAAGCCCGTGCTGAATACCGACACTTTCTGCTTCGGACGCCTGGACAGCAAGCGGAAGCTCCCGAAGAACGCCCATTCCCCCGAGCGCATCATGCGCGGCGTGGTGGAAGGCGTGCGCGACTACGGCAACCGCATAGGCATCCCTACCGCCGCCGGCGGGCTGTACTTCGACGAGGGCTACCTGCTCAACCCGCTGGTGTACGTGGGCTGCGCCGGCCTCATCCCGGTCGACAAGATAGCCAAGAAGGTCATCCCCGGCGACCTGATAGTTTCCATAGGCGGGCGCACCGGCCGCGACGGCATACACGGCGCCACTTTTTCATCGGCCAATATAGACGAAGACACCTCCGCTTCCGCCGTGCAGATAGGCCACGCCGTCAACGAGAAGAAGGCGCTGGACGTGCTGATGCGCGCCCGCGACCTGGGGCTTTACAGCGCCGTGACCGACTGCGGCGCCGGAGGTTTCTCTTCGGCCATAGGCGAGCTCGGCTCCGAGACCGGCGCGCGGGTGCGGCTGGAGAAAGCCCTGCTCAAAGATACACGCATAGAGCCGTGGGAGATCTGGGTTTCCGAATCCCAGGAGCGCATGATACTCTCCGTGCCCAAAGCCAAGCTCAAGAAACTCGTCGCCATACTGGAGGCCGAGAGCTGCGAATACTGTGTGATGGGCGAATTCCCCGGCGACGGCCGCCTGCTGGTCACGCACGGGGGGGAGGCGGTAGTAGACCTGCCGATGGCCTTCCTGCACGGCGGAGTGCCCAATTTCGAGAAGCCGGCGCGCCGCCGCAAGATCAAAATAAATGCCGCGCCGCCGGCGCGTCCCTCCGGGAAATACGGTCAGATCCTGAAAGAGCTGCTGGCCCATCCCAATGTCTGCTCCCGCCATTCGGTCATAACCCAGTACGACCACGAGGTGCAGGGCGGCACCGTGGGCAAGCCGCTGCAGGGGCGTTACGGCGACGGCCCCGGCGACGCCGCGGTGATCTGGCCGCAGGCCGCCACGCTGGACCAGTCGGATTTCTCCGGTTTCGGCGTCAGCCACGGCTTCAACCCTGCCATAGGCAAAATAGACCCGTACCAGATGGCGCTGCATTCCATAGACGAGGCGGTGCGCAACCTGCTCTGCGCGGGAGCGGATGTTTCCCGCACGGCCATACTGGACAATTTCTGCGCCGCCAGCCCCAAGGACCCCGAGGTGATGGGCGACCTGGTGCAGGCCGCCGAAGGCTGCCTCGACGGGGCCATCGCCTACGGCGCGCCCTTCATCTCCGGCAAGGACAGCTTCTACAACCAGTCCAGGGACGCCGACGGCCGGGAGTACCCGATACCGCTCTCGCTGCTGATCTCGGCCACGGCCCCGGTAGAGGACGTGCGCAAGGCCCTCACTATCAACTTCAAAGAGGCCGGCAACCCGGTGTATCTGGCCGGGGTGAGCGCGCGCGGTATGGGCGGCTCCGTCTATAACGAACTAACGGACTCCGGCAATAACGCCGTGGCGGCGCTCGATATGAAGGCGGCGGTAAAACTTTACGCCGGCCTCGGTAAGGCCATAAAGGCCGGCTGTGTGGCGGCCGCGCACGACGTGTCGCAGGGCGGGCTGGCCGTGACGCTGGCCGAGATGGCCTTCTCGGGCGGGCTGGGCGCCGAGCTTGACCTGGCCCCCGCGGCGAGGGAAAAGAAACTTACGGCGACGGAGCTGCTGTTCGGGGAAAGCCCCGCCCGGCTGGCCGTAGAGGTGGTCAAAGGCAAGGAGACGGAATTCCTCCGCCTGGTGAAGGGCTTGCCCGTTGCGGAGATAGGCTATGTGAGCGAAGAGCCGGTCCTCTCGGTAAAAGACGCAAGCGAGCGTCTCTTCAGGGAAGACCTCGCCGGGCTTAAGGCCTGCTGGCGGAAGGAACTGATATGAAAAAACCCAAGGCGATAATCCTGCGCGGCACCGCCACCAACTGCGACATCGAGACCTTCAACTCTTTCAAATACGTCGGCGCGGAGCCGGAGCTGGTGCATATCAACCAGCTGCTCTCCGGCGGGCGCAAGGTCCTGGACTACGATATCATGGCCTTCCCGGGCGGGTTCTCCTACGGCGACGACATCTCCGCCGGCAAGATCTACGCGGTCAAGATGCGGCAGCTCGCCGGGGATTTCGAAAAGTTCATCAAGGGCCGCCGCCCGGTGATAGGCATCTGCAACGGCTTCCAGATCCTGGTGAAGACCGGGTTCCTGCCCGAGAACAAGGCGAACTCCCAGGTCTCCACGCTCTACACCAACGATTGCGGGCACTTCATCGCCAAGTGGGCGAAGCTCAAGGTCAACAAGAACAGCCCCTGCATCTTCACCAGGGGCCTGCCCGAAGAGATAGAACTGCCGATAGCCCACGGCGAGGGCAAATTCATCGTAGAGGATAAGAAAGAGCTGGCGGCCATCACTGACGGCAACCTGCACGCCCTGACCTACTGCGAGAACCCCAACGGGTCAATGCTGGACATCGCCGGCGTGACCAACCCGGCGGGCACCTGCTTCGGGCTGATGCCGCACCCCGAGCGCAACTTCTTCGCCTGGCAGAACCCGGACCGGCCTGCCGCGGCGCGCGAGACCGAAGCCGCCGGCTTCCAATTCTTCAAGAACGCCGTAGAATACACGAGGTAAACCATGTGCGGAATATTCGGCATAACCGACAATAAAGACGCCGCGAAACTGTCCTACGTAGGCCTGTTCACGCTGCAGCACCGCGGCCAGGAGTCCGCGGGCCTGGTGACCGACGACGGGGGAGCGCTCCGCCATCACGTTGGCATGGGCCTGGTGAACGAAGTCTTCGGCAACGAGGTGCTGGCCGGGCTCAAGGGCCGCAGCGCCATCGGCCATATCCGCTACTCTACCACCGGCTCCAGCCACATCAAGAACGCCCAGCCGCTGGTGCTGAACTCCTGCCTGGGGGCTGTGGCCGTGGCGCATAACGGCAACCTCACCAACGCCGACGCGCTGAAGGCGAAGCTCCAGAAGAACGGGGCCATCTTCCAGTCTTCGAGCGACAGCGAAGTTATCCTGCACCTGGCGGCCCGCTGCCCGGGCCGCGGCCTGGAGGATACGCTGGCCAGGAACCTGCCCAAGCTGGCCGGGGCTTACGCCTTCCTGTTCATGGCGCCCGGCCTGGTGATAGGCGCGCGCGACCCGCACGGCTACAGGCCGCTGGTGCTGGGCAAGCTCGGCAAGTCCTACCTGCTCGCTTCCGAGACCTGCGCCATTGAAGTGGCCGGCGGCAAGGTGCTGCGCGAGGTTGAGCCCGGCGAGATGGTGACCATCGCCGGGGGGGAACTGCGGTCCAGGCGCTTCGCCAAGGCCAAGGCATTCACGCGCTGCATCTTCGAACAGGTCTATTTCGCGCGGCCCGACTCCGTGGTGGCCGGGCGCTCGGTGCAGACCGTGCGCTACGAGATCGGCGCCCTGCTGGCCAGGGAGCTCAAGGGCGTCAAGGCGGACATCGTCTCCGGCGTGCCGGACTCCGGCACCGTCTACGCCCTGGGCTACTCCGAAGAATCCTGGATCCCTTACCAGACCGTCTTCATGCGCAACCATTACACCGGGCGCTCCTTCATACAGCCCGACCAGAGCCTGCGCGAATTCACCGCCCGGCTGAAGCTGGCGCCCATCCGCGACGTGATCAAAGGCAAGACGATCATACTGATAGACGACTCGCTGGTGCGCGGCACCACCTCGCGCAAGATAGTGGCCAGCCTTAAAAAGTCCGGCGCGAAGAAGGTCATCATGGCCATCGCCTCGCCGGCCATCATCTCGCCCTGCTATTTCGGCATAGACACCCCTAACAAGAACGAGCTGATCGCCAACAAGCTCAGCGTTGAGCAGATCCGCCGCTATATCGGCGCCGACGAGCTGCATTACCTGAGCCTCGAAAGCCTGGTGGGCGCCTGCGGCCGCGGCAAGGACAGGAATTTCTGCGTCTCCTGCTTCACGGGCAAATACCAGGAGGCGCTGTGAACGTACTGCTTATCGGCTCCGGCGGCCGCGAGCACGCGCTGGCCTGGAAACTGAAGCAGAGCCCGCTGTTGGGCAAGCTCTACGCCGTGCCCGGCTCCGACGGGCTAGGGCAGCTGGCGGAGCGCCCGCCGCTGCGCTGGGAAGATTTCGACAAGGTCTGCGCTTTCTGCCTTGAAAAAAAGATAGACCTCGTAGTGATAGGGCCAGAGGCGCCGCTCGCGCGCGGTCTGACGGACTTCCTGACCCGCCGCGGCGTGAAAGTCTTCGGGCCGTCCCAGAAGGGGGCCATGCTGGAGGCTTCCAAGCAGGCGGCCAAGGAATTCATGGAGCGTAACGGGCTGCCCACCGCGGCCTTTACGGTGCTGCATTCCGCCGGTTTCGCCCGCGAGAAGATCAAAGAGAATAAGCAGTACCCGGTAGTGGTGAAGGCCGACGGGCTGGCGGCGGGCAAAGGCGTGCGCATCTGCTGCAGCGAGGCCGAGGCGCTGGCAGCCGTGGAAGATTTCATGGAGAAGCGCGTCTTCGGCGCGGCCGGGGCCAAGGTGGTGCTGGAGGAGTTCCTGCCCGGCGTGGAGGCTTCGGTAATGGCCTTCGTCGACGGCGAGACTTACCTGGCGCTGCCTGTGTCCCGCGACCACAAGCGCCTGCTCGACGGCAATAAGGGCCCCAATACCGGCGGCATGGGCGCCGTGTGCCCGGTGACGCTGCCGGCGGAGGACATGGCGGTCATAGAGCGGGAGGTGCTGGCGCGCTTCGTGGCGGGGGTTAAGAAGGAAAACCTGGACTTCCGCGGCCTGATCTACGCCGGGATAATGCTAACGGCGCAGGGCCCCAAGGTCCTGGAATTCAATGTGCGCTTCGGCGACCCGGAAACCCAGGCCATCCTGCCGGTAATAAAGTCCGACCTGCTGCCGCTGCTGCTGGCCTGCGCGGGCGGGAAGCTGGCCGGGCGGGAGCTGGAACTTACGGGCGAAACCTGCGTGTCCATCGTGGTCGCCTCGGGCGGCTACCCTGACGCGCCTGAAAGCGGTAAGCCGATAAAGGGCCTCGCCGGCCCGGCGGTCGCCGCCCAGGTCTTTCACGCCGGCACGGCCAAAAAGGACGACGCGTACTTCACCGCCGGCGGGCGCGTGCTCTCCGTCAGCGCCTGCGGCAAGGACCTGAAGGCCGCCAGGCAGCGGGCCTACGCGGCCCTGGAGAGGATCTCTTTCGAAGGCATGCAGTACAGAAAGGACATAGGGCTTTAACAGGAGAAACCATGACCACCTACAAGAAGAGCGGCGTCGATATAAAGCTGGCGGACAAATTTACCGAGTTCCTCGAGAAAAAATCCAAGGCCATCGGCGGCTTCGCCGGGCTGCTCCCGGTCCCCGAGCTGAAGAACAAGTACAGCCTGGTCGCCTCCACCGACGGCGTGGGCACCAAGCTCAAGCTCGCCTTCCTGCTCGACCGGCACGATACCATAGGCATAGACCTGGTGGCCATGTGCGTCAACGACCTGCTCTGCTGCGGCGCCCGCCCCATGATCTTCCTCGACTACTACGCCACCGGCAAGCTGGACCTGGCCCGCTCTAAAAAGATCATCGACGGCATCATGGAAGGCTGCCGCCAGGGAGAATCCGTACTGCTGGGCGGCGAGACCGCCGAAATGCCCGGCTTCTACCAGCCCGGCGAGTACGACCTCGCCGGCTTCTCCGTCGGCATAGTCAAGAACGCCGAAGCGCTGGACGGCCGCAAAGTCCGCGCCGGCGACGTCCTGGTGGGCCTGCCGTCCACCGGCTTCCACTCCAACGGCTTCTCCCTCATCCGCAAAGTCCTGGGCGACAAAAAGCTGCTCAAAAAATTCGCCCCGCGCCTGCTCACCCCGACCAGGATCTACGTCAAGGACGTCAACAAGCTGCGCGCCGCCCTCAAAAAGCAAAAACACGAGTTGCTCGCCCTGGCCCACATCACCGGCTCCGGCATCCCCGGCAACCTTCCCCGCGTCCTTCCCAAGCACCTCGGCGCCGTCGTGCGCACCGACGCGTGGGCAGTCCCGTCGATAATGCGCGAACTCCAGGCTATCGGCAAGATCCCCGAGCCCGACATGTGGGACTCCTTCAACATGGGCCTCGGCATGATAGCCGTCCTCCGCCCCGCCGCCGTCCAGACCGCCCTCAAAACCCTGAAAGGCTCGGTCGTCATCGGCGAAGTCGTAAAAGGCAAGAACGAAGTCATTTTGAAATAGTGTGGCTGAAGGGTGCCCGGGGTAAGATCCCGAGCACCCGTTGGGGAAGGGGGCCCCGCCATAAATTCCCAAGGCGGGGGGAACCGCGCAACGGTTCCCTGCAGTCCGGGTGAGAGGGGTCTTACCCCGGGCGCCCGAATTCGAGGAGACTTATGAAAAATATCGTCGTATTCGCTTCGGGAGGCGGCACCAATCTCCAGGCACTCATCGACGCGGCCAGGGACGGCCGCATAGACGGCAAGATAGCCCTCGTAGTCTCCAGCAAGCCCGGCGCCGGCGCCCTCTCGCGCGCAGCCTCGGCCGGCATCCCCACGGAAACCGCCTCCCCCAAAGACCTCGCCCCCGCCGACTACGACGAGCGCCTCGCCGCCCTGTGCCGCGGCGCCCGGGCCGACCTCGTCTGCCTCGCCGGCTTCATGCTTAAACTCGGCCCCAAAATGCTCGCCGAATACAAAGACCGCATCCTCAACGTCCATCCCGCCCTGCTGCCCTCCTTCGGCGGCAAAGGCTTTTACGGCATGAAAGTCCACGAAGCCGTCCTGGCGGCCGGCGCCAGGGTCAGCGGCCCCACCGTCCACTTCGTCGACGAGAACTACGACCGCGGCCCCATCGTGCTGCAGCAGCCGGTCCCCGTGCTGCCCGGCGACACCCCCGAAACCCTCGCACACCGGGTCAACACAGCCGAGCTGGCAGTCTACCCCAGGGCCGTGGCCCTCTACTGCGCCGGCAGGCTGACTATCGCCTCCGGCCGCGTGGAAATAGCCGGACCGCTCCCCGAAACCGGCAAAGTGCGCCGCGCCCTGCTGTCCGTCTCCGACAAGACCGGCCTGCTGGAGTTCGCGCGGGGCCTGGCCGCGCAGGGCGTGGAGCTGGTCTCCACCTCCGGCACATACAAGGCCCTGCAGGACGCCGGCGTGCCCGTGCGCGCGCTGGAAACCCTAACCGGCTTCCCCGAAATGCTGGACGGCCGCGTTAAAACCCTGCACCCCGCGGTCCACGGCGGCATCCTCTACCGCCGGGACAACCCCGTTCACGCCGACACCGTATTTAAATTCGGCATCGAGCCGCTGGACATGATAGTAGTGAACCTCTACCCTTTCTCCGCTACCGCCAAAAAGGCCGCGCCCTGGTCCGAGGAGCTGATAGAGAACATAGACATCGGCGGCGTGGCCCTGATACGCGCCGCGGCCAAAAATTACGGTTCCGTCGCGGTGCTCACGTCCCCGGCCGATTACCAGCCGGCGCTGGAGGCCCTGCGCGCGGGCGCGGGGGAACTGCCGCTGCAGTTCAAGAAGGACCTGGCGGTCAAAGCCTTCAGGCACACCGCCGCCTACGACGGGGAAATAGGCTCCGTGCTGGCCGGGGGCGCCGGGCAGTTCCCGGCCGCGCTGGAGATAAAGCTCACGAAAGTGGCCCCCCTGCGCTACGGCGAGAATCCCCACCAGGCCTGCGCCCTCTACACGCGCAAAGCCGCGCCGCCGTTCACCCAGCTGCAGGGCAAAGAGCTCTCGTACAATAACCTCCTCGACGCCTACGGCACTTACCAGGCGGTGCTGGAGTTCGACAAGCCCGCGGCCGTGATCTTCAAGCACGTCACGCCTTGCGGCCTCGGCACCGGGGCCGATATAGCCGAGGCCTTCGAGCGGGCCTGGACCTGCGACCCGCTTTCGGCCTTCGGCGGCATCATCGCCGTCAACCGCCCGCTCGACGGGCGCATCGCGGAATTCCTCGCCAAGAAGTTCGTGGAAGTCATCTGCGCTCCGGCCTACGATCCCAAAGCGCTGGAGGTCTTCTCGAAGAAGACGAACCTGCGGCTGCTCAAGTGGGGGAGTTTCCCGGCGGATAACCTGGTGCTGCGCTCAGTGGGCGACGAGGTGCTGGTCAGCACCGACGATAAACTGCTGTTCGGCGAGAAGTGGGAAGTGCCCACGAAACGCAAACCCACCAGGGAAGAAGAAGAGGCCCTGCGCTTCGCCTGGGCCGCCGCCAAGTACGTGCGCTCCAACGCCATAGTTTTCTCGGATACCCGCCAGACCGTCGCCATCGGGGCGGGCCAGATGTCGCGCGTGGACTCGGTTTTCATGGCCGGCCACAAGTACAGGGCCTTCCTGAAGGACAATCCCGCGCCGAAGACGCTGGTCATGGCCTCCGACGCCTTCTTCCCTTTCCCGGACGCTATGGAAGAGGGCGTGAAGCTGGGCGCCACGGCCATAATACAGCCGGGAGGCTCGGTAAAGGACAAAGAAGTTATAGAGGCCGCGGATAAACTGGGCGCGGCGATGGTGCTCACCGGCGTGAGGCACTTCAGGCACTGAAGCTGTTATTTTACCGCGGGGAAGTAGATGGTGAACGCGGCGCCGCCGCTGTGGCGGTTGGAGGCGAAGACCTGCCCGCCGTTCTGGCGGACCACGCCGTAGACGGTGGAGAGCCCCAGGCCGGTCCCCTTGCCCTTGGGCTTGGTGGTGAAGAACGGTTCGAAGATGCGCGGCAGTATCTCTTTGGGGATGCCTGGGCCGGTGTCGGAAAGCTCGAAGACGGCGTACTGTCCCCGCGCCAGGGAAGGGGGCAGCCCGTCGGGGCCCGCGTTGAAGGTCTTTATCAGTATGCCGCCCTTGCCGCCCATGGCGTCCTTGGCGTTGACGGCGAGGTTCATGACCGCCTGCTTGAAATGCTCCGGCTCTATCTTTACCTTGAGCAGGTCCTCGTCGAGGGAGTAGGCCATGGAGACGCTCTTGCCGATCAGGTTGTCGAGCAGGACCTTCAGTTCGCCGAGCGGTTCGTTCAGCGACACTTCCACGGGGCGCAGGTCGTGCTTGCGGGCGAACATCATCAGCTGCTTTATGAGCCCGGCGGATTCCTTGGAGGAGCGCAGGATCTCGGTGGAGAGCTTCTGGCCGATGGAGCCCTGCTTCAGCTCCTCGATGATGAGTTCCATGGAGCCGATGATGACGGTAAGCAGGTTGTTGAAATCGTGGGAGAGCTGGCCGGCCAGGAGGCCTAGCGACTCCATCTTCTGCGCCTGCGTCAGCTGGTCTTCAAGCTGGGTTTCGCGGGCGATGTCGTGGCGCAGGGCCAGGAAATGGGTGGGCTTGCCGTCGTGGCCGCAGATGGGGCAGATGCGGACCTCTTCGGTGTAGAAGGTGCCGTCCTTGCGGCGGTTGGTCAGGCGGCCGCTCCAGCGCCGGCCGGAAGCGATGGTGCCCCACATATCCTTGTAGAACTCGGGGGGATGCTGGCCGCTCTTGAGGATGCTGGCGTTCTTGCCGATCACTTCCCTGCGCTTGTAGCCGGTGAGGGCCTCGAAGGCCGGGTTGACGTAAACGATGGTGCCGTCCGCCGAGGTAAGGAAGAAAGTCTCGCAGGTCTGCTCGACGGCGTCCAGCAGCAGGCCGCAGGTTTCGGCGGTGGGTTTCATTGGAATATTGTAGCAAAACTGCGGGGTTTAACTCGGGCTTGCTATTTGTAATAATAGGGTAGACTTTACTGGAGGCAACTATGGCGCGGAGCCGCAATACCGAAGCTTTAAGCCCGCTGGACGGGCGCTACGCCGACAAACTGCAAGGCCTCTCGCGCCTGTGCGGCGAAGGCGCCCTGGCCCGCTACCGCGCGCAGGTGGAATGCCGCTACCTGGCCAAGCTCTGCGCCACCCCGGGAGTGAAGGCCCGCCGCCTCTCGGCCGCCGAGAAGAAGGCGCTGGAGAAACTCCCCCTGCTTTCCGACGCGGACGTGCTGCACGTCATCGAGATAGAAGAGCGGGGCCATGGCACGGTGCCGGCCACCCGCCACGACGTGAAAGCGGTGGAATACTTCCTGAAAGAGCGTCTGCGCCGCACCTCCCTGCGCGACCTGACCGAGCTGGTGCACTTCGCGCTGACCTCCGAGGACGTTAACAATATCTCCTACGCGCTGATGCTGCGCGACTGCCTGCGCTCGGAGCTCCTGCCCGCGCTGGAAGAGATCCTTGCCGCGCTGGACGCGCTGGCGCAGAAGCACGCCGCGGCCCCGCTGCTCGCCCGTACGCACGGCCAGCCCGCCGTGCCCACCACCTTCGGCAAGGAGTTCCGCGTGTTCCACGCCCGGCTGGCCCGGCAGGTGCGCCAGCTCAAGGCGCTGAAGATCTGCGCCAAGCTCAACGGCGCCTCCGGCAACTACAACGCGCACACCGCGGCCTATCCCAAGGTGGACTGGCAGAAGTTCTCGAAGGAGTTCGTCGAGGGCTTCGGCGGCCTGGAGTTCAACCCGGTCACCACGCAGATAGAGCCGCACGACACCTACGCCGAACTGTTCGACAATCTGCGCCGCGCCAACACCATCCTGCTGGCCTTCTGCCAGGACATGTGGCGCTACATCTCCGCGGGGCTGGTGAAGCAGCGGGCGGTGGCGGGGGAAGTAGGTTCCTCCACGATGCCGCAGAAGGTGAACCCGATACACTTCGAGAACGCCGAGGGCAACCTGGGCCTGGCCAACGCCCAGTTGGGCTTCTTCTCGGCGAAGCTGCCGGTCTCGCGCCTGCAGCGCGACCTCTCCGATTCCACGGTGGAGCGCAACTTCGGCGCGGCCTTCGGCCACGCGCTCGCGGCGTACAAGTCCGTCATGGCCGGCCTGGGCCGCTGCGCGCCCGACGAGGCCGCGGCCGCGGCCGAGCTGGCGGCCCACCCAGAGGTGCTGGCCGAGGGCATACAGACCATCTTGCGGCGCGACGGCGAGCACGGCCCGTACGAGCTGCTCAGCAAGTTCACGCGCGGCCGCTCGGTCACCGCCGGCGAGATGAAGGAGTTCATCTACGGCCTGCCGCTCAAGCCCGCGGTCAAAGCGGAGCTGCACGATCTGACGCCCCTTAACTACACGGGGCTCGCTGCTAAGATAGCCAAACGGAGGTAGAACATGCCTGTTGATATAGTTGTCGGAGGCCAGGCGGGCGACGAGGGCAAGGGCAAGATCTGCGCCTTCCTCGCGGTGAAGAAAAATTACGATTACGCCATACGCGTCGGCGGCCCCAACGCCGGCCACACGATCTTCTACAAGGATAAGATCTATACGCTCAAGACCATGCCGGGGGCCTTCGTGAACCCGCGCACCAAGCTGGTGCTGGGCGCGGGCACCTATATCATCCCGGACTGGCTGGAGAAAGAAATAGCGCTGACCGGCGCGGGGAGCCGGCTCATCATCGACCCGCACGTCGTGATAATAGAGCCGCGCCACACCGCGGCCGAGCGCGCCGACGCCCGCATGATGGGTAAGATCGGCAGCGTCGGCACCGGCCTCGGCGCCGCCGTGCGCGACCGGGTGGACCGCAAGAAACTGACCTTCGCCAAGGACCACCCGCGCCTGAAGAAATACGTGAAGGACGTGCCGGAGCTCCTCAACAAGGCCCTGGCCAAGGGCGCCAACATGCTGCTGGAAGGCACGCAGGGGATGAAACTGTCCAACCTGCACGGCGAGTATCCCTTCGTCACCTCCCGCGACACCACCGCCTCCACCTTTATGGGCGAGGCCGGCCTCGGCCCCAAGTACGCCGGCGACGTCTACGCCATCTTCAAGCCCTATGTCACGCGCGTGGGCCCCGGCATGGTGGCCAACGAGCTGAAGGATAAGGCGAAACTGACGAAGTACCACACCGCCGGACGCGAGGTGGGCAGCGTCAGCGGCCGCCTGCGCCGGGTGGGCGCCTTCGAGCTGGACGTGGCCCTGCAGACGGTGCGCGTGAACTCCGCCACCAAGCTGGCGATAACGCACATCGACCTGCTCGGTGGCGCGGATATCTCGAGGGGGATTCAGAGCTTTACCGGCGAGGCGAAGAAATTCCTGGGCACGCTGGAGAAGGTCTGCGCCTGCTACCCGTACCCCAAAGTGGAGCTGATCTCCTACGGCCCCGGCCTGCACGAAGTGCTGGAACTGAAATAGCGTCTTTTGCGGCGTTTTCAAAAATGCTATTATTGAAAAGCAGTCTTACCACATTTTGCCGCGGTAGCTCAGTGGTAGAGCACCGGTCTGAAAAACCGGGTGTCGTTGGTTCGATCCCAACCCGCGGCAATTTTTCTTTCCCGGAGTTCATATGCCCCTCCACAACAAGATCCTGATAGCCGACGACGACGCCGAGATGCTCGAGACCCTCAGCTCTATGCTCGAGGCCGAGGGCTACCAGGTCATCAAGGCCGAGAACGGCCAGGAAGCCGTGGAACTGGCGCGCAAGGAGCTGCCCGCGCTAATCATGCTCGACATCCACATGCCCGTGATGGACGGCCTGAAGGCCTGCAAGGCCATCAAGGACGACAAGGTCACCCACGGCTCGCAGGTGGTGATGCTCACCGTCGAGGGCAGCATCAACGAGATCCAGCAGGCTATCTCCTACGGCGCCAAGACCTACATCACCAAGCCGTCGAGCAAGGCCGAGATCCTCAAGGTAGTGAAAAGCATTATTTAACCGCGCGCAGCGCAAAAGAAAAAAGGGCCCGCTCGGGCCCTTTTTCTTTTTTACGGCGGGTATCTAGACCACGCGCAGCAGCGCGAAGTGCAGGTACTCCGTCTCCGGCATGCTGATCAGGATCGGGTGGTCCTTGGCCTGCCCGCGCAGCTCCACCATCACGGCCTGGCGGCCGGCCTTGGCGGCGGCCGCGGAGAGCGTCTCCACGAACATCCCGCGCGAGATATGGTGCGAGCAGGTCGAGACCGCGAGGTAGCCGCCCTTGGGCAGCGACTTCAGCGCGGCGCCGGCCATGCGCGACAGCATCTTCAGCGCCTGCGGCAGGTGCTTCTTGTTGCGCACGATGTTCGGCGGGTCGAGCAGGATGAAGTCCGGCTTCTCGGGGAGGTCGCCCGCCTCGAGGGCCTCGATCAGGCGCTCTGCCTTCTCTTTGCGGAAGAGGACCTCCTTCTCCACGCCGTTGAGCGCGGCGTTGGCCTGTGCTGACTCGATGGCCTTCTCGGAGGAGTCCACGGCCCAGACGGCCTCGGCCCCTGACTTGGCCGCCATGATGGCGAAGGCGCCCAGGTAGGTGTGCAGGTCCAGCACGCGCCGGCCCTTGAAGAAGGGGGCGAGCGCGGCGCGGTTCTCGCGCTGGTCGAAGTACCAGCCGGTCTTCTGCCCGCCGGCCATGGGGATGTCGAACTTGAGGCCGTTCTCTTCGATGCGCACCGTCTCCGGCATCACGCCGAAGGCGGTCTCCTCGTAGGACTTCAGGCCCTCGAGCTCGCGGAACTGGTGGTCGTTCTTGTAGTAGATGCCCTTGGGGCGCAGCAGGTCCGTCAGCGCGGCGGTGATCTGGTCCTTCATCAGTTCCATGCCGGCGGAGAGCAGCTCTATCACCACGGCGTCGCCGTAGCGGTCCACCACCAGGCCGGGCAGGCCGTCGGACTCGCCGAAGCACAGGCGGCAGGCGCGGTCGATGCCCAGCTCCTCGCGGTAGCTCAGCGCGGCGGCCAGGCGCGCCTTCAGGAAATCCTCCGGCAGCACGGCGGTGTTCTGCACCAGCAGGCGGAAGGCGATGAGGCTCTTCGGGTTGAAGAAGCCGACGCCGGCCGGTCTGCCGTCGTGGTAGGTCAGCCCGCAGATGGTGCCGGGCGGGATGGAGGTGTCTACGAGCTCGAGCTCGTTGGAGAACACCCAGGAGTGGCCGAACGCGCGGCGCTTGAGGGCGTCGCGCTTAAGTTTCAGTGTTTTTATATTATTCATCAAGCGAGACGATGGCTTCCACCGGGGAGCCGATCTTTACGTCGAAGGTCCTGGCGAAGTTGCCGTTGCGGACCGAAAATTCCAGGAAACCGAAAGAGCCGATGACAGCGAGCGCCTCGCCCTCGGGGACGGAGGCGTAGGTGAGCTTGAGGTCCTTGAGCATGCGGCCGGCCAGGTTGAAGACGGCGCGGGCGCTGAGGTAGTCGCGCTTTATGTTGGTCACCACGTTGCCGAAATGGTCTATGGCTATCACCTGCCCGGTCACGCGGTTGCCCGCCCTGACCGGCTGCGGGAAGGGGAGGCGGCGGTAGTCGGGGAAGAGGGGGCCCAGCTTCTTCTCGGGGAGGCCCTTGGCTATGGCGGCCGCCACCGGGGCCATGATGTCGCGCCCGTGGAAGGTGGAGCTGATGGTGTCCAGGAACAGCGAGGAATTGCTGATGAAGCGGGCCTCAACGATCTTCTCCTTCTGCTCCACCCAGCTTAGCAGGCCGTTGTCCGGTGCGATGAACTGGTGCGCCGCGGTCTTGGCCCAGACGATGCCGCGGCCGGTGCCCACCGTCGGGTCCACTACGGTCATGAACAGCGTGCCCTTGGGCATGTACGGGATGGCCGTCATCAGGTAGAAGGCCGCGGTCTGCACGTCCTGAGGCGGCACCTGGTGCGTGATGTCTATGATGGTGAGTCCCGGGGCGCGGGAAAGCAGCACGCCCTTCATGGCCGCGACGAAGGGGTCGTTCATGCCGAAGTCCGACAGGAGGGCGACGTACTTTGTTTTCATAGAAGACAACGAAAGGGGCGGAGAGCCCGCCCCGGAGCGGCCTACTCGCCGTGCACGTGGTGCGCGGAAGAGCCGGGAATGGTCAGCGGGAGCTTCTGCCGGCAGAGCGGGCAGTTGTCCGGCGGGAAAAGCTGCAGCGGGTAGGAGATCAGCCCGCGCACGGGGACGTTCAGCGTCAGGTCGCCGGTGGAGCGGTCCACGATGGCGGCCACGCCTATGACCTTGGCGCCGTAGCCGCGGGCCAGGTTGATGGCCTCTCCGCACATGCGGCCGGAGTTCAGCACGTCGTCGACAACGAGCACGCGCTCGCCCTCGGAGATCTTGAAATCGCGCTTGAGCACCATCACGCCGTTGATCTTCTCGGTGAAGATGGAGCGGGCTTTCTTAACGCGGGCCACTTCCTGGCCGATGGACATGGAGCCGACGGAGGGGGAGATGACGACGTTGATCTCCTGCGGGAACTTGGCGGCCATTTCCTTGGCCACCTTCTGCGCCAGGTGCGGGTACTGCAGCACCAGGGACGGCTGAATGTAGGTCTGGGTGTGGAAGCCCGAAGGGATCTGGAAATGGCCGTTGAGGATGGCACCGTGCTCCTGCAGCAGCCCTACGACGTCAAATTTGCCTAGCTTGGACATTATTTTTTTCCTCCTGCGAAAGCGTCTATCCCCGCGAAATCTATCTGCGCGCCTTTGCCCGCGGCTTCCCTGATGCGGTCGCCGCTGCCTGCGGGGCTGACCATCTCGAACTTGGGGTCGGCCATCTTGCCCTTCAGCGTGAAGGCCAGCGCCGGCTTGCCGCTCGAATCGGTGAGGGCCTCCGGGAGGCTCCCCATCGAATAATACTTACCAGATATTGTATAAATTTTTACGTCCATCGTTTCGTTGTAAAAATCCAGCTGCCCGGTGACGGCGGCCGAGAACTCCTTGCCTTCCAGCCAGAAGTTCTTGATCTCCACCTTGCCGCCGTCGGCGTAGTAGTCGCCGCCGATGGAGGTGAACGAGATATCCTTGACCTTGTAGCCGAACTTCAGCGCCCCGGTGCGGTTCATGCGGTGAATGAAGGTCAGCGGCAGGGAGAAGAGGTAGAAGACGCGGTCTTTCTCCGAGGTCCGCTGCACGTCGTAGAAGGTGCCGGCGCCCGCCCGGAAGGAGATGTCGCCGCGGATCTTGGAGATGTCGCCGGCTATGTCGCGCAGCGAGGCCTGCGCGTAGAAATCCGCCGCATCCATATATTCGTGCCTGTATTTATCGGTCTTGTAGAGCAGTTTGAAGCCGGAGAAGCCCATCGGGATGGAGTTCTTCAGGGTCTTCAGCCAGGCCAGGCTGGCCTCCACCTCGGGCATGCCGACCCGCGGCCCGCGCAGGTCCTTGATGCCGAAGACCAGGTCCTTGAGCTCCGAGTAGACCACCGCGGCGGAGTAGCCGGTCAGCTCCAGGATGCGCTCCGACGAGAACGGCTTCCTGACGAGGATGCGGCCCTTGGCGAAGCTCCCGTTGAAATTACCCGAGTAGGTGTAGAGCATCTGGCTGCGTGTGATCTCGGTCTTCAGCCGGACGTTGGCCATGGTGTTGGCGTCCAGCGTGACCTTGCCCCTGGTGGCGTTGGCGAAGTTGCTGGCGAAGTTCTCCGACAGCAGCGCGGCCAGGTCGGCGCCGGAGATGGTGAGGTTGCGGTACTTAAGGCCGGCGCCGCTGGTGTTGATGAAGAAGCGGGACAGCACCGGCTGGCCGTTCTTCGAGGAGATCTTCATACGCAGCTGCACCGTGCCGGAGGGGTTCTCCACCGGCAGCGCGGCGCCGTAGCGCTTGAGCAGGTCCAGCTTGATGGGGGGCGCCGAGACCGTCAGCGAGTAGGACGGCGTGGACTTGGAGAAGTCGAAGGTGCCCTCCGTCCTTAAATTCAGCGGGCGGGCCACGACGCGCAGCTCGGCCGTGCGCGACGAGAGGAACACCGCGCTCAGGTCCCACGAGGCGCGCGGCGCCGTGAAATTGAAGGGCGGCGCGAAGAAGAAGGCCAGGTCCGAGCTCTTGAGGAGGGGCGTCTCCGCCCGCAGGGTCACCTCGGGGCGGAGGAAGTTCTTGGCCCGGCCGGCGAAAGAGACGGTCTTTTCCTGCACGGTCAGGTCCGCCCGCAGGTCCTTGACCTCGGCCTCCTCCCAGCGGAAATCCGCGAAGTTGACCGTGCCCTCCGTGTAGAGGCGGCCGGTCACCGGGCGCCGGAAGGCGTCGCTCTTCAGGAAGACCGAGGCGTGGAAAGGCGTATCTGCGCCCGGTTTGAAGTTGGAGAGGGACGCGGTGAAATTTTCCAGGGAGTGCCGCCGCTTCGTGGCGACATAGGTCACGTTGACGCGCCCGTCCTTGACCTCGGCCGAATCTATCTTGTTAAGCATGTTCCGGCCGGCGGAGTGCCGGTAGGCGGCCAGGATGTCGGAGACGTTCCAGGTGCCGTCGGCGCGCTTGTACAGCTCTATCTGCGGCGCCACCAGCACCACGCTGTCTATCTCCAGCTTGCGCTGCAGCAGCGGCAGGACGCGGTAGGTGGCGTAGATGTAGTCGGCCTTCAGGAACTCCACCGTCTCGGGGCCGGGCTCGGTGACGCGCAGGCCGCGCACCTGGATCTCGCCGGTCAGGGAGAGGCGCGCGGAGTCTATCTGCACCGGACGCCTGAGGAATTCCTGGAACTGGTTGGTGACCACGGCCTCCAGGTCGGCCGGGGTGAACATGACGCGCAGCGTGAGCAGCGCGGCGACGACCAGGCCGGCCGCCAGCAGCAGCGGCAGCACGATCACCCTGGCCAGTATCTTGGTAGCGAGTTTCATGTCCTGAGGTATATTTTAGCAGTATTGAAGACGTAGAGGGCGGCCCCGGCTACGGCTGCGTAGGCGGCTGCCTGCGCCTCCAGCATCCCGCCCCACCAGGCGCGCAGGCTCAGCAGGCCGGGGAACAGCAGGCGCAGCGCGGCGGCGAGGCCAAGGCAGTTGAGCAGCACCAGCAGCGGCAGCGAGAATACGGCCCCGCCGGCCTTGCGCAGGTCGCTCTGCACGGGGCCGGTCAGGATGTCGGCCGTGTGCAGCAGGTGGAACGCCAGCGTGAAGCCCGCCGCGGCCAGGAACCAAGGCCGGTACGGCGACACCGGCCAGAAGCGCCCCGCCGTCCAGAAAGCGGCGGAGACGGCCAGGGTGTAGAAGGGGATGAAATACGGGGCCAGCGAGATGAAGGCGTTGGTGGAGTCCAGCAGCACGTAGCCGCTGCTCTTTTTTACCGAGATCCTGCGCACTTTGACGCCGGAGAGCACGGCCGCCAGCGCGTGCGTCAGCTCGTGCGCGGTCACGTAGAGGCGCCGGCCGCGGCCCAGCCCGTGCAGCAGCAGGCCGGCCACGGCGCCTCCCAGCAGCGGGGCCGTGGCCGAGAATTTGCCCAGCGCGGGGCCGAGGGCAGCCCCGGTGGCCCACACGGCGGCGAGCGCCGCCGGGGCCAGGGCAATTCCTATGAGCGGTTTCAGCCAGCGCACGCGGCTACTCCAGCATCCAGTCTTCGGTCTTTACGCCGCGCGAGCGCAGCTCGGCGCGCCAGGCGGCGAGCGCCGCGGGAAGTTCTTTTTCGGCCCTGGCGGCCCAGGGGTTGAGGGGGGAGCGGAATTCGCGCGCGGCGGTGCGGTACCAGAGCCAGGCCTGCTTGGCTGAGCTCTCAACCAGCTGCAGGTCGCGCTCTGCGGCGGCCAGGGCCTCCGCCCGCGCGGCCTGCTCCGGCGCCAGGCGGCCGGCCGCGGCCTCCGCCGTTATTTCGGCGGCCCTGAGGGCGAAAAGGGAATTGAAATGGGCGGCCTTTTCGGCCGGGTAGTCGCGCCAGCGGGCGTGCTGCTCGCCACGCGCCAGCGCTCCGCGCGAGCGCAGGCCCAGGTCTGCCGCGGCCAGCAAAAAAAAGGCCGGGACCGCTATAGCGATCCAGGCCGCCGTGCCCCGCGTCCGGAACATGGGTTAAAACCCCGGTTTTCTGAGCGCGGGCTGGGTTTTAAGCAGCTTATGCAGCAGCGAGCTCAGTATCTGCGGCTTCACGGGTTTCTCTATGAAGTCCCGGACGTTGGGCTCCTGCTTTATCATGTCCGAGGTGGAGCGGTCGGTGTAGCGGCCGGTGATGATGACTATCGGGATGGTGCCGGTGTCGTCGGACTGCAGCTCGCGAAGGATCTCGAAGCCGCCGAATTTTGGCAGCATCAGGTCCAGCAGGATGAGGTCGGGGTTGACGGTTCGCGCCTTGTTGAGCGCCTCTTCTCCGTCGGCCGCCTTTTCAATGCGGAACCCTTCTTTCTTGACGATGAACTCGATCAGCTCCCTGACCGACTCGTCGTCGTCCACTATCAGGACCAGCTTGTCGGCCGGGCGGCCGAAACCGGGAACATTTTCCATTAAATTACCTTCCGCCGCGAAGACTAGACGTTCGTGGTCACCAGCGTTTCGGTGGTCTGCACGCCGTGGATGCCGCGCACTTCGCGCACTATCAGGCCGCTGAGCTTGTCGATGGTGTCGGACTCGGCCAGCAGGATGGCGTCCCAACCGCCGAAGGTCATGTAGACTTCCTTCACGCCGCGGACGTTCTTGATCTGCTGCACGGCCTTCTGTTCGAGGCCGGCCACCAGTTTGCAAAGCACGAAAGCTATCATGTGTCCTCCTAGATCCGCTCGTTCCATTCCGGGGTGCGGTATTTCCGCCCGGCCGTTTCCGCGGCCTTCGCCAGCGTGTCCGCCGGGATGCCGACGGTCTCCCACTGCAGCCCGTATTCTCCGCCCAGGGCCTTGATCATCGCGTTCCTGTGCAGGGCGGCGTTGGCCCTGGCGTCGGGGGCCTGGAAGGAGGCCTGGTACAGCATATAGTCGCCTAATTTCCTGAGCGCCCCGCCGAGCACTTTTTTTCCATTATACAATATATCCTTGTCGACCGGTTTTGAGAAGCAGTTCATGACCGGGTCGTTGACGGCGTAGTCTTTGGTTTTCTCGTTGAGCAGGTCGAAGGAGATGCCCAGCCGGGCGTATTCGGCGTTGATGGAGCGGTGCAGGCGCTCGTAGGTCTTGCCGGGCTCGAAATAGACGCCGGGGGAGTGGAAGATGAAGGAGAAGGTCAGGTCGGTCTCGTGGAAGACGATGCCGCCGCCGGTGGGGCGCCGCACGATGTCGGCTATGGGGCTGCCGGCGGCCGCCACGGCTTCGCCGACGGCCTTGCGGCGCTGGGAATAGCCGAAGGTCACGCCCGGCGCCTTCCAGTTGTAGAAGCGCAGCACGTACGGGGCCGGCAGCGCCTCGCAGAGCGCCTCGTCGGCCGCCATCTGCTCGTACACGTCGAGCGGCTGCGTTTCGATTATTAGTCCTTTAGTCATCTGTAATTCTTTGCGAAATCTGCCGGTTGACGAGGGGGCAGGGTTAGCAAAACCCTCTCGGAGGCCCGAGCTTGCATAAGCGCGAGGGCCGAGAGCGGGAGCGGCGAGCACTGTGTGCGAGACCGCGTTTTTGCGTTCCTGCCCCCTCGGCAGCCGGCTGCCTTTGCGCTACCAGCGCAGGTTGGGCTGGCGGGCGGCCTGCACTTCGTCCAGGCGCTTCACCGGCAGCGTCACCGGCGCGTCCTTGAGGGACTGCGGGTCGGCTACGCCCCGGTCGTGCACGTCCTTCATGGCGGCCGCGAACCCGTCGAGGGTCTCCTTCGACTCGGTCTCGGTCGGCTCTATCATGATGGCCTCGTGCACGATGAGCGGGAAGTAGATGGTGGGCGCGTGGAAGCCGCGGTCGATGAGCCCCTTGGCCACGTCCAGGGTCTTGAGGCCCTTGTCCAGCATATCCTTGCCGGGCGTCAGCACGCACTCGTGCATGCAGTACTCGGAGGAATACGACGGGTACAGGTCTTTCAGCAGGGCGCGGATGTAGTTGGCGTTGATGATGGAATAGCGGGCTATGTCGCCCAGCTCGTCGGCCGAATGCGCCAGCATGTAGGCGTAGGCTTTCACCAGCACGCCGGTATTGCCGAAGAAGGCCTTCACCTTGCCTATGGTGCGCGCGTCGCCGAAGTCGGAGGCGTACTTATTGCCCTCTTTCTTTACCGTCGGCACGGGCAGGAACGGGGCCAGGTGCTTGCGGCAGACTATGGCGCCGGCGCCGGGGCCGCCGCCGCCGTGCGGGGTGGAGAAGGTCTTGTGGAAGTTCAGGTGCATCATGTCTATGC
>MGUG01000051.1 GCA_001799845.1 Elusimicrobia bacterium GWC2_64_44 | reverse complement strand
CGGCACCTGCCTGAAGATCCGCAACTCGGGAGGCTCCGAGATCTGCCCGCTGTCCACGCTGAAGGACCATTACGAGATAGTGCGCGACTCCGACCGGCTCATCACCGTCTAACCCCCCTGAAACTTTCCGGCGTCCGCGGCATCAATATGACGGGGGCAACAACGGTTCCTGCCCCGCTGAGGCAATAATAAAGCGCTGTCGGGAGTTGTATAAATGGGTGCCGCCGCTGCCGGCAGGCTTAAAGGAGTAAACATGTCCCTCGTCACGCTGGAAGCGGTAAAGAAAGACTATATCAACGGGGAGATAGCCACCCCGGCCCTGAAAGGCATAGACCTTTCCATAGAGCCGGGGAAATTTATCTCTTTTATCGGCCCCTCGGGCAGCGGCAAGACCACGCTGCTCAACCTCCTGGGCGGCCTGGACCGCCCCACCTCGGGCAAGGTGACCGTGGCCGGCACCGAGATCAGCGCGCTGGACCGCCGGGGTTCGGCCAAATTCCGGGGCGAAAATATCGGCTTCATCTTCCAGAACTTCAACCTGATCCCCGTGCTTACCGTCTATGAGAACGTGGAGTTCCCGCTTATGATGGTGCAGAATGTCCCGCTGGCCGAGCGGCGACGGCGCGTGGAGGAGATGCTCGCGAAGGTGGGCATGGCCGACCAGGCGCATAAGTACCCGGCGCAGATCTCCGGCGGGCAGAAGCAGCGCGTGGCCGTGGCGCGCGCGCTGGCCGCCCGGCCCAAGCTGGTGCTGGCCGACGAGCCCACCGCCAACCTGGACCACGCTACGGCCTATAAGGTGATAGGCCTGATGCACGCCATGAAGAAAGAGCTCGACACCACTTTCATCTTCGCCACCCACGACCCCAAAGTCGTGGGCGAGGCCGAGCAGATCTACACCATCGAGGACGGTCTGCTATCGGCGGGCGACAACGGCGCGGCCGCGGGGGCGAAATAATGAAGAACATATTTAAAATCGCCTTTCGCAATTTGCTGCGCTATACCCGGCGCACCCTGCTCACCTCCTCGCTCATCGCGCTGGGCGTGACGCTGGTGATAGTCTTCGGCGGGGTGGGCAACTCCTTTCGCGGCGAGGTCATAGGTATAATCACCAATTCGAACCTCGGCCATTTCCAGATACACAAGAAGGGCTATATAGGTTCCATGGACAACCTGCCGCTGGACCTGGTCATAGGCGAACAGGGCATGAAGGGAGTGCGCGGCGTGCTGGACGCCCACCCCGAGGTGCAGGCCTGGTCCGAGCGCATCCGTTTCGGCGCCATGATCAGCAACTTCGCGAGTACCACCAATATGCGCCTCACCGCAGTGCGGCCGGAGCGCGAAAGCGCCGTCTGCCCGGACCTGCCAGGCCGCATAAAGGAAGGAGAGTCCGCTCCCGCCGCTTTCGTTAAACCCGGCTCTATAGTGCTGCCGCAGAACATAGCCGCCGGTCTGGGCTTCAAGGTGGGCGACGAAGTGGTGCTGGTGGCCAATAACAAAGACGGCTCGGTAAACGGGCTGAGCTTCCGCCTCTCGGGCATCTCCGAGAATATCATGGGCCCGCAGGGCAAGGACGGTTATATACACCTCGACGACGCCAAAACGCTGCTGCGCATAGAGGGGGAAGAGGTGACCGAGGTGGCGGTGAAGCTTAAAAATTTCGACCGCCTGCCCGGCGCGGCCGCCTCCATTAAGAAGGAACTGGCGGCGTTGGCCGGCGCTGGCCAGGCGGCGGGAGCCGGGCCAAAGCCCGGCGCGCAGCCGGGCCGCGGCGCCAAGGCCGGCCTCGAGGTGCATACCTGGGAAGAGCTCTCGCCTTTCTCGAGCATAGCCAAAATGGTGACGCTGCTTATCATGGTGGTGCGGCTGGTGCTGGTGTTCATAGTTCTCGTCAGCGTGCTCAATGTCATGATGATGTCGGTCTACGAGCGCGTAGGCGAGATAGGCACCATGGCTTCTATCGGCACGCCGCCCAATAAAATACTGGCGCTGTTCCTCACTGAAGGGCTTTCGCTCGGTTTCTTCAGCGGGATACTCGGCGGCGCCGCCGGGGCGGGCATACTGCTGCTGCTCAAGGCCCTGAAGCTGAATTTTACTTTCGGCAACATGGACCTGGTGCTGTCGCCCTCCGTGCCGCTGGGTGAAATAGCGCTCGCCCTGGCCGTGGTGGTGCTCATTTCGGGCCTGGCCAGCCTGCAGCCCGCGCTGAAGGCCTCTAAAATGGAGCCCGTGGATGCCCTGAGGCATGTCTAGGAGAATATAATGAAGATCTTTAAACCGCTTCTCGCGCTGGTCCTGCTGGCGGCCGCCCTGCCCGCGGCGGCCCTCGACGGCGAGGCCCTGCTCAAAAGAATCGACGCCAGCCTGATGCCGCCCAGTTACGAGGCCTACCGCAAGCTGATCAACATAGAGCCCGACGGCAAGAAGAAGGAATTCATCTTCTACTCGGTCAAGAAGGGCCGGGATTCCATGGCCATGCTCTACCTCGCACCGGCCAGCGACAAGGGGCGCAGCACGCTGCGCCTGGGCGACAATATGTGGCTGTATATACCCAATGTGGGCCGCCCCATGCGTATCACCAGCCTGCAGTCGGTCACCGGCGGCGTCTTCAATAACGCCGACATCATGCAGGTGGATTACGCGGCCGAATATTCGGTAAAGTCGGCCACCAAAACCGCCGGCGCCTACCTGCTGACCCTGAAGGCCAAAACGAAGGCCGTGGCTTATGACAGCCTCAGGATGTGGGCCAAGGCGGACGAGACGCTGGAGAAGATAGAATGCTATTCCGCCAGCGGCATGCTGATAAAGACGCTGGAGTTCAAGGAAACCAAGGACTTCGGCGGCGGCTTCAGCCGGCCGTCGGTGATAGAGACCCACAGCCCGCTCTACAAGGGCTATAAGTCGGTCATGATCTACTCGCAGGTGAAGGCGCGTGAGTTTAAGGACGAGGTCTTCACCACCGGGTACATGTCCAGGCTTGAAGGGCTGCGCAAGTGAAACTGGCCGCCGTCCTCCTGCTGGCCATGGCCGCGGCCCCCGCGGGCGCCGAGGATTATTCTTTCGACATACCCGGCGGGGAAAGCGCCCCGAACCGGCTGGAGCTGAGCGGCAACCTGGACGCGCGCTATTCCCTGATAAATTCGCGGCAGGACGCGCCGCTCTACGCGCTGAGTTATTACGGCAAGGACCCCGCCGACACCCTGTCGCAATACAGGCTGGACCTCTATCTCAACGGGGATTACCGCGCCGGGGCAACGGCCTTCCACGCCAAAACCTATGCGCAGTATTACAGCGAGGCCGAAAGCGACCTGTCCCTGCACGAACTTTACGGCACCCTGGCCCTGGGGGATCACGCCTCGCTGGCGGCCGGCAAGCGCATGTACAGCTGGGGCAAGGGTTACGCCTTCAATCCGGTCGGTTATGTGAACCCGGTCAAGGACCCGGAGAACCCGGAGCTGGCCCAGGCCGGGCTGATGAGCTTCGGCTACGAGTATATAAAGAGTTTTTCCGGCGGCAGTCTGAACAACGCGGCTTTTAACCTGGTGGCCGTGCCTTCGGCTGAAACCGTGAACGCACAGAGCTCCGAGGCGCGCGACACGGACCTGGCCGCCAGGCTCTCGCTGCTGGCCTGGGATACCGACATAGACTTTATGGGTTACGCCAGCCGCGTCAACACGGAGAAATACGGCGCGGCCGTCTCGCGCAATCTGGGCTCCAGCCTGGAAATACACGGCGAGTTCAGCCGCTTCTCCAATAAACCGCGCTACTCCATGGTCGCGGGCGCCGCCGCCGTGGGCAGCTATGACGGCGAAGACTGGCTGGTCGGCCTGCGCTGGCTGAACTCCTGGAACCTGACCTCCACGCTGGAATACTACCGCAACGGCGCGGGCCTGACCCGAAGCGAGTTCGGCGCTTATAACGATTTCCTGTCGAATGCCGCTGTTTCCGGCAGTTCCGTCACCGCGGCCTCGGCGCTCAGTACCGCGCGCGCTTATTTCGGCGGCTCCAACCTGATGCGGGATTATATTTATCTAAAACTGTCGCTGCCGGAACCTTTCAACTGGGTATATTTCACGCCCTCGGCCTATGTGATGATCAACGCGGCCGACGGCAGTTACCTCGCGGGGCTGCCGCTGAGCTATAAGCCGGTCACCAACTTCGAATTTATCGCCTGGCCGGTACTCTCCGGAGGGGGCCGCGGCACCGAGTTCGGCGGCCGCCAGGCTTCTGCCAAACTGGACCTGTGGCTGAGATTTTACTTCTAGCCTGCTTGACAAGCCCGTCCGAACCTTGGTACTATTGAGAATAATTCTCATTAAGCATGCGCAACCGTAAAGACCATGATCCTGATTGCTGCTGCCGCCGCATCCGCGGCGACGGCCGGCGCATGACGCCTCCCCGCCACGCCGTGCTGGACGCCCTCAGCGAGCGGGGGGAACATTTGACGGCGGAAGAGGTTTTCAAGAAAGCCTCGCGCCGCTGTCCCAATATCGGCCTGGCCACCGTGTACCGCACGCTGGAGCTGCTGACAGGCCTGGGCCTGGTCAGTAAGTTCGACACCGGCGACGACAAGGCCCGCTACGAGTTCGCCGACCCCGCCGGAGAGAAGGGGCATCATCACCACCTGGTCTGCAGCGGCTGCGGGAAGATAGTGGACTACAAGGATTTTATCGGCGAGGAGATGGAGCTGCTGCGCAAGGCGGAGCAAGGCCTTTCGAAGAAGTACGGCTTTAAGATCAAAAGCCACATCATCCAGTTCTTCGGGCTCTGCCCGGCCTGCAGGCGCTGATTTTTTTTCAGCTTTTATTGAGAATACTTCTCATTAACGAAAAACAAGGAGACGCAACATGGTAAAAAAAATAATTCTGGCGGCGGTTTTTACGGTTTTCGGCGCGGCCCTGGCTGCCTTCGGGGCCTATAAAGCGGCGCCGGGGCTGATGATAGTTTCCGGCGAGACGGGCCTGGGTTTCGAGGAGAGCGTGGCGGCCCTGGAGAAAAGCATAAAGGGCAACGGCTGGGAGCATGCCGGCACTTCGCGCCTGAGCGACTCGATAGAGAAAAAAGGTTACGGCATAGGCCGCAAGGTGGCCGTGGTCAAGCTCTGCCATCCTAAATACGCGCAGGAGGTGCTGGCTTCCGACCGCTATCTCTCGGCGCTGATGCCTTGCTCGGTAGCCCTGTGGGAGGGAGACGACGGCAAGGTGCGCTACTCCAAGATGAACACCGGCCTTATCGCCCCGGTTTTTGGCGGCACGGTACGGCGGGTGATGGGCGGCAGCGTGGCCGCGGACGAGCACAAGATACTTTCGGTGTTCTGCGGCGCCGACGCCTGCAAAAAATAAATTTCAGGAGGTACTTATGCCAAACAGGAACGGAACGGGTCCCATGGGAATGGGGCCGATGAGCGGCAGGGGGGCGGGGCGCTGCGGCGCTGGCCGCGGCAGGGGCGCTGGTATGGGGATGGGGAGGCGCGGCATCTTCCAGGCGCCCCCGGAACCGGCGGACGACGACACGCGGTCCATAAAAGAGCGCGTGGCGGAGCTTGAACGGCGCCTTAAAGAGGGGAAGAGCGAGGGGAAGTAAGCGTTAAGGCGGGAGGGGGATACCCCCTCCCGCCCGTTAAACAGGAGACAAAAATGAAAATCGGCATCACATTGAACGACGAGCAGGGGATGAAAAGCGAGGTTTGCGCGCATTTCGGCCAGTGCAGCCATTTCCTCATCGTCGAGACCGACGGCAAGCAGGTCACCGGTTCCCGGGTGGTAACCAATACCGCGGTGCACGGCGGGGGCGGCTGCACGGCCGTTACCGAGATCCTTAAATACGGCATCACGCACGTGATAGCCGGCGGCATGGGTATGGGCGCGCAGAATAAGTTCGCCGCCGCCAATGTGCCGATCTTCGGCTACTGCGGCAAGGCCGAGGACGCCGTGAAGGAACTGCTGGCCAGCAGCCTGGGCGGCATAGATCCCTGCAAAGACCACGGCCACGACGGCAATTGCGGGCACTAGCATGAAACTTGCTGTCGCTAGCGGCAAGGGCGGCACGGGGAAGACCAGCCTGGCCTGCGCCCTGGCGCAGGCGCTGGGGCCCCGCGCCGCGCTGCTGGATTGCGACGTGGAGGAGCCCGACTGCGCGCTTTTCCTGAAGCCGGAAATAGAGTCCGAAGCGGAGTTCTGCGTGCCGGTCCCGGTGATAGACGGCGCTAAATGCAAAGGGCACGGGCGCTGCCAGGAGGTTTGCGCGTATAACGCGATAAAGATCTTCAATAAAAAGCCTTTCCTGTTCGAGCATATGTGCCATAGCTGCGGCGGCTGTGTGCTGGCCTGCCCCGAAAAAGCCATAACCGAGACGGCACACCCCGTCGGCAAAATACGCCATGGCCGCGCGGCTGGCCAGTTCTTCGCGGACGGGACCATGAATATCGGCGAGGCCAGCCCCGTGCGCCTGATAAAGGCGGTAAAAAAACTGGCCCCGCCCGGCACGCATACGATCATAGACTGCCCGCCCGGCACCACCTGCCCCATGATAAACGCGGTGGCCGGCAGCGATTTCTGCCTGCTGGTCAGCGAGCCCACGCCTTTCGGTTTATGCGACCTGAAGCTGGCGGTGGAGACCCTCGAGAAAATAAAAGTTCCGCACGCCCTGGTGATAAACCGCGCCGACCTCGGCGACGGCGAGATGGAGGCCTGGTGCGCCGGGAAGGGCATAAAGATACTGCTGCGCATCCCTTTCGACAGGGTGATCGCCGAGGCTTATTCCCGCGGCGAGACTCTCCTCTCCGCCAGGCCGGAATACCGCATGGCGCTGCGGGCCATGTTCGAAGCGATAAGGTCGGAGACGGCAGTATGAAACAGGTACTGATACTAAGCGGCAAGGGCGGCACCGGCAAGACCACCGTCGCCGGCGCTTTCGCCCGCCTCGCGGCGCCTTGCGTTACCGCCGACTGCGACGTGGACGCGGCCGACCTGCATATCATACTGGCCCCCGAGCCGGTTTCCCGCAATAATTATTTCGGGGGGAAAAAAGCCTCCATCGCCCCGGACAAATGCGTCTCGTGCGGGCGCTGTCTGGAGCTGTGCCGCTTCGACGCGGTGGAAGCCGCGCCTTTCAGGATAAAAGAAACCGCCTGCGAGGGCTGCGGGGTCTGCGTCTGGAACTGCCCGGCCAAGGCTATAGATTTCCGGGAAGTACTGAGCGGCACCTGGGCCGTTTCGCCCTGCCGCTTCGGCACTTTCGCCGGGGCGCGGCTGGAGCCCGCCGAGGAGAATTCCGGCAAACTGGTGGCCCTGTTAAAGACCGAGGCGGTGAAGGCCGCCGAAGCCGCCGGGGTAAAGTACCTGATCCTGGACGGTTCCCCCGGCATAGGCTGCCCCGTCCTGGCCTCGCTGGGCGGGGTGGACGCCGTGGTGGTGGTGGCCGAACCCACCGTCTCGGGGCGGCATGATTTCCTGCGCCTGGCCGAACTGCTGAAAGCGCAGAAGATACGCGGCTTCCTGCTGGTGAACAAGTGGGATCTGAACGGCGAAGAAACAGCCAGGCTGGAAGCCGCCGCGGCGCAATACGGTTTTTCCCTGCTCGGCCGCGTCCCTTTCGACGCCGCGGTGGTGAAGGTGCTCATTGCCCGGAAGACTCTCGGAGAGGAAGGGGGCGGCGAGGCCGCCGCCGCAGTGGAACTGGCCTGGAACAAGCTGAGCCTGGAACTGGAGGCTTAATGGAAGATAGAAAAATGAAGATAGAGGACGCTCTTGTGGAGTATGCCGGCCGCCTGAACGATCCTGACGCCTCGGCTAGCGTTACGGGGCCTTGCGGCGACACGATGGAATTTTATATCAATATCGAAGGGGGGAGGATCAGCAAGATAAAATACCATGCCGAAGGCTGCGGCGTCACGCAGGCCTGCGGGGCCGTGGTCTCCTTTTACGCGGACCAGCGCCCGCTGGCCGAGGCGTTCTTCGTCTCGCCGGGGCTGGTGCTCAAGACCCTGGGCCAGGTGCCCGAAGATCATAAGCATTGCGCCATACTGGCCTCCACCGCATTTTACCGCGCCCTGGCCGATTACCTGATAAAACCCTGATGGAATTTAAACTTCTACTCCTCAGCCTTGCCGGCAGCGTGCTCAGCGTCGCGGCCGCCGGGCTGTTCCTGGTCTTCCCGGAAAAGACGCGCCGGCAGCTGGTGCCTTGCCTGGTCAGCTATGCCACCGGCACGCTGCTGGGTGCCGCGTTCCTGGGCATGCTGCCCAAGGCCCTGGGGATGGGCGCGCCGTCCTTGCCGGTACTGGCCGCCGTGCTCGCCGGGCTCTTTCTTTTCCTTGGTCTCGAGAAGACCTTGCTCTGGCGGCACTGCCACGCGGAGAACTGTGAAGTGCATTCCTCGGCCGGCATCATGATAACGGTGGGCGACGCGCTGCATAACTTCATGGACGGCGTGCTGATAGGTTCGGCCATGCTGGTCTCGCCGGCGCTGGCCTTCAGTTCCACCCTGGCGGTGGTAGCGCATGAAATACCTCAGGAGACCGGGGACTTCGCGATAATGCTCTCGTCGGGCTGGTCCGTGAAGAAAGCCCTGGCCGCCAACATCGCCGCTTCCCTGGCTACGCTGCCGGGGGCCTTCGGGGCCTATTACCTGCTCGGCTTTTTCAGGCCGGCCCTGCCCTACGTGCTGGCCGTCTCGGCGGCCAGTTTTATTTACATAGCGCTCGCCGACCTGATACCGGCCGCCCACCGGCACCCGAAGCAGGGGAAGCCCGCGCTGCAGTTCCTGCTGGGCCTCGGCGGCGTGGGCACTATAGCTCTTTTCGTTTTGAAACATTAAAGGAGGGAATATGAAAATATGCGTATCGGCGATGGGCGGTTCCATGGAAGCCAGGGTGAGCGAGCGCTTCGGGCGCGCGCCGTACTTCGTGATAGTGGACAGCGACGACATGGGCTTCGTGCCGGTGCTTAACGGCGCGGTCAGCATGCAGGGCGGCGCGGGCCCAGAGGCCGTGCGCCAGGCGGCCGAGCACGGCGCCAAAGTGGTGCTGACCGGAGAGTTGGGCGGCAACGCCAAAACGGCGGTGGAAGCCGCGGGCATAACAGGCGTCACCGGCGTTTCCGGCGCCAAGACCGTGCGGGAAGCGGTGGAAGAGTTCCTGGCCAAAAAATGAACTCCTTCAAGTACTGTTATGGCCCGGTAGGGTCGTGGCGGCTGGGAGTATCGCTGGGCGTAGACCCGGTTTCGCAGCCGGAGAAGGTCTGCAATTTCGACTGCAGGTACTGCCAGCTGGGCAGCAGGCCGGCCCGGCAGCCGGGCCGGGCCGTCTACCTGCTGCCGGACGAACTCGGAGAAGAGCTGGAGCGCATCAAAGCGCCGGCGGACTACGTGACCTTCTCCGGCCGCGGCGAGCCGACCCTGGCCGCCAACCTCACGGAGTTGCGGCTGGAATGCGTCAGGCGCAGGCCCGAGCGCACGGCCATCATCACCAACTCCTCCCTGATGTATTCAGCCAAGGTGAGGGAGGAGCTCGCCTGCTTCGATTTCGTCATCGCCAAACTGGACGCCCCGTCGGTCGGGCTCTTCATGGAACTCAACCGGCCCGGGGTCGGCGTGTATTTCGAAGAGGTGGTAAGGGGACTTATCCTGTTCTCGAAAGGCAGCCGCGGCCGCCTGGCCCTGCAGACCATGTTCGTGGCCGCCAACAGGGACCAGGCCCGGGCCCTGGCGCGCCTTTACGCGGATATCGGCCCCGACGAGGTGCAGTTGAACACGCCGCTGCGTCCCTGTGCCGAGCGTCCGCTGTCCCGGGAGGAACTGGGGGCGGTGGCGGCAGAGGTGTCCGCCGAACTGTCCCGGCTCGGGGCCGGCGCTATAAGGGTTATAAACGTGTACGGGGAAAAAGCCCCCGAAGTGGAACCGGTCAGCGCGCCTGATACGCTGCTGCGGCGCGGCAAAACGCGCGGTATCAAAAAGGATATATGAACGAAAACAAAAGCGCGGATGTGCTGGTCATAGGCGGCGGGCCCGCGGGGCGTATAACGGCCCTGACCTCCAGGAAATATTATCCGGGCAAAAGCGTTATACTGGCGCAGAGCGTGGCCAAGGGGGTCGTGCCCTGCGGCATCCCGTACATGGCAGCCAGCCTGAAAAGCCCGGACGATAACTTCTCCCCGGCCGCGCCGCTGGCCAAGAGCGGCATAGTGGTGCTGGACGCGGCGGCGGAGAAAGTGGACCGCGGCGCCAGGACGGTCTCCTTCTCCGGAGGACTGTCGGTAAGCTACAAGAAACTGGTGCTGGCCTGCGGCTCTACGCCGTTCATGCCCAAGATCCCGGGCGCCGGGCTGAAAAACGTCTTCCGCATTTATAAGGATCTGGACCTGCTGAAAGAGATGTTCTCCGTCCTCGCTGCGGCGAAAAGCATCACCGTGCTGGGCGGCGGCTTTATCGGGGTGGAAATGGCCGAAGAGCTGGCTAAAGCCGGCCGGAAGGTCACGCTGGTGGAAATGCAGCCGGCGCTGCTGGGGAATTCCTTCGATCCCGAGTTCGGCTCGTTGGCGGGAGAGCGCCTGGCCGCCAAGGGCGTGCGGGTGCTGACCGGGGCCGGCGTCGAGGCCATAGAGGGCTCCGGCCGCGCCGAACGGATAAGGCTCTCCGGCGGAGAAACCTACGCTTCCGACGCGGTGGTGCTGGCCATAGGCGCCCTGCCCAACGCCGGCCTGGCCGCGGACTCCGGGTTGGATATCTCCAAAACCGGCGCGATCTGCGTGGACGAGTATATGCGCACTTCCGACCCGGATGTTTTCGCGGTAGGGGACTGCGCTGAGAAAAAAGATTTCTTCACCAGGCGACCGGTGTCCGTCATGCTGGCCTCCACGGCTACCGCCGAGGCCCGCGTGGCCGGGTCAAACCTTTTCGGCCTGAAGGTGGTGCGGGAGAACAAGGGTACGATAGCGGCCTACTCCACCTGCGTGGACGGCCTGGTACTGGCCTCGGCCGGGCTTACCGAAGGGGCGGCGCTGAAAGAAGGGTTCGAGATCGTGACCGGTTCCTGCGAAGGTCTGGACCGTCATCCGGCCGCCATGCCCGGGGCTTCCAAAATAAAACTCAAACTGGTTTTTTCCAGACATTCAGGCCTGCTGATGGGCGGGCAGGTGTCCGGCGGGGTCTCCTGCGGCGAACTGATAAACATCGTCGGCGCTGCGGTGCAGACCGGGATGTCGGTTTCGGAACTGGAAACGCTGCAGGTGGCCACTCACCCCTGGCTGACCAGCGCCCCGACGGTATACCCCATAACCGCCGCCGCGCAGGACGCGTCGGTGAAGCTTTGCCGCTGCATGGAGGAGAATTAAATAATGAATACCCAGGAAGCGCTTAAAGAGCAGGACGAGGAGATCGCCGCCAGGATGGCGCTGGTGCGCCGCAAGGTGCTGATAATGAGCGGCAAGGGCGGGGTAGGCAAGAGCACGGTGGCCGTGAACCTGGCCGCGGCCATGGCCGCCGCCGGCAAAAAGACCGGCCTGCTCGACATCGACCTGCACGGCCCCAACGTGCCGCGTATGCTGGGCATAGACGGCATGCGCCTGGAATCCGACGGCGAGGAGATACTGCCTTACGCGGCGGCCCCTAATCTGTGGGCCTGCAGCATGGCGCTGCTGGGCGTGGACACCTCGACGGCGCTCATCTGGCGCGGCCCGCGTAAGACTTCGGCCATCAAGGAACTGCTCGGCGGCGTGAAGTGGGGCGACCTGGATTATCTTTTCCTGGATTCGCCTCCCGGCACCGGCGACGAATCCCTTACCGCGGCCCAGTCCATCCCCGGCCTTACCGGAGCGGTGCTGGTGACCACCCCGCAGGAGGTGGCGCTCGACGACGCGCGCCGCAGCGCGGCCTTCGCCTCCAGCCTGAAGCTGCGCATCCTCGGCGTGGTGGAGAACATGAGCGGCTTTGTCTGCCCGGGTTGCGGGCTTGAGACCCCGGTGTTCAGCAGCGGCGGCGGCGAGGCGCTGGCCGCCGAGCTTAAGACCGCTTTCCTCGGCCGCATACCGCTGGACCCGCTGGCCGTAACCCGGGCCGACGCCGGGCGCACCCTGTTCGATATCGAATCCGGCAAAACCCGCGACGCGGTGCGCTCCATAGCCGCCAAGTTCGAGGAGGCCTGCGGCGGGCTTTAAGCGCCTCCGCTGAGGGGCGTGTAAAACGATGAAAACAACGCTGGACTGCATCCCCTGTCTTTTCAGGCAGGCCCTCGAAACCGCGCGGATGTTCTCTAAGGACCCTACGGTACACGAGCGCCTGCTGAAAGACGTGCTGGGCTGGTGCCGGGACATGGACATGAACAAGCCCGCGCCGGTGATGGGGCAGCGCATACATCGCCGCTTGCGCCGGCTGACCGGCCTGAAAGACCCGTACCGCAGGGCAAAAGACGCGCAGAACAAAATGGCGCTGAGCCTGCTGCCCGGCCTGCGCCGCGAACTGGCGCGTTCTGGCGACAGGCTGGAACTGGCCGCGCGCATGGCCATAGCCGGCAATATCATAGATATGGGCGCCTACGGCGACATAGGGCTTAAGGGCGTGCATAAAGCTGTACAGCATGCCCTGGCCGAACCGCTGCGCGGAGGGCTGCCAGCTTTCAGGTTGGCGGCTAAAAAAGCGCGCAGTATCCTTTACCTGGCCGATAACGCCGGGGAGATAGTTTTTGACCGGCTGCTTATAGAGGAGCTCGGTCCGGAGCGGGTGACCGTGGCAGTGCGCGGACATCCGGTGCTCAATGACGCGGTAATGGCCGACGCGCGCGCGGCGGGGCTGCATAAACTGGCCAGGGTGATCGATAACGGCTCCGACGCTCCGGGGACGGTGCTGGAGGAAACTTCGCCGGAATTCAAGGCGCTCTTTAAAACCGCGGACCTGGTGATAGCCAAAGGCCAGGGGAATTATGAAACCCTTAGCGAAGCGCCCCGCCGGGTTTATTTTCTCTTTAAGGCCAAGTGCCCGGTAATAGCCGGGCGCGCGGGCGTGGCGCTGGGGGCGCAGGTGCTGGCGCGGTCAGGCCGGGGCTGAAAATTCAACAACAGGGGTTAGACAAAAAAAGAGGGTTAGGAGGTGAATGTATGCCAGGAAGAAACGGTACAGGTCCCGGAGGAAAAGGACCAAAGACGGGGCGGGGCCGCGGCCCTTGCGGCGGCGGGAGGGGGAAAGCCGCGAGCCCGCAGCGCCCCGGGAGAAATGGCCTTGGTAAAGGCGCCGGCGGCGGTGGCAGGAGACGCCGTTCCGAAGGCGGTTGAGAAAAAGAGGTTCCGCGGCTTGTCGACGCAGCCGCGCGCAGCGGCTGCGGCGCCTGCCTGAAGACCAACCGGGAGATCTATGGAAAAATCAGCGATACTCAAAGAAGCCTGGGCGCGCTTGCAGGGCCCGGGGGTGTTCACTACCGTGGACCAGGCGGGAAATCCCAATTCCGTTTACGTGCTGGGCATGAAGCTGCTGGCCGACGGGCGCATAGCCGTGATGGATAATTATTTCAGTAAGACGAGGGCCAATATAAAAAACGGCAGCCGCGGCTCCTTTCTTTTTCTGACCGGGCCGCACGAGCCTTACCAGGCCAAGGGGCCGCTGGCTTACCTGGAGTCTGGGCCGGAGTACGAGGAATTAAAGGCTTCCGTCCCGGAGCGCTTCCCGCGCCTGGCGGCCGTACTGCTGACAGTGGAAGAACTCTATTCGGGCGCGAGAAAGCTGGTTTAAGAGGGATTGGGGATGAAGGAGATAAAAATGGATAATAACGAAAAGAAAGGGATGCCGCTGCTCGGGGACAAGTTCCCGGAGATGACCGTGGTCACCACGCGCGGCGTGAAGAAGCTGCCCGGCGACTACAAGGGCAAATGGTTCGTGCTGTTCAGCCACCCGGCGGATTTCACTCCGGTGTGCACCACCGAGTTCGTGGCCTTCCAGAAACGCTACGACAAGTTCAGGGCGCTGGGTTGCGAGCTCATCGGCATGAGCGTGGACCAGGTCTTCTCCCATATCAAATGGGAAGAGTGGATAAAGGAAAAGATCGGGGTGGAAATACAGTTCCCCATCATCGCCGACGACGGCAATGTGGCCAGGACGCTGGGCCTGATACATCCTGGCAAGGGTTCAAACACCGTGCGCGCGGTGTTCATAGTGGACGGCGAAGGCGCCATCCGCATTATCTTCTACTACCCGCAGGAGCTGGGGCGCAACATGGACGAGATCCTGCGCGCCTTGAAGGCCATGCAGGTCTCCGACAAGCATGGCGTGGCCATGCCCGCGCAGTGGCCCGACAGCGAGGTGGTGGGCAAGAACCACGTCATCATCCCGCCGGCCAAGGACGTGGCTACCGCTAAAAAGCGCCTGGCCGACGCCAAGGCCGGCAAGTTCGAGTGCCTGGACTGGTGGCTATGCCATAAGGAGCTGAAGGTGAAGTAAGCGCGGCTATGAAAAAGCCCCCGGGTATCCCTCGGGGGCTTTTTTTCTTCCGGGTCGCGTTCCCGTCAGCGGGTCAAAGCGAAAAGAGATACCGAGGAGATCAGCGCCCACAGGAGCACGCCCTGGAGCACGGGCTTAACCCCGACTTTTTTCAGCGTGTCCCTGGACAGGCCTGACCCTATCAGGAAGAGCGTTACCGTAAGCCCCGTCCTTGCGGCCTGGGTGATAGCGGCGTAGGCGGCGTGAAAACCCGGGAACGCGCTCACCCACAGGGAGGCCCCGGCGAAAGCGAAAATAAAATAGGGCACGGTCACTTTTGCGGCCCTGTTCTTGAAAGCGAAAGCGGCGCAGAAAGACAGCGGTATTATCCACATCGCCCGGGTGAGCTTTACCGTGGTGGCTATGCGCAGCGCCTCCGCGCCGTACCGGGAGGCGGCGCCCACCACGGAACTCGTGTCGTGTATGGCGATAGCCGACCAGAGGCCGAACTGGGACTGGCTGAGCCCGAAGTAATGTCCGAGCGGCGGGAAAACGAACAGGGCCACGGAATTGAGGATGAAGACGGTGCCCAGGGCCACGGATATTTCCTTGTCCCCGGCGTTTATCACGGGGGCCATGGCCGCGATGGCGCTGCCGCCGCAGATGGCCGTGCCGGAAGCTATCAGGCTGGAGGTGTTGCGGTCTATCTTCAGCCATTTCCCTATAAGCCAGCCGGCGAGCAGGGTGCCGATAATGGAAACGGCCGTTAAAGTAACCCCCGCGCTGCCGGCCTCTACCACCTGCCCAAAATTCATGCCGAAACCCAGCCCGACCACGGAGAACTGCAGCAGGTACTTTATCACCCGCCCGTTATGCGCGCCCCAGGGATGCCCTGCCGTAAGCGCCAGGCCCAGGCCGAGGGCCAGCGCCAGCGGCGGCGAGGCGTAGGGCGTCATGCAAAAAAGCAGCAGCCCCGAGAAAAGGACCGCCTTCAGGGTCTTGCCGTCATGCCCGGTCATGCCTGCCTGTGCGTTCATTACCTATACATTTTATTAAATTCACAACCCGGGCCCCGGGGAATTCCTCGTCGCCGGCGGGGCCGGAGCCGCGGCTTAGTCCCTCCGGAATTTGCCTCTCCTCGGTATGCTGTGCTACAATATTTAAGAAGATGACACAAAATCGCGCTAAGCTTTCCCGGTTCGGAGTTTCCCTGGAGGGGGAACTTCTCCGGCGGTTCGACGCCTTTATAGGCGCCGAGGGTTATGATAACCGCTCCCAGGCCATAGCCGGGCTTATCCGCAAAGAATTCGTTCTGGACTCGTTCGCCCACGGCGGCCCCGTGGCCGGCGCCGTTACCATAGTGTACGACCACCACAAGCGCGAGGTGGTCAACAAGCTGATGGACATACAGCACGACCACGGCGGGATAATAATCTCTTCGCAGCACGTGCATCTGGACCACGATAACTGTCTGGAGATCGTGGCCGTGAAAGGCCCCGGCGCCAAGGTGAAGGCGCTGGCGGACGCCCTCAAGTCCGTGAAGGGCGTGAAGCACGCCACGCTCAGCGTGACCTGCCCGGGTAAATAATTTTTTATCTTATAGTGCCACGAATGCAATAATAGTGCTACAAAAGGAACTTGCCATGAACATCATCGCCCTGCTCCCTCTGGTCCTGTTGGCCCTGCCGCCCGGCCGCGCAGCCGCCGAGACCGAGGTCTGGGCGGGACAGGTGGTGGGCATCGCGGCCAGGGGCCCGAAGAGCCCGCAGAAGAACCCCGGCTCGGTCAGCGTGGTGGCCAGGCAGGACCTGGAGGCCAAGACCGTGCAGTCGGCAGACCAGGCGCTCAACGCCCTGCCCGGTGTGTTCAATCGCCGCGGCAAGGGGCTTATGGACACTTCCTCGGCGGTGACGCTGCGCGGCGTGCCGGAACAGAAGCGCACGCTGATCCTCTTCGACGGCATTCCCATGAACGACGCCTATACCGGCGTGGTCTCCTTCGGCGGCATGCAGGCCGACGACATAGAGCGCGTTGAAGTGGGCCGCGGGCCCTTTTCCGGCCTTTACGGCGGCAACGCCATGGGCGGGGTGGTGAACTTCGTGCCGCGCCGGCCGCTCAAGCGGGAGCTGACGCTTAAGCTGGGCGGCGGCGGGGCGCTGGGCCCCGGGCCGGCCATGGAGCGCATGGGCAAAGGCTATCTTTCCTACGGCGACCGCCTCGGGCGCAAACTCAGTTTCCTGGGCAGCTACGGCTACAAATACACCTCCGGTTTCCCGGCCGACCTCAACGTGCAGAGCGCCGCGCCCACGGCGGGCCTCACCGGCTGGGAGCGCACCGCCAGCAATACCGGCGCTCCGCGCTACCTGATAGGAGACAAGGGCGACAACGGCTGGCGGGAAGCCAACCTGTCGCTGCGCGGCTGGTACGACCTCACCGACGCCGACAAACTCAGCGTATCTTTCACGCGCACCGACTATTCCTATTTCTATGGCGACCCTCACACTTACCTGCGCGACGCCGCCGGAGCCGAAATCTGGGCCTACGGTAGCGTGAAAGAAGGCACTTTCCTCGGCGGCGGCGGCGGGCGCCTGCAGAACAGCTTCTCCTCCTCCTACGACAGGAAAGGGGAAAACTATGAGCTGCGGCTCTCGGCCGGTTATATAGATACCCTGAAGAGCTGGTATGTCACCCCGACCTCGGCTTCGGCGCTGCGTTCCGGCGGCGCGGGCAAGGTGTCTGACACCCCGGCTTCGTCGCTCAATTCAGAAGCGCAACTGACGCTGCCTGAGGTCCTGCCGCGCCACTCGCTGACCGGCGGCCTTTCCTACCGCTTCTCTGAAGCCGAGACCAGCGAGAACAGCCTGGCCGACTGGCGCGACGAGGAGACGAAAGGCGCGCTGACCTACCGCGCCGGCGGCAAGAACGCCGATGTCGGCGCCTACCTGCAGGACGAGCTCCGCCTGCACGACACGCTCACCGCCTACCTCTCTGCCCGCGGCGACTGGTGGCGCACCTACGACGGCGCAGCCCAGCAGCCCGGCACGGCCGGCTACCCGGCGGCCTATTCGGCCCGCACCGGTTCCGCCTTAAGCCCCAAGGCCTCGCTGGTCTATAACCCGCTAGAGAAGACCACGCTGCGCGCCTCTGCCGGCCGCTCTTTCCGTTCGCCAACCGTCTACGAACTTTACCGCACCTGGACCTCCGGCGCCAAGGTTTACCAGGGCAACCCGGACCTGGCCCCGGAGACGGTTGACTCCTGGGACGCCGGCGTGGAACAGCGGCCCTGGCAAGGCCTGAAACTGGGCGCGGTGTATTTCGAGAACCGTATGAAGGACCTGGTGTACAGGCGCACCGTGAACGCCAACCTACTGGTCTACGAGAACGCCGGCGAGGCTTTCGGCAAGGGCTGGGAGTTCGAGGCTGAACAGGTATTCGGGACGGCGGGGCGGTTATTCGCCAACCTGACGCTCAACGACGCGAAGATCACCGAAAATCCGGCCAGCGCTGCCAGCGTGGGCAAGCGGCTGCAGGACCTGCCGGAGAAGATGTATTCCTTCGGCGGCGATTTTAAGGCGGGCCGGTTCAGCTTCGGGGCGCTGGGCCGCTACGTTGGCAAGCGCTGGACCTCCGACGCCAACACCGATACGGTGGATGGGGTTTACAGCTCGCGCGACCCGTATTTCACTGCGGAGGCCAAGCTATCCTGGAGCCCGCTGGAAAACCTGGAGCTTTCGCTGGCCGTGCAGAACCTCTTCGACAAGGTTTACTACGACTATTACCGCGCCCCGGGCCGCAGCTGGTTCGCGGAGCTGGCCTGGAAAGTCTAAAACATGCTGACGCCTGAAATAGCCAAAGCGTTCTCCGGCGGGACAAGCTTCCTGCTGCGGGTGCTGCCCGTCTTCGCGGCCGCCGTCTACGCGGCTAACCTGGCGGGCAGGCTGGGCTGGCTCTCCGGCTTGGCCTGGCTGGCCGGCCCGGTCATGCGGCTGGGGCGGCTCAGCCCGGACTGCGGGCCCGGCTTCGTCACCAGCATTGTGTCGCCGACGGCTGGCCACGCCTTGCTGGCCGACCTGCGGGTGGCGGGAAAATTAAACAGGCGCGAGCTGACCGTGGCCGCCGTGGTCAATAACCTGCCCGGGGAGATCGCTACGGGCAAAAGCGTGCTGCCGCTGGCCTTGCCCGTGCTGGGTTTCTTCGGGGCGGCCTATTACGGGGCGCTGCTGGCCGCCGCCGCGCTGAAAGCGCTGCTGATGCTGCTGGCCGGGCGGCTGTTGCTGCCCCGGCGCCCCCGCGCGGCGGCCGCCGCCCTCCGCCCAGCCGGAGTTCCTTTCCGCCGGGCGGCCGCAGCCTCGCTGAAGCCTTCGCTGCGGACCATACTCAAGGTGCTCAAGACCATGGTTCCCGCAGCCTACCTCGTCTATTTCCTGCTGGCCGCCGGCTTTTTCGACAAGGCGGCCGGGCCGCTGGCTTTCCTG
>MGUG01000050.1:46230-46504 GCA_001799845.1 Elusimicrobia bacterium GWC2_64_44 | reverse complement strand
GGTGGTACCAGTATTGTCTAAGTCGTCTGCAAATGGCGAACGGGCAGTTTTGAGCCGACCCATGATTAGTTTCAGGCGGCGGCGTTCTAGCTGGGTGAACCCGGTTCCGACCTGACCGGCAAATTTCAGTTTGCCGCGGGCATAATAGCCGACAAGAACAGCGCCGAAGGTACGGGCGACTTTACCATAACCGCGGGTGAAACCGCCGATCACCAGTTCTTGTTCGTTGTGAGCTTTGATCTTCACCCAGCCGTATCCCCGCTTCCCCGGCAGA
>MGUG01000050.1:45286-46211 GCA_001799845.1 Elusimicrobia bacterium GWC2_64_44 | reverse complement strand
ACCTTTGCCATCAACGCCCTCGAGATATTTAATCCGAACGCTTTTAGCGATCCGCTTCAGCAGTTTTTTTCTGGCCACCAGTGGCTGGTTCGTAACTGACTTACCCTCCAGTGCCAAAATATCAAAAGCGTGATAAACGACCGGCACGGTGCGAGCTAACCTGGCGATGATAGCCGGATTAGTTTGCTGCATCCGCGGCTGGAGGGCTTGGAACGAGCTCGCCACCCGTTTAGTGGCGGCCAATTCGCCATCCAACACCACCGAGATTGTCGGCAGTTTGCGAGCGACCTCAACTATTTCCGGAAATTGGCGGCTCCGGTCAATTCCCCGGCGGGTAAATAGTTTGATGTTTTGGCGGTGTTTGACTAGAATAATGCGAGTGCCGTCTATCTTGCACTCAAAGAGCCAGTCCTTATCGTTGAAGGGTTTGTCTACTGGCTTACACAGCATAGGTGAGTATCGCATCGCTTTTATTGTAATACCTATTGGACTTGCCCGATAACCTCTGATAGGTTAGAATCGTTGGCGAGGCGCCATCGTCTAACGGTTAGGACGCAAGATTCTCATTCTTGTAATCGGGGTTCGATTCCCCGTGGCGCTACCAACGGAAAATCGGGCTTGACCCGATTTTTTGGTGGGCGTCCTGGGATTGAACCCTCGCGAAGCGGAAGGTTCGCTCACGAGGCCGCCTTATAAGATGTTGGGTTTACCATAAAGCGGCGAGTGGCGGGGCCCCACAGTAGTGGGGATACACTTCCCCGTGGCGCTACCACATCAGGATAGGTGCAACTAGTCGAAGATGCCTTTAACCCCGCGTTCGCGGGCTTTTTCGAGCAGCTCTTCGCGCCGCGACCGAGGCGCAGGAAGGCTCTCGGGTTCAGCCGCAGGCATCGGTGCTTCGGATTGGTAACGATCCTCTCTGATC
>MGUG01000050.1:44018-45242 GCA_001799845.1 Elusimicrobia bacterium GWC2_64_44 | reverse complement strand
GGTTTCGTTTGTCTCGTTATCCCGGGTGTCCCATCGGCTAACGCCAGTTTCTCGGCATTGGGCCAAAATGGCGGAGCAGGCTCGTAATTCCCTAACGATACGTTTGCGAATGGCATATCTTTTTAATTTATCGAAGGCTTCGGCCTCGATCTGCCGAATGCGCTCGCGAGTAACATTTAATATTTCACCTACCTCCTGTAAGGTTTTCTCGTCCTTCCCGCCAATGCCGTAGCGCTCGATTACCACCACCCTCTGGCGCTCATTTAGACCAGCGGATCTGATCCACTGCATGACCTGCTCCCTGGCGGCATGGTAAGTAGCCACTTCTTCTGGTGAGGGGCTACTGTTATCGGGTAGCCACTCCCCTAAGGCGGTGGCCTCCTCCGTCCATCCACCCCGGGTGCTTGAACTAATCGGGGCGTCGAGTGAAACTGGCATCTGGATGTGCTCGAGCAGATCATCTAGCTTTTCTTCGGTCATCCCCAATTGTTTAGCGATTTCATCCTTGCTTAGGGGCTGGCCGTCATCATCAACAAGTTTTCTGATACGATGCATCGTTTCGTGCACATGCACTGGCTTGCGGGATAGATCCTTTTCATTCATCAGCCCTCGTCCAATGGCTTGACGGATCCACCAGGTGGCATAGGTGGAGAACTTGTAACCCTTCTCGGGATCGAATTTCTCTACTGCTCGGATAAGCCCGAACTGACCAAAAGAAATGAGGTCGGCAAGGGGCATGCCCCTGTTAATGAACTTTCTAGCGTAATGGACGACCAGACGGAGGTTGGCTTCGATAAAGTGGTTCTTCGCCTCTTGGTCGCCATTTTGGACCCGGCGAGCCAATACCACCTCTTCGTCTTTAGTTAACAAGGGAACCTTAGCGATTTGATGAAGATAGGCCAAATATTCGTTCTGGAGGGCGAGTTGTTCTTGGGCTTTACGTTCGGGGTCGCTTATCTTTTCTTCTCCGAAATCGACTATCTCTGCTTCTTTTGCTTCGGCTTTTTCGATGGGAATAACTTGGGTCGTTTCACGAGCAGAAGCTTTAGCGGGCCGGAGGATTGGTTCGGCAACCACCGTGGGCACGATCTCCTTTGGGGTATCGTGATAGGCTGCTTCCACGGACTGATAAGCCCCTAAAAGCTCTAACAGCTCGGGAGAAAAGAATTCACCGTCCTTGTAGGTGCGTTGCCACTCGGGGTGGGCTTCAAGATGTGGCTTGAT
>MGUG01000050.1:0-43847 GCA_001799845.1 Elusimicrobia bacterium GWC2_64_44 | reverse complement strand
GGGGTGGGCGGTATGCCTCATGTTCTGCACCGGCAGACCGTTCACCTCGTTGCACCAGCCCAGCACGGCGTCGGTGCTCTGCTTGCTCCAGCCGCTCTTCTGGTCCAGTTCGCGGGCCTTCTTCAGGCCCTCCACGCCGAGCTTGCGCATCAGGTCCGGGTCGGCCTGCGGTATCTGTTTGGTGCCTTTCACGACGATGGCCTTGAGCATCTTGGAGCCCATCACGGCGCCTATGCCGGGGCGGCCGCCCGCGCGGCCTTCGAGGCTGCGGATCACGGCGAAGAGCACCTTGTTCTCGCCGGCCTGGCCGATGTTCAGCACGCCCAGGTTCTTGCCGTGCTTTTTATATAGCCATTCGTTGCTGTGGTAGGTGCCCTGGCCCCACATCTCGGAGGCGTCCAGGAACTCCACCTTGTCGTCCTCGATGCTGAGGTAGACGGGCTTGTCGGCCGCGCCTTCCACTATAAGGGCGTCATAGCCGGCCTTGCGCAGATGGCTCGAGACATTGGAGCCCAGATTGCCGTCGCCGTAGAAGCCGGTGAGCGGGGACTTCGCGGCCACCACCACCTTGCCGGTGTTCGGGGCCGGGATGCCGGCTATGGGGCCGAGGGCCACCACCAGCTTGTTCTCCGGGCCGAGCGCGTCTATGCCGGGTTTCAGTTCGTCGAAAAGTATCTTGGCCGCGAAGCCGCGGCCGCCCACCCATTTCTGCGCGAATTCTTCGGTGAAGGATTCTTTCTTCCAGGTCTTGTCGGTAAGGTTTACCCGCAGTATGAAGCCAGTCCAGCCTTTCATGTCAGCCTCCGTGTAGGTGGTAAAAGATAATTAATTTTACCCTTTTTAAAGCCGCTTGAAACACGCAGGAAGCCACAAAAAAGAGAACCGCCCGCTGCCGGCGGACGGCTCTCTCCCTGGCTAAGGGCCCCGCCGGCCCTGCGGTTACTTAAGGCAGGTCGTGGCTGCCGGTGAAAAGGCGGCCCCTGATGACGTAGATCTCTTTGCCGTCCTTCTCTTTCCAGGTCTCCGTATAGTCGAAATGCAGGCCGTCCACCTTTATGGCGGTGAAGATATCCACGGTCTCGCTATAGGCCTCGTTGAGGCGGATAAGGCCGTCCGCATAAGAGCCGGCCACGGCGCCGGTCTCGTCGAGCAGGTCCGTGCCGCGCTTGGAGAAGCGCGCGGGCAGGCTTTCCAGCGCCACGAAGCCGCAGTCGAAATAGCCGCCGCGGCGGTCGAGATAGCCGGGGGCGTCTTCGAAGGTCAAAGTCATCATGTCGCAGCGGGTGCCGGCGCCCTGGTAGGTCCACTCGCCCCAGCCGGTCCACTTGCCGGACAGGCCGCCGGAGGTTTTTACCGGGCCCGGGGCCCGCCTGGCCGCGGCGCGCGCGCCGCCCACCGCCGGGAAGAACTGGCCGGCGCCGGTCAGGTAGCCGGAGCCGGTATAGACGGCCGCCACGAATTTACCGTCCGAAGCGCGTATAAAGCCGCCGCCGACGGGGATGACGACGATAACACGCCCGGTGGCCGGGTCCAGCAGCAGCTGGGTGCCGCGGGCCTCGGCGGCGGGGGCCGCCGGCGCCAGGGCCGGCGTGAACTCAGCGGTACGCGCGGCGGAGGCCGCGCCCAGCTGGGTGAAAGCGGTATCCTGCGCGGCCAGCGCGGCGGGGAAAGCCGCCAGGATCATCAGAAAGGTCATTTTCTTCATAGTGTTCCCTAATTATAGTAATTAATGCCCGCCGCCCCTGAGCATCTCCAGCGAATGCGGCAGCAGGTCCAGCACGGCCTCCAGGGATTCCTTCACGGCCTTGGGGCTGCCGGGCAGATTGATGAGGATAGTATTCCCACGTATCCCCGCTATGCCGCGCGAGAGACAGGCTTTTTTGGTTTTCTTAAGGCCCTCGGCGCGCATGAGCTCGGGCAGGCCGGGGATATTTTTTTCTATGACCTGGGCGGTAGCTTCCGGGGTCACGTCCCGGCCGCTGAAGCCGGTGCCGCCGGTAGTGATGACGATATCCACTTTCAGGGCGTCGCAGTAATGCAGCAGCTTTGCCTTTATAGCCGGGATCTCGTCGGGCACGATATCGCGGGCGGCGGCGCGGCCGCCTATGGCCTTTATCAGCTCGCAGATCAGCCCGCCGCTGACGTCTTCCGCCTCGCCGCGCGAGCAGCGGTCGCTGGAGGTTAGTACCGCGATTTCAATAGGGTTCAATGGAGTCTCCTACCTTTATCTCCCCGCCTTCAAGAACCTCGGCGAAGATGCCTTTGCGCGGCATGATGCAGTCTCCCACCTGGTGATAGATGGCGCAGCGGCTGTGGCATTCCTTGCCGATCTTGGAAATTTTCAGGACCGCCGCAGCGCCCACGCGCAGCTTGTCGCCTATCTTGAGGGCGGCGAGGGCTATGCCTTCGGTGGTGATGTTCTCGGCGTAAACGCCCGGCTTTATCTCCACCGTCGCCTTCTTGGCCGCGGCGTCGGCAATCTGCAGGCGCACGCTTTCCATGTCGAGCAGGCTGACCTGCCGGATGTCGGTGCCGGCGTGCGCGTCGCCCTGTATGCCTGAATCCTTCACCAGCACGGCCTTCAGGACGCCTTCTTTCGGCACGCCCTTGGCCGCGCTGACGTTTATCGAGTAGATCTTTCCCATGGTATTTATTTCGCCGCCTTACCCGACGGGACCTGGGATAGGTAGTCCTCAACGTACTTTATCCTTTCCCCGGTCTGCGGGTGGGAGCGCAGGTATTTCTCCAGCTCGAACTCCTGGCCTCCCTTCTGAAGCGGAAGCAGTATTTTCAGGAATTTCAGCGAGGCGTCGGGCTGGTAACCCAGGCGCAACAGGTAGCGGGCCGCGCAGAGGTCGGCCTCCAGCTCCATCTCCCGGCCATAGCCCAGCTCCATGATCTGGCTGGTCATGCCGCCGGCCTGCTTGGCCACAGAATCCCCGAAGCCGAAGATGACAATGCTGAGCAGGCCGAACCCCAGCCTGGACTGCAGGGTCTCGGCGCCGTGGCGGCGGGCTATGTGCCCGATCTCGTGCGCCAGCACCCCGGCGAGGGCCTGCGGGTCCTGCCCGGCGTATTTCAGCAGCCCGGTGGTAACAAAGACGGACCCGTCCGGCACCGCGAAAGCGTTGACGGTAGAGGACTCAACGATATAGAACCTGTAATGGTAGGCCGGGCGCTCCGAAACCGCGGCTATCTTGCGGCCCATGTTCTCTATATACTTCTGCCATTCCGGGCTGCCGTGCAGCGGCATCTTTTCCAGGATGGACTTCGTGGTCAGCTCGCCGACGCGGTTCTCCAGTTTTTCCGGGACCCAGACGCCGGAACAGCCGGCCAGCAGCAGGATCAGCAGCGGCGCAAAAAGTTTTATCCGTGCCATGGGTGCCACCTGTCGGGATCGACGATATCCACAAAAAGCGCGGCCGTGAGCGCCAGTTCCGGGTTCAGGCCCGCCGGCGGCGTCATGCGCAGGTTGTAGCGGTTCCAGACCGACCATTCGCGCCTGATGCCGCCGATCTCAGCTTCGCCGGCCGAAACCACGTAATTGGTCCGGAGCAGTCCCCACAAATGCCCGAGGAACTTCCTTGCTATGGCCTTGCCGGACGAATCCTCCCGGATATCCAGCAGGACGTTGCCCTGCAGGTCCAGCAATTGCCAGCGCCTCCGGATCAGGACAAAACCCACGCGCTTGAGCCTGGCCCCTTCTACCCCGGCGGCGTCGCGGACCATGAAATACTGGGAGCCGAAAGAAACGCGCTTCTGGCAGACGTCCAGGAGCAGGTTGCCGTCCGGGTCGTATAGTTTCATCTTTTTGCGGAAGAAGAGGAACAGGACCGCCCCGACCGTTATCAGCAGGTTGGACAGGGACAGCAAGGCCGAGATCGGCCCAAGCACGGCCATCGGCACGGTATCGAGGTTCACCCCGGCGTACAGCATGCCCTGCACCAGGGCTTTCAGCAGGAAGTACAGGAACAACCCTGCCCCGAGCAGCAGGGTCGGCACCCGCGGCGAAACGGCGCGGTATTCCTTCCCGGCCGAGTCCCGGATATCAAAAACGGTATTGAAGGACAAGTACCGCTTTTCGATATGAAACGGGAAGACGCTGCCGGCCGCGGGAAGTTCTTCGGCCGCTTCCTGTTCTCTTTTGGCCAGGAACCGGTAGCCCAAAGCCGCAGCCGAAATCACCAGCACTATCAGGACGAGCGCGAGGGACCCGCCGACCTGGCGCTTCGGCAAGGCCGGCAGTTCGGCCGGGGCCTCCGGGGCTTCGCCCGGCGCTGCCGAGTCTGCGGAAGGAGGTGCGCCCAGAGTCCCGCCAGCCTCCTCCGGAGGCGCAGGCAGGGCGGAAGCGGCTTCCGGCGCGCCGGCTCCCGGCCCAGGCAGGGCGGGGGCGGCCTCCGCCGTCTCCGCAGAACCCTCGGCGGCGGACAACGGGCGCAGCGACGCCAGCACGGCCTTGAATTCCTTCGCGGAGAGGTCGGACGCCAGCAGGCCGTAGGTACGGCCGCCGAGGCTGAAAAAGCCGGACTGCCATCTGCTGCCTTCGGAGACGAACTCTATGAAGGAGAACCGCACGCCCGAGGCCGTCGGTACGCTGTAGATCTTGCGGGACGCGACACCGCTCTTCCTGAGTTTAGCCTGGGTCGCCTGCAGCTTCGCCTTCTGTTCCGTCTCCTGGAGGAGCTTGGGGAGCGCCCGGACCTTTACTTCCGCGTGATCGTTCTCCGCCTGCAGCACTACCGCGGGGCTGTCAGCCCCCGCGTCCTCCCACTTGCCGGGCAGGTCCAGGGAGAAAGAGCCGTCGGAAGATCTCAGCACCGCCGACCAGGAGCAGAGCTGGGACAGAGCCAGCAGCGCCACGGCGCACGCGGCGGCGCGGAGCTTCAGATACCTTGATTTTTGACCCATATTTTCCGGTGGACGCGGCTATCTTTTGTAATGCCCGCTCTTGCCGCCGAGTTTTTCGAGCAGGAAGACGTCTTTTATCTCGAGGTCCTGGGCGAACATCTTGCACATGTCGTAGATGGTGAGGGCGGCAGTGGAGGCGGCTACCAAAGCTTCCATCTCCACTCCGGTCTTGCCGGTGCAGCGGGCCTCCGTGGTTATCCTCACCCCGGCTTTCTCCACCTTGAATTCCACTCCGACGAAGTTGAGCGGCAGGTTGTGGCAAAGGGGTATGAGGCCGGCGGTATTCTTGGCGGCGAGTATGCCCGCGAAGCGCGCGGCCTGCAGCACGTCGCCCTTGGGCAGCTTGCCGCCCTTTATCAGCCCGACTATCTCCGGGGTCAGCTTGATGTAAGCCTGGGCCCGGGCTATGCGCTTTGTGTCTTTCTTCGCTCCCACATCAATCATAGTTTCCTTTTCTTTCACCCAAGAGACGGGGGTATGGGTCCGGAGGGCCCTCACGGAGGGAGGCGCTTGCGTAGCGCGCCGACCGAGTGGGGAGGGGCGGCCACGGTGTGGCCGACCCCGTGCCCGACGGGCCCATATCCCCGTCGACCCTAGCCGCCCAGGCTGCTCATCTCTATGTGCCCGGCGGTGGAGGAATCCCTGTTATAGTCTGATTTTACTAAAAATATCTTTTTTATATGGTCCGCGAGAGCCTCGTCGGGAACGCCGGCGCGCAGCAGGTCCCTGAGGGTATGGGTGGCGGGCGAGAAGAGGCAGGGATAGACACGGCCGGTGCAGTCCATGCGCACGCGGTTGCACGCTGCGCAGAAGTAGTCGCTGCGGCCGCTGATGAAGCCCAGCTTGCCCTTGGCGCCAGGGCGCTTGTAGACGTGCGCCGGCCCGTCGGTGGGGCCCGGCGGCACTTCCTGCAGCAGGCCGTAGACTGACTCGATACGCTTGCGGGTCTCGGCGCTGGAGAGGAACGCGTCCCGCAGCTGCGCCGAGCGCTCGCTGGTCTGGAAGAACTCTATGAAGCGCACCGAAACGGGGAAATCCATGGAGAGGCGCGCGAATTCCGCCACCTCGGAGTCGTTGACGCCCTTCATGACCACCATGTTCAGCTTCACCTCTGAGAAACCGGCCCTGAGCGCGGCCATCAGGCCGTCCCAGGCGTCCTCCAGCGCGTTCGCGCCCGTGATGCGCTGATAGGTCGCGGGGTGAAGGCTGTTGAGGCTGACGTTCACGCGGTCCAGGCCGGCCGCGCGCAGCTCCCCGGCGCTCTGGGCCAGCAGCACGCCGTTGGTGGTCATGGCCAGCTCCTTCAGCCCGGGGATGGCCTTCAGCATTTTAACCAGCCCCGCGATATTCTTCCTCAGCAGCGGCTCGCCGCCGGTGAGGCGGATCTTCTTCACGCCGCAGCTCACGAACGCCGCGGCGGCGCGGGCCAGCTCCTCGTGGCGCAGCAAGTCCTCGTGCTTGAGGAAAGACGCCTTCTCCCGCGGGGTGCAGTAGAGACAGTTGAGGTTGCACCTGTCGGTGAGCGACAGGCGGAGGTAATCTATAGCCATGCCAGGAATTTAGCCTTCTCCCCTTTTTTTATCGCGCCGCCCTCCGGCACCAGCGTAAAGCCCCCGGCCTCCGCCAGCGCCAGGATATCGGCCGAGCCGTTATTAGAAACCCCGGCCAGCGAGAAGCCGGCCTTGGCGCTCACGGTGGAGAGTACCAGGGCGCGGCGCGCCGTGCGCGGGTTGAAAGCCGCCGCGCAGGTGCCGTCCAGGAAGGCAGGGGCGAAATCTGGCCGCCCGGCCATCCTCCTGATAGCGGGGCGTATATAGGCCAGGTAGGCCAGGAAATTGGCCACCGGGTTGCCGGGTATGCCGAAGACCAGTTTGCGCCCCTTCACGCCGAAGAACATCGGCTTGCCGGGCCGCACCCGCACCGTGTGAAAGATCTTTTTAACGCCCAGCGCCTTGAGCAGACCCGGCACCAGGTCGTAGTCGCCCATCGACACGCCGCCGGAGATCAGGGTAATGTCGGCCTTCAGCGCTTTGGCGAGCGCCGCCTTCAGGAGTTTCGCGTCGTCGCGCACTATAACCGGCGCCGCGTTTATCCCGTCGGTCTTCAGCATAGCCGCGAGCATGGGGCCGTTGCTGTTGTAGATCTGGTTTTTGCCCAGCGGCCGGCCGGGCGGGATTATTTCCCCGCCGGTGTTAACCAGGGAGACCGTCGGCAGCGCGCCGCAGCGCACCGCGCCGCGGCCGGCGGCGGCCAGCGCGGCTATATGCGAGATCTTTATCACCGTGCCGCGCTTCAATATCAGCTGGCCCTTCTTTATGTCCTCGGCGCGCCGGGCAATGTTGGCGCCTTTCTTTATGCCGGAGGAAAATCTGACCAGGCCGTCTTTTTCGCTGGTCTCCTCCACCATCACCACGGCGTCGGCGCCGGGCGGCACCGGCGCGCCGGTCATGATCTTCACGCAGGCCCCGGCCGGCACCTTGCCGCCGAAGACGTCCCCGGCCTGTATTAGCCCCATGCTGCCCAGCTCCGCTCCGGGCCGCACCGCCTCCGCGCGCACGGCGTAGCCGTCCACGGCGGACTTGTCGAAGGGCGGCATGTCCAGCGCCGAGCGCACGTCCCCGGCCAGCGCGCGGCCGACTGACTCCTCCAGCCGCACGGTTTCCGGCGGCAGCGCCCGGGCGTTCTTTAGAACCGCAGAAATAGCTTCTTCGAAAGTTATCATATGGCCCTCTTTATCAAATGCGCGGCCGTCGCCTTGAACGAGGCGTAAACCTCGCATCCCGGCTTAAGACCCAGCCCGTCCACCAGCTGCTTCGTGACGGCCGCCTGCGCCGTAAAGCCGCAGTCCAGTTCCACCTTGTACTCCAGCCCCCACGGGGCTACCGAAACCACCCTGGACTTGAAATTATTGCGGCGGCCGCCCGCGTCGGCGTTCAGCGAGACGCTCATGTCCTCGGGCCGCAGACAGAAGAACACGCTGTCGCCCTCGGCGCAGCCGGACACCGCCATCAGCGTTTTCCCGCCGGCCGCGACGGTGCAGAGATTGTCCTGATTCGCGACCACACGCCCGGGCAGTATGGTCTCCACGCCCACAAAATCAGCCACCTCTTTGGACGCGGGACGAGAGAAGATCTCCTGCGGCTCGCCCTGCTGCAGCAGGCGGCCGTTCACCAGCACGGCCAGGGTATCGCAAAGGGTCAGCGCGCCCTCCTGGTCCTGAGTGACCAGCACCGCGGCCGCCCCTGACGCCTTCATCACCCGGCGCAAGTCCCGCGAGATGGACTCCTTCACCCGCTCGTCCAGGCTGCCGAAGGGCTCGTCGAGCAGCAGCAGCCTGGGTTGGGTCACAAAGGCCCGCGCCAGCGCCGCCCGGTGGCTCTCGCCCTGTGACAGCGTCTTGGCATTTCTATCCTTCAGATGGGTTATCCTGAAAAGTTCCAGCGCCGCGTCCACCGCGGCGCGGTCCACCCGCCCGCGCAGTTTCAGCGGCAGCGAGACATTGGCGAAGACCGTGTCGTTGACCAGGTAAGGCTGCGAGAAGACCACGGACATGGCCCGCCGCAGGAACAGCCTGTTCTCCGGGGCCAGCGCGTCCCGCCCCATGATGGTGAGCGAGCCGTTCTCCGGCCGGCGCAGCATGGCCATGGCGTTGAGCAGAGTGGTCTTACCGGCGCCGTTGGGGCCGATGATGGCGAACACTTCCCCCCCGCGGATGTTCAGCGCGTCCACGGAGAGAGTGAAGCCCGTGTCGAAGCCGAGGCGCAGGTCCTTTAATTTTATCATCGCGCCAGCACCTTGTCCTGCTGTATCAGGGTCAGCGCCAGGTTCACTATGAACCCCACGGCCAGCAGCACCAGCCCGATGGCGATGGCCATGTCGAAATTCCCCATCTGGGTTTCCATCACGGTGGCGGTGGTCAGCATGCGCGTCTGGTGGCGTATATTGCCGCCCACTATCATCACGGCCCCCACCTCGGCCACCAGCCGCCCGAAGCCGGCTATCACGGCGGCCACTATGGTCAGGCGCATCTCTTTGAGGCAGACGCGGATGGCCTGCCAGTCGCTGGCGCCCAGCGTCAGCACCTGGTTATAGAATTTGGGGTCCACGCTCTGCATGGCGGAGATGGACAGCGCGGTGATGATGGGCAGGGCGATGATGAACTGCGCTATCACCATGCCCTTCGGGGTGTAAAGCCAGTCCAGGAAGCCCAGCGGCCCGCTGCGCGCGAGGAACAGCATCACCACCAGGCCCGCCACCACCGGCGGCAGGCCCATGCCGGTATTGACCAGCGCGATGAGCAGCTTCTTGAGCGGGAATTTTTTCACGGCTATCCAGCCGCCCAGCGGCACTCCGGCCAGCACCGCCAGGGCCGTGGCCAGCAGCGACACCGACAGCGACAGCCTGGTGATGGCGAAGATCTCCGGGTTGCCGCTCAGTATGAGGTGCAGGCCTTTGCGCAGGCCTTCTAAAATAAATTCCATCAGATCAGTTTGCCGCCAGGAAAGGCCTTCTTGAAAAGTTTGTCGGCCTCTCTCCTGACGGCTGCGTCCAGGGCTTCGTAGCGCTCCAGGAATTCCCTGCCGCCGCCGGTCAGCGCAGCGCCGCCGCGGCTGCTGCCGCCCCTGGTGACGGCCAGGACCGGGCGGCCGAGGGCGGCTTCCAGTTTTTTGACCAGTTTATGGGCCTTGGAGTAGGACATGTCCATTTCCCTGGCCGCCGCGCTCAGCGAACCGAGTTTCTCCACCCCGCGCAGCAGCCAGGCGGGCCCCAGGCCCATGAAAGCTTCGTCCGCGGCGTCCCGCAGGCCTATTTTTACCCTTAAGCGCATCCGTTATATTTTACAAGATATAACGGGGCTCAAAAAAAGCGGCCCGGGATTTTCTGTCCCGGGCCGCGGCGCCGAACCCCGGCGTTTATTTGGCCGCGTAGTCGTAGAAGAACAGCTGCTGGCCGTACTTCTCCACGCCGAAACCTTCTATTATCTCTTTGGCCCGCTTAGAGAGGACAAAGTCGTAGTACGCTTTAGCCCCGGCGGAGTTAACCTTGGGGAACTTGGCCGCAGGTATGAGTATCAGGCTGTAGCGGTTTATCAGCGCCTCGTCTCCCTCGCTAACTATTTCCAGCTCGATATTCTTCTTCATCGACAGATAGGTGGACCGGTCGGCCAGCACATAGGCCTTCTTCTCGCTGGCCACAGAGAGCGTGCCGGCCATGCCCTGCCCGGCCTCCAGATAGAACTCGCCCGCGGGTTTGACCTTGGCCGCGTCCCAGACCTTCAGCTCTTTCTTATGCGTGCCGCTCTGGTCCGCGCGGGACACGAACAGCGCCTTGGCGGAAACTATTTTCCTGAAAGCCTCGGCGGCTTTTGTCGCCCCCTTAACTTTGGCGGGGTCGGCGGCGGGGCCCAGCAGGACGAAGTCGTTATGCAGGAAGGTTATCCGGTCGGTGCCGAACCCCTCCTCCACGAACTTCTTCTCGTCATCGGGGCTATGCACCCATAGGATGTCCGCCTCGCCGGTGCGGCCCAGCTGCATGGCCTGGCCTGAGCCCACCGCTATGGCCTGCAGCGTGTATCTGCCGTCCTTCTGGAAGGTTTCGTTCAGCACGTCCAGCAGGCCGGTGTCGCGCACGCTGGTGGTGGTGGCCAGGCGCACTATGCTCTGCGGGGCCTGCTTCTGCTGGCAGCCGAACGCCAGGAAAGCCGCAGCGGCGAGTATAAGGTTCTTTTTCATAGTTTCTCCCGTAGTTAGAGTTCAGTAGTCCAAAAAGTTCCGTTCAGGGCCGCAGCAATTCCACTTTGGCCACGGACCGCACATTGCGGTCCACGAAGAAGTCCGAGGCCGAGAACAGCGAGAAGCGGCCGTCCTTTTCCTCCGCGTTGTCTATCACCAGGAAATCGGCGTTGTCGCCGCGGTTGATGAGCTCGGCCAGGCTGAAAGTCGCGCGGTAGGCGTCGCCGGCCGAAACCACCACCAGCTTGTCGCCGGAATCCTGCGGGGCCACCCCGGCCTGCGCCAGGATATCCTTGAAAAGGAAACCGGTCTCGTTCTTCAGGCCCTTGAAGCCGGTGCCATGCCCGTAGCCGGCGGCCGAGTAGGCGCGCTTTTCGGCCTTGCCTGGCTCTTTCACCGCAATTTTATTTTCGCCGTAGACCAGGGTGAATTCCGGCGCGTAGACGGCCTCGTGCTTCTTGCCGGGGAAGTCGCCGGGCGCGGATTTGACCGTGATCTTTACCGGGTTGGCGATGAAGCGGGTGTTATAGAGATCGTTCGCCGCAACAAGCCGCGGCTCTGCGGGCAGGGGCCAGTCGGTGTTGCGCTTGGGCGCCGTGACGGAACGGGCCGATCTGGCTATCAGCGCGCCATAGCCGTTAGAGGCGTAATAGATCTCGCCCCAGCTGAACACGGCACGATCGCCGGCGGCGTTCTCCACTATTATGAAGAGGTCCGTCTCCGGCTTGAAATCCGCCCTGGCCTTTTTCAGCGGCTTGGCGTTGAGGATGTCGTAGAGGGCGTAACCGGAGAACAGGTAGGCGCCCCTGAACGCCGGCTTGCCGTCCAGCCAGACCAGTTCCTTCACGGCCGCTTCCCTGACCGGCAGCGAAGCGAGCTCCACCGGCCCCGGCTCGGCCACCTCGCCTTCCACCATTATGCTTTTCAGCTGGTATTTTGCCTCAGGGCCGCGCTCGAAGAAGCTGTTCAGGACCGGGCCGGCCGCGGCCTCCGGGGTCTTTTTCTCTTCCTGGGCTACTGCGGACAGTGCGCCGGCCAGCAGGGCCAGGGCAAGCAGCGTTGCATTTATCTTCATATCTTCTCCTTAGGTTCAGGCGCGCTCCAGCGCGGTGGTCTTTATGTTCCTTAAATATTCGAGCAGGGCGCGGTGGCGCTCCAGGCCGGCCCGCCCGGCCTTCTGATAAACATAGAAATTATCCTCCAGCAGTTTCAACCGGGGAAAAACGTTTACCAGCGTTTTCGCCTTGAATTCTTTCAGCACGCAGTAGCGCGGCACGAAGCCGGCCCCCAGGCCTTCCAGCGCGGCGTTGATGATGGCGCGGATATGGTTGAGCTCCGTGATGTTCCCGAGCTCCGGGCGCTCGGCCTGAGGCAGGGCGTTGAGGAAGTTGCCCCACCAGAGACCGCCCTTGTCCATGGACAGCACAGGGCAGCCGGCCAGGTCCCGCGGCGCGCGCAGGCCCCGCTCCCGCACGAAGTCCGGGGAGGCTATCACCGCGTATTCCTCGCGGAACAGCGGCGTCTTTTCGAGGCCTTCCGCCTTATGGCTCTTGCAGTCGACGATCATGTCCAGCTCGTCGTCGAGCAGCGGCTTGAGGAGTTCGTGGCGGAACTGGAAATCCAGGTGCACGCCGGGGTGTTTACGGATGAAGCCCTTCAGGTATTTCACCAGCAGCGTGGTGCCGAACTCCACCGTGGCGCCCAGGCGGATATTGCCGGCGCCGCGGCCCCGGCCGGCGGCCAGGCGCTCCTCGGCCCGCTCCAGCTCGTAGAAGACGGTCTCGCAGGACTTATAGAGGATGCGGCCCGCCTCGCTCAAGCCCAGGCGGCGCCCGCCCCGCACGAACAGCTCTTCCTTCAGGCCGCGCTCCAGTTTGGCCACGGCGTGGCTGACCGCGGATTGCGTGACGTACAGCCGCGCCGCCGCCGCCGTGTAATTCAGCGTCTGCGCCACCGCGAAGAAAGCCCTTAGCTGGTAGAGGTCCAAAGCCATTGAATTTAATTCATACCTGATATGAATACTATGAATTATACTAATAACTTTCCGCTTGCTAACATATTTAAACCTTTCAAGGAGGCCCCCATGAACACGCTGAACACTATTTTCCAGATCCCCGAGCCCGTCAACGAGCCCATCCTCAATTACGCCCCCGGCAGCAAGGAGCGCGCCGAGCTGAAGGCGAAAATAACCGAACTGCGCAGCCAGGTCGTAGACATCCCCCTCATCATAGGCGGAAAGGAAGTGCGCACCGGCCGCACCGCGGACATTGTGGTGCCGCACGAGAACAAGAAGGTCATAGGCCGCTACCACAAGGCCGGCCCTAAAGAGGTTGAAATGGCCGTGCAGGCCGCCGCGGAGGCCCGCCAGACCTGGGGCCGCATGCCCTGGCACGCCCGCGCCGCCATTTTCCTCAAAGCCGGCGAGCTGCTGGCCACCACCTGGAGGCAGACCTTGAACGCCGCCACCATGATAGGCCAGTCCAAGAACCCCTACCAGGCCGAAATAGACTCCGCCTGCGAGCTCGTGGACTTCTACCGCTTCAACACCTGGTTCGCCGAGCAGATCCACGACCAGCAGCCCCTGTCCCCGTCGGGCAGCTGGAACTACGTGGACTACCGTCCCCTCGAGGGCTTCGTCTTCGCGGTGACGCCTTTTAACTTCACCTCCATCGCCGGCAATTTGCCCACGGCCCCGGCCATCATGGGCAATACCGTCATCTGGAAGCCGGCCTCCAGCGCCGTCTACTCCGGCTACTTCCTCGCCAAGCTCTGGGAGGCCGCCGGCCTGCCTGCCGGCGCCATCAACATGCTGCCGGGCTCCGGCGGCGAGGTGGGCAACCCTGTCATCGCCAGCCGCGACCTGATGGGCCTGCACTTCACCGGCTCCACCGGCGTCTTCAACGGCATGTGGTCCTCCATCACCGGCAACTTCAGCAAGTACCGCGGCTACCCGCGCGTGGTGGGCGAGACCGGCGGCAAGGACTTCATCTTCGCCCACGAGTCCTGCGACCGCGAGGCGCTGAAATGCGCCCTCATCCGCGGCGCTTTCGAGTACCAGGGGCAGAAATGCTCGGCCGCCAGCCGCGCCTATATCCCGCACTCCGTCTGGAACGCTATCAAGGACGACCTGGTCTCCCAGATCAAGGGCATAAAGATGGGCCCGGCCGAGGACTTCAGCAACTTCTTCAACGCGGTGATAGACAAGGGGGCCTACAAGACCATCAAGGAGTATATCGACTTCGCCAGGAGCGCCCCCGACGCTAAAATACTCGCCGGCGGCGGCTGCGACGACTCCGAGGGCTATTTCATCCGCCCCACGCTGATAGAGACCAGCAACCCTAAGTTCAAGACGATGGAAGAGGAGATCTTCGGGCCGGTGATGACGGTGTACCCCTACGAGGACGGGAATTTTGAGGAAACGCTGAAGCTCTGCGACGAGACCTCGCCGTACGCGCTCACCGGGGCCATCTTCGCCCAGGACCGGGCCGCGATACTGAAGGCCGAGGACGCGCTGCGCGACGCGGCCGGCAACTTCTACATCAACGACAAGCCCACCGGGGCCGTGGTGGGCCAGCAGCCCTTCGGCGGCGCGCGGGCCAGCGGCACCAACGACAAGGCCGGCTCCATCATCAACATGATGCGCTGGACCTCGCCGCGCGCGGTGAAGGAGAACTTCACCCCCCCGCACGACTACCGCTACCCTTTCATGCTGGAAAAATAGCCTCAGCGTTTGACAGCGGGGTTGTATTTTGAAAACATCTTAGCGTGATAGCTTTTCTCTGCCTGCTGTCCCTCGCGATAGGGTTATACCTTTACAAGACCGTGGCCGGGTTCGGCGGCGGCTTTTCCGGCGGCCTGGCTGAACCTGAAGGCGAAAAGCGCGCCTTCGTTACCAGCCCGTGGGCCGTGCCCGCCGCGCTGGCCGCCGGCTGGGTGTTCAAAGGCCTCTGGCGGGAGGCCCTGGGCTTTCCTTTCGACGTGATGTGTCACGAGCTGGGCCATTCCCTGACGGCCTGGCTGGGCGGGCGCTGGTCCATCCCCGTGATAGCCGGCATCGCCATGACCGACTCGGCGCCTTCGCTGTTCCTGAGCATCCTGGTGGCCGGGGCCATCGCCTGGCTGTCCTGGAAGGCGGTCAAGGCGCGCAGCCCGCTGGCGCTGTTCTGCTGCGCCCTGCTGATAACCGGCTTCGTCCACCTGCAGTTCATAGTCCCCGGCAAGCAATTCGAAGAATACCTGCTGCTCGGCGGCCACGCCGGGGAATTCGTCTTCCCGGCCCTCCTGATAGCGGCCTTCTACCACCGCGGCCCGGCCGGCCTGCGCTGGGACTGGCTCAGGTATCCCGTCATGGTAGCGTCGGCCTTCTCGCTGGTGGGGGCCTGGCAGTTCTGGGCCAAGGCCGTGGCGGACCCGGTAACCGGCATCTACGGCGTCAGCGTAGCGGCCCGCAGCGTGGCCGGCAGCGACGTCGCGCGCCTGATAGGGGGCTACGCCTGGACCGCACAGCTCGCGGTGGACCGCGCCCTGCTCCTGGGCAGGGCGGCCTGGCTGTTCGTCGCCCTTGTGTACCTTCGCTTCGCGCTGGACCGCAAACCCGGCGCCGGCGCAGCGTCCTGACGCGCCTCCGGCCAATAAAAAACCGGGGCCGCGCCCCGGTTTTTTTATCCGCCGGCCGCCCTCAGAGGCGGCGCGCGGAAAGGGCTATCTTCTCGAATTCCTCCGGCAGCTCCGGCGCGTAGCCCTTCTCGCCCAGGGAGACCAGCATGAAGGCCTTGTCCGCCCCGGGGAAAAAAGCCACGTACATATAGCCGCCCTCTGCCAGGGCCTGCTCCGCCCTGATGACGTTCAGCAGCGCTCCCTCCGCGGCGCGCTCGCGGTACTTGGTCCCCATCACGCCGGCGTCGGTTAGCGCATTGATCGCCCGCATGGCGAACGCCTTCGTGCCGGCGGCCTCGTGATCGCTCTCGCGCAGGAAGATGACCGCTTTGTGCGGGGCCGGGGCGACGACTATCAGGCTGGGCCTGGTACCGGACGGCACCTGGATGTTAAAGCCGTTGGCCGGGGTGATGTCCTCCTCCGCGGCCTTCTGCCAGCCCGCGGGGAAGGTCAGAGAAAAATTGTTCTTGGCGTTAGAATAGACCCCGTTCTCAAAAGCCCCGCGGCTGACGCCCCCGGAGTAGTAATACCAGCCGCCCGCCGCGAACACTACCAACGCTATCAACAGGTTTTTATTCATTTAGGATCCCCCCCCCCACTTAATGACACTATATAATATTCCCGCCAGGAATATGGCTAGGCCTTGAAGATGGCGGGGCATTTCAGTAGAATTTGCTGATGTCCGATAAGAAGCGTGTCCTGGTAGTGGACGATGACCCCTCCATAAGGGAATTCGTCTCGGCCGTGCTTTCCCTGGACTATGAGACCAGAGAAGCCGAAGACGGCATGGCCGCCTGGCAGGCCGTGCAGACCTGGAAGCCCGACCTCGTTATCACCGACCTGATGATGCCGCGCATGCACGGCTACGAGCTCTGCTCCCGCCTGAAAGGGCCCGGCGGCCCGGCCGGCGTGAAGGTGCTGGTGATCTCGGCCAAGCCTTTTGAGACCGACAAGGCCCACGCCTACGCCGCCGGGGCCGACGGCTACGTGACAAAACCTTTCTCCGTGGACGAACTGCGCGCCAGGTCGCGCGAGATGCTTGCCCCCGGCGCCCAGAACGGCGCGGCCGCGCACCCGCCGCAGGCCACTGGCAGCGCCATCCACAGTTCGGATCTGCCCACCCCGGCACCCGCCGCCGCGCAGGCGCAGGGCGGCGCCCTGCCTGTCTACGTGCGCTTCTGGGGCACGCGCGGCTCCTGCCCCACCTCCGGCGCGCAGAACGCCGTCTACGGCGGCAACACCGCCTGCGTCGAGGTCCGCGTCGGGAGCACCCTCATAATCATAGACTGCGGCAGCGGCCTGCGCGAGCTCGGCGGCTCGCTGCTCAAGGAATACGCCGGCCGCCCGATAGAGGGCCATATCTTCGTGGGCCACACCCACTGGGACCATATACAGGGCTTCCCTTTCTTCGTGCCGTTCTACAGCCCCAAAAACACCTTCAACGTCTACAGCGTGCACGGCGCCAACGGCAGCCTGCGCAAGATCTTCAACGAGTCCATGGCCAAGGATTATTTCCCGGTGCCGCTCGCCAACCTGGGCTCCAGGCTCAGTTTCGTCGAGCTGGAGGGCCCGGTGGACCTCGGCGTCGCCCGGGTCACCTTCCACCACCTCAACCACCCCGGCCCCTGCATCGGCTTCCGCATAGAGGCCCAGGGCCGCACCATAGTCTACGTCAGCGACCACGAGGATTTCTGCAAGCTCAGCGGCGACAGCGAGTCCGCCCGGCGCCAGGACGCGGCCGTGACCGAATTTTCCCGCGGCAGCGACCTGCTGATCCGCGAGGCCCAGTACACCGAGGAAGAGTACAAGACGCGCAAGGGCTGGGGCCACAGCACCTTCGACGACGCGGTCAGGTCGGCCGCGGAGCTGAAAGCCCCGCGCCTGGCCATCTTCCACCACGACCCGGACCACAACGACGCCGCCCTGGACGCACAGATGGACTACTGCCGCGCCAGGCTCAAGGCGCTCGGCGCGGCCACCGAGTGCTTTGGCGCGCGCGACGGCCAGCGCATAGACCTGTAACCGCGGAGAACCCTATGACACAAACCCAGTTAGCCCGGCCGGCCAACGAGCCGGCCCTCAGCTACGCCCCCGGCACACCGGAGCGCCTTGAGCTGCTAAAGAAGCTCGAAGAGCTCAGGGCAAAACAGGCCGACATCCCGCTCTTCATAGGGGGCAGGGAAGTCCGCACGGGCAAAACCTCGCCCATCGTCATCCCCCACGACAACAAGAAGTCGCTGGGGGTCTATCACAAAGGCGGCGCGGCCGAGGTGCAGCAGGCCATAGACGCCGCCATGGCCGCGCGGGCCGGCTGGGCGCGCACGCCCTGGCGCGAGCGCGCGGCCATCTTCCGCCGGGCCGCGGACCTGGCGGCCGGGCCCTGGCGCAGCACCCTGGTGGCGGCCACCATGCTCGGCCAGTCCAAGAGCGCGCACCAGGCCGAGACCGACGCCGCCTGCGAGGTGGCCGACCATTACCGCTTCAACGCTTTCTACCTGGAGCAGCTCGAAGCCGAGCAGCCGCCCTCTCCGGCCGGGGAGAAGAACCGCCTGGAGTACCGCCCGCTCGAAGGCTTCGTGCTGGCCCTGACGCCCTTCAATTTCACCTCGCTCGCGGCCAACCTGACCGGCGCGCCCGCACTGATGGGCAACACCGTGGTCTGGCGCCCGGAAGCGCCGTCCGTCTACTCCTCCTATTACCTGCTGCTATTGCTGAAGGAGGCCGGGCTGCCCGACGGCGTGCTCAACCTGGTCTTCGGCCCGGCGGGCGAGATAGGCACCACGGCCATCGACAGCGAGTGCTTCGCCGGCCTGCATTTCTCCGGCTCCACGCCGGTATTCAACAGCACCTGGGGCGCCATCACGCGCAACCTCTACAAATACAAGCAGTACCCGCGCGTGGTGGGCGAGACCGGCGGCAAGGGCTTCATCTTCGCGCACGAGTCCTGCGACCCGGAGGCGCTCAAGACCGCCATCATCCGCGGCGCCTACGAGTACCAGGGGCAGAAGCGCTCGGCCGCCAGCCGCGCTTACATCCCGCGCGCGCTGTGGGACGCCATCAAGGACGACCTCGTCGCGCAGATCAGCGCCATCAAGGTGGGCCCGGCGGAGGACCTCTCCTGCTTCATGAACGCCGTGGTGGACAAGCCGTCTTACGACAGCGTAAAAGGCCACCTGGCGCTGCTCAAGCGGGAGCCTTCCTCTAAAGTGCTGGCCGGCGGGCGCTGCGACGAGACGACCGGCTACTTCATCACCCCGGCGCTCATCGAGACCACCGACCCGCGTAACAAGTCCATGCAGGAGGAGCTCTTCGGCCCCGTGATGACGGTGTTCGTCTACGAGGACGGCAAGTTCGCGGAGGCGCTCAAGCTCTGCGACGAGACCTCGCCCTACTCTCTGACCGGCGCGCTGTTCGCGCGCGACGCGGCGGCCCTGGAGCTGGGCTCGGAAGCCCTGGCCGGGGCGGCCGGAAACTTCTACATCAACGACAAGCCCACCGGCGCCATGGTGGACCGGCAGCCCTTCGGCGGCGGCCGCGCCTCCGGCACCAACGACAAGACCGGCTGGCCGCATAACCTGCTGCGCTGGACCGAGGTCCGCTCGGTGAAGGAAAACCTCGACCCGCCGAAAAGCTACCGCTACCCGTTCATGGACTGACCCTATCGAGGCTTCGCCTCGATAGACGAAAAAGCCGGGGCGCAGGCCCCGGCTTTCTTGTTTATTTGAGTTTTAAACCAGGCTGAACAGCAGGCCGGCGCCGAAGGCGAAGCACACCCACCACAGCGCGTAGACCATAAGGCCGCGGCGGCCTATCAGCCTCTGCGACATGACCATGGTGGGAATGCAGGTGCCCACCGAGCCCAGCAGGAAGGCGAAGGCGGGGCCGGGCCCGAGGCCCAGTTTCAAGAGCGACAGCGTAAGCGGTATCTCCTCGCCCTCGCAGACGTACAGCGGCACACCCAGCAGCACGGCGCTGATATAGGCCAGCGGCCCCGACGCGCCTATGTAGCGAGTTATCACGCCGGCTGGCAGCAGCACCGTCAGCAGCGTGGCTATGGCCATGCCCAGCACGAAATACTTGGCCAGGTCTTTCAGTATGTCGATGAAGACCGGCCAGAACTTGCGGGGTGCGTCCGTCTCCTCTTCCTTCACACTGCAGCAGCCAGAGGTGCATTTCTTGACCGGGATGGAAACGGGGATGTCCAGGAAGCCTGGCCGGCTCTTCTCGAGCCAGAGAAAGATGGCGCCTATCATGATTGCGCCTATGAGCGCCGCCAGCGCGCGGGCCAGGGTAAACTTCCAGCCCAGCACCGCCCAGGTCAGCACCAGCGTCTGCGGGCTCACCAGCGGCGAGGCCAGCAGGAAGCTGGTCACCGTGCCCAGGTCCGCGCCTTTGCGGCGCAGGCCTTCCGCCATAGGCATGGTGGCGCAGGAGCAGCCCGGCATCACCATGCCGAGCACCGCGGCCTTGGCCATGGATGCCCAGCCGCCGCGCAAATGCTTCAGCGCGAAATCGGGCTTCAGGAACACATCCAGCGCCGCGCCGAAAGCGGCGCCGCCCAGGAAGTACGGCAGTACCATCCAGGTGAGGGTCAAAAACTCTTTGGCGTAATTTTGGACAAAATCCATCCTATATATTATCCCAGCAAGGCGAAAAAAAGTCAACAGCATTAAATCGCCGGCCCGTCCAGGCCGGGAGGCCTATGCGGAGGGTAGGTAGTTTTCCGTTATCTAAGGGGCCCTTGGGACCTTATATAACAGTTACCTGTACGTTAAACTATATATATGTTCAAACGCTTCCTCCTTTCCCTGACGCTTACCGCCCTTTGCCAACCCTCCGCTTTCGCCCAGCTCAGCCAGGACGCGCTGCAGGCCCTGCAGGCCTCCGCCGCTGAAACCGGCGGCATGCAGGTGCCGGACGTCCCCGCCGACAAAAAATGGGGCGTCTCTTACGTGCTCAACGGCGCGCTGACCGTGCAGAACGAAAAAGTTTTCCTCCACACGGCCGACGGCCGCGTGTTCGAGCTGGACCTGAGCCTGCGCAAGGCCCGCAAGTTCGACGGCCAGCCGGTGCGCGTGGAAGCCAAGGCCAAACAGGCCGACGACATGTCCGTGCTGAAGGTCTCGGAGATCGAGGCCTACAACCCCGCCGCCGAGCTGAAGCTCCCCCCTTACCTGGCCAAGCGCCGCCCCGCCCTGGTGCTCGACGCCAACCCGGCCGCGCTTAAAGTGGCCAATGTGCGCTGGCAGTACAACCCTTATCCCAGCGACCAGGAATTCGACTGGGCCACCGCCACCATAAAGCCCGAGCTGATCAAAGAGGTTTACTTCGTCAAGAAACCCTTCGCGCCCGAGTGGATAGCCGCGCACTCGCTGCTGGCCTTTACCTTCGAAAAAGGCGGCCTGACCGACGCCAACGGCAATGAATCACAGGCCCTGGTGCTGACCATAGAGGCCTTCCTGCGCGAAGGCCAGGCCTACGATCTTAAAGAGGGTCTCAAGGACAAATTCGGCATAGTCTGGCTGCTGACCACCTGGGAAGACTATGTCACCCGCACCGCGCTGGTGGACCAGGCCCGCCTGATACCCTACGCGGTCAAGAACCTGTCGCACGCGCAGAAGGCCGACATGGTGCGCGAGGCCGTGCGCCTGGCCGGCGTGAACCGCGAGGGCGAGTATTACCACACCATCACCAACAACTGCACCAACAACCTGCTGATAGTCATTAACCGCGTGCTGCCCGAGAACCGCCGCATCCGCATGTGGACCATTCCCTACCTGGCCTACAATGTGCGCGCCACCATGCCGGTGATGGTGCCCAAGTATCTGCAGGGCAAAGGCCTGCTCGGCCCCGAGCTGGGCGTCATCAACGACACAAATTATAAGCAGCCGCTGCCCTGAGCGCCGCCCGCTGACCCGCAGAACCGCGGCCCCGCCGCGGTTTTTGCTTTATAGCCGCCGGCCGGGGACGGCCCCCCAAGAATCCGTCCCCGGCCGTACAGCTTAGTACGGCGCACCGGCGCCCTCGGCCCCTGCCTTGCGCGGGCGGCCGCGCTTGCCCTTAGGCGCCTGCTCGCCCTCGGGCCAGGCGGCGTCAGCAAGGTGTTCGCCGGGCGCGTGGTCCGGTTCCGGGCCGTCGGCCACATGCTCGCCGGGCGCGTGATCGGCCGCGGCGCCGGCCTGGGCCCCGTCGCCCGCCTGGCGCGGCTTGTCGCCCACGAACTCTATGCCGTCCACGTAGACCAGCATTTTCTGGTGGCGCTTGCCGTCCTCCTTGCCGGTCCATTCCTCCATGGCCAGATGCCCCTCCACAAAGACCTGCCTGCCCTTGTGCAGCTTGGCCGCCAGGTCCGCCAGCTTGCGGCCGTGCTCGCGGTTATAGGCCTTCAGCTCCACCCACACCGGCACCTCCTCCCACTCGCCGGTCTGCGCGTTCTTGCGCCGGTTGTGCACCGCGAAGCCCACGTTGGCCACGCGTCCCCCGTTGGCGAAGTCCGTGACCTCCGGGTCCCGCGTCAGCCGCCCTATCAGCATCACCTTGTTCAAGTCAGCCATAAGTCCCCCCTCTCAGTTAGTTCCCGCAACAATAGCATAGCAGGCCGTCCCGACAAGGGCGTGTCGGGAAGGGAAAAATATTTTTTGCGGTTTACAGCCGGTTGTACTTGGTGATGCGGCCGCGGGATTTGTGGACGGGGTACTTAACGGCGTTCTTCACGAGCTTCTTTTTGAGCGCGGAGGCCAAGTCGATGTCGAGGTCGTGGCCCAGCACCAGCACCCAGTACAGCACGTCGGCCAGTTCGTCGGAGATATCCTCTTTGCCGGCCTTCACATGGGCCTTTATCTCCGCCGGCGTCTTCCACTGGAAATGCTCCAGCAGTTCGGCCGCCTCGAGGGCGAGCGAAATGGCCACGTCCTTCGGGTTATGGAACTGCTTCCAGTCGCGCTCGTCGCGGAACTTCAGCACGGCGGCGGCTAGTTTCTTTATATCGGCCATATCAGTTAAGGACCACCTCTTCGCGCAGCAGGCGCGAGTTGTCGCGCAGCCAGCGGCGGCGCAGCTTGTAGTCGGGGCAGGCGGCCCCGACGTGCGCCCAGAATCTTTTGGAATGGTTCATCTCGCGCAGGTGGCAGAGCTCGTGGATCACCACGTAGTCCAGCGCCTCCGGCGGCGCGGCGGCCAGCCGCCAGTTGAAATTCAGGTTGCGCCGCCCGGAGCAGCTGCCCCACAGCGAGCGCTGGTCCTTTACATAGACCTTCTTGTACTCCAGGCCCAGCTGCCCGGCCCAGTGCGCCACGCGCGCGTGTATTATTTCTTTTGCCCGGCGGCGCTGCGCGGCCGTGGGCGCCGGCCCGCGAGCCCGCACATACCGCACCCTGCGGTAGACGCGCGGCGGCGGAAAGATCTCCGGCAGCTCGCCGGTAAGCGAGCGCAGGAAATCTTTTACGTCTTTGCAGACGCCGCGCACATCGACTTTCATAGGTAAATTATAACAAATGGCCGTCGGCGGCGCCGCCCTGTTGGCCGCCGAACGGAGGCTCCTTGCCAGTTACTTTCAGCCAGGTCAGGTCCCCAAAGGCCCCGGCGTCGTGGCCGGTGGCCAGCGTCAGGTCGGAGTAGCCTTTTTCATGCAGGTCCCTGGCTATCTCCTCGCCCTTGGCGCCGCCGCCCAGCTCCGAGTCTATGTAGATGGGTGTATCTTTGGGCAGGCTTCCCAGCGCGCTGTAAAAGTCCCCGGGGGTTTCAAAAGCCTTCAGCCCCGCCCCGGCGGCCTTGGCGGCCAGCTTCCAGTTCAAGTGCACCAGCGGGTCGTCATCGAGCAGCACGGTGGAACGCACCGCCGCGACGGCGACGGAAGGCAGCACGAGGGAGACCGTGGTGCCGCCCCCGGGCGCAGACGCTATCTCCAGCCTGCCGCCCCAGCCCTCCGCGGAGGCGCGGGCGTGGTAGAGGCCGAGCCCCGTCCCCCCGGCCTTGCCGTGCGTTTCCCCTTTCTGTCCCAGCCGGGGCAGCAGCTCCGGGGGGATACCCCTGCCGTCGTCCCTGACGGCTACGGTTACCCCGCCGCCGCCCTCGGACAGCGTCACGGTCACCGTCCCGCCGCCGTCAAAAGCCTCCACGGCGTTATTCACCAGGTTGGAGACCAGGCGCTGGAAGCCCTTCGGCTCCACTACGGCCCTGGCGCCGCCGGCGCCGCTTTCAAAAAGTATCTTAACTCCAGCGCGGTCCTTGTACTGCAGCCGCTTCTCGGCCAGCGCGGCCTCCAGGAGCGCGGCCAGCGGGCAGGGCCGGGGCTTTTCTTCCCCGTAATCCGCGGAGGGCGCCCGGTAGCGGCGCAGCAGGTCGTCGGCTATTTCCTGTATGCGGCGCGCGGAGTTCTCCAGCAGCTCGCGCTGCCCGACCGGCAGCTGCAGGCCCCGGGCGGCGGCGCCCATGGCGGCCAGCGGGGAGCGGATATCGTGCGCCACCTGCGCGGCCAGGTCGGAGGTGGCCTTCGAGACGGCCAGTTCGCTCTCCAGGCGCGAGGCCTCGGCGCGCGCCGCCTCAAGCCGCCGCTCGCGCTCCCGCAGGCCGTCCACCATCAGGTTGAAGTGGCCCTTCAGCTGGCCGAACTCGTCGGTATAGAGCACTGAGGTCCTGCAGTCCAGGTCCCCGGCCGCCACGGCCTTCATGCGCCGCAGCAGCCCGCTGACCGGGGCCTGCACATTGAGGCGGTACAGCGCTATCGACGCCGCCTGGAAGACCAGGATCAGCGCCACGAGGCCGGCGAGGACGAGCACCGGGAGGAGCACCCGCAGGCTATCGGGGGAGCTGAGCAGCTTCGAGATCCCGCCCGGGCCCAGCCCGGTGAAGACGTCCAGGTTGGACAGGACCGGGAAATACAGGCTCAACAGCAGCGGCACCATGCCCAGCGAGAAGATCAGCAGCGCGTACCTGAGCGTGAGGTTAATGGCGAAGCCGTGCTTGAGGCCGTAGGGGTCGGTGGCCTTGAAGAACGGCCCGGCGATGCGCCCGCGCACATAAAGCCCGGTCAGCTCCAGGTTCAGGTAGCTCACGAAAGCGCCCAGCAGCACGGCCGACACCGCGAAAACGACGGTTACCCTTCCAGGGACTCCGCCGTAAAGCCCGGAATAGGCCGACAGATTGCCCAAGAAGCGCTGCAGGGCCAGCACCCAGCCCAGGACAAAGATCACCAGCGGCAGGTGTATGATCCGCCGCTCCACCCGGGCGAGGTCCTGCGGCTTTTTAGAGAAATAATACTTGTACAGCGGCAGCAGCCAGAGCAGCAGGAAGAGGAAAGAAAGGTCCAGGGACCTGGCACGGGCTTCGTAGTGGATCGCGCCGTCGGCGCCGCCGGGCTTGCCGGGAGCCAGCGGCTTGAAGATCTTTTCCGCGGTGGCCGCCGAAGGCTTGTAACTCCCCCCCCTGGCCCTCGCCTCCGAGACCTGGCGCCACTCTGTTTTCAAAAGCGGGATGTCGATGAGGGAATACCTCTCGAAGATGAAAGCGGTGCTGCTGCCGAAATAGGCCGCCAGCGAGAAAAGGACGTACAGGCCGAGGTGCAGCTTATGGAATTTCTTCCAGAGCAGTGATAATCGTTTCATAACTCACTCAATATATTAGGAAATTATCGGGGAGTACCGCGGCCGCGTGCGGAGCAGGGCTCAGGCCGCCTCTACCTTGTAGAGTATCATCGGCTTGGACTTGCCTTTCATAAGCACCGGCGCGCCTTCCACAAATTTAGTCCCGGGGAAGCGGGCCTGGTCTATGCCCCGTATCACGGCGTCGCTCAGCAGTATCTCGGTGGCGGCCGTCTTGGTCTGGCTCTCTATGCGCGAGGCCACGTTCACGGTGTCGCCCAGCACGGTATACTCCAGCCGCGCCGCCGTGCCCACGTTGCCCGCCACCAGTCCGCCGCTGTGCACGCCCACGCCGAAGAACACCTCGGGGTGGCGCTTCTGCGCGTTGAACTCTTTAAGCGCGGCCTTCATCCCGAGCGCCGCCCGCACCGCGGCCTCCTGGTGGTCCGCCACGCCGAACACCGGCGAGAAGATGGCCATCACCGCGTCGCCTATGAACTTGTTTATCACGCCCTTGTTCTCGGCTATGGGCTTGGTGATATAGGCGAAATACTCGTTGAGAAAGCGTATCAGTTCGGTCGGCGGCATGGTCTCGCTGAGCGGGGTGAAGCCGCGGATATCCGAGAACAGCACCGTGGCCTGTATCTCCTCGCCGGCCAGATTCACCTTGCCGCTCTTCATTATCTTCTCGGCTATCTCCAGGGAGACATAGCGGCCGAAGGTGTCCTTGATGTGATCGCGCTCCACCAGCCCGTCGAGCATCTGGTTGAAATGCCCCTTCAGCTGGCCCAGCTCGTCGGCGTAGAGCACCGAGGTTTTGCAGCTGAAATCCCCGGCCGCCACGGCCTTCATGCGGTTTACCAGCGCGCTGACGGGCTTCTGCACATTAAGCCGGTAAAGGTAGATCGAGACCAACTGGAAGACGCCCATCAGCGCCGCCACGCCGCCGATGATGAGCACCGGGGCCAGCGCCCGTAGATTGCCCGGATCGCGCACCCAGGCCAGAAGCTCCGAGGGCGTACGGCCTAACTTGGCGAAGAGGTCGAGGTTGGTGTAGACGGAGACATAGAAGCACAGCAGCAGCGGCACTATGGCCAGCGAGAAGACCATGAGCGCGTAGCGCAGCGTCAGGCTGATAGCGAAGCCGCGCTTAAGGCCGTAGGGGTTAGTCTCCGCGAAGAAAGGCTTGGCGATGCGCGCGCGGATGTAGAGCCCGGTCAGCTCCAGGTTCAGGTAGCTCACAAAAGCGCCCAGCATTACGGCCGAGACCGCGAAGTAAGCCTGGACCTTGTGCGGCACGGTCCCGTAGAACCCGGTATAGGCCGAGACGCTGCCGAAATAGCGCTGCACGGCCACTACCCAGCCGAGCGCAAAGATAACCAGAGGCAGGTTGATGATGCGGCGCTCTATGCGCGCCAGGTCCTGCGGTTTCTTGGAGAAATAATACTTGTAGAGCGGCAGCAGCCAGATGATCAGGAAAATGAAAGTGAAGTCCAGGTTCGCGCCCTTGGCTTCATAGGTTACCTCGCCGCGCGCGTTGACGGTCCGCGTAAGGTTCATGGACTTGTAGATGCCCTCCGCCACTTCAGGAGGGATATTACGATCCTTTCCCTCCGCGGCGGCTTGCACAGTCCGCTCCACAGCCGTCTTAACGAGGCCCGTGTCTATGGTCGAGTATTTTTCGAAGAAGAAAGCGGTAATTCCGCCGAAGGCCACCATCAGTGAAAAGATGAAATACAGCCCGAGATGAAGCTTGTGGAATTTCTGCCAGCGGGTGGTGGGTTTAGTCATGAGATCGGGTAAGGGCTACGGCTGTACCTGGGCGAGGTTGAAGCCGAGCACGCGCCAGGGGGAGCCGGAGAGGCCGGCTATGTATTGGGCGGCGTCCACGTCCAGCACCTGACGCCCCTGGGCGGCGTGGCGCACTATCTTGCCGCGGGGGCCGTCGAAGATGAAGAACTGGTGCGACACCAGCGTGGGCTTGTCGGCGCGGTCTTCGCGCACCAGGCTGACCACGGTGCCGTGCGGGATGGCGCCTAGCAGGCGGGGCAGGTCCTCGAGCGGCACATAATTAAGCGCCACGCGCTGATCCGGGATATTGGCGCCCAGGGCCCGCAGGCGCGCGGCCCGGGCGGCGCGGCCGGCGGCCGTCTCCCAGTCGAACCCGGACAGGTCGGCCTCGGTCTTTTTGGCGTACCAGGCGCGCTTGGAAATGGTTTTGCTCACGCTGCGGGCGGCGCTGCCGGCCACCTCGCCGGTGATGTCGCGCAGGAAGCCCGTGGAGATATTGTTGGGCAGCCAGTCGGTTTCCGTAAAGTGATTGCGCTCTTCGTAGGCCACCCTGCCGCGGCGGTAGCGGATATGGCGCAGTATGTTCAGCGCGTCGTCAGCATTGCGGCCCAGCGCGAAAGCCATGGTCTGCTCCACGAAGGTGGTGCAATCGAGCCCTCGATAGCTCACCAGCGGGTCCCGGTCGAATTCCGCGTCCGCGCCCTCGCCCAGCGGGCCCAGCACGTAAGGCAGCCCCAGGAAGCGCTCGCTCGCGGCGAAAAGCTGCCCGCCGGCCGACTGGTCCGCGTCCACGCGGGCGGGCGCCGCCGGCATGGGGATATGGGCCGCGCTCAGGCGCAGGCCGGGGATAAGGGCGGAAGAATGAAGCGCGCCGATGGCGGAAGGCCCCGCGGCCGCGGCTGGGCCGGCGCAGGTCATTGCTAAAAGGATGGTGGCGAGGATTTTCAAGCGTTTCTCTATAAGCGCGTTTAACTATATATATTGTAGCCCGCCCGGGCGCCCCGGGTAAGTGACAATGGGCCCAGCCGCCGCACGGCATTGGGCCCAACTAGTAATTTAGTAATCAGCGTCCCCTCTATTACAGCCAGGGGTACAGGCGGCCGGCCAGGCGGTCGGTCAGGGAAGGTTTGTAATTAAGTATGCGCGCGCTCTTGGGCAGGTCGGCGTCGAACAGTTCGCGGCCGATATAGCCGGCCAGGCCCGCGTCGCGCACCACCACGTTGAGCTCGTGGTTGTTCTTGAGGCTGCGGCTGTCCAGGTTGGAAGAGCCGAAAGAGCTCCACAGCCCGTCTATAACGGCCACCTTCTGATGCGCCATGCGGCCCTGGTACTCGTAGACCTCCACGCCGGCCTTCAGCATCTGCGGGTAGAAAGCGCGCGAGCATTTCATGGCTATGCCCTTGTTGTTGGCGGCCGGCAGGGTTATCTGCACCTGCACGCCGCGCCGGGCGGCCGCGGACAGCGCGTCCACGATGTCAGGATCGGCGAAATAGGGCACGGCCACGCGGATGGAGCGCTGCGCCGTGTGGAAGGCGCGCAGGTACATGGCCTTGATATTGCGGTCCTCGTTGCCGCGGTGGTAGACCACACGGGCCTCCACGCCGCCGGGCACGGAAAGAAGCTTGGGATAATGCTCGCGCGGGTCGCGCACGAGACCGCCGGCCTCGGCCCAGTTCTCAAGGAAAGAATCCTGCAGGCGGGCGACGATGGGCCCGGTCAAGAGCGTCTGCTGGTCGTGCCAGTCCACCTGGTAATGGCCGCCTATGTTCATGCCGCCGGTAAAGCCGATATTGCCGTCTATCACCATCACCTTGCGGTGGTCGCGGCTGCCGGTAAAGCGCGCAGAATTGCGCACCAGCGCCTCGGCGCCGCTTTCATTGAGGAAAGCCAGCAGCTTCTTTATCTCCTCGCCCTTCTTCACGCCGGAGCCGTAGAAATCCACTATCAGCCGCACCTGCACGCCTTCCTTGGCCTTGGCCGCAAGCTTCCGGGCCAGGCCCCAGCCTATCTCGTCGGCCTGCATCTGGTAGATCTCGATATGGATGGACTTCTTGGCGGCGTCTATGGCGGCTACGGCGGCCGGCAGCACGCGCGCGTCTATCATAAAGTCCACGCCGTTTAGCCCGTCGGGCCGCGCGCCGGTCACGGCGTCTATATAGGCCTCAAGCCCTGCCCAATCGCCGGGCGTGGTGGCGGCCAGGTGGCGCCGGGCCTGCTTCTCTATGGCTTTAAAATTGCCGACGGCGCCGCTCAGCTTCAGCCGGCGCACATGGTAGTACATATTGTCGAAGGAGGCCGCGTCGGGCGCGGTCTCGAAGAGGCGGTGGATGGCGGCCTCGGTCTCCTGCTGGGCGTAGTCCTCACCGGCTGCGGGGCGGGAGGCGGCCACCAGAGTTTTCAGCATGGCCTGGCGCTGCTCCGGCGTGGCGGCAGCCATTTCGGCCTCGCTCAGGGCGGCAATGGCGCGGGGCGAATTGGTGTCCACCGACGGCGGCGGCAGGCGGGCCGGGTCGGAGGCCGGCGGGGTTTCTGCGGCGACACCCTGCGCGGCCAGTTCGCTCAGGGCCTGCGCCGCGGCGCGCTGCTGTAAGGGAATAAGTACGGAAAAAGCTAAAGCTGTATAGAGGAAAGGCTTCTTATGGAGCATTCCATAATTATGCCTTTAGCCGGCCCGCCCCCAATAGAGGCAAAAGGCCCAATACCGCTGAGGTATTGGACCTACGAGGACCCAATTAAGGGGACAGTATACTTAACTCGGTTAACCCGGAAAAGTATGAGTTAGGTATACTGTCCCTTTAATTCCCGGCTACTCTTTTACCCACTGGCGGCCGCACATTACTTTGAAGGGGCAGAACCGGCAGTCCTCTTCGCGTTTTGTAGGTTCGAAAGGGAGGGCCGGGTCGAGTATCTCTTCGAGCAGGGCGCAGATGGCGGCTTTGTATTTCTCGAAAGTGGAAGGGATGTCCGGCAGTTTGCTGCGGTATTGCTTGTAGAGGCTCTCCTCCAATATTTCCTGCCGGCCCAGCAGCATAAGCCGCGCGTCAAAGTCTGAAACGCCGCGGCCTTTCAGCGCCGCGCTTACATGGTCGGGCGTGCCGGGCGCCACTTCGGCCTTGCCGGTCATGGCCATCAGCACATAGACCGGCAGCTGCACCGAGCGCAGCGTATCCATCCAGCCGGAGCGGGGCGAGGCCGGGTCGAAACTTTGCCAGGCCGGCACATGGGCGGCCGAGCCGGTCTTGTAGTCCACTATGACGATCTTCTCCCCCGCCTCGGCGGGACGCAGATCTATGCGGTCGGCCTTGCCGGCCAGCCGCGCAGTCTTGCCGGAAGGCAGCGTCAAGTCCGTCTCCAGCCACACCTCTACGGCCAGCGGCGTAAAGCCCGGCAGCCGCTCCATGTGGTAGCGCAGTATATCTTCCAGCCGCTTCTCCACCTGCCGGCGCATCACGTAGCCGTAGCCTTTGTCGGTGTCGGTCAGGTGAAAGCCGGCCAGCGCCTCTTTCAGGCAGAACAGCGCCGCGGCCTTCTCCTCGTCAAAATCGCCCGGTTTGTAAGGGCGGCCCAGCCTGTTGCCGCGCTGGAAGTACAGCTCCAGCGCCCTGTGCACGATATTGCCTATGGAGGCGCGGCTGATCTCCTCGGTCATCTCCTCCTGCTCGCGCAGGCCGAGGACGTTCAGATAATAGAAGCGCAGCGGGCAGGCCAGGAAATGGTTCAGCGCCGAAGGCGAGAATTTGGTGGCCGCCAGTTTCTTCATCACCCAGGGCGTCTTAGGCGCCGCGGCGGGTTCCTTGTTCTTGAAGGTCAGGTCGAAGAAGACGCGGTTCTCCAGTTTTTCGCGGTCGGCGCCGGCGGCCTCCAGGCGGAACAGGATTTCCTCCACGAAAGGGCTCTTCTCGGACTTGGAATTGTCGCGGTAGAAGACATGCGCCTCGCGCGCGGCGCCCAGCAGCGTCTCGAAATAGTATTTGCGCGCGGCCTCGCGCTCGCGGCAGGTGGGCAGGCCCAGCATCCCGCGCATGAAGTCCGACAGCACGGCGTCCCCGGTGCCGTTCACGTTCAGCGCGTCGGCGTTGGCGTCCAGGAAATAGACGCGCCTGAACTTCAGGCCGCGGGTCTCCAGCAGGCCCAGCACCTGCAGGCCCTTCACCGGCGTGCCCTCGAACGGGTACACCGCGCCCTTCACCGCCGAGCCGAAGAACTTGAAATAGGAAGGCCGCGCGGCAAAGCTCTCGCGCGCCAGCCGCGAGCCGCCTATGCCGTCTAGCAGCGCGAGGAAGCGCCCGGAGAAATACTCCCAGTAAGGATGGCGGTAGGCCGTGGTGGAGGAAGACACGTAGGAGACCAGCCGCAGCAGCCTGGCCGCGAAGTCCCCGATATCCTTTATCTCCTCGAAAGGCCGTATCACGGCGTCGTGTATGCCTTTGATATGCGCCGTTATCTCGCCTGCGGTCACCGCTTTGTAGTCCTCGTAATGCTCCAGCCGCTTGAGCGCCGCGCCTATAAAATCCGGGTCCTTTTCTATCGCAGTTAGCTCAGCGTAGCGGCTCATGCGGCCGAGGAAATGTTCCTGCAGCACCTGAAAGATTATGCGGGTGAGCTCGGGGCTGCCTTTGTGCAGCGAGCTCTTCACATAAGGGTGGAAGACCAGGTCCAGGTAGTCGGGGATGAAGTAGGCCTTGCCGTCGGCGCGGTCGAGCAGGCGGCCTATGGATTCCACCAGCGAATAGACCGGCGTATGCGACACCGGGTAACCGATGGCGATATTGTTCTCGGCGAACTCGGGCAGGATATTGTGCACCACCGGGAACAGCGCGTCCACCGACGGGATCACTATCACGTCCTGCTCGCTGTAGCGCTCCTTGTCTATCACCTGGCCCAGCGCGAACACCTCGCTGTGCGTGTCGGCCGCTTTATAAAAAGTGAATTTGCCGGCCGCGGGAACGGCGGCCTTATAGCCCGCTACCGCCTTTATCAGGCCTTTCTTCGCCAGGAACTCATAGCGCGCGTCCAGGCCGGGCCCTTCCTGCGCCAGCAGGCGGAAATTTGGAAGTTTAAAAAGCCCCTCTATCAGTTTCTGCTCGGAGCGCGACAGCTGGTAGAAGCCGGCCAGTATCACCAGCCCCTTTTCGCCCAGCCCCGCAGCCTCTGCCGCGCCCGGCGCGGCGGCCGCGGCGTATTTCAGCGCGGGAGTCAGCAGGCCTTTAGCGGCCAGCTCCTCGTAGAAAGCGGCGTAGAGCTTGGAGAAACCGCCGAACTTGGCGCTGAAGTCTCTCGCGCGCTTGAACACATCCGCGCCCTCGCCGGCCTCGAGGCCCAGGTCGAAGGCGCCCAAGTCGCGCGGGGTGCGCAGTTCTTTCTTGAGTTCTTCAAAATCGGCGTAAGCCTTGAAGGCCCAGGGCAGGAACCAGTCCAGGTCGGCGCTGGTCTTGCCGGCCAGCGGGCCGAGGCCCTTAAGCCTGGGCTCCAGCCCGTGCATGATGGCGGCGGCGTCCAATTCCCCTATCTCGGGGCCCGCGGCGCCGGCGGCCTCGGCCAGCACGGCCGCGAACTCGTCCATGGAGTAGACGGCCGGCGGCTCGAAGGACTTGCCTATCTTGTCGTAAAGCTGTTTGCGCAGGAAATGCGCCGGGCGGCGGCCGGGGAAGACCACCACGCAGTTGGCGAGGTCGGTACCTTCCAGCAGGCCGGCCACGGCGGCCACCAGGTCCGCGTCCTGCGGCAGCAGCGTGAATTGATCGGTCATATCACGCGCTCCGCTTTCTCTTCGTCCAGGTAGATCAGCCAGCACTCGGCCGGCAGGCCGCGCGCGTCGGTGACGGCGGCGGCGTATTTCCTGAGCGTGTCGGTATAGGCCGCGTTCTCGCCGCCGGTCTTGAAGTCCACTATGATGGCGCGGCCGTCCTCCACCAGCAGGCGGTCCAGGCGGCGCAGCCGCCCGCCCTCCGGCCCCGAGACGAACTCGGTCTCGCGCTTGAGCTCGCGGCCGGACCGCCGCTCGAAAAATGTTTTCACTCCGGGCAGGCCCAGCAGGCGCAGCAGCTTGCCGGTGATCTCCGCCTTCTCGCCCGCGAGCACGGGGCCGTATTTCCAGGCGCAGGCGTCGAAGGCGCGCTCCAGCCGCTCTTTCAGGTCCGCGCCCGTCCAGTCTATGTGCATCAGTATCTCGTGATGCAGCAGGCCGCGCTGTTTGGCGTGGTAGGCCTCCAGCGTCACGCCGCCGGCAGAAGGCGCCAGCTCCGGCGCCTGCGGCTGGCGCACTACCGACGGTTTATGCGCCGGCGGCACCGCCCTGGCTTTGTTATCCGGCGCGCCGCGCTCTTCGTTGCCGAAGACATATTCGAATTTGGCCCCCGCGCTTTCGCCCTGCTCGTCGCTGGCGCGTATCACCAGATTGGACAGCTCTGCCTTGGCGCGCGTGGTGACCACGTAAAGCTGGTTGAGCGCCTGCACCTTCTCGTCGGCCGCGCGCGCGGCGGCTATGGCCTCCAGCGCCGGGTCCCACTCGCAGAGGTCCTTGGTGATATAAACTATGCGCACCGCGCCGGCCGGGTCGCTCTTGTCGTAATAGATATTGCGGTCCGAGGCGCTGCCGCCCTGGCCGCGGGTCTCGTAGATCAGGTTGATGACCACCGGGAAGCCGAGGCCCTTGCTCTTGTGGAAGGTCATCACGCGCACGGCGTCTATATATTCCGGCAGCTCTATGCTGAAGGCGCTGTAGGCGTCCTCGCCGTCGTCCCTGGCGAAGTTGATGAAGCTGCGCGCGTCGGCCGCGCCCTTGCCCTGCAGCGACGAGAGCACCTCGAGGAACTTCACCAGGAAGCAGGACTCCTCACGGAAGCGCTCGAAGAGCCGCAGCGAAGAGAAAGCCAGCGAGGCCAGCTCGTAAATGGGCAGAAAGCCTATCTTGGCGAACAGCGGCTCCAGCAGGCGCGCCCAGGCGTCGGGCTGGCGCTCCTTGAAAGTGGCGTAGAGCGGCCGCCCGGAGCGGCCTTTCTCGCGGTGCTCGGCCGCGGCGGCAAGTATTTCCTCGCGCTTAAGCCCCGAGGCCTTCAAAAAGATGTCGCCGCTGGCGAAGTCCATGAACGCAATGTCGTCGGCCGGGAATTCCAGGAAAGTGAACAGGGCGATGAGCTCGGCCACCACCGGCCGCTCGCGGATGTCGAGCGAGCTCATGGACGCCACCGGTATGCCCGCGGCGTTAAGCCACGACACCACCTTGCGTATATATTTGTTCTGCGGGGCCAGCACGGCTATCTGGTCGTAGCGGTAGCGCGCGTGCGCGTCCTTTATGAGCGCCACCACTTTGGCGCTGACCGCCGGGTCGCTTATGTCGGCTGACTCCTCGCCGTTCTCTTCGGGGGCGGCGGCCGCGGCCGCCTTCATGGCCTTGCGCGAGAACAGTATCTCGCGGGCGAGGCCCTGGTCTTCTTTGCCTTCCTCGGCGGTCTGGTTATAGGAGGTGAGCCCGGTGGGGTCGTCGCGGTCGGACAGCACTTCGCCGCCGCGGTAGGCGGGCAGCCGGATCTTGAACAGGTCCTCGGCGTATTTCACTATCACGCCGCCGCTGCGGCGGTTGACCTTCAGTTCCTCTATGCGGCGCTGGCCCGGCTCGGCCAGGTTCACCACGGCCTCAAGGCCCAGCGGGTCCTCGCCTTCCAGCACGCCGTGCAGCGCCTCCATGAACTGGCGCATGATCTTGTAGTCGGCGTAGCGGAACATGTAGATGGCCTGCTTGATGTCGCCCACCACGAACAGCGACCCGCCCTTGGACAGCGCCTCCACCACCAGCGGCAGCAGCGCGCGCCACTGCAGCGGGTCGGTGTCCTGGAACTCGTCTATGAGGAAATGCTCCACGCGCTCGCCCAGGCGTATATACACCTCGGGCACGGCCTGGCCGCCGCCGGCGCGCAGGTAGCCGGTGATCTTCTTGGCTATATCGTCGATATGCGCCACGTCCTCGAGCCCGGACTTAATGCGCTCCAGTTCTTCTTTGAACTTGGGGTAAATTTTGACAAAGCCGTTGAGCCGGTGATAGGCGTGCAGGCGCGTATATTTGCCTATCATCGCGCCTATCTCGGCCATGGGTGCGGCCAGCGCGCCCATATCCGGCGCCGAGCGCACCTTGATCCCGTCGAAGAAGCCGAAGCGGGCGCTGAAACAGGCCATTATACACAGGTAATTGCCGTCGACTATGCCCTCGCGGGCCTTGTCCTTGAAGGCGTCGGCGAAAAAACGGGCCTCCTTGGGCTTGCTCTTGGCGAAGTAGGTGTGCGCGCGGGTGTCCACCAGTTTCAGGAAGGCGCGGCTGCTTTCCACTATGGTCTCGCGGACCTCGCGCACGGCCTTTTCGTCCAGGTCGGCCGGCTCTATATGCCCGTCGGACTTGCCCTCGAAGGTGAGGAAGTTCTCGTAGATCTCGCGCATCTTCTCCACGGGGTCCCAGGGATAGGCGTTGCCGGGCGGCAGCGAATCCAGGAACTTGTCCACCTCGTCGCGCGACAGCGAGGACTTGCCCTCTTTGGAAAGTATCGAGTACAGCGCCACGTCGGTCAGCCGCCGGTGGCTCATGGTGATGTCGGGATTGAGCGGCATGCCCAGCTCGCCCGCGGCGGACATGGCTATGCGGTTTAGGAAGCTGTCTATGGTCTGCACGTGCAGGTTGTAGTAGTTGCACAGCAGGTCCTCAAGGATGACGGCGGCCTTGGCCTTGAGCGCCGGCATTTTTAGGCCGGTGTCGCGCATCAGTTGCTGCGTCTCGTGGCAGTCGGCGCCCAGGGCGGCCTTCTTGAGCCAGGTGAGTATGCGCTCCTTCATTTCCTTGGCGGCGTTATTGGTGAAGGTGACGGCGAGTATGCTTTCGGGCGCGGCGCCGCCCAGCAGCAGGCGCACGTAGCGGCTGGTCAGGGCATGCGTTTTGCCCGACCCCGCCGACGCGCTTATCAATATTATCTCGCTCTTCTTGGTCATCGACAAGTTAATGATACTTTTTTAACTATTAATAGCATAGCAGACCATCCCGACAAGGGCGTGTCGCCTTCTATCGAGGCTTCGCCTCGATAGGGGGCAAGCTTTGTCGGTCTATCGAGGCGAAGCCTCGATAGGGCGGGTGAAGAAGGTTTTGAGGGCTTTAAAGTCGCCCAGGCGGGCGCAGCGGGGGATGGAGCGCAGGAACTTGCCGCCGTAGCGCGCGTTCTGCACGCGCGGGTCAAGGATGACTATGGCGCCGAAATCTTTTTTGGTCCGTATCAGGCGCCCCACGCCCTGGCGGAACTTCACCACGGCCTTGGGCAGCGTGTAATCCACAAAGAAATTCTGGCCTTTGGCCGTCATCCACTCCTGGCGCGTCTCTTCCAGCGGGGTGTCTGGCGAAGTGAAAGGCAGCCGGCAGATAACCACGCAGGATAAGGCCTGCCCGGGCACGTCCACGCCCTGCCAGAAAGTGTCGGTGGCCAGCAGCACGCCGTTGCCCGCGTTCTTGAAGTCAGCTATCAGCTTGGCCGGCAATTGCTCGCCCTGTTTGAAGAGCAGCCTGTCGCTCACGCGGCCGGCCAGGGCGCGCGCCGCCCGCTCTAATGACGCCCAGCTTGTGAAAAGCAGGAAGATCCCGCCTTCCACCGCCCCGCAGGTCTGCACGCAGGCGTCTATCACCGCCGCCTCATAAGCCGCGGCCTCGGCGGCCGGGTCCGGCATCTCTTGCGGCACCAGAATGCCCGCCTGCTTGGTGTAATCGAAAGGCGAATCCAGCAGCAGCTCATTGCATAGGTCCAGCCCGACGCGGGACTTGAGCATGCCGAAAGACCCGTCCACCGCCAGCGTGGCCGAAGTCAGCACCACCGGGTAATTGCGGCCGAACAAGTCCTTGCGCAAATCCTCGGACACGTCCACCGGCGACATGTTAAGCGAGATCTCCGGCTTTTTCTTTTTGTCGTTGACCTCTACCCAGTAGGCGCAAGCCTCTTCTTTGCATTCCAGGAAGGAATTAAGGTGCGCGGCCAGCTCCAGGCAGCGCTTCAGGCAGGCCTTGATCTCGGCCTCTTCCATGTCGGACTGGCTGTGCGGTATGGCCTGCGACAGCAGCACGCTCAGCTCCAGGAGCGGCGCGTGCATGGTGTTCGGCACCAGGCCGGGCTCGCGCAACCGGCGGGTTTTGGCGCGGTCCTTGGCGGGCTGGTCGTTTAAGGCCAACTTCTCGGTCAGTGCGTAGAAAAAGTCTTTAGACGCATGCTTGATCTCGGAGACCGCGCCTTTAACCTCGTCTACCCAGTGCGCGGGCGGGCGCGACAGCCGGTGCGCCAGGCCCCGGTTGGATTTGGGGCTGTAGACATCGTCGAGAAAGCGCTTTACCTTGCGGTCGGTCAGCTCGAAGCCCAGGAAGGCGGCGGCCACTTCCTCCAGATTATGCGCCTCGTCGAAGATGACCGCGTTGAAAGCGGGCAGCGGCATGCCGGCGAAGAACAGATGCTGGTTCACCACCACAATGTCCGCCTTGGCGGCGCGGGCCACGTCCTTGCGGTGAAAGCAGGCCGTCTTATGCGGGCATTTCTTGCCGAGGCAGAGGTCAGAGTCACGGCACACCTCGGCCCACAGATGGTGGGGCACGGCGAAAGGCAATTCGGCGCGGTTGCCGCTTTCGGCGGCCTGTATCCACTCCTGCAGCTGCTCCAGCGCGGCGCGAATGCCGTCCTCGTCGAATAGTTCCGGCGCTTGTTTGCCCGCCCGGTCCAGCCGCGACAGGCAAAGGTAATTGCTCGAACCCATCAGCAGGAAATAGGACAGCGGCAGGCCGAGTTCATCCAGCACGGCTTTTACGACGGGCAGGTCTTTCTTAACCAGCTGCGCCTGTAAAGCCTTGGTATGCGTGGCGACGATAACTTTTTTTTGATTGCGTGCGGCCCACAGGGCGGCGGGAATGAGGTAACCGAGGGACTTGCCTACGCCGGTGCCGGCTTCAACTACCAAATGCTCGCCCTCGCCTACGGCGTGCGCCACGGCCGCGCCCATGCGCGCCTGCTGCGCGCGCGGCTCAAAGCCCTTTATGGCCCTGGAGACGGCGCCCCCGGCGCCAAAGATCTCGGTGAACTCTGCGTTTCCCATTATTTTATGACGATCACCGGGCCGGGCTCGTGGCGGGCGGCCATGTGCACTTCGAATTGAACCGGCAGCTTCTTGCGGTTGAAATAAGCCGCTATTTCCATGGCCGGGAGATGCGGGCGATTGCATTCCTCGCTCAAATGGCCCAGCACCACCGCCTGCGGCTGCGCCGAGCCTGCGCCGCAGGCCTTGTGCAGAAAGCGCGCCGCCTGCAGATTGGACAAATGGAACTCGGAGCCGGGATGGCCGTATTTCTTTAGCAGCTCCAGGTCGTGGTTGGCTTCCAGGAAGATGAAATCCGCGTCGGCGGCGCCGGCCACGTGCTCGTCGGTGAAGGCGCTGAGGTCCGTGAACAGGCAGACCTTGCGCTGGCGGCCGTCAGCCTTGGCGGTTATGACAAAAGCCGTGGTGCAGTAGTTGGGCGCGTGCGAGACGCGCATGTGCGCCACCTTGAAATCCCCCACCTTGGCGCCGCGCGCGAAGGGGACCACGCCGGGGGCCCATTCCGAACCGTACTTTATGGTTATCTGTTTGGCCACCTCTGGGTGGCAGCGCACCGGCAGGCCGGCCTCGCGCAGCACCTTGAGCGAGTTGGCGTTGATGTGGTCCCCGTGGGCGTGCGTCACCAGCACACCGGCTATGGCGGGGGCCTCTTCCAGGAGCTGCCGGCAGCTGCGCTGGCTGCCGGGCGAGAAGTCCAGCAGCAGCGCGCTGGTTTTGGTCCACAGCAGCGCCGCATTGCCGCTGCTGCCGGAACAGAGTGATTTAAATCTTAGGGGCATCTATATACTTTTCCGCGCTGTGGGAGGGTTACTACACCTATATTCTACAAAAAGCGCCAGCCGCCCCCCAGCGTTAGGAAGATAGGAAGCAGCGTCCCCTGTAGCGTTTTAATTTTCTTTGTTTATCAGGTTCACTACCAGCCGCGCTATCAGGTCCTTGTCCTGCGGGGAACTTTCTGCGATCATGAGGGTTAAAGCCACCAGGGCGTTATCCGCCAAGCGTTTGGAGCCATCGGCGCGGTAAAGCAGGCGGTTCTTTTCCAGGAACCAGAGGAACAAGGCGGCGGCTATGCGCTTGTTGCCGTCAACGAAGGAGTGGTTCTTGACCACAAAATACAGGAGATGCGCAGCTTTCTCCTCTGCGCTGGGATATAACTCCTTCCCGGAGAAGGTCTGGTAAATGGCGGCCACGGAACCGGCAAAGGACTTGTCCTTTTCCCTGCCGAAGAGCGTAGAGCCGCCCGCGCCGGGCTGAAGCTGGGCCACCGCTCTGAGCGCCAGCTCATAAGTGAGGCGGAATCCCGAACCGCGGCGAACGCCTTTTACCGCCACGCGGTTATGGTCGTAATCGTCCAGCAGCCCCATGGCGCGGCTGTAGTCCCGGATCACGTCCAGTAGCCCCATCGCCTCCCGGTATTCCAGCGGCTTGCGGGTCTTTACGGTCTCTATCAGCTTTATAGCGCGTTGGAAGGCCAGAAATTTTTCTTCTTTGTCCTTCAGCAGTTTCTGATTTAAAGTATACCCGTCTACGAGATGCCGCTTTAGGATATTCGTGGCCCAAATCCGGAACTGTGTGGCACGCCAGGAATTTACTCGATACCCAACGGAGATTACCATGTCCAAGTTGTAGAGGTTCATTTTCCGCAACTTTCCGTCCGCAGCAACCTGTTCCAAAATGGAACAGGTTGATTTCTCCTCTAGTTCCCCGGTTTTATAGATGTTGTTTATATGCTTAACGATTGCCGGGCGTTCAACGCCAAAAATGGCGCATATCTTATGCGCGTCCAACCAAAGCGTGTCGTTTATCAGTTTTAACTCAAGCTTTACGCCTTTAACTTTATCAGCATAGAATACAACCTCGCCTGTCTTTTGAACCGGATTGTTACCTTTTGCCATAATCCCTCCTATCCACAAATATCCTACCAGACCATCCCGACAAGGGGCTGTCGGGTCGGCAAACTATCGCAGCATATCCCAGGCGCTCAGGCCCAGGCTTTTCATGGCCCGGACCACCTCGCGCACTATTTCCACGTTAATCCGCGCGGCCTTGCCGCTTTTAAGAACGCTGGACAGCATGGAGACGCCGGTTTCGGTAAAAACCAGCGGCGGGCGCTTTAGACTCCTAAGCGCCGACACTGCGGCTTGCTCTCGCGCGGTAAGACGGAACATGAACTGCCGCGTAAACTTGCGCGGGTTTCGGCCCACCGCGCATAAAAGAGCATGAGTCGTAACCTCATAGAAAGCCGCGGCATCGGCAGCCGCCACCACCCGCTGCCCCCGCGCCGTGAATACCCCTTTCTTTATCTTGATCACCGGGCCTTCGGTATTCATATTCCCTCCTAAGCAATATAAACATGGCGAATTCGCGGCTCCAGCTCAATTGTGTCGACAGTGTCGACACAATTGCCAAATCAGGGAACATCTAAAGAACTGTATCGAGCGATAGAGCGCGCGGAGCGTAAACCCGTCCCCGAACTCGGCGCTCAATTCTCGCGACACTGTCGCGAGAATTCGCTTCCCGTAAGCACCTGCCGCACACCATTAGTGCCCCCCTTCCCACAAATAGCATAGCAGGTCAACCCGACAAGGGGCTGTCGGGTTGCGAATAATATATTTTGAATGGCAGGGCTTAAGGCGCCCTATGGAAGAACCGACGGACTATTTCCCGGCCAAGGCGTCGTAGGCGGCTTGGATCTCTTTGAAGCGCCGGTGCGCTATCTCCTGGAACTCTTTGCCCAGGTGGCTGACCTTGTCGGGGTGATACTTGTTGGCCAGCTCGCGGTAGGCGTGCTTTATTTCCTCGGCAGAAGCGCCCCTGGCCAGGCCCAGCACCTCGTACGGGTCCCGGTCACCGGCCGGGGCTTCCGCGCGCGGCTCTTCATCCAGCTTGGCGCCCGCGCCGCCGGGCGGCGGGCGGTGCGCTTTCAGGAAGGCTGGCCGCAGCACGAAGTACCAGTACAAGCCGCCTATGAGCAGGAAATCGTCCACAAGCCCCAGCCGCCCCACAAAGCGCTCCGGCACCAGGTCGATGGGGCTTAAGGCGTAGAGGATGGCGAAGATATACCAGTATTTCATGCGGGTTCCTGCACGCCTTGAATTATGCGTGTTGTATCCCAGTCAAGCAGGTCAGGAAGCGTTAGTTTCCCAATATCGCCTCCGCAGGTAGCTGATTAACTCTTTGTGTCTGGCGGAAGACATGAGAGGTTTCAGTAATTTCTCAGGCGAAAGCCGGATATATTTTCCGGGCTCTTTGAGCAAAGCATTCCAGGTACTTTCCATGCTTAACTTGCTGTACGGATAAGGCCTGGTGTTTCGCAGCAAGTCCTCATTGGCGTCCGGCACTACATGAAGGTGAAGATACTCGTCAGCCTTTACGCGTTCCAAGGCCTTATGCCTCACCATTTGCTCGCCCCAGAGCGTCTGCCGCATCAACTGGTAAAACGGCTCATAATAGAACCAACCGATATGGTCCGATTTCAATTGATCGGAAATCCCTATCAAAGCGTTATAGCGTTTCTTTCTTACCTCACCCTTGCAGTTTAAGGGGTCTTTCTTTGCGCCCTCTAGCGATTTATCGGTATTTCCGTAATGCTCCGTATATTTCCACTCTATAAGGACCAAGCAGCGCCTGGTCTCCTTGTTCGCCATCAGCTTATCAGCGTAAATCAACGCGTCTATAGAGGTGCACTGCGTCCCGCGCGTCAAAGGCCCCTCGTTTAAATACTGTCGGTCGCTAACAGCCTCGAACTGGATATAGCCCGGAAGTTTATCGCTTGCGATCTTAACAGGGCGAACGAAGTCCTTGGAAATCCCCTTAAGCAGGCTGGTAACGGCAGCGACATCGTCCTTTATCGCAAAAAGGTGGTTAAGGCACGCGACCTGTGAAGACAAGGTATGGCCTGTAATAGCGCGCCCGCCCCAGTGAGATATGGCGTTTTTCTCAAAGTATTCCTCTACGGGTTTGCGTATTTCAGGGTAAAGATTATTAATGGGAACCTTAAGAACAAAGCCCCTCGGTTTCCCTGCAAACTTGCCGCCGCCACTGGTTCCGTCAAAAATATTCGGATTCTCGGAGATAAGCCCGATGGTTTTGCGTCTTTGGCGCTCAGTATATTTAGACATTGTCCCCCACCCAATAACTCCAGACTAATTCTAACAAATATATTCCCGCCGGCCCGACTGCTCCCTAGGCGGTATTAATCAGCTCGACAGGTCTTCAAGTTAGAGGCTTTCTCGCTTAAGAGGATCGCGTATTCTTTCAACAGCATCGCGGGAGATTCTGTCCCAAACGGCAGCAATTCGCGTATAACGTCGCAGATGACTGAATAATTAGTCAGCAAGTGCGGCGTCTTCTCATCAATGTTGATCTGCGAGGATTTTGCCAGCACGATGTAAACAAAGCGCTTCCCTTTCTTTTCTGCTGTGGCCCGAAAGCGCTCATAAGTATCGCTCATTTGGCCGTGAGAAAGCCTGGCTTTCCACTTGTTCTCAATAGCGATATATTCGTGGTCGCTTTCGATGATAATATCGGCTTTACGATAACGCCCGCTATTTGTCTTGGAGGCTTCCCGGGTTACACGATAGTCGCTCCCGAGGGATATCTCCGGGTTAATCCGACTGAAAAAGGCGTGCGCGGCCTTCGCCCCGAGACCATGAGATTCCTTCGGGTGGAATAGCCAAGCGAGAATATTGCTATGCAACTCTTCTTCCCGGTAATATCTTTTGCCGCCACCCCAGCTTAGAATGTTAAACAGCTCAGACTTGCAGTGCCTTTTAACCGGTTCCGATTGCATGGGAGCTCCTTCAGAGGCCACTTCTTTGCGGGCTACTCCGTCTCTGCCAATTCCGCATCGCTAATAGTTTTAACCCTTGCGCGAAGCGCAGACACTATATTCCCGATTTCATGTGGGGCAAGAACTTTCGGGGCTTTGGGCAAATACTCAAAGACAAATCTTTTGGGATTTAACACCCACAAATCCGAAGAAATATGATCATCCACTAAAAACTTCGGAAATAACACAACTGATTTTAGGCCTTGAACCTTCTTACCCAAAACGTCCGAGAGGTAGCGCGCAAGCCATTCCCCCCCACGCCTAGCCTGATGGATTGGATCCTTGCGACGGAACGGAATAGTGTGTCTGGTTTTATCTGACTTCAAGCAGAGGACCCCGTTCTGAAGGACAATCCTGTCGGTCGCGCTGTATTTACTTGGATTTTTCACTTCTATCGCATAAACACCAGTAGGGCCTACAACCACAAAGTCGATATCAAATTTCCCCGCTGGGAACGCGTTAATTATATGGTAATCATCCCTTATTATCGGCTCGAGCTCATCGTGCACAAGCCTTTCCCCTTCCAACCCTTGCACATAACGCATCGCAAACCTATAGGAAACCATAAAGCCAACAACGCCAGTGAAAAGAATAATCCATCCAACAGCTGTTAAATAGAGACTCCTTTGAGAAAAAGCGATGAAAGGAATTGACATTACTACTATGCCGAAGAAGAAACCTGCCCCCACTGTGCCTAGGCCGATAAAAGGCTGATTCGAACCTCCGGGCCGGCGCAGAAAACCGCGAGCAAAGTATTTTTTTATCATAGGTGTTTATCTATATTTGTGAAAATCCTATCTCACTTAGATAATTATACGTTGAATCATAATAACCTGGAACACGTGTGTGATCTTCTGGGTCACCGTTTGGGACCACTATCACCATGCCCTGGCGTGCGCGGGTCAAGAGGACACGGTAGGCGTTTTTTTGATAGTTCTTGCGGTCTTCTTTATTGATCCGCTGCCATTTGCTGCCTTTGAAAGACCAGTTTTGCCAGCCGTTCCTGGAGTGCCGGAAGTCAGCATCCCAGGTGACGCAGGCCCAGTCCAGTTCAAGCCCTTGCACATGGAACTCGGTGGCAACATCCTCAAGATAATACGATGAGCGAACGTCGTCTTTCCCCGCCAGGAACCAATTCGTCGGCTTGATCGGCGTTTTAACGTCTATAGCGTAGGGCTTAAGCCGCTCGGCCTGGGAAGACACCACTATGCCGTAGCGCTCGGTGCCCTGCGCGCGCTCGCGCAGCCAGCG
>MGUG01000049.1 GCA_001799845.1 Elusimicrobia bacterium GWC2_64_44 | reverse complement strand
CGCGAGGTCCAGCGACAGCAGGCGCTTGCCGATGAGGGTGTCGGAGATCTCGCCGGCGGCTATCTTCTGGGCGAGGCCTTCCACGATGGCGGTCTTGCCCACGCCGGGCTCGCCCACGAGCACGGGGTTGTTCTTGGTGCGGCGGCCCAGCACCTGGATCAGGCGGTCCACCTCGTTGGCGCGGCCGATGACGGGGTCCAGCTTGCCTTCTTTGGCCATCTGGGTCAGGTCGCGCGCGAACTCGTCTAAAATGGGGGTCTTGGTCTTGCCCTTGGGGCCGGCGTGCGCGTGGCCCTTGGCGGGCGGGGTCTGGGATTCCTTGGGGGAGTCCTTCTGCTCCATCTCGCCCAGGATGCTGAGCACTTCCTCGCGGACGGTCTCGAGCTTGAGGCCCAGGTTTTCAAGCACGCGGGCGGCCACGCCCTCTTCCTCGCGGATGAGGCCGAGCAGGATGTGCTCGGTGCCGATATAGGAGTGGCTCATGTGCTGGGCCTCTTCCACGGCGTATTCCAGCACCTTCTTGGCGCGCGGGGTAAAGGGTATTTCGCCCAGCAGCATCATGTTGTCGCCGGTGCCCACGATCTTCTCGATCTCGGCGCGCACCTTGCGCAGGTCTATGCCCAGGTTCTGGAAGACCTGGCTGGCCACGCCCTCGGAGAGGGCTATGAGGCCGAGCAGGATGTGCTCGGTGCCCACGTAGTCGTGGTTAAGGCGTTTGGCCTCTTCCTGCGCTATCAGTATCACGCGCTGCGCCCTGTCGGTAAACCTGGTTCCCATGTGATCCTCCGTGCTTCTTAAATCTGTATTAAATAAATAACTTCGGCGAAGTATATCTCGCAGAACTTATATTATGACAAACTTGGCGGTCATTTCCAAATCCGGTCCGGCGGTTTTTTTGTATCATAGAGTTTCACCAACATGAAGATAGGCATCGTCATTCCCTCCTTCAACGAGGAGGCCTGCCTGCCCGGGCTGATACGGCAGATAGAGGCCCAGGGCCTGGGCGCGGACATCTGCGTGGTGGACGATTCCCCGGGCGACGCCGCCGCGGCAGCGCTGGCCGGGCTCGGCCTGCCCAACCTGGCCGTCATCCGGCGCGGCAGCAAAGGCGGGCGCGGCTCCGCGGTGCTGGAAGGCATGCGCTATTTTCTGAAGGGCCCCTGCGACCTGGTGGTGGAGATGGACGCCGACCTCTCCCACCCCCCCTCGCGCCTGCCGGGGCTGATCAAAGAAAGTCTGGAAAGGAAGACCGACCTGCTGATAGCCAGCCGCTACCTGAGCGGCAGCTCCGTGGGCGGGCGCCCGCTGCTGCGGCGCTGCTTCTCGCGCGCGGCCAACGGCCTGGCCGCGCTGCTGCTGGGCGTGCCGGTGAAGGACTATACCAGCGGCTTCCGCGTCTACAGCCGCCGCGCCGCCGAGGCCGCCGCCGGCTGCGGCCTCTCGGGCACGGGCTTCATAGTGTTAAGCGAGATCCTGGTGAACCTTTACTACAGCGGCCAGACCGTGGCCGAGGCGCCCGTGGCCTTCACCGAGCGCCGGAAAGGCGAAAGCTCCCTGGACTCTAAAGAGATCCTGGGAGCCTTCGCGGGGCTGCTGAAAGTCTGGCAGCTGAAAAAGAAACTGGCCAAAGCCGCGGCGGCCTAGGCCGCCCGCACCTTCACGCGGAAACCGTCCACCGAGTCCACCACCACCCCGGCCCCGGCTGCGATCTCTCCGGAGACGCTCTCGGCCTCCCACAGCTCGCCAGCCACCAGCACCGTGCCCTTGGGGTTCAGCGCCGTCTTGGCCAGCCCCCGCTGGCCGGCTATGCTCTCTATGCCCGTAACCACCCGGCGCAGCTGCGCGCGCAGCGCGACGAAGGCCACTGCGGCCACCACCGCTATGAGGCCCACCACGGTGGTGACCAGCATCGGGAAGGAGACCGCGAGCCCGCCCAGCGAGGGCTGGCTGAACAGCATCAGCCCGCCCAGCAGCACCGACGCCGCCCCCGCCAGCGTCAGCAGGCCGTAGCTGACCACCTTTATCTCGGCGATGAAGAACACGAAGCCGAGCAGGATGAGCGCCACGCCGGCGAAGCTGGCCGACAGGGTCTGGAAAGAGTAGAACGCCAGCACCAGCGCCACGGCCCCCACCACGCCGGGCAGGATCAGGCCGGGGTTGTAGAGCTCTATGAAGAGCCCGGCCGCGCCGAGGCTCATCAGGATCATGGCGATATTCGGGTCCGTGATGGTGGCCAGGAATTTCTGGCGCCGCGTCTGGCGGAAATATTCCACCGCCGGGGCCGCGCATTTGAAAGAGCCGAAGTCGCCGGCGGCGCGCCCGTCGGCCTTGGCGAAGAACTCCGCCAGGTCCGCGGCCACGAAGTCAGCCACGCCGGCCTTGACGGCCTCTTCGGCGGGGATAGAGGCGCTCTTGGTGACGGCTTTCACGGCCCACTCCACGTTGCGCCCGGACTTCTGCGTGATGGACTTCATGTAGGCCGAGGCGTCGTTGAGCACCTTGTCCTCCATGGGGTCCTTCTTTTTCTCTTCCTTGCCTTCCTTGCCGCCGGGCATCCCGGGCAGGCCGCCGCCTATCATCACCGGGTGCGCGGCGCCGATATTGGTGCCGGGCGCCATGCCCACCAGCGGCGAGGCCATGGAGATGAATACGCCGGCCGAGGCCGCGCGCGCCCCCGCGGGCGACACATAGACGGCCACCGGCTTTTTGGAGGCCAGCAGCTTCTTGATGATCTCGCGCATAGACGAATCCAGGCCGCCGGGCGTGTCCAGTTCGAACACCAGCAGGTCCGCCCCTCCGGGCGCGTTCACCTTGTCCACGGCCCCGGCGAAGAACTCCGCCGCGGCCGGGGTGATCACGCCGGAGTACGGCGCCACCAGCACTGTTTTGACCTCGTATATTTTCTTCGCGGCTGAGGCCTTCGGCGCGGCTGAGGCGCCAGCCGGCAGGCAGAGCGCGGCCGCGAGGACGATTAAATTTTTCATATAGATGTCTCCCGTAACTCTCTTTGAAAATTATACCTTTTGGGGAAAAGAAAAACCGGCCGTCCGCGGCCGGTCTTCCCGCCTTCAGCGGCGCTTAAGCCAGCACCTTGCTGACGGCCTGCATCAATTGCTCCACCTTGAAAGGTTTCTCTAAGTACAAGTTCACGCCTTCGCAGGTCGCGTGGTCCCGGGCGGAGGGCGTGCCGGTCACCAGCAGGCTCTTCGCGTCCGCCTTGGCCTCGTTGAAGAGACGGATCAGTTCGGTGCCCACGCCGTCGGGGAACATGAAATCGGTTATCAGCAGGTCGAACTCGCCCTCACGCAGCAGCGCGGAGGCTTGGGCGAAGGTCTCGGCCTGAGTTATGGAATACTCGGTCTGGGAAAAGATCTTCGCGTACAGGTTCAGCATCGCCCTGTCGTCGTCGGCTACCAGGATTTTCACAGGCATAGTCCCCTTTGCGTCAAGACATGCCCCGGACCGGACCGCCACCGGCCCCCTCACCCATAGATAGTGTAACATTTGTTACATTGCGCGGTAAGGGGCGCAGGGCCCAGACTGGCGGCGGTATTGGGCCCAGACCCCGGGTAGGCCCCGCGAATTGATAGAATAAAACCGTGAGAAAGATCTTCAGCCTGAAGCCCGGCGCCGCCGTGGCCCTGGCCGCCGCGGCGGTCTGCCTGCCGCTGCTGGCCCTGCCTTTCGTCTTCGACGACGTCATGTCGGTGAGCGCGAACCCGTGGCTGCGCGATATGGGCAGCTTCAGGCACCTGTTCGGCCCCGCCTACACTTTCGTCTTCCGCAACGAGGGCTTCGAGCCGCTCACCTTCATTCCGATCATGCTGTTCGGCAAGGTCTTCGCCTGGCTGCCCTGGGGCCTGCACCTGCTGTCACTGCTGGGCCACGCCGCCTGCTCGTGGGCGGTCTACCGCCTGGCGCTGGAGCTCTTTGGAAAGGAGCGGCCGGCGCTGCTGGCCGGGCTCTTCTTCGCGCTGCACCCTGCGCAGGGCGAGACCACGGTGGCGGTCCTGTTCTCCGGCACCATCTTCTCGGCGCTCTTCTTCCTGCTGGCGCTGCGCAGGTTCATAGCTCTCGACGGGCGCGGCGGCGCGGCCGGCAAGGCGCTGACTGCGCTGCTGCTGCTGGCCTCGCTGCTGTTTAAGGAGCGCGCCTTCCCGGGCGTACTGCTCTTCGCGCTGCTCCCTTTCCTTAAAAAAGGCGGCGGCGGCGCGGAGTTCCGGCGGCGCCTGCCCGAGCTGCTGGCCTGCGGCGCGGCGACGGCCGCCGCCCTGCTGGCCCGCCTCGGCTCCGGCCGTGGCACCGCCTTCAGCGCGGCCGACCTGGACCCCGCCTTCCTGTTCGCAAAGCTGGCCGCATACGCCAAGATGACCGCGCTGCCTTTCTGGCTCTCGCCCGTCTACCAGCGCACCGCCGCCTGGGGCGACGCAGCCGGGCTGGCCGCTCTGGCGCTGGCCGCCGGGGCGCTGCTGCTGGCCTGGCCAGCAGAGCGCGGAGAACGGGGCTATTCGCCGGTACCGGCCGGGGCGGCGCTGGCCGGCCTGATGCTGCTGCCCTACCTGAATTTGCTGCCGCTGGCCGATCTCGCGGAGTACCTAAAGTCGGTCTTCGTCTCCGGACGCTACCTCTACCTGCCGCTGGCCGGCGCGGCGCTGATCTTCGGCGCGGCGGCGGAGCGGCTCGAGGCCGGGCGGTGGCGGTACGCGGCGCCTGCGCTGCTGATCGTACTCGCCGGCGTCTCGCTGCACCAGCGCCTGCTCTGGCGCAGCGACACGGCCGTCTGGGCGCGGGCGGTGCGGCTCAACCCCGACAGCGCCTGGGGGAACTATATGCTGGGCACCGGCCTGCTCGACGGCGGCGAGACCGCGGCGGCGCTGCCTTTCCTGGAGCGGGCCGCCGCCCTGCCGTCCAACCGCGGCGTGCTGTCCAACTCCCTGGGCGCGCTGGCGGCGGCGGCCATGACGCAGGGCCGGCCGGCCGAAGCGGAGCGGCTGGCGCGGCGGGCGCTGCAGACCTGGAACGAGAATTACGACGCTTGGAACACCCTGGGCGCGGCGCTGGCCTCGCAGCGGCGGTTCGAAGAGGCGGAGCGGGCCTTCACTACGGCCGCCAGCTCCCCGGTCACGGCTGAAGCCGCGCTGGCCAACCGCGGGCTGGTGAAGAAGGCCCTCTCGGAAAAGTACGAGTCCGAAACGCGGCGGGGCAAGTAGCCGCGCCTACCAGGGCGGAGCGACGGCGATGCGCCCCCCGTCTATAAGGCAGACATGCAGGTCTTTCCTGCGGCAGGCGGAGTGCACCGCCGCCGCGGTCGCGGCCAGCTCCGCGGCTGGTCCCGGAACTGCCCCGCACGGCAGGCCGGCGACGAAGACCACCCCTCCCCGTCCGCCGCCGCGCCGTTTAAGCGAGGTCCTGACCTGGGCGGACTTACAGCCGAACTTGGCGGCCAGCCGCTTCACGGTTCCGAGCTCCCCTCCGACGAAGCGCACCTCGAAATGGTATTCCCGACCTGCTCGCAGAGCCCTCAGGTCGGCCGTCCGGCCGGCCGCGCGCGGCACGGCCTTTATCTCCTCAAAACCCTCTGCGCGCAGGAACAGCGCGGCGCGCAATTCCGCCAGCGCGGCCTCCAGCCGCCCCGGAGTGGCGTCTCCAGGCAGGTAGCCCGAGCCGCTCAGCGCCTCTTCGGGAGGAAGGCCCAGCGCCTCTCCCGCCGCCGCGAAGAGCCCGGAGAGCCCGGCGAAGAAGCCGGGGTCGCGCCGCTCGGCGGCGCGCAGCTCCGGCCCGGCGCCGGCAAGGGAAAGCCGGACCGCCGGCGGCAGCCCGGAGGCCGCTAGCCGGCGGTCGTACGCCGAAGGCTTCACTTCAGTTCTCCTTCAGCTTCTCTACGTAGGCGGCGTGGAACTTCTTCATCTTCTCCACCAGCACCAGGATGTCGTCCTTGGGCGGCAGGAAGGTGGTGCGGAAATGCAGCGTGCCGGGCGCCTGGCCGAAGCCCGAGCCGGGCACCACGCAGATGCCGGTGCCCTCGAGCAGGCGCAGGCAGTACTTGGCGTCGCGGGCGGCCTCGTACTTATGGCGCTCGTCGGGGCTCATCGCCGCGGGATCGGTGCCCTTGGGGTGCGGCAGGTCGAATTTGACGAAGGCGTACATGGCGCCCTCGGGGATATTGGCCTTCATTCCCTCTATCTCGTTGAGGCCGCGGCCGAGGATGCCGGCCTTTTCCTTCAGGTCGCCGAGGATGGCGGCCTTCTCGGCCTCGTAAAGCTCGTGGCTCTCGTCGCCGGGCGCGGGAGGCTGCACCATCAGATAGGTCACCAGCTGGCCGTCGGTATTGGAGCAGAGGCCGATGGACTGCAGCTTGATCATCTCGGCGTAGACGTCGTCGGGCATGTTGCGGATCTCCAGGTAGCCGCCGCGGTGGCCGCACTCGCCCAAAAAGCCCTTGGAGACGGAGTGGAAGCTGAACAGGGTGACGTCCTTCTCTCCCAGCTCGTGCATCACCTTGGCGAAAGAGTAGAACTGCAGGCCCTCTGCGTAGACGTTCTCCTGGTAGACCTCGTCGGCGAGGATGGCCAGGTTGTGCTTCTTGGCGAAGCGGATGACCATGCCGATGTTCTTCTTGGAGAGCACCGCGCCCGTCGGGTTGCCGGGGTTGATGACGGCCAGCGCCACGGTGGTTACGCCGTTCTTCTTGGCCTCCGCGAGGCTGCGCTCCAGCTCCGCCTCGTTGAGCTCCCAGCGGTTGGCCTCGTCGAGGAAATAGTTCACCTGCCTGGCGCCGTACAGCTCCAGCGTGGCGCTGTAGAGCGGGTACTGCGGTATGGGGATCATCACGCCGTCGGTAGGCTTGTTGAGCAGCAGCGTCAGCGCTGCCTGCACGCCCTTGGACGCCCCGTCGGTGAGCAGGATGCGGTTCGGGTCGGCGGCCATGCCGTCGCGGCAGGCGATAAAGTCGGCCACGGCCTTGCGGATGAACGGGATGCCGGCGCTCTGCGTGTAGGCGCCCATACCGTTGGGGTTCTTCTCCAGTATCATCCTGGCCCGGCGCACGGCGTCGGCCGGGAAGGCCTTCACGGCCGCGGCGTCGTCCATCAGGGCCGGGTACTCCAGCAGGCTGAGCACCTGCCGCACGAAGGTCAGCGGGCGCTGCTTGAGCGCCTGCGGGTTGCCTATATTGCAGTAAATGATCTTCTTGCCCTGCTCTTCCAGCTCCTGCGCGCGGATGACTATCTTGCCGCGCACGGCGTAGTGGGCTTTTATAAGTTTGGAGTTGACGTCAGAGAGTTTTACCATAAAATCATTATATAAAAAGGGCAGGGGCGCCCCTTAATAGTCGAAGTCCCCGCCGGAGGCGCCGGGCTGCGCGCCGAGCGTCGCCTGGGCCTTCTTTTCGGCGCCGGAGCGGAAATACCCCAGTTCCACTTTGTCGCCCGGTTTACGCGAATAGATGAAGCTCAGCAGGTCGGCGTCGTCCCCTACCTCCTCCCCGTCGAAGGAAGTGATGATGTCGCCGCGCTTGAGCCTGGCGAGCGCCGCCGGCGAGCCCGGCACCACGCGGTTGACCAGCGCCCCGGCGGGCAGGCCGAAACGCGCCGCCGTATTGGCGTCCACCTTCACCAGGACGGTCCCCAGCCAGCCGCGGCGGGCGGGCTTGAGGCCGAGAAAATCTTCGTAGGCGCGGCGCGCCTCCGCGGCCGGGATGGCGAAGCCCATGCCGGCGAAAGCGCCCGAAGGCGAGAAGATGGCCGAGTTGATGCCGCTGATCTCGCCCTTCAGGTTAAGCAGCGGCCCGCCGGAATTGCCCTGGTTGATGGCCGCGTCGGTCTGCAGCAGCCGCGCGTAGCGCCGGCCCTGGATGCGCATGGACACATCCGTGGCGGACACGATCCCCGACGTCATGGTCTGCCTGAAACCGAAAGGGTAGCCCACGGCTATGGCCCAGTCGCCCACCCTGGCGGGCCCGGCGGCGAACTTCAGGTACGGAAAAACTTCGCCGGACTTCCCTTTTATTTTCAGGACGGCCAGGTCCAGGCGCTGGTCGCTGGCGGCTAGCGAGGCCAGGTAAGTCTGGGGCTTCCCGTCAGGGCCCAGCAGGATCACCTGTATGCGGTCCGCGCCGCTAACCACGTGCTCGTTGGTCAGTACAAGGCCTTTCGGGTCTACGATGACGCCCGAGCCGAGGCCGCCGGTTTCGTAGCGATATTGCTTCTCCACCGGCACCATGTAGCCGAAATAGAACTCCGGCTCTATGACGCGTTCCACTTCCTCGCGCAGTACGCGGATACTGACCACGGCCGGGCGGGCCGCCTCGGCCACTGCGTTGAAAGCCTGCTGCACCTTCAGCGCCTCGTCCTGCGCCCGGGCCGGGCCGGCCGCGAGCAGCGCCGCCGTCAGAAAAAACGCTATCTTCATGACTTCCCCTCCTATTTTACCCCCGGATAGATAAGCTTGGAAGTATCAAAACCGAGCGCCGCCGCCCGTGCCACCAGCCGCTCGAGCACGGCCGGGGGCAGCTCCGGCTTGCGGGCGAGTATCCAAAGGTAGGAGCGATCGGGGCCGGCCACCAGCGAGTAGGCGTAGCCCTCCTTATCCAGCTCCACGATATTGTAGCCGCCGTAAAAAGGCCTGAAGAAGCTGACCTTCAGCCGGCCCTCGGACGGGCTGCCGGTGAAATAGGCGCGGCCCTCGGCCTCTTTCCATTTGTTCTTCGCGGGGTCGAAACCTTTGTTGAGCACCTTCAGGCCGCCGTCCGGGCGCATTGAATACTCCGCGGTCACGCTCACCAGGCCGCGTTCGAAGGAATGGTCCAGGCGGGCGACCTCGTGCCAGGTGCCCAGGTAGCGGTCCAGTTCGAAGCCCTCCACCACGGTCACTCCCTCCGGTACGGAAGCGCAGCCGGAGAACAGCAGAGAGCAAAGCAGCAGGATAAGTTTTTTCATTATTATTTTATTCTATAAAACTGGCCGCCTTTTTCCCATTGACACGCGCGGCCGGGTGCACTAGACTATTATTGATATGAGGCTACATAAACTTTATCTTCTCCTGCTGGCTGCGCTACTGGCGCTGCCGGCCGGCCCCGCCGCCGCCGGCCTGGAAGCCGACTCGATCACCGCCGGCGCACTCTTCGACGGCGAGGGGCGCTACACCGGCACTGCCGCCGCGGCCGGCGACTCGGCCGAGGGCAAGGCCCGCCTGCTCGCGGCGCTCAAGACCCGCCTCACCATAAACGACCGCGGCGTGCCCGCCGAGGGCGAACGCTTGAACGCCATCCTCTCGCGGGTGCTCGACAGCCCCACCGGCCGCCAGCTCGCCGTGGAATTCCTGCAGGAGGGCGCCCGGGCGGAGATCGCCTTCGACATCATTCCGGACACGCAGGTGCTGGAGATAAACGGCAAGAAGACCTTCTGGACCAGCGGCGGCCACGCGCATACGACCATGAAGCCGCCCCAGGTGCACCTCAACGAGGCCTACCTGCAGGCCAAGCAGGAAGACGCGCCGGTCACGCTGGCGCATGAGCTGTTCGGCCATACGCTGGAGCGCAAGCGCGCCGAGCGCTACGGCGTGGAGGACTCCTATATCTTCCACCAGAACGAAGAGGCCAACGCCGGGCTGGTGGGCTGGACCGTGGGCGCGGAGCTTGGCAACAAGATAGACAACGGCTGGGCCTGGATCTACATGGCCAACCCCGAGGATTACCACTCGCGCCTCAAGACCAACATGGCCTATTACGCCGGCACCCTCAGCACAGAGGAGATGAAGGACCCGCTGCCCGTCTACCAGGAACGCCTGGCCGGCACCGACGCCCTGCTGCTGCGCCTGCCGGTGAAGAAAGAGCAGAACGAGACCTGGCTCAAGATCATCGACCACTTGGTCAAACTGCACAAGATGATAGAAGATGCTTTCAAGTCGCTGGTCGAGGAGATAAAGGGCGTCATAGCGTCCATCCCGGGCAGCGAGGCCCGGCTGGCAGAGATCAAGACCTACCTCGGGCAGCTGATAGCGAAATGCGCCGGCGCCTCCGGCCAGGCCTGGGTGGACGCCATGAAGCGCGAGTCCGAGAACGAGTACTTCCGCGAGCGCGAGCGCGTGATGGACGAGCGGGCCCGGGCGCTGGGCACGATGATGCTGGGCAAGACCTGGGACAGCGAGCAGCCGCCGCCCAGGGCCGGCCAGGTGACCTGGCCGCAGCTCAAGCAGCTGTGGAAGGACGAGCAGGCCTCTAACTGCGGGTGGAAACCATGAAAAAACTATTTATACTGCCGCTGCTGCTGCTGACCGCGGCCGCGCCGGCCGGCAAGGAGAAGGCGGCCGTGAAAACAACGGAAAAGCTAGCTGACTTCGCCTCGTACGCGGCGCCGGAAGGCTGGACCGCCGTAGAGAAGGTCGGGCAGGGCGACCCGCAGGCGCGGCTGGAAAAGGGCCTGCACGTCATCACCGTCCGGCTGGCCGGCGGCGCCGGCTCGCGCTACAAGAGCCCGGCCGGGTTCCAGGGCGGCTTCGAGGCCCGCTCGCTGGGCGGCAAGCCGGCAGAGAAGGCCCGCACCGCCATAGTGTCCGGGGCCAGGGTGATGGTATACCGCCGCAATGTGCCGGTGGCGCTGCCGCCCCCTGACGAGAGCGGCCCGGCCTCCATGACCACCGAGGAGTTCTGCGTGCTCCCGGCGGGGAAGCGGTTCTTCATACTGAGCTACTCCTACGGCGACACCACCCCCGACCCGGCCTACGACGGGGAGAAAGCCTGGGGCGAGTTCCTGAAGACCTTCCGCGCGAAGAAGCGCTAGGCCCCAAAAGAAAACGCGCGGCCCCTTAAAGAGGCCGCGCGTTTTTTTACGCCCGGGCGGTTTACTTCAGTTCTGCTTTGATGTGGCCCCAGGCCTTCTTCAGCTCGGCGGACATGCGCTTCAGTTCGGCGCCGCTCACCTTCTCCAGCTTGCCGTAGCGCTCGGCGACCTCGTCCACTATCTTCTCGTAATCGTCTTTGTCGAGCTTCTTGACCTTCTCGACTTTCTCCAGGATCTCGCCCTTCATCTTGAGGGTCCAGCCCTTGATGGCCTCGCGGTTCTTGGCGCCGCGCTTGCCAGTAAGGAAATACGCGCCGATGGCGGCCAGAGCCGCTATGCCTATGCCCGTCCCGATAGCTTTCTTTTTTTCCATGTTCTTGTCCCCTTTTGAATTTTAGCCTTAACGAATACTACCAAATCCGCCGCGGCCGCTCAAAGCCGCGGTCAGGGCTGGGCGGGCTTGGGCAGGCGCGAGTCCAGGTCTTTTACCAGGGCCTCCAGCGCCTCCACGCGCGCCTCCAGCGCGGCCAGCCTGTCCGGCTGCGGCTGCGTCGGGGCGGCGGCGGCCGGTGAAGCGGGCGCGGGCGCGCCGGAGAACAGGTGATAATAGCGCTGCTCTTTCTGCCCGGGCTGGCGCGGCAGGCGCGCTATGAACGGCTCGGCCGCGGCGCAGAGCTGCTGCAGCAGCCCCTCCACCTCGGCGGTGCCGGTGAATTCGCAGAGGCGCTCGGTGCGCGTCTTCAGCTCGCCCGGGGTCTGGGGGCCGCGCAGCAGCAGCACGGTCACCACGCCAATAAGTTTCGGGTCTTCGGAGCCCAGCAGGCTGCCTATCTCGTGGCGGAACTTGGGCACCCGCTCGCCGGGTATCTGGTGGCGCTGCGCCAGGCCTTTCTCGATGAGGGACTGCACGGCGCGGCCCAGCGAGTCTACATCCATCGTCATCACTGGGTCGCGGCTGCTCTTCTGGTTGCAGGCCAGCAGCAGCGAGTTAAAGGTAAGCGGGTACTGCTCCCGCGTAGTGAGGGATTTTTCCACCAGGGCCCCCAGCGCCCTGGCTTCGGCGGCGTCCAGTTGAGTTATCATGCGGATATTCTACTTAAAAAAATATGGGCCTTTGTGCCTAATATTTATAAGTCCCAAAGGCCCGTGCGCCCCCCCCGCGTAGCGCCTACAATATAGCAGGGACGTTGTTGAGTTGTTGAGTTGTTGGCTTTTTTCAGGGAGCCGGCAGCGCACAACAAGTCAACAACTCAACAACGTCCCCATAATAACAATGATGAAATTATTTATATTTTTGTCTCTGTCTTTTGCTTTTGGGCCCGGCCTTTCGGCCTTCGAATTGCAGGGCGTCCGGGCCGCCCAGCTGACCAACCTGCCGCAAATAGATCTGCCGCTCCCCGCCGCCGCGCGGGCTGACGAGCGCGCCGCCCCGGCCTACGCCGCCTACCAGGTCAACGGCGTCGAAGTGGTGGTGCCCCATATCGGCAATGGCTACAACTTACTAGCCGTCTTGCGCGCAGGCGAGAACTACGACGCCAAGCTGCGCGCCGCCTTCGGCGCTGCCGCCGGGGCCAGGGCAGTGCCCGTGCAGCCCCAGTCCAAGGCCGAGCTGGAGCTGGCCGCCGCCAATCCCGGCGCGGCCATAGTCTCGCTCAACGCTTTCCTGCCGGTCAACGCCGCGGCGCTGTTCAACCGCGAGCCCAACTTCGGCGGGCCCAACTGCTTCAACGCGGCGCTCACCGCCGCCGGCCTGATGGAGCCGCGCAAGCTGCGCCACGTGGGCAACCCGGAAGCGGACCAGCTGCTGTCGATGTATTTCAAGAAAACCCCCGCCACCTCGCTCAAGCCGGGCGATGTGCTTGTGCTCAACGGCGGCGACCACGGCGTGTATTACCTGGGCGGCGGCCTCATCTTCCACAAGAAGAGCTATCTCAAGCACCATCTCTACCGCATAGCGAAGCTGGAGAAGGCGTATTATCCGGAGCCCAACGAATGGAAGCCCGGCCCCTTCGACGGCGGCAGCCCCTTCAATAACGCCGAAGAGATTCGCCAGACCGAGGCCTGGCGCCCCACCGGCGCGACCTACGGCTACGGCCAGGCCTCGGCCGACGAGAACGCGAAGGTCAACACCATCCTTTTCCTGACCGAGCAGATAGAGAAACAGGCCCCCAACTGGGCGTTCGCCAAGAACATGGGCTACTTCACCGAGCGGCTGATGGAGAATCTGGTGGACGGCTGGAGCGCGCTGGGCAAAAGCCCCAACCCCGTGCTGCGCGCGTACTACACCCGCCTCGCCAGCTTCCGCGACCAGGCCAACCAGAGCATAGAGACCGAGCTGCTCTCGTCGCCGCACGCGCAGGGCAACGCCTACGAGATCCTCAAGGGCGTCTGGCTGCCGCGCAACGATTACTCCCGGAGCCTGGTAAGCCAGCTGCTCGCCATCTACGGCAAGGACCCCGCCGGCGTGGAGAAAACACTGGACGCCATCGGCGCCAAATTCGAAGGTTCGCCGCTCGAGCAGATCAAAGCGGCCGACTGACGGAGTTATAATGAGAAAACTCGCCAACCGGATCTTAGCCCTGTTCCTGCTCTTCCCGCCGACGGCCTACGCCGGGCCCGTTTATGAAACGCTAGCCGGCGCCGCCCCGGCCCCGGTCCTTTCCCCCTCGCTCCCGGAAGCCGTTCCCGCGGATACGCGCGCTTACGGCGAGAGCGCCGTCAGCTACACCGCGCGCAACGCCAGAAAGCTGGCGGCCATGGCGGGGAAACTGACGCAGATAAATTTCACCGACGGCGGCATGGACGGGCAGGACAAATATTTTTACTGGGGCGCGCCTTCTGTCGTGCGGCAGGTGACCCCGGCGCAGACCGGCCTCATCCGCCACTGGACCTCCAACGGCGTAGTGGACGGCGTGCCGGTGGTGGACCTGATAGTGAAGAGCGGGGCTCTGAAGGCGGGGCCCAGGCCTTACATCATCCCCGAATCCCACCGGGCCGATTATTACCAGGACCTGCACGGCGTCTTCTTCACCACGCCGGAGTTCCGCCCGGGCGATCTCTGGATGGGCCTGCAGCCCGACTCCGACTATGTGGATTTCGTAGTGGACAGGAACATGGGCGCGCTGTACCTGGCGCCGGGCAATTACCTGTTCCCGTGCCCGCTCAAGCTGCCCGGCTGGCTGGCCGCAGAGTACAGCAAGTGGAAAGCCTCCGGCGGGCCGATGCCTTCGGGCATGGAGTTCACCTTCAACCAGGTAGAACGCGAGGGCGGCCTGCAGGAATCCCTGGACATCCCCGTGACCGTGGTGCGCTACCAGAAGGGCGGCAAAGTTACGGTGCTGCGCCCCGACCTCTTAGCCAAACCTTATTAACTCTCATAAAACAAGAACCGCCGGGCTGCCCCGGCGGTTCTGTTTTGCGTCCCGGCGATTATTCTACTCCGAGCAGCTCCACCTCGAAGAACAGCGTGGCGCCGGGCGGGATCACGGAGCCCGCGCCGCGCGTGCCGTAGCCCAGCTCGGGCGGGATGATCAGTTTGCGCTTGCCGCCTATGCGCATGCCGGCCACGCCTTCGTCCCAGCCCTTGATCACCTGGCCCACGCCGAGGTGGAAGGTGAACGGCTCGTCGCGGTCCACCGAGCTGTCGAATTTCTTGCCGCCGCGCAGGGTGCCGGTGTAGTGCACCGTCACCATCTTGCCGGCCGCGGCCACTGCCCCCTGCCCCTCCTCCACGTCGAAGTACTGCAGCCCTGACTTGGTTATTATCGGTTCGTCTGACATTGTTCCTCCTAGCGCTGCGGCTTGGCCGCCAGCTTGTCGTCGTATTTATCCACGCTGAAAATATTCTCTAGCGCCAGGCGCGGCGGCCGGTCGGCCTCGCCGGCGGCCTGCTGCGGCGACAGCGCCGCCATGTCGCCCGTCTTTTTGCCGACGATGATGAGCGTCAGCACCATATTCCCCTCGGGGATACCCAGCGCCTGCCGCGCGGCCTCGTTGTCGAAGCCGGCTATCGGGTGCGCCACCAGCCCGAGCTCTGTGGCGCGCAGCAGCAGGGCCGACACCGCCATGCCCAGGTCGAAGAGGTAATACTCGCGCTCCTTGATAACGCAGTCGTAGTCCTTGCGCGCGAAGGCGGCTATGATGAGCGGCGCGGTCTTGGGCCAGGCGTTGGCCTTGGCCAGGCAGGCGTGCAGCTTGCCCAGCGCCTCCGGCGACCGCGCGAAAACGAATTTCCACGGCTGGTTGTTGAAGCACGACGCCATCAGGCGCGACGCGCCGGCCAGCTCGCCCATCAGCGCGTCGGTTATCTCCACGGGCCCGAGCGCGCGGTAGGCGCGCCGCTTTTCCAGGGCTTCTTTTACGTCCATGACAGACCTCCGTTCTTCAGCGCCCGCCTCCGGGCGAGCAGGAATACGAACATGGCCCCGTTAGAGGCCGACAGCACCAGCGGGTAAAGCCAGGTGGACGGCGTGTACTGCCGTATCGCCATTATGGAAAATATAGCGCCGAGGCAGGAGAAAAGATAGCTGGGCGCCATCTCCGAGCCGGGTTTGTGCCACGACTTGCGCACCGTGGGCAGGTAGCCGATGGTGTCTATGGAACAGACTATCAGCACCGACCAGAAAGGGGTTTTAGTAACGGCCCACAGCGGTATGGCGGACAGGGCCACGGCGAGCGTTACCCAGTCGGCGCGCCGGATGTCCTTCTCGCCCTTGAAGAAGCCGATGCCGACCAGCAGAAAGCAGGTGACCGAGCCGAAGCCGCGCGCCCAGGAGCCGGGGCCCGCCCCCTCGGCTACCTGCGCCGCGAAGCCGATGGCGGAGATGGAGCCCCAGATGAGCCAGGAGAACAAATGAGGCCGCGTGCGGCCGCGGGCGATGTCGGCGAAATAGCCGGCCCGCGAGGCCACCATCATCAGGATGGAGAGCGAGCCGAAGAGCAAGTGCGGTTCGGGCATATCAGCGGCCAGCGGCTTTCTTGAGGGAATCCCACAGCTGCAGCGAGAGCTTCTTGGCGCGCCAGCGGGTGCGGGCGAAGAAGGGCAGCTTGGCCACCTTCACGTCTATCATCTCGTAGACGCGGGCGTCCTGTTTGGCGCAGAGGGCGAGCTGGAATTCCACTATGTCGGCAAAAAAATTATTCTGGAAGCCCTTGTCGGTCTTCAGGGCGGACAAATGAGCCGACGCCTCGGCGAAGCGCCCCAGCCGGCGGAGCAGCTCGCCCATCAGCAGTTTGGAGTTCTCCTGCTCGGCGCCCTTGCAGGCGGCAGCGCAGGCGGTGAAATGCTTCAGCGACAGCTCCAGGTCCTCGCGCAGCAGGGCCGGGGAGGCCTCCTCCTGCCACGAGGCCTTGAGAAAGGTGTTAGCCAGCAGGTAATCCGGCTTGCCAAGGAGACCGTAGAGCACGCCGGTCTTGTAGTAAGTGCTGCGGGCAGCGTGCTTGAGGTAGTCCGGCGAGGCGGCTATGCGCAGCGCGCGGGCCAGCTCTTCTTTGGGCAGGCGGGAGGAGTAGATGACCAGGCCGCAGCCGGGGCATTCCGGCAGCCGCCACGGGCCCGGCAGCGCGCCCAGGGGCTTCAAATCCAGGCGCATTTCGTAGTCGGCGTCGGGCACGTCCAGCTGGGCGTAGAAGTCGCGGCCGCAGAGCGGGCACTTCATTTCGCGCTCCACCACCTCGGCGGCGGCGGCCGGGGCGGCGAGGAACAGCAGAACGGAGAGTTTAAGCAGGAAGTTCTTCATCGCTGAACTAATATTAGCAAATACCTTTCCGCGGCAAAAAACGAGGCCGCCGGGCGGAGCGCGGCGGCCTCTGCGCGGGGCGCGCTCAGGGATTGCGCGGATTGTCCTCGTCGCCGTTGATGTGCGAAAGGGCGGAATTCTCGCCTTCGGCCGCGCGCACGCGGTCCATGATGGTCTGCCACGAGGGGCGCTCGCCCATGGTAACGCTCTTCAGGAAGGCCACGTCCACCTTGGCGCCCACGTCGAAAGCCGCGCCTATGCCGGTGGTCATGATGTCGAGGTTCTTCGTCCCCTTGGGGTCCGAGGACGAGCGTTTGAGGCGGAAGAAGGCGCTGTTGTAGTAGGCGTAGGTGGAGCAGCCCTGGAACACGAAGATCTGGTACTTGTTCTGCGGCAGGGCTAAGGCCTGGCCGGAATCCTCGGCCAGGCGCTCGGGGCTCAGGTAGCCGCCCAGGCCGGAATGCCCGTCGTAGAGGAACACGTCGGCGCTGCGCATGGCGCGCACGGCCTCGGCGGCGAACTCGCCGCTGTTGGGGTCCAGCAGCAGCATCTCCACCGCGGTGCGCTTGGCGCCGAAGCGGAAAGAGAGGCGCTTGCGCCGCGGCTCGTCCACGGTGACCTGGAAGCCGGCCGACTTCAGCCCGGCGAAGGCGTCGTTGAAGGTCTTCTTGCCCAGGTCGCCGCTCTGGAAATTCTCGTCCACGCCCACCAAATAGCTCACCTGCAGCGTCTCGCCGGCGCCGTTGTCGCCGTAAAGGCGGGCGTAGTCGGGGTAGGTGCCGCGCGTCATGGGCATGGGCGTCAGGTCGGTCTGCACCCCCACCAGGTCGCCGCCGTCTATGGGGCAGCCCTCCTGGTACGGGTTCCAGAAGTACCAGAAATCGCCCTCGCTATTATAATGCTCGTCGGTGCAGAGGTTCTTGCGGGAAGAGGGCGTGGCGAAGCCTTTCTTATAAATGGTCACCGGATCGCGCGGCAGCACGAAGTTGATGCGCGTGGTCCCGCCGCCCCTGAACAGGCTGGAGGCGAAAACCACGACGTCGTCGTAGGAATAAGAAATTTTAGCGTAGGGCTCGTTCGGCACTTTCTCGGCGCCGAGCAGGGTCACCTTGTAGTCGCCAGACGGTATGCCGGGGTTCTCGTCGAAGCCGGGGTGCGTGGTGAAGGCCCCGTACATGTGCTGCAGCTGCAGGTCCACCAGCTCGGAGATCTTCGCCTTCTGCCGTGAGTCGGAAAGTATCTGCGACACCGCGCCGGTATAGGCCGCGGGCACCTTGTAGACCAAATAGGCGTTGAAGCGCATGCGGGCCTGGCGCGAATCGTTGCCGTACCAGCGGTCGCCGCCGGGCGAGGCAGGGGCCGCGTAGGGGACCGGGAAGGGCGCTGCGGGGCTGAAATTTTTCAGGGAGGCTGCGTTCACGGCAAGGTCGCCGAAACCGGCGGCGCCGGCCGTGCCGGCTGAAAAGAGGACCAAGGCGAAAATGGCGTAATTCATTCCTGCTCCTTTGGCTTTACCCTTATATTATCGCGCTTTCGGCGCGCCGCCGTATGGGCCCAAAGCCCCTCCTTTCGCGGCTTTTTGGCGGCCCGGCATGGGCCCTTGGTTCCCGGGCCTTCCCCCGGCTCCCGGGCAATTTGTATCATAGTCTCTCCTATGAAATTCCCCGGCAAAAGAAAGAGCGAGCACTACTTCCCCGTCACCGAAAAAGGCCGCGAGAGCGCCGACCCGCATTACCTGCAGGCCGAGCCGTTCTACCTGGTGGGCATAGACCAGCTGCTGGTGGACATAGAATGCTCCGTGGAGCAGTCCTTCCTGGAGACTCGCGGCCTCAAGCGCGGCGAGTCGCAGATCATAGACGACGCGCTGGCCGAGGAGGTTTACCGGGACCTGAAGGCGGCCGGCAAGGTGCGCGGGGAATACGCCGGCGGCTCCGTGGGCAATACGCTGCATAACTACTCCGTGCTGTCCGAGGAGCGCTCGGTGGCCCTGGGCGCCATCAGCCGCAACATCACGCTGGGCGACTACGCCTTCAAGTATATCCGCAACACCAGCTCCAAGGTGGACCTGTCCTGGCTGCAGCCGTCCGAGAACGCGATGGGCCGCGCGATGTGCTTCGTCACGCCCGACGGCGAGCGCACCTTCGGCATCAGCAAGGGCTGCATGAACGACCTCTCGCCCGACTATATCCCCGCCGAGGTGATAGAGAAGGCTTCCGCGCTGCTGATCTCGGCCTACCTGCTGCGCTCGGAGGCCGACCCTATCTTCAGCGCCACCATCAAGGCCTGCGAGATAGCCCTCAAGGCGCGCGTGCCGGTGGTGCTGACGCTCGGCACCGCCTCGCTCATCGAATCCAAGAAAGATTTCTTCCGCGGTTTCATAAAGAAGTACGTCACCTGCGTCGCGATGAACGACCAGGAAGCGCTGGCGCTGACCGGCGTGCAGGACCCGCTGATGGCCGCCGACGACGCCCTGGGCCTGGCCGACCTGGTGCTGCTCACCGTGGGCGAGCACGGCCTGTACCTGGCCGGCTGGGTGGACGAGGCCTACGCGCGCAAGACCACTCACAAGCTGCACACCAAGTCGCTGGTGGACTACAACCTCTACGAGTTCAGCCGCCCGATGCGCCGGGCGGACTGCAAGAACCCGTTGAAGATCTACACGCACATCAACCCTTTCCTCGGCGGGCCCAAGATAATCAAGAACACCAACGGCGCCGGCGACGGCGCGCTGGCCGCGCTGCTGCACGACCTGGGCGCGCGCAAATACCACCAGGCCAAGGTGCCCAGGTCGCCCAAGAACATGGTGGAGTCGCTGACCTATTCTTCGATGTCGCAGATCTCCAAGTACGCCAACCGCGTCAGCTTCGAGGTGCTGGCGCAGAACTCCCCTCGCCTGACGCGCGGCCTGCCGGAGCGCGAGGACAGCCTGCAGGAGGCCTACTGGGACGCCTGACGGGGGAATTTTAAGTAGAATGTGAAAGAGACAGGGACGGCTATGTTCTGCAAATACACCATCAAATTCGAGGACGGACAGGAAAAGGTCATCGACATCGACGTCGATCCCTCCACCTACAACGTCAAGCCCGCGGGCGGGGAGCCGCCGGCCTGGGCCCTGCTGGAGCACAACAAGTGCCCCATGTGCCCGCTCGACGGCGCCGCGCACAAATACTGCCCCATCGCCCAGAACCTGGCCGACATCACCCGCACCTTCGCCGACAAGGCCTCGACAATGATGGTGGAGACGCGCGTGGTTACCCAGGAACGGGAATATTTCAAGAAGACCAGCCTGCAGTCCGCGCTGAGCTCCGTTATCGGCATTTACATGGTAACCAGCGGCTGCCCGGTCATGCGCGTCCTCACCCCGATGGCGCGCTTCCACCTGCCCTTCGCCACGCTCGCGGAAACCGTCTACCGCTCCGTCTCGTCCTACCTGCTGCGCCAGTACCTGCGCCGGAAGAAAGGCCTGGAGCCGGACTGGGAATTAAAGAAGCTCAACGAGGCCTACAAGACCATCGAAACGCTGAACCTGTGCATCACCAACCGGGTCCGCAGCGCCTCAAGCAAAGACGCCAACTACAACGCCGTCATCATCCTCGACGCCTTCGCCAAGATGGTGCCGTGGAACATAGACCGCGGCCTGTCGGAAAAAGACCTGATGCTGCCCGAAGAGGACAGCAGGCCCTAGCGGGATCGCAGCGCTAATTTCAGGATTTGATCAGTTTGACCCAGACCTCGCGGGTGCGGGGCCCGTCGTATTCGCACAGGTAGAGCCCCTGCCAGGTGCCCAGCAGCAGCGCCCCCTCCTCCACGAAGACCGTCAGCGACGGCCCCACCAGCACCGCCTTGATATGCGCCGGGGAATTACCCTCTGCGTGGCGGTAAGGGAAACCCTCTTCGATGGTCTTGTCCAGCTTGGCTATGATGTCGCGCTTCACATCGGGGTCGGCGTTCTCGTTTATCGCCAGGCCGCAGGTGGTATGCGGCACGAAGACGTGGCAGACGCCGCTCTCCAGGCCGTGCTCGCGCACCAGCGCCTGCACCTCGCGCGTGATGTCCGCCATCTCGGCCTTGCCGGAAGTTTTTACCTTGAACTTGTGTGTCATCCGCCCCCCTGTTTTAGCGCTCCGCCGCAGGCGCTATTTACACCCATAATACAAATTTCCGCGCCGCGTTCCGCGCGCCGGATAATTTGATATATTATACGGACCGCCAAGAAAGCGGCGCCGGACCCGGCGTATCACGGGGGGTACATGAAAGTTCTTATCGTAGACGACAACAGCAGCACTCGGGAGATGGTGAAGATCATCCTGCAGCGCACCGGCCACGAGGTGGTGGGCGAGGCGGGCGACGGCGACGCCGCCATGAAGGCCTTCGCCGAGCTCAAGCCCGACGTGGTGCTGCTCGACATCATCATGCCCGGCAAATCCGGCCTGCTGGTGCTTGAGGAGATGAAGGCCATGGACCCGAAGGCCAAGATCGTCATGCTGACCGCCGTGGACCAGGACGAGGTGAACAGCCGCCTGATCAGCGAGGGCGCGGCCGCCATCATTTACAAGCCTTTCTCCTACGACGATTTCGCGAGGACTTTCAGCAAACTCTGAACGCAACAATGAACCCCGCTACGCAGGAAAAACTATCCCAGTTGGCAAGGTCGGCCCTCGAGGCCTGCCTCGGCAGGCTTTCCGCCGTGACCCCTGGCAGCTGGTCGGTGGAATCCGCCCGCGCGCTCCCGCCGGGCTCGCCGTTCATCCCGGCCGCCGGCCAGGGCGCCGAAGCCGTGGTCATGGGCGTGGCGCTGCCGGCCGCATTCTCCACGGTGCTGCTCTTCGCCGCAGCGGACGCCCCGCTGCTGGCTGCCGCCTTCTCGCCGGCGCCTCCCGCCGCCGTCAGCGAGGGCGAGACGGCACTGCTCGAGATCGGCAATATCACGCTCAACGCGCTGGTCAACACCCTGCTGCGCGCTATCAGGCGCAGTTCCATCCCGTCCGTGCCGGTACGCCTGCCTGCCGTGGACCTGAAGCCTCAGCCCGGCTGCGGCGCGGTCATTGTCTCCTTCACTGTCACGCTGGAAGGCCGCACCTCCCGGGCCGAGATAGCGGCCTTCCTGCCGCCGGCCCTGATCGCGGCGTTCTAAACTCCGGCCGTAAAAGAAAGGCAGCCTTGTCCCTGGACAAGGCTGCCTTTCTTTATAGCTGCCTGCACCTACCGCGGCGGAACCTCGAAGGGCGCCAGCGCCCTCGCGGCCTGCGCCGCCTCCCGCACTTTGCCGGCCTCTGCCGTGCGGCCCTGACCCTCCAGCAGCTGCGCCAGCGCGCCCGAGGCGCGCGGAAAATTAGGTTCCAGCGCCAGCGCACGGCCCAGGAGTTTCTCCGCTTCCGCCTGAGACCCGCCGCCGGTCAGCAGCACGGAGGCCAGCGCCGCCAGCGCCGAAGGGAAGTCCCGGTCCGCCGCCAGCGCGAGCCTGAGGCTGCGCTCGGCCGCGGCCGGGCCGGAGGCGGACAGTTCCCGCAGCGCCTGCGAGTAGTGCTTCACGGCCTCTGCGCGGCCAGGGGCGGCCAGTACGGCGTACACGGCGGTGCGCTCGGCGGGGTTGGCGTATAGCCTCTTAAAATGGCGCGGATGGCCGGATATCCAGCCCTGCTCCAGCCGCTTCTGCAGCGCGTGGTCGTTGCGCAGGGAACCGCCGGCGGAGAGCACGGCCTGGCCGGTCAGCAGCACGTGCGTGATCCCGTGGTTGGAGAGGGAGAAGAGGAACTGGTCGGCGTCGCGCGCCGCGAAAAGCCCGTCGCCGCGGCGGCCGGTATAGAGGAAGAGCAGGGGCGCGTTGCCGGTGAAACGGCTGTCGGCCGGCGTCTCCCGGCGTATCCAGTCCAGGGTTTGCGCGCAGAGCCTCGCCTCAGGCCCGGCCAGGGCAAGGCTCGCGGAATGCAGCGCGAACGAGGCCGCCAGCGCCGCCAGCAGAGCGCGCGCCGCGAGCGGCCTGGCCTTCCACGCCGCCGCGGCCCCGACGGCGAGGAACAATAGCCCGAGCGGCAGCAGCGGCAGCGCGTAGCGCTCCGAGAAAGCGGTCCAGAGCGACAGCACCAGCCCCTGCCCCAGCAGCAGGGCGCCGGCGGCCAGGGCGATGTAGCGCCCCCGGCCCTCCCTGGCCAGCAGCGCGGCCAGCCCTTTGACCAGCAGATAAAGCGCCCCGGCTATCAGCGCCGCGCCGGCCGGGTCCCAGAGCGGGCCGCGCGGCCAGAACCAGCCCAGCCCGCAGACCAGCACCAGCGCATGCAGCAGCCCGTAGGCCCGCGCCAGCGGCGGCTGCTCTCCCAGCGAGGCCAGCCCCTGCAGCAAATAGGTCACGTAATCGGTGGGGCCCTGCCTGTGCAGCGCGCCGTAAATCAGCAGCGCGAGGCAAGGCAGCCAGAACAGCAGAGAGAACAGCCGCAGGGCCCGTTTCTCGCGGGCGGCGGCCAGCGCGGCCGTAACCGCGAGCGGCAGCAGCGCCCCTATCGGCTTGACGGCCGCGGCCCAGGCCGACGCGCCCAGCAGCAGCGCGAAGGCCGGCGCGCGGCCCCCTTCGAGCACGCGGCGCAGGCCCAGCAGGCCCCATGTAAACAGGCAGGCGAGGAACGGGTCCGCCATCACCATGCCCGAGCAGTACAGGAAAAGCGGGTGCACGGCGTAAAGCCCCACCGCCCAGCGCCGTTCCTCTTCGGCGAGCCAGCCCTCTAGCAGCAGCCAGAAGCCGTACACCGAGAGCAGGGCCAGGCCGGCGGTGGTCCAGCGCAGCAAATGCCAGGCGGGATCGGCCGCGGCCGCGAAAGGCGCCAGGAAAAGCGGGTAGCCGGGCAGGTAATGGCTGAAAGCGCCGCCAAGGCCGGCGGGTGACAGAGAGAGCAGCCCCCGCCACAGCGCCCGCGCCAGCAGCACGAAAGAGGCGTCGTCGTTGAAATAGCCCACGTAATAGCGCCCGTTCAGCGCCGCTGCGCCGGCGCCGGTAAAGGCCAGCGCCCACAGTAGGAACGCCCGCCCCGGCAGGCGTGCGGCGGCCAGCCAGCGCGTTTTTTCGGTGAATAAAGTATTTTTCATAAGCCGGGCGCAGTCTATGATACAAAAATACCAACCGCCGGCCGGAATTGTAGCGGCACGCGGGAAAGTGGTATCATCGTAACTATTGTTACATTGATCCGTCTGAATAAGGAGCGAAAATGCGCAAATCAGTGATCTCGGCCGTTCTTTCCCTCGCCGTCCTGGCCCCGCTTACCGCGGCCGCCCAGGAAACCGCGACTTCCAAGTATAAAGTTAATTTCTACGGTCACGTAAAGACCGACGTCATCCTGGACACGCACGGCATGGCCGGGGACGACTACTCCTACTACGTGGCCTCCGACAAGGACGCCGAGCAGGATTTCCGCATCAGCGCCCGCGGCACCCGCTTCGGCCTGGACGTCACGGCCAACGATAACGTGTCCGGCAAGGTAGAGGCCGACTTCCTCGGCGTCACCGACGGCGGCTCCGCCACCGACCTGCGCCTGCGCCACGCCTATGTCACCATCAAGGACGGCAAGTACGAACTGCTCGCCGGCCAGACCTGGCACCTGACCCCGCTGGAGCTCTCCGGCAGCAATAACGAGTTCGCGCTGGGCTACAGCGGCGTGCTGTGGATGCGCGCCCCGCAGGTCCGCCTGACCCACAAGTGCTCCGACAAGCTCACCGCGGCCGTGGCGGCCGTGCGCCCCACCCGCAAGCTGATCGACGCCGAGGGCACCGCCTCCGGCGCGCCGCAGGGCCAGCTCCAGGTACAGTACAAGCTAGGCAAGGCCAAGCTGACGCTGATGGGCGCCTACGGCGTCTGGAAGAAGACCACGCACGAGAAAGGCGAGGTCAAGCTGGTGGACCTGGGCTTCAACGTCCCGCTGATGGAAGGCCTGGTCATGAACGGCCAGGTCTGGACCGGCCAGAACCTCTACGACTTCCTGGGCGGCATCGGCCAGAACCAGTACGGCACCTCCGCCGTGAAGGCCTCCGGCGGCTTCGTCAACTTCAACATCAAGCCGGCCGGCAGGTTCTCTTACAACGTGGCCTACGGCGTGGACAACCCGGTGGATTCCAAGATCGCCGCGGCCACCACCGCCCGGACCCGCAACGCCACGGCGCTCGCCAACATCAACTGGCTGGCCTACGAAAAGGTCTCCGTGACCTTCGAGGCGGCCAAGATGATGACCGAGTACAAGCTGACCACCGGCAAGGACGAGATAGACAACCTCCACTACCAGCTCAGCATGAAGTTCCCCTTCTAAAAAGAGGAACCTGCAAAGAGGAAGGCCCGGGAAACCGGGCCTTCTTTTTTTATTTCGCGAAGTAGGAGCCGAGGATGCGCTGGCAGTCCGGAACCTTCCGGTCGCGGAAGCCCTTCAGTAATTCGTCCCAGTCGTAGGGCACGGCCTTGTGCTGTATGGAGACCTTGCCCTTGGCGAAGCGCGCTATGGCGTAGCGCGCGGCCGGCTTGTGCCAGCAGCCCAGGGACCCGGGGTTCACGTAGCGTACGCGGCCTTTTACGTCGGAGGATTTATGGCGGTGGCCGTGGAAAACGAGCAATGAGGTGTGCCGGTCTATCAGGGCGTCCAGGTCGGAGGCGACTTGTTCGCTGATAGGCAGCGAGACCTGCGTGCCGCAGGCGCTCAGCGCGTAGTGAACGAAGGCGGCGCGGACGCCGGAGAATTCGTGCTCGGTCAGCAGCGGCCAGGCCGCCGCCGCGTTGAGGTGGCGGCGCGTCACCCGGCCCTTCAGCCAGTCGTAATGCTCCTCCAGCCAGCGCGCAGAACCTTTGGGAACGCCGCCGCACATCCAGCCTTCGTGGTTGCCGGCAAGCAGGTGCAGCCGCGGCGTCTCCTCCAGCAGCTCTATGGTCTCCGCCGGCCACGGCCCCAGCCCAACGGCATCGCCGGTATGGAAAGCCGCGTCGTAACCCTCTTTCTTTATCTCCTTCGAAAAGGCCCTGAGCGCCGGCAGATTGGCGTGCGTGTCCGTGAAAACTATTATTTTCATCTCTGCCTGAAACTTTACCAAATAAAAAAGGGAAGGAGCGCGTGCCCCTTCCCCTTTTTAAGCCGTGAGGTTAAGCCGCGGCGGTTTCCTTCTTCTGCGTCGCGAGCGACACCGCCACGAGCACCAGGAAGCTCAGGGGTATCGAGATAATGCCGGGGTTGTCCAGCGGTACCGGCGCGGTAGCCGGGTTCAGGCCGAACTTGTCGTACATCGACGGCGAGAACATGATGAGGCCGATGGCCGACACCATGCCGGTCACGATGGAGGCCGCGATGCCCTTGGCCGTGGTCTTCTTCCAGAACAGGATCATGATTATCGACGGCAGGTTCGCCGACGCCGCTACGGCGAAGGCCAGGCCCACCAGGAACGACACGTTCATGCCCTGGAAGATGATGCCGAGGACGATGGCGATGATGCCCACCACGAAGGCCGCGATCTTG